>DATCJA010000001.1:0-12975 GCA_036507475.1 Vicinamibacterales bacterium
GACTCGAACCAGCAACCCTCCGGTTAACAGCCGGATGCTCTGCCATTGAGCTACTGAGGAATACAGGTGGGACCGCAGCGGTCGGCCGAACCCGTTGATCTTACCGGTTCCCGGGGCAACCGACAACCCGCCCTGCCTTTGACCACACGCTCCCGTCGTACGGGTAGATGACGCGCTGGCTATACCGCTGGATCAGAAATACACGGTCCGGCTGAAGCCGGACACCACGTACGGATTTTGGGTACGACTGGTAGCCGGAGGCCTTAAGGCCTCCGACTACTTCTTTCGCCGCCTCCGGCCGACCCTTCCCCGCTCGCCGCCGGTGATACCAAGCTGAACGCCAGTGCCAATTGCGCCGAGCGCCAGCCAGACAACAAGGAGCCACCGCTGGCCCGGCGCCGGATTCATTGGATACGCCACCCACACGTCACCGGCGGCTGCTGCCGCCAGTGCTGCCCGGTCGCCAATCAGCGCCATCGCGCCCACAATCATCGTCCATGCACCGCCGAAGCCGGTGCCGACGATGATGAAATAGCGCTGCAGATACATGGCGGCCGCGGCGCCTGCAATCGCAAGGAAGACAACCACCAGGAAGTGCGGATCGCGCTCGCCGGCGGCGAAGAACAGATTCGCGGCGACCGCGCCAAGGCCCGCGCCGATCAGCGCCACCCCCACGAAGTAGGCTGCAAGAAGGATCGCCGCGCCAAGGAGCCCCCCGATGACCGCGGCAATGAGCATGGGAGCCGTGTCGCTCATACCGAAAATGGAGCTGGCCGCCAGGGCGCCGAGAATGAAGCCGAAAATCGCCAGAACGATGCGAAACAGGCGGTAGCCGAAAAAGCAGGCCACGACCCCACCGACGAGCAGCACGAGCGCGGCAGGAAGCTGATACAAGGCGGGCAGCATTGCAGATCGAAGATTGAAGATTGGCGATTCTTGTCGAATGAAGATTATGGGATTGAACGAATCAATCGATGATTAATCGGAAATCACAAATCGGCAATCGACAACAGTCATCAATCATCAAATCGCCAATCATCGATTTCAAATGTCCCTTCTGCCTTCCATCGCGCGCGTCATCGTGATTTCGTCCGCATACTCTAAATCAGAGCCGACGGGAATGCCCATCGCAATCCGCGTTACGCGTACGCCGAGCGGCTTCAGCAGGCGCGCCAGGTAGAGGGCCGTCGCCTCGCCCTCGACCGTGGGGCTCGTCGCGAGAATGACTTCGTCCACGCCGCCATCGCCGACACGACTCAGCAGCCCTTTGATCTTCAGGTCGTCGGGGCCCACGCCGTGAAGGGGCGACAGCACGCCCATGAGCACGTGATACACGCCGCGGAACTCACGCGTCCTTTCCACGACGATGACGTTCTGGGGCTCCTCGACCACGCAGATGAGACGCGAATCGCGCGAGCCGCTCGCGCAGAAAGCGCACGGATCGGACGCCGTGATGTTGTTGCAGATCGAGCAATACGTCACCTGTTCCTTGACGTCGCGAATCGCGTCGCACAGCCGCTCGGCGTCCTCGCGCGGATTCTTGAGCAGGTGAAAGGCCAGGCGCTGCGCGCCCTTCGCGCCGATGCCCGGGAGCTTCTGGAGCTGCTCGATGAGTCGGGAAAGGGGTTCGGGGAGAGACAATCAGAGGCCCGGAATCTTCATGCCGCCGAGCAGGCCGCTCATCGACTGCCCGAGCTGCTCGTCGACTTTGCGGCCGGCGTCGTTGACGGCCGCGAGGATGAGGTCCTGCAGCATCTCGACGTCTTCTTTCGACACAACCTCGGGATCAAGCGTGATCGACTGAAGCTGCTTCACGCCGTTGACGACGACGGTCACCATGCCGCCGCCCGCCGTGGCCTCGACGCGCATGTCCGCCATCTGTTGCTTGAGGCGCTCCTGCATCTCCTGCGCCTGCTTCATCATTGCCTGGATGTTCATCGTCTCTAGTCGTTGGTCGTCGCTGGTCTCTGGTCTCTGGTCTTTGGTCTTTGGTCTCTAGGCGCGACGAAAGACTAAAGACCAAAGTCTAAAGACTACATTTCTTCTACGTCCCGTATCTCCGCCGGGAACACGTCGAGCATCGCCTGCACGGCCGATGACTCCATCGCTTCCGCCTTCAGATCGCGCTTGGCCGGAGGCGCCGGTGCGTCGTCCGCTTGTTGCGAGCCTGGCGACGGCTCCTGCGGCGAGGCCGCCTGCACGGCACTCACCGTGATCCGCCGGCCAGCCAGTCGCTGCGCCGTCGACTCCAGCCACGCCCTGGCCTGATCGAACTGCTCGCGCAGCGCGCGGTGATGCGGCAGAAAGCTGAACGTGATCGCATCGCCTGCCACGTCGATGCGCTGCGCCTGCGCGACGACGGTGTTATAGAAGAACGTCTTGCCGGCGCGAATCTCGCCGAGAAACGCATCCTTCAGCGAGCCGCCTGGCGCGGCCGCTGCCGGCGGCGACGGCGTCGGCGGCGCCATGGCGCGAGGGGTCGATGGTGCGACGACGGCGGTCCTCGACGGCACAGGTTTCGACGCAGCCAGCGCAGATCGCATGGGTCCACGCACGCTGGTGGAAGGCGCGGCGGAACCGGATCCCAGCTGCTCCATCAGCTCCGTCAGCGGCACCAGCTTGCGCAGGTGCATCCAGCGCAGCAGCGCCATCTCGAAGTGGTAGCGCGGCTGCGGTGACATGCGAATCTCCTGCTCGGCTTTGCTCAGCAGGTCAAAGGCGCGCATGAAATCCTCGCGCGAAAAACGAGACGCGAGCTCCTTCAGCCGGTCCAGCTCGACGTCGGCAAGCTCGCCGCCGCCAGCGCGAGCCGGATCCACCGACAGCAGCATCATGTCGCGCACGACACGCGCCAGCTCGCGGCACACCAGCTTGAGGTCATGCCCCGACTCGACGGCGCGGTCCGCCAGCGCGAACGCGCGAGGGCCATCCTCCGCCACCACGGCGTCCACGAGCTCGAACAGGAGGTCGCGGCCGACCAGCCCCAGCACCGCCGACACCTCGTCCACCGTGACTCGCTCGCCGGCAAATGCAATCACCTGATCCAGCGCGCTCTGCGCGTCGCGCATGCTGCCCTCCGCAGAACGCGCAATCAGCGCCAGCGCGGCGTCCGACACCTCGATCTTTTCGGTGTCGGCGATCTTCCGAAGCTGGTCCGCAATCGCCCTCGCAGAAATCGCACGGAACTCGAACACCTGCGATCGAGACAGAATCGTGTCCGGAATCTTGTGAAGCTCGGTCGTCGCCATCATGAAGACGACGTGCGAGGGCGGCTCCTCAATCGACTTGAGCAGCGCGTTGAACGACGGCGTGGACAACTGATGCACTTCGTCGATGATGAAGATCTTGTAGCGATCGCGAACGGGCACAATCGCCAGCCCGGCAATCACGACCTCCCGAATGTTGTCGATGCCCGTATGACTCGCGGCGTCGATCTCGAGGACGTCCATGTCGCGTCCCTGAGCGATTTCGACGCACGCGTCGCACGCGCCGCACGGCTCGGTCGCCGGCCCCTTCACGCAGTTCAGCGCCTTCGCCAATATCCGCGCCGTCGTCGTCTTGCCGCACCCGCGAGGACCGGCAAAGACGAACGCGTGGGCAACGCGCCCGCTCGCGATGGCGTTGCGTAACGTTCGCGTCACCGGCTGCTGGCCGATGACCTCGTCGAACCGCTGCGGGCGCCATTTACGAGCTAGGACCTGGTATGCCATCGTCAAGTGGAAAAGTGAAAAAAGTGGAAAAGTGGAAAAAGTAAGTGGAAAAGTTTACTTCTTCCACTTTTCAACTTCTCTAGTTTTCCACTTGAGTTCTGATGGGTCGCACCGCGACCCGGTGCACCTGCGGCACACCTCAGGGTCTGTTTAGCGCTGCTGCCTTCCGGCCCTGACGCGGTTCGCAGGCTGAAGTTGCACAGGGTCCGGGCCGCGGTGCGGCCCACCAAAACGTCAGTATATCAGCCGCCTCACGAGATTTTCGTAGAGGCCGACCGCCGCGCGCAGCTCATCGATGGCGACGTGCTCGTCGCTCGTGTGCGCGACGAGAACCGATCCCGGCCCGACCAGCAGCGGCGTTCCCCAGCTTCCCAGCAAGGGCACGTCCGTCGTGTACGGAAATACGGCCGTCTCGAAGCCGTCGACGGTATGCATACGGACCGCCGGAATTTCGAGCACCGGCTCGATCGTGACGAGGCCCTCGACCACTCCGAGCGCATCGCGGACGGGACCGGCGTCTCCGACGATGCGAAACAGCAGTTCCGCCGAGGCATGCGGCGAGACGACGTTGGGCGCGACGCCCCCCTCAATCAAGCCAACGGTGTAGTGGGTACGGCCGAGGAACGGATCGTCGGGAAGCTGCACACCGCGGACGACCATCAACGCGTCCAGCAGCTTGTCGATGGCCGACTCGCCGAGTTCGGGAAACGCGGAGTGTGCCGCGCGCCCCTGCGCCTTCAGCCGCACGCGCAACACACCGCGCGTTGCAGCGCCCAGGCGATTGTCGGTCGGCTCGCCATTCACCAGATACCGCACGCCTGCGGGCGCGCGAAGGTTGGCCGCCCGGGCGCCGTCGCTGCCGCGCTCCTCGCCCACCACGAACAGCAGCGCCACACGGGTTTCGCCTGCAGCGCGCAGCCGCTCAGCGGCGGCGATCTGCGCCGCCAGAATGCCCTTCGCGTCGCACGCTCCGCGGCCGAACATCAGTCCGCGCTCCTCACGGCTCGAAAAAAACGGAGGAACGCAGTCGACATGCGTGGAGAGGACAACGACGGGCGCGTCAGCCTGCGAGGCGAAGACGTTGAAGCGGCCGTCCGATACGGGCTGCTCCTCCACGCGGTAGCCGCGCTCGCCCAGGAAGCGCGACAGCCACGCGCCGACATCGCCTTCGCAGCCGGTCGTGGAGTCGATGTCGATCAGAGTGCGCGCAAGGAAGATCGGATCTACCGGATCCATCGGAGGCGAGGTCGGTCACACGCGGGCGGCGGATCCGAGTAGCTTGAGGTCCTGAAGGACCTTGACGATCTTGTCGCGCGCGGTCGCGCTCGGAGGCACGAGCGGCAGGCGATACGCTTCCTCGATCAGGCCCATCGCGGCCATCGCCGCCTTCACGGGAATTGGATTCGCTTCGATGAAATTCACCTGGAGGAACGGGAGCAGCCACCGGTGAAGGCGGCGGGCGCCGGCAAAGTCGCCCTTTTCCGCAAGCTCGATCAGCTGGACTATTTCCGACGGAACCGCATTCGACGCCACGGAGATGAGTCCCTTTCCTCCAACCGCCATCACCGCAAGCGCGATAGGGTCGTCACCGCTCAGGAGCAGGAAGTCGCCTGGGACGGCGGCGACGATCTCGCTCATCTGCACGAGATTTCCCGACGCCTCCTTGACACCGACGACGTTGGGAAGGGCCGAGAGTCGCACGACCGTCTGCACTTCGAGGTTGACGCCGGTTCGACCGGGCACGTTATAGAGCACGATGGGCAGCGTCGTGCTCTCGGCAATCGCCTTGTAGTGCTGATACAGCCCCTCCTGCGTGGGCTTGTTGTAGTACGGCGTCACCGAAAGGATCCCATCGACGCCGATGCCCTCGAGCTCGTGTATCAGGTCGATGACCTCGCGCGTGTTGTAGCCGCCGGCGCCGGCAAGCACGGGCACGCGGCCTGCCGCCTCCTCCACGACGAGCTGGCAGACGCGCAGCTTTTCTCGGTCGCCGAGCGTCGGTGCTTCACCGGTCGTGCCGCAGGGCGAGACAAAATGGATTCCGGCATCGATCTGCCGCCGCACGAGCCGGCGGACGGACGATTCGTCAATCGAGCCGTCTTTGCGGAATGGGGTGATCAGCGCGGTTCCAACGCCGGTGAATGGGATGCGCATCTCAGTTCCTCGGCAATGCAAAATTCAAGATGCAAAATGCAAACAGGATTCTGAATCCCGATTTCAATTTTGCATTGCCATTTGAATTGTGCATTTTGAATTTTGCATTTACTCAGGTTCCCCGGAGCACGTCTTTCATCGTGAACCACCCGCGCCGCCCTACGATCCATCGCGCCGCAAGGAGGGCGCCGGCGGCAAAGCCGCGGCGGTCGCGCGTGGTGTGCGTCAGCTCGATCGTATCCGAGACGCCGTCGAATCCAACCGTGTGAATGCCGGGAATGGCGCCGGCCCGCGTGGACGACATGTCGATCGGCCGCGCGTACGCCGCCGAAACCATCGTGTCACGCAACAGCAGCGCGGTTCCGGACGGCGCATCGCGCTTGGTGACGTGGTGCGCCTCGTGAATCCATGCACCGTACTGCTCGTGCGCCTGCATCAGGCGCGCCGCCTCGGTAACGAGAAACTGAAACAGGTTCACGCCGATGGAAAAATTCGCCGACGCGACAACGCCGAGCCCGGCGCCCTCGGCCTGCGCCCGCAGTTCGGCTTCCTGCCCCAACCAGCCTGTCGTGCCGATCACCACCGGGAGCTTGCGACCGATGTAGCGGCCGAAATTTCCACGGAGCGCATCGGCGGTAGAAAAATCGACCGCCACGTCGGCCGGCACCGACCAGTCGCCCCTGCCGACGTCGATGCGATCCGCAATCTCGCAGCCGTGGTCCGGCGCCATCTGCTCGACGAGCCGACCCATCTTTCCGTACCCCACCAGCAGCAGTCTCATCGCGCGACCACGCTTGTGTGTACGTAGTGTCCGGCTTTAGCCGGACCCTGACCCTGCGGTCCTCGCCCTCTAGCCGGCTCCGGTCCTGACGTCACGTGAAGAACTCCTCGTGCAGGCGTTGCATGGCGTGCGGGAGATCTGCCTGCCGCATGATGACGGTGATGTTCCTGCGCGACGCTGCCTGCGAGATCATCCGCAACGGCACCTCCTCGAGCACGCCGATGACGCGAGCGGCGATGACCGGGTCGGCACGCAGCCTGTCGCCCACCGCACACAGCAGCGCCATCTCCGGCTCGACGGCGACCTCCGCAAACTGCGACAGCGCCTCGACGATGGCGTCAAGGTGTCGCCGATCGTCAACGGTCACCGAGACGCTCACTTCCGACGTCGTCACGACGTCCACGGCGGTTTGAAACCGCTCGAACACCTCGAACACGCGTCGAAGAAATCCGTATGCCATCAGCATGCGGTCCGAGGTGATATCCACCACGATCACACCCCGCTTGGCGGCCATCGCCGTCAGCGGATTCGCGCCGGGCGCCGCCTCTGCCGTGATGAGCGTGCCGCTCCCGTCGGGCTTCCGCGAATTGAGGATACGGACCGGGATGTTGCGCTCCACCGCGGGATGGATGGTACTCGGATGCAGGACCTTGGCGCCAAAATATGCGAGCTCCGCGGCTTCGGCAAACGAGAGGCGGGGCACGAGCCGCGGCTGCGGAACGATGCGCGGATCAGCCGTCAGCATGCCGTCCACGTCGGTCCAGATTTGAATTTCCCCGGCGCCGATGCCGGCGCCGACGATTGCGCAGGAATAATCCGAGCCCCCGCGGCCCAGCGTCGTCGTATGTCCTTCGATAGTTGCGCCGACGAATCCGCCAAGGACGGGCACGCGGCCGGCGTCGACCAGAGGGGACACCACCGCGCGCAGCGCCGCGCTCGTCTCGCGCATGAGTGGCACTGCGCGAGTGTAGTCGTCGTTGGTGACGATCACCAGCCGTGCATCGACCCATTCGCCGGGCAGCCCGCCATGGATGAGCGCCTCGGCAACGATCCGTGAGCTGAGAATCTCCCCCATCGCCGCAATGACATCGAGGGTGCCAGGAGAGACTTCGCGCAGCACCCCGAGCGCTTTGACCACCGCTGCCAGTTGGTCGAACTCCGACTCGACATGCGCAGCGAGCGCACCCATCTGGGCGTCTCCCACCAGAGCCCGGGTCATCGCGACGTGCCGATCGCGCAACTGCTCGACCTGCGACAGCGCGCGCTCCACACGCGCCGCGCCTGCCTCGGCGGCGACTGTGAGAAGCGCGTCGGTCACACCGCTCAAAGCAGACACCACGACCACCGGCCCGCAGCCGTCGCGCGTACGCGCGGCACGGGCGATCTCGATCAGGCGACGAACAGCGTCGGGATCGCCGACCGATGTCCCGCCGAATTTCTGGACGACCATGGGTGGGTGGGTGGTTGGTGGTTGGTAGTTGGTGGTGGGTAGTTGGTAGTTGGTGGTAAGTCCTACCACAAACCACCAACCACTAACCACCAACCAGTCAGGCGACCGTTGCGGGCGCAGCCCGGCGCGGTTCCGTTGCGACGCCCAGGATGATGCGGAGGACGCGGCGCAGCGGTTCGGCGGCCCCCCAGAGCAGCTGATCGCCAACGGTGAACGCGATCAGGTACTCCGATCCCATTGAGGGCTTACGAAGACGGCCGACCGGGACGCGCAGCGTGCCGGACACAGTTGCCGGTGTGAGATCACGCAGGCTCGCGTCACACTCGTTGGGGATGACGTGCACCCACTCGTGCGCCTCGGCCAGCATCGCCTCGATGTCGCGGAGTGGCACATCGCGCGTCAACTTCACCGTCAACGCCTGGCTGTGGGAGCGCATCGCGCCGATCCGCACGCAGATCCCGTCAACCGGAATCGGCGCGCTGGAGCGTCCAAGAATCTTGTTCGCTTCGGCCATCCCCTTCCACTCTTCCCGGCTCTGACCGTTGCCCAGGTCCTTGTCGATCCACGGCAGGAGGCTGCCCGCCAACGGGTACCCGAACTGCTCGATCGGCAGGTTCGGGCCGCGCAACGTGGTGGACACCGTACGGTCGATCTCGAGAATCGCTGACGATGAATCAGCGAGGCTTGCTGCCGCCGCGCCGTGCACCACACCCATCTGCGACACGAGCTCGCGCATGTGCTTGGCGCCAGCTCCCGACGCTGCCTGGTACGTCATCGCGCTCACCCACTCCACGAGGCCCGCACGGAACAGCCCTGCCATCGCCATCAGCATCAGGCCGACGGTGCAGTTACCGCCGATGAAGTTGGTCACGCCGGAGTCGAGCGCCTTGTCGATCACATGGCTGTTCACGGGGTCGAGCACGATGACGGCATCGTCCTTCATGCGAAGCGCGGACGCGGCGTCAATCCAGTAGCCGGTCCACCCGGCTTCGCGAAGGCGCGGGTGCACAGCGGTTGTGTAATCGCCACCCTGACAGGAGATCAGTGCATCCGTGTCCATCAGGGCCGCCAGATCGTGGGCGTCCTTGACCGGCGGCGCGGACTTGCCGATGGCCGGAGCCGCAGCGCCGGCCTGCGAGGTGGAGAAAAAGATCGGAGTGATCAGATCGAAGTCGTGCTCCTCCCGCATGCGCTGGACGAGCACGGAACCCACCATTCCGCGCCACCCGATAAGCCCGACCTGCATAGGTTGGACGATGATATCAAGTCACAAGTCACAAGTCACAAGGCCCAAGTCACAAAGCGACAAGAACCACGAAGCCCACGAAGACTGATCCACATTCGTGATTCGTGGCTTTCGTGGTTTGTGCCTTGTGACCTGTGCCTTGTGACCTGTGACTTCCCGAAGGGAGCGTCAGCGAGGTTTGCGACGTCGCTCGATCAGGATCTGTCGATCCCGCCGCCATGCGTCGCGTGTAACTTCCAGGTGCTGCCGGTTGAGGTGACGCACCGTGTCCAGCTCGCGCTCGCACGCCTCGATGATTTCCTCATTCGTGGCGTCGCTGCGACGTTTCTTGCCTTGCACTGCACCCAACCGTTTCACGCGCCATGAAAGTGCAATGAATCTGCCATCCTCTCTATTTTCTTCAGCTCTATTTCTTCAGCTCGGGATCACTCGAGGGCTCAAAGCTGAGCGCGACGCCGTTGATGCAGTACCGCAACCCGGTCGGTGGTGGGCCATCCTCGAAAACGTGGCCGAGATGACCTCCACATCGGTTGCAGTGGACCTCGGTGCGCGTCATCCCGAGGCTGCGGTCGGTCGTGGTGCCGATAGCGCCCTCGAGCGGAGCAAAAAAGCTGGGCCATCCGGTTCCGCTCTCGAATTTCCGCTCAGCCTTGAAGAGCACTTGCCCACATCCGGCACATCGGAACGTTCCCGGTCGATGCTCAGCGAGGAGCGCACACGACCCGGGCGGCTCCGTCCCGTGGCGTCGCAGCACCGCATACTGCTGTGGCGTCAGCGTGCGGCGCCATTCCTCATCTGTTTTCTGTATAGGGAACTGATCGGACATGGGCACGAATAGGTTACAGGGGATGGGTTATAGGTTACAGCGTGAGGAAGGCAGCAGACGGTGGGACAGAGCCCACCGCCCACCGCCTACTGCCTACTGCCTACTTCGCCAGCGGATTCGGACGGACCTGCCACTTCACGACCTTGCTCGTCGTCCCCTTGCCGCCTTCAGCGTGGAACGGGGCGCGCGTGGCAAACGTCGAGTAGACCCCCTTGCCCTTCCATCCGGCATTGGGATCGTCAATGCGGCCGTCAAAGCCCTTGCCGTAGTAGCCCATCGGATACGGCACGCGGAAGGTCTGCATGCGGCCGTTCACGAGCGCCACGAGCGCCTCTGCCTGGTTACCCGTGACCATCGGCACGTTGTTGCTGCCCGTACCCAGCATGTCGAAACGATCCACGAACGTGTAGTACGGCGACTCGGCACTCCCTGACGACACCGAGTTCTTGTAGTTCGGTCCCGGCAGCGCGTGTACGGTGAAGCCCTCGGCGCAATGCTGACCGGTGGCGTTCGGCCCGTTGAGCGGCGCCGTGCACTTGCGGCGATCGAAGCTCACGAGATGCCCGCTCGCCGTCCCGATCCAGACGACGCCGTTGCGGTCGACGTCCATCCCGCGCGGTGAATAGGCCGCTACCGGCTTGCCGTCCTTCATCGGCAGCTCGTAGTACTCGGCGAGCGCCGTCTGCGGTGGATTCGAGCCCGGAACGAGGCGTGCGACGGCGCCAGGGAAGCCTGTGACCGAGCCCCAAATCGACCCGTCAACCGGACTCGGCGCCACGCCGTAGTACGGCGCGCTGATCCGTTTGTCCTTGGTCGGATCGACCGGCTGATTGGGCTCGACGTACGCGTCACGCTTCCCGTTGCCGTTGGTATCGAGCACCAGAGCAGTCCAGCCCTGCGCCTTCTGCTCGTCGCCCGTCTGGTCGTACAGCTTCGTGTTGAACCAGCCGACCACCTGACCGCCGCCGCAGAACCACAACGTGTCGTTGGCGTCCTCCGCGAAATTCAGATGGTGCGTACCGAAGCAGGTATCGACGGTCGTGACCTTCTTCGTCTTCGGGTCGTACATCGCAACCTGGCGGTTGCTCTGAGGAATCGGGAACGCCTGGGCCGACGGATGTGTCGAACCCTCGCGGCAGTACGCCGGCGTCTGGTTGGTGCGAATCCTCGACGCCACCCACACGCGCCCCTGCGCGTCCATCGCAAAGCTGTGCGCGTTGGCCTGGCTGTTCCAGATCGTTTCGTCGCCCCAGTACGGCGATGGCTGCACCGGCCCGTTTGCGCCGCTGCTCGGCGTCTTCGGATCGCGCACTTCCAGCTTGATCTGCGTCGCCTTGTGGCCGACTGGATCGACCACGGGCATGTAGTCGGCGCTCGCCTCGAGCGCGCCATAGATCGGTCCGTTGGCGTTTACGCGCGGGTTCCGCTTGTCGCTCGTGATCTCGTCGTGCAGATACGCCTTCGGATCGGACCAGTCCCACAGCGTCACGACGACGTTGCGCTCGATGCCCTGCGGGCGTGGCGGCGCTGCCGCGGGAATCTCGCCACCCTTGACACGGTCGGTCCAGTCGCCATACATGGCCAATGCGCGGCCCTTTCCGACCTCGGTCAGCCGGCCAATCATTCCCCCGCCGGCCTGTCCGGACTGCACCCGGCGTTCCCACGCCGCGGCGGACGTCGGAAAGACGCCCAGGCTTTCCGGGATCGTGCGCGTCGCCTTGTTGCCGAGCTGATGGCACCCTATGCACGCGTCGGTACTGACGGCCTCAGCGATCCATTCGGCCTGGTTCCGGATGTCGGTGGAAATGCCGTTGCCCGACGGGCCGGTGCCCGGGAATTCGTTCTCGCGTGGCACCTGCAGCAGCGAGAACCAGTACTGCGCCGGGTAGTACTCGGCGGCAGCCTGCGCGTTCGGAGCGGGCAGGGAGGACAGATTCAGAATCTTCCCCGGCTCGCTTTGTACTTTGGCTGAATCCAGCAGCCCATAGCCGCGCACCCAGACGCTGTACATCCCCTTGGGCAGATCCGGAACGACATAGCGTCCCTGATCGTCGGTGACGACGCTCCGGATGAATTTCGTCGGCAGGTTGGTGGTTTCCGCAATCACCCAGACGCCCGCTTCCGGACCGCGCGGTCCAGTGACGACACCGCCGATGTCGTCGCCGTCGATCGCGACGGTCGCGCGCTGGCCTACGATCTCCCCGCTGTTGACGCCAAATAGAAGAACGGCGAAGACCACCGCAATCGCGGCCGCCAACGCTCGCGGATATCGACTTGGACTGGCCACTGCTAACCTCCTTCGGTCGCCTGACACGCGTCCACGGTCAGGAGGATGACTGGCGACGACTTGTACTACGTGTGACAGCCTACGCCTCCGGCCAACAGGGATCAAGAGCCGGATTTCGGCGTAAGTCAATGCGCTCTGGGGCAGCTTCAACCTGATCGCCGGCTATGTGCTCTGCAGGACCGGCGGGTTCAACATCCGCCGCACCCGCGACGCCGCGATTGTCGGCGTTGGCGTGATCCTCATGGGCGTGATGCTCGCCAACGCGTTCGGTCCTCTGTACGCGAATCGATAGGCACGAAGGGCACGAAGGTAACGAAGGGCACAAGGCAGGGCTTCTGTGCCAGCTCAACTACAGCGCCGCTGATCCCAATTTGTTCCCCACCCGTCTTCGACGCACCCTGATGGATGAAACGCGGCTTGCGCTGATCTGACCATTTGCCCACAACATGTTGTGGAATGAGAGCGAGTTTTTTTTAGGCAGTCTGCCGCACAGTCGAACGCCGCGTCGAATTGCGTGCAAA
>DATCJA010000002.1:0-14726 GCA_036507475.1 Vicinamibacterales bacterium
GATCGTGCCGTCAATCGAGTAGCCCAGCCGGTTCGCGCGGAGGATGATGTCGAGCGCCTGGTCCCAGGGGACGTCGCGCAATGCGACATCAACGGCGCCTTGAATCGACGGATCGATCACGATATTCAGGCCGCTGATCTCGGCAAACGTCCGCAGGACCGCACGCAGATCGGCGCCCTGGAAGTCGAGACTGATCGGGAACCCGGTAAACCTTTGCGGCGCGCCGCCTGGCTGCGACGTCTGCGCAGGCGCTTGCGATGCGGGCGCGGGCGCTTGTGCGGCAGGCGCGGCGGCAGCCTGCAGTACCAGCGGACCCTGGGCCGCGACCGGGGGCAATGGCGAAGGGCCCTGTCCCAACTGTCCCACCGTAGGTGGCGCCGCTGAAGGCGGTGCCTGCGTTGCCGAAGCCATCATCACCTGCGCGGTCGGCGGAGGCGGACCCTGCCCCGCCGAAGCCGACGTGACCTGCTCGGTCGGCGAAGGCGGAGCCTGCCCCGCCGAAGCCGACATGACCTGCGCGGTCGGTGAAGGCGGGTCGAACACGACCGTGAGCTCGTACCCATCGGGCGACATCTCGATGTGGTACGGGGCGCGTCGCGTCAGATCCATGACGACCTGAGTGACAAATGGAGTGTTCGCGTCGAGCCGGATGTGCACCTTGTCGACCGGCCCCTGGCCGACAGACGTGGTGCGGGGCAGCGCCGACGTGGCATTTGGCAGATCGAGGACCAGCCGCGGCGAGCCGTCTTGGGGCGTGTCGACGCGAGAGGCGGTCAGCCGGCCGCTGCCGTACAACGTGACGGCCGTCGCGGCGCCGCGCGGCGCCGCGCTCACATGAAGAAGCGCGCTCGCGGGGCCAGCCAGCCGGGCGCCTGTCGTGCGCACCCCCCGGTCCAGCCTGTCGGCCTCGACGTAAATGATGTTGCGTGAACTGCGGACGCGGGGACGAAGCGGCTGCGTGAGCGCCATGCGCACCCGCGCGATCGCGACGCCGTCGGCGGCCACGCTGCTTTCAACCTGCACGGCCGAGAACGGGTGCCGAGGGTCGCGCGTGAAGTTATCGGCGAACCCGCTCGCGACGACATCCCGCAGCTCGATCACGAAGGTGTGTGGATCGGGCTGCGCCGCGACGTACGCCACCGGCGCGGAGGACTCAATCGCGATGACGCCGGCGCGCTCATCGACGCGCGACGCAATCTTCCTGAGCGTTGCCATCTCTATTCCGGCCGCGGTGGCAGTCAGCGGCGCCTTCGCGCCAACCGCCATCGCCAGACAGAGCAGCACCACAGTCGTGTGTCGGTACATGCTTAGTGGACCGTTTCGAGTGATTGAGTACCAGTCACAACAAGCCGCCAACCGCGATCTGCCGGCCGCGACAGCCCGGGGTCCCCGCCGCGCACGCCTGCTTGGTGGGGTGGGAGCGGAGCGGCCGGGAGTGATTTGGGAAGGACGTACCATTAATTCGCCTCGATCTGTCGGAGCACCTTGCGCACCTCACGCTGCTTCTCGAGCGAGAGCGGATCGCTGACCTGCTGCACAATCACCATGTCGTTCTGGGAGATGGTGCGAATCGAGCCGTCGAACAGCTTGTCGCCCGCTCGCACGATGTACGTTTTCTGATCGGCGCCCTGCAGGATTCCGACAAAGCCTTCGCGGCTTCGTAGGGTTCCCCGCAGCGTGATTTCCTCGACGCCAAGGCCAGCGAGCCCGGCGGGGCGCGTTCCCGGCGCGCCAGCCCGTGGATCGCTTCCACGTCGCAGCAGACTCACAAACGGATCGCGGCGGCCCCCGGGGACATACGCGAACCCCTGCGGCTCGATCAGTTGATCGGTCGTGTTCGCTTGCGCTCCGGCCGCAGATTCGCGAGCAGCCGGAGGCGCTTGCTGCGCGGGTGCCGGCGCCTCGGTTGCGGGCTTCGGCTGAGCAGGCGCCTGGGCGGCCGCCAGCACGGGGGCGCCGAGGATACCGATGGCCAGTACGAACGAGCGGAACATGGCCGTTATCCTCGTCCCCTGGCCGCGGCGCCGCGGCCCCGCCCACGCGCGCCGCCTCCGCGGCCGCGACCGACCGCCTCCGGCTCCGGCTGCTGCGGGTCACTCAGGACAAACGTGGTGGCCGTGCACTCGGCGGTGATCGTGACCGCCGATGTGGCGTTGTTCTCTTTCGCCCGGATGGCAATCTTCGTCACGTTGATGATGCGTGGGAACTTGCTGACGCGCTCGAGAAACGCCCCGAGGTCGTGGTACGTCCCCTCGAGCTGCAAGCCGATGGGCCACTCAGCGTGCAGATCGCGGGTCGTGATCGCCTGTGGTGCGAAACCGAGAATGGTCAGGTTGGACTGCGTAGCCATGGCCTGCACGCGTCGAAGGAGGTCGGCAACATCCCGCTCTTCCGGCAGCACCACGCGCAACCGATCGAGCTGCGCCTGTTCAATAGCCACCTGGCGCCGGAACTCGGGGAGTCGCCGCGCAGTGGCGAGCCCACGAGTGATCTCGCCTCTCAACGATTCCAGCTGCGCGCGCCGACTTACGAGGCTCTCATCCGCCGACCGTGCATAGCCGTACCAGAACGCACCGACACCGGCGAGCCCGAGGACGACGAACGCGCCGATCTGTGCATACCAGGGGAGCCGGCCGAGGCTGAGAGTCATCGCCATTTCTGGGTATCGGGCAAGCAGGGCCGCGCTTTAGCGCGCCTGCGCCTGGCGCCCTCGCGCCGCGGCCCCACGCCCCGCGGCCCCGCGCGCACCGCGGCCGCGGCCACGGCCAGCGGGTTCCTCGGCTGCCGGTTGTGCGGGTGTGTTGACCTGGGCCCGCACGGTGAACTGGATCAGCTCTGGCGTCACCTGCGTACCAGTTTTCGAAGCTGGCTGCACCTGGCTGTTGACAATCTCAATCGGTCTCCGCAGCAGCTGGCCGTTTCCCAGGTTGCCGACGAAGTCGGACAGCGCGATCAACGTCGTGCTGCGCCCCTCGATCGTTACCTGACCCTCTTCCTGCTCCATGGTCGTCAGCCAGAGCATGTCGGGAAGGCTCCGGCTCACGTGGTCGAGGAGCTGGACGGGGATGCTCTGGCCGCGGCGAAGCTGGGTGATGAGCGCGACCCGCTGCCGCAGCTGCTCGCTCTGCGCCTCGAACTGCTGCACCTCTGCCAGAAGCGATCGCAGTCGCGTGGCTTCCTGCTGGGCGCCTGCCAGCTCCGTATCGAGCTGCGTTGACTCGCGGCGTATCGCCCAATACCACCAGCCGACGGCGAGCACCGCAACAACGACGATGAGACCGGCCGCCAGCGTGAGCCGCTGGCCGATGTCGAACGCGATCGCCTTGCGCGCGCGCGGGCGCTCGACGCCCAGCAGGTTGATGCGAATCATCGATCGGCCACCCGGCGCAACGCGAGGCCGACGGCGACCGCAGCGGTGGGCGCGACCTCGACAGGATCGCCCGACAGCTTCTTGACGTCCCACGTAATCGCGCTGAACGGATTGAAGTCCTCGACGGGCACGCCGAACCTGTCGAGGAGCATGTCGTTGAAGGCGTCCACACGCGAGGCGCCGCCACTCAGCACGATGCGATCGATCTGGTCGGACGACACGGTCGCCTTGAAAAAATCGAATGTCTTCTGGATCTCGAGCAGAACGTTGTCGGTCACCGCGTGCAGCATCGGACGCACTTCTTCGAACGTGGCGCCGTCGACCGGGATGCCCTTCTTCACCTGCTCGGCCGAATCGAACGGCAGGTTGAGCTCCTTCTGCACCGCCTCCGTGTAGGCGTTACCGCCGATGGAGATATCGCGGGTGAAGACCGACTGATCGCCCTGGAGAATGTTGATATTGATCGCGCTCGCACCCGCATTCATCAGGACCACAACTTCGCGCGGGTCCAGGCCGTAGTTCGCCTCGTACGCGTTCTGTAACGCGAACGCATCGACATCCACGACAACGGGCGTCCGGCCGGCCTGGGCGATGACCGACGTGTAGTCGCCAATCTTTTCCTTCTTGGCGGCGACGAGTAGAACGTCCATGCTGCCACGGGAATCCGGTCCGGTTCCTGCGTCGAGAATCTGATAGTCGAGATTGACGTCCTGAATGTCGAACGGGATGTACTGCTCGGCCTCCCACGAAATCGAATCATCGAGCTCCGAGCGGGTCATCACCGGCAGCGTGATCTTCTTGACGATCACAGCGTTCCCGGAGAGCGACGCGCAGACGTCCTTCGTCTTGAACCCTTTGTTGCCGTCGAACACGCGACGGATGGCGTCGGCAACGGCGCCCGCATCGATGATCGCGCCGTCGACGATCGAGTCAGCAGGGACTGGCTGCAGGCCGAAGGCCGCGACACGGTATCCTTTTCCAGCGGGCTTGAGCTCGACCGCCTTGACCGCACTCGATCCGATGTCGAGCCCGACAACGTTTTTCGCCTTTCGAAACACGCAGCCCCTCGCTGTGGAAAACGGTTGAGGCGCTTCACGACTCCTGCGCGAACTCGCAAGGCGTGGAACGACCTGAGACACCTGTCGTGTCTCTTTATCGGACGAACGGTCGAAGACAACACAGCCGTTCGACGGGTGTCGTTTACCTTGACAGTCCCGCCAACTATCACTACTATTGGGGTTTGCGGCTGTTGGTCTTGCTGCGTACAGATCGGGACCTCTCCCGGTCGGACCCACCCGCGAAGGACTCCCTCTTCATGCGTACGTTCGTAGCGAGCGCCAGGGGCGCAGACAGCCGGTGGCACGTCATCGATGCACAGGGCCAGGTGCTCGGCCGGATAGCGACGCTGGCGGCCAAGCTGTTGCAAGGTAAGCACAAAGCGGTGTACACCCCGTTCATCGATACGGGTGACCATGTCGTGGTCGTCAACGCCGCACAGGTCAAGCTAACCGGCCGGAAGGAAGAACAGAAGATCTACCGCCGGCACAGCGGGTATGAGGGGGGGCTGCGCGAGGAGCGCGCTTCCGTCCTCCGGCAGCGACAGCCGATCCGGCTGGTCGAGGAAGCCGTTCGGGGCATGCTGCCGAAGACCAAGCTGGGAAACGCGATGTACCGAAAGCTCAAGGTGTACCCGGGTCCGGATCATCCGCACGCGGCCCAGCAACCGAGAAAGATCGAGGTCGCCTAATTTGGCAAACATCGAATACTACGCAACAGGCCGCCGCAAGACGTCCACGGCTCGCGTGTTTCTCCGCCCCGGCAAGGGCTCCATTACCGTCAATCACCGAGAGTTCGCGAACTACTTTCCGACCGACGCGCTGCGGACACAGGTGCGCCGGCCGTTGCTGCTCACAGAATCCGGAGACAAGTTCGACATTCTCGCCACGGTGGCCGGCGGAGGCGTCAACGGTCAGGCTGGAGCGCTGCGTCTCGGAATTGCGCGCGCCCTTGTCGAGTTCAACACGGAATTGCGTCGTCAACTGAAGAAAGACGGCCTGCTCGTGTCGGACGCGCGAGTCAAGGAACGCAAGAAGTACGGTCTGGCTGGCGCGCGTAAACGGTTCCAGTTCAGTAAGCGGTAGTTCACAATGACGCGGACCACAGAGTCACGGCCCAGAGACGAAGCATTGGATTTCTCTGTGCCTCTGCGACTCTGTGGCTCGTAGAGGAAGGGAGGCAGCTTGCCGGGGATTGCGATCAAGGACCTGCTCGAAGCCGGAGTGCACTTCGGCCACCAGACGAAGCGGTGGAACCCGAAGATGAAGGACTACATCTTCGGAGAGCGCAACGGCATCTACATCATCGACCTGAACAAGACGGCCAGGAAGTTCCGCGATGCCGAAGATTTCGTCACAAACCTCGCGGCCGAAGGCAAAACGGTCTTGTTCGTCGGCACGAAGCGGCAGGCCCAGGACGTCATCTCTGAAGAGGCGCAGCGCTGCGGGATGTTCTTCGTCAATCAGCGCTGGCTTGGCGGTCTCCTGACCAACTTTACGACCATTCAGCGGAGTCTTGGCCGCCTTCGCGACCTCGAGGCGATGGTCACAGACGGCCGGTACGACACCCTCTCCAAGAAGGAAATCGCCCGCGCCGAGAAGGAAAAGCGGAAGCTGTTGAAGAACCTCGAGGGCATCAGGCTGATGTCGCGGCTGCCGGACACGGTCTTCGTCGTCGACACGCGCAAGGAGAAGATCGCGGTCGACGAAGCCCGCAAGCTGAAAATTCCGGTGATTGGGATCGTCGATACCAACTGCGATCCGGACGAGGTGGATTACGTGATCCCCGGAAATGACGATGCGCTGCGAGCGATCAAGCTGTTCGCGTCAAAGGTTGCGGACGCAGTGCTGGGTGGTCGCGGCATGCGCGAGGCAAAGATGGCCGAAGACGCAGCCGCGCAGGCCGAGGAGGCCGCCGCCGCCGACGCCGCTGCGCGACTGACGCGGGTGACGCGACCGCAGCGTCGGGCCGAACCAACCCCCGCCTGAGCGCATCGGGCGAGCACAGCGCCGGCCCGGGCCGGCGCTTTTCATGTACGGGCTTCAGGCTTTGGGCTCTCGGCTCTGGGCTCAAGGACGCCGCCCACAGCCTAAAGCCGAAAGCCTAGAGCCAACCAGAGAGATTGAGCAATGGCGACAATCACGGCAGATCAGGTGAAACAGCTCAGGGACAAGACCGGCGCAGGCATGATGGAGTGCAAGGCCGCGCTGACAGAAGCGAACGGCAACGTCGATGAGGCCACGACACTGCTGCGCAAACGCGGCCTGGCGCAAGCGGCCAAGCGTGCAGGTCGTGCCACGGCGCAGGGCCTCATCGGCAGCTACATCCATCTGGGGGGCAAGATCGGCGTCCTCGTCGAGGTCAATTGCGAGACCGACTTCGTGGCGCGGACCGAGGGGTTCCAGAACCTGGTCAAGGAAGTGGCCATGCATATTGCAGCTGCCGATCCGAAATGGGGGCGCAGGGAGGATGTTCCGCCGGAGGCGATCGAGAAGGAAAAAAGCATCTACCGCGCGCAGATGGAGGGCTCGGGCAAGCCCCCGCAGGTACTCGACAAGATCATCGACGGCAAGCTGGGCAGCTTTTATTCGCAGTTCGTGCTGCTGGAGCAGCCGTCCATTCGCGATCCCAATGTCACGGTCGGACAACTGGTCGCGGAGACAACCGCCAAGACCGGCGAGAACATCACGATCGGCCGCTTCACGCGCTACCGCGTCGGCGAATCAATCGAATAGGCCGCACGAATCGTGCGGCCGTCTATAATTCATTCCGAATGTCGGACCCCGTTGCCGCAGCTCCGCTCTATCAGCGCGTGCTCCTGAAACTCTCCGGAGAAGCGCTGATGGGCGACCAGCAGTTCGGGATCGATCCCGCGGTGACCACGCGGATTGCACGCGATGTCGGAGAGATCCAGAGCCTGGGTGTCCAGACCGCTATCGTCATCGGGGGCGGCAACATCTTTCGGGGCGTCGCCGCAAGCGTACGCGGGATGGACCGCGCCACCGCTGACTACATGGGCATGCTGGCGACGGTGATCAACGCGCTGGCGCTGCAGGACGCCCTCGAACAGCAGGGCGTCATGACACGCGTGGTCACCGCCATCGAGATGCGTGCGGTGGCCGAACCGTTCATTCGCCGGCGGGCTATCCGGCACCTCGAGAAGGGTCGCGTCGTCATCTTCGCGGCCGGCACCGGCAATCCTTATTTCACGACCGACACGGCGGCCGCCTTGCGCGCGATGGAAATCAAGGCCGAGGTCATCCTCAAGGGGACGAAAGTAGACGGCATCTACACGGCCGACCCGATGATTCATCCCGATGCGACCAAGTACCCGGCGATTTCCTACCTGCAGGTGCTCGAACGGCAGCTCAAGGTCATGGACGCCACGGCGATTTCCCTGTGTATGGACAACAACCTGCCGATCGTCGTCTTCAACCTGCGTGAAGTCGGGAATATCCGGCGGGTGGTGCTCGGCGAGGCGGTCGGCACGATGGTGTCAACGTAGCTGGTTGGTGGTTGGTGGCGGCCAGTCACGACTGACCGCGAACCGCCATCCACGAACCACCAACCACGAACCACCAACTAGGTACAGCGATGGACTTCAACGACTTGAAGGGTATGTTCTCGGAAGTGAAGACGCGCATGGACGGCGCGATCGATCGCGTGCGGCGCGACATGGCAGGCGTGCGGACCGGCCGCGCGAACGTCGGACTGCTCGAAGGGGTCCACGTCGAGGCGTACGGCTCGAAGATGCCGATCAATCAGGTCGCGGCGCTTTCGGTGCCGGAGCCTGCGCTGATCGTGGCGCAGCCGTTCGACCCCTCGCTCATGACGGCAATCGACAAGGCGATTCGATCGTCGGACCTCGGCCTCAATCCCGCCAACGACGGCAAGGTCATCCGCATTCCCATCCCGCCTCTCACCGACGACCGCCGCAAAGAGCTCTCACGTCACGTGCACAGGCAGGCCGAGGACGGCCGCAACGCCGTGCGGCAGGTGAGACGCGATGCCAACGAGCGGCTCAAGAAGTTGTTGAAAGACCACACGGTCTCCGAGGACGACGAACGGAAGGGCCTCGAGCACGTGCAGAAGATCACCGACGAGCACGTCAAGATGATCGACGAGCTTCAGAAAAAGAAGGATCAGGAGCTGCTCGTGCGCTAGTCGCCGAACGAAACCCCGAGCGCTCTGGCGGTGTGCACGAGGTCGTAGTCGAGCGGCACGGTTCGGGTCTTTCCAACCACATCACCGAGCGGGACGGGCACGATGTCAGGCGGGTGATTCGCCACCATCACGCCGAAGTGCCCCGCCAGCACCAGCTCGACGGCCTTTCCGCCGAACCGCGTGGCCAGCGTGCGATCGAACGCCGTCGGCGCACCGCCACGCTGCAGGTGTCCGAGCACCACAGAGCGCGTTTCCTTGCCGGTGCGGGCCTCCAGTTCTTTGGCAACCAGCATCCCCGCCCCGCCGAGACGCTCCGGCTGACCTTCTTGCGCTTTCGCGATCACTGACATCGCGCCGCCCTTCGGCCTGGCGCCTTCCGCGACGACAACGATGCTGAACCGCGCACCCCAAGCGTCGCGATCCTGGATGCACTTCGCAACCCTATCGAGATCGTAAGGAATCTCGGGCATCAGGATGACGTCGGCGCCGCCCGCGACACCGCCGTGCAGCGCGATCCAGCCGGCGTACCGGCCCATGACCTCGACGACAAGGATGCGTCGATGCGCCTCGGCAGTCGTGTGCAGCCTGTCGATCGCCTCCGTCGCAAAGCTGACCGCCGTGTCGAAGCCGAATGAGCTGTTCGTGCCAACGATATCGTTGTCGATTGTCTTGGGTACGCCGACAATCGGGATGCCCTTCCGATAGAACTCGTACGAGATCGCCAGCGTGCCATCGCCGCCGATGCACACGAGGGCCTCGAGTCCGGTTCGCGCGAACATCTCCATCACGCGTTCCGCGTAGTCAAACGTCCCGTCCGGCGTCGTGATCGGTTTGTGAAACGGGTCGCCCCTGTTCACGGTACCGAGGATGGTGCCGCCAAGCCGAAGGATGCCGGTCACGTCGCGCGGGGTGAGAGGCCGTGATTTTTCCGGATAAATCAGCCCATCGAAGCTGTCTTCCAAGCCAACGACCGTGACACCCGCGTTGCACGCGGCCTTCACGACGGCGCGGATGACGGCGTTTAGGCCGGGGGCATCGCCGCCGCCGGTCAATACGCCGATTTTCTTGACAGTGGGCATTCGAAGGACGCGAGCGGGCGTGTAGGAGTCGCCGCCGAGTATAGTAACCCGCGCTCCCACACGTTCGACGTCGCATTCTCGCGTGTTACACTGATGTCCCTTCCTGAGATTTCAACCGGGCGGCTAGCTCAGCTGGGAGAGCGCTGCGTTCGCAATGCAGAGGTCAGGGGTTCGATCCCCCTGCCGTCCACCATCCTTCGCTCGCCCTTCGGGCGAGCTTCGGATGGCAAGCCAAGCGAGCTAATCCATCGGGCGAAGGATGTCCACCGTAGCGGCGAAGCCGCGAAGGTGGACTGCCATGTCTCGCGAGCTACGGTTGGCAAGCCAAGCGAGCTCACGCCACCGACAGGCGGAGGTTGTCCACCGTAGCGGCGTTCAGCGCAAGTTGAGCCGCGAAGGTGGACGGCTGGCAAGCCACCCTTCAAGCCCTTTCGATTTCTCCGCTTACGCTGGCGGACTTCCGTCATACTTCGGGCCTATGGCGATGCTCTGCCATCCATCCCGCCGAGTCTGCCAGTGGATTGCGATTCCCGCTGGCCTGCTGCTGACGGCACCGGCCGGAACGAGCCAGCCAAGGGGCCCTGCCTCTTGATATCCCCGGCGGCGCCCCTCAGCTGGTTGGCCAGTATCTTTTGGCGCGCTCCGCGCGCCTAGGACCGCTATACGGCTCGACTTATAGGCACGCAACGGGTACAAAATCCTCGTGAGGAGCCGTATAGCGGTCCAATGATGCAGCCCGGTTCGCCGACGCTGGAGGATGCAGGCGTCGTCCCTGCCCTGCCCGAGGACGCCGTCACCCGCTACGAGCCGTTCACCTTTACGGGAAGTGGCGACGAATACTTCGGCATCTGGATCGTCAACCTCGTTCTGAGCGTCGCCACGCTCGGCATCTATTCCGCATGGGCGAAGGTTCGGCGCCTGGAGTACTTCTACCGCCACACACGGGTGTCCGGTGCCAGCTTCGATTACCACGGCAAACCGCTGGCCATCTTGAAGGGGCGCATCTTTGCGTTCCTGTTATTCGGCGGTTACTACGTCGCCGGTTACATCAGTCCTGCGCTTGGCCTCCTTGCGGCTGCAGCGATGGCGGCGGTGCTTCCGTGGCTTCTCACCCGATCGCTGCGATTCCGGTTGTACAACAGCAGCTATCGAGGGCTGCGGTTTCACTTCCACGGAACCCCCGGCGAGGCGTATTGGGTGTTTCTGGCGTTACCGGTGCTCTCGTTCTTCAGTCTGTTCACGCTGGTGCCACTGGCGCACCATCGACTGAAGCGGTTCCAGCACGCGAATGCGTCGTACGGGCAGACGCGGTTTACGTACGCGGCGCCGGTGGCCGCTTTTTACAAGGCCTACCTGATGACGGCGCTTGCCCTGGCCGTGCTGACGGTCGTCACGGGGTTCGTCGTCGGTCTCGTGGTGGGGCTGGGGGTGATCGGCGAAGAGCAGACCGGGGATCAAGCGTCGACGCAACAGATGCTGCTCCTCGGCTTCTTCATCGTCATGTACGCGCTTGGTGCGACTGTCTTCTGGTCGCTCATGACGGTACAGATCCGGAATATCGTGTGGCGCCATACCTCGCTCGGTCCACACCGGTTCATCTCGACCCTCGAAGTCCACAAATTGCTCGCCATCGTCGTGACAAACGTGCTGGGCATCGCCTGCACGCTGGGGCTGTTCAAGCCTTACGCAGAGGTTCGGCTCGCGAAGTATGTCATCGGCGAATTGTCGCTGGTCAGCTCCGGCACGCTTGACGAATTCGTGGCCGGCGCGCAGCCCGAGACGGCGGCTCTCGGCGAAGAAGCCGCGGAGCTGCTCGACGTTGACTTCGGAATCTGATCGTTCGCTGAATCCGTCGGCGGCCCAGGTCGAAGCCCTGGGGCACGTGCCCGCCATCTACTTCGACGGGCAACATTCCACGCCGCACTCCGTGATCGTTGCCCTCCAGCCTTCGATGATCGTCGTGAGCGGCGCCGGTGTCAGCCGCAGCGCACCACTCCACGAGGTCGATATCACAGAAGGACCCGGCGCCACGCCGCGGCTGATACGCTTCCGCGATGGCGCATTCTGCGAGGTGGAGAATGCCGCCGCTCTGGAGACGCTGCTGAGTGCTTCGCGCATCACACCGCGACGCGTGACGCGTTGGGAGGGGCGCCTGTGGTGGGTTACCGTGTCGGCGGTGCTGTTCGTGGCGGGCCTCATCGCAGGATATCGGTACGCGGTCCCGGCGCTCGCCATCGTGGCCGCCGAACAGGTGCCCGATCCGGTCGTCGATCTCATCAGCCGCGAAGTGCTGTCCGCTCTCGACAAACAGGTGTTCGAGGCGACCGTGGTGCCGCCCGATCGACAGGCCCAGCTCGTCGAGCGGTTCGGGCGCCTCCGTTTTCCGTCCGTGGCCGATTCCAACGCGTACGACATCATCTTTCGGAAGAGCGAGTTGCTCGGTCCCAACGCCATGGCGCTGCCATCCGGCACGCTCGTGATCACCGACGCACTCGTGGCGCTCGCGCAGAAGGACGAAGAGATCATCGCGGTGCTTGCGCATGAAGCTGGCCACGTGGTTCGGCGTCATGGACTGCGGCAACTGTTTCAGAACTCGGTCGTGGCGCTGGCAATCACCTGGCTCGTTGGCGATGTCAGCGTACTGGCCGCGGCGGCACCGACGGCATTGCTGCAAGCCAATTACTCCCGCGACCTCGAGCGTGAGGCAGACTCGTATGCGGTAGACGTTCTGCGGATCAACAACATATCGCTTGAGCACTTCGCGCTGATACTCGAGCGCCTCGAGAAATCCGCACGAGAGGACGGCGGCGCGGGAGGCGGTGCGCTCGGTTATCTGTCCAGCCATCCGGTCACGAGCGAACGCATCGAACGCGTGCGCCGGCCAGAAGTGACAACGCCTGCGCCGTAACACTGCCCCTGGCCTCGATACCCCTGACGCCACGAAGCGCACCCTTGTTCGTGTGCGTGGGTCGCAATCGTGCGTCAATGTTCCGAAACGTAACCACCGGCATGTCGTTCAGCCGCCACACTGCGTCGCGATGTGACGTTTTGTGCCAACCAGTTCGGCACCAAACATGCGCGGTGGCTGCCGATGTCGAATGGGGACAGCACCGACCGTGAACGTGCAACCGCCTCCTGCGCCTGGTGCGGTACGGTTCGCGAGGTGAGCCGCGACGCCGCGTCAGCAGCGAATCGCGTAGGCGCCGACGTTGCCGAGACGATCTGCCCGAAGTGCGAGGCAGACTTCCAGTCTTTGTCGAACCAGCCGAAACCTCCTTCGCGACTTTCCCGGTAAGATCGCCGCCGACTTCTTGGCTGGTCAGCCAACCTCTTGGCCGAACGGGTTTCCGCGAGGGAATGCCAGGTTGCCGGAGAATGCGCGGCACTGCGCGGCATCGCGCGCCGATTCGCACTCGGCGGCGTTGTTGCTCAGCTTGCGCGCCAATGACACTTCGCGGATTTTCTGTGTTCGGAAACTTCTCCCGCCTGGCAGGCTCGATCGGCCTTGCGGTTACGATCCCCGCATGTGGTGGACCCCTCGCACCGGACGCGCTCCCACCCACGACATTCCCCTCCGCCAGCACGTTGCCTCGTCCGTTTGGCGGAGAGCGTCACAGAACGCCGTGAAAGCGCAACGTTTCCGCTGCTGAATGGCTCGTTCAGGCTCGAGTTGCGCGAGGGCAGCAGCACGTCGGCACCATAACCGGCCGCTACGGTGGCGATGCCTCGCAGTCGACTCCCGGACAAGCGACCGCACGACTGAATCTGCAGGTCCAGCGGACAACCGGGCTCGCATCGAGCGTCACCGCCACCAGCTGTTTCTCGTGAAAGAGCGCGCTGCATTCGAGGGCAACGAAGGGTTCTGCCGTCTGAGCCCTAGTGAATCAGCTGACGACACCCGATAAAGGATTCTGGGCGTCGGAGCGGCGGATTTCAACAGGTAGCACCTACGATGTTCCTCTCCTCCGCGCTTCGACGCTCGCTTCGACGTCCGAACGGCTGACCGGCCCGAAACGGCTCACCCCAGGCCTGTATCAGAAACCCGGCCAACACGCACATGCGGCCCCAGCGAGCGGAAACACACGCTCGGCGGTTTCTACCGAGTCTTGCTCGCCTGCAACGCAGAGGTCGATGCGCACCACACGGTCCCTCACTTGCAACCACGTGGCGTGATTAGAACGTGGAGGCTAGAGACTGATGACTATTCTTGGTTGGATCCTCTTCGGCTTGGTGGTCGGAGCGCTTGCGAAGCTCGTGATGCCCGGCCGCGACCCCGGCGGCATCATCGTGACGATACTGCTCGGTATCGCGGGGGCAGTACTCGGCGGATTCATCGGGCGTACGCTCGGGCTTTACGGAGAAGGCGAACCCGCCAGTTGGGTGATGGCGTTTCTCGGCTCTGTGCTGCTGCTCTTTCTGTATCGGATGATGGTCGGCCGGCGGTCCATCACACGGCCGTAACCGCAGTTCACTACAAAGTCACAAGCCGCCAGGCAAATGCCCAAGTCCTCGATCGTCTGATCAGCGCGGTTTGAACAGGGCCTACGCCGCAAGGCACAATGCAGGGGCACACGTCGCTGCGCGTCGTGGCCTGTGCCTCGTGGCTCGTGCCCTGTGCCTTTGACGACTTTTCGCATGCCTCTCGGGCGAGCGCATATGCTCGCCTCGTCGCTCATTCGCGAAGCACGCCGCGCCGGTCTCAGCGCCGAGGGGCTGACCGCGGTCGGCAGCCTGCGCCGTTTCGCTCCGGCCATAGGTGACGTCTCTCTGCTCGGCGTCGCCTCCGCCGCGCGTCACGAGCAGGTGCTGAAAGCCTTCTCACGTCTACCCAGCGCGGCGGCTGTCACGGCCCAGTCGGAATCGAGCGTCACCGTCAATACGCTGCGGGGGGCGGTGACCCTGTATCTGGCGCCGCCCGAACAGGCGGGCGCAGCCCTCGTGTGGCATACCGGTTCGCGGGCGCATGTCGATCAGCTGCAAAAGCGCGCCGAAGGCCGTGGCCTTCGGTTTTCCGAAGCCGCGCTGTCCCGCTCGACCGGCGAGGCCGTCACGTCGGC
>DATCJA010000003.1:0-25121 GCA_036507475.1 Vicinamibacterales bacterium
GCGCGGGAGATCGTCGATTCCGTCGATCAGTGCGGGATCGACGCCCGATGGAAGAGCATCGGCTGCGGCCACCCACTCCACCGGAATCGTGGCAAGCCGCTCGCCGCCATCGATGAGCAGATTGTCAGGCGTCAGCGTGAAGCCGGGGCGCAGGAGCCTGACGAACAACGTACGTTGTCGAAGCGCGGGGTCGGGCTCCAGATGATCGCGCACCTCGAGGAATTCGATGGCATTCGCGGTGCCGGAGCGCTTCAGTACGTCGAGACGGCGCGGATCGCAGCAGAAGAATTTCATACACCACCCCCGGGCACGGTAAAGCTGGCCTGCCGCACCGTGGTGTCGGCCAGCACGGTGTACCGCACCGTGACCTGCAGCGCCGCATCGATGTTTTCGACTGTCACGCTGTTCACCGCAATCAGGCTCGACAAGTGCTGCTGCAGCCCGCCCTGCACCAGGAACTGCGTTGTTGCGGCAAGCGTGGCGCTGTTCGGTTCGAACACCAGGGTCAGCAGCCCGGCGCCGAAGTCCGGACGCATCACGCGCTCACCCGGCGACGTGAGCAACACCTGTTCGATGAGATCCCGGATGTGATCAGCCTCACCTGTCGTGGCCGTACGACCGCTGCCGTCGAAGTGATAGGGATAATCCAGTGTCCGCATTCGAAATCCTCACGTGGCAAGAACGCGCATCTGTGCGACGAGCGGCAGCATTGGCGTGCCTGTTGGTGTACAGACGGACTGACTCACCATGGTGGTGACCGGCACGCCGCCAGCCAGCACGCGCGCTGCTCCCATCACGAACTGGCCCGTCACGCAGGGCGGCGCCGAGGTGCCGCTCAACGCGCACCCCGCGATCGCGTATGGACTGGCCATTGTCACGACCGGTTGGGCCGACACCGTCACACGGGGAAAGGGCGACAGGGGCGTAGCCTGGCCGGCGTGCGAGCACAACACCGTGGCGCCGAGGTGCAGAACAGGAGCAGGCACACGTCCCTCCTACACGATCGTCAGCGCACCGAGATTGACGTCGGTGGTCGGTCCCGTCATGTTGATGATTGCCCCCTTGCCGTTGGAGATGATGATTCCGACATCGCTCACCGAGACCATCGCGCCCGTCGCGGTCTGGATGAGGATGCCGCCCGATGGTCCGGGAGTGTCACTCACCACGATGCCGTTCTTGAACGTGGTTTGCAGCGTGATGCCGGCGATACCGGCAGGAACCATCTTTGCGAGCGCCGGTGTTTCCGCCACGTTGCCCCAGTAGCCGCCAACCCAGATGGGGAAGTCTGGATCCCCGCGCTCGAACTCCACCCAGACGCCTGCGCCAATCGGCGGCACGGTGAACACGCCCATGTTGATGCCGGCGACCGGCAGACACGGCATCGCCCAGGTTGCGAGTGGGACGGCAGACACATCAGACACGCGCACCTGGATGCGGCCGATCATTTCCGGATCGACGTTGTTCACCACCTGCCCGCGGTACTTGCCCCAGAAAGGACCTGCGCTCATACGGGCACCGTTGGGACCGTTGACACCAACCCGTTCCGGGCCAGCGTGAAGCTTTGCTTGTACTCCCCACGCTTGATGTCGTGCGTCACGCTCTTGACGTAATAGAGACCGTTGAACGGCAGACCCGCGCCCCTCACGCCGACAAGCTGACGCGACTTGAGCAGGCGCCCGTATCGCGCGACATCCAGCCGTCCGTTGCCGAAGACCGAATCGCTGTGCTGCGACGCGTATGCGAGGCCGGTCATCAGTGCCGACAGGGGCGACATGTGGGCGGTGTTGTCGAGATTGGTGATCTTCGGTGGGAGCGGTGGCACCATGCCAAGCGGTGGATTCAGCGGCGTGACATCCGGAATCGGAAGGCCGATGGCCACTTTGCTGACCGGTTCCTGGAAAAAGACGATGGGCGTCGTCTTCTTTTCCTTCTCGAAGTTGAAATTCAGCTCTTCGACGTTGCTCATGGCGTCCATGTTCACCGTCAGCGCCGGCTGCGCCTCGCCCACGCGAATCTCTGGACCCCAGTAGGCCTTCGAGGTGCCAGGGGCCGGACCGGGCTCGACGTAGAACACGTATCCGCACTGCATCGCCAGTTCCTTGACATAGGCGTAGTCCGTGCCGCGGTGGAGCGGGATACGCACCAGCGGGACCGGCACGTCCTCGACGATGCTCGGGATGACCATCGGAATGACGCCGAGGGCCGCATACTTCGCGAGCACCACCAGCACGCGCACCGCCGGCGGCATGGCTGGATACGGCACTCCGTTCAGCTCGACGATGTCCATCAACGCGCTCAGATCCTTCCCCTTGACCACGAGCTGGCTTACGCCGCCCTCACCGGGACGCGTCTCCACGTTGGTCGTCATGCCGTCGATGACGGACTCGGCACGGCCGCCGATTTGGACGACCAGCACGACCCGCATCAGCGGCAGGCTGCCGCCGCCGCTCAGCAGGAACAGCGTTCGAAGCGGGGAGCGCGCGGGCAGCTCGAACGTCAGCTCGAATCCCGACTGCGTGTCGCCGGCGCCTGCCTCCACCTTTGCAGACGTCAGCGCGTCCACGACTTCCTTGGGCGCAGGAACAGGCACTGGCCCGATGAACAGCGACAGCTTGATACCCCCCTGCATGGCGCTCAGATGCCCGGCGGTTGTGGGATCGCGACGCGCCGTCCCAGCGTGTCGGTGAGCTCGTTGGGATCCACGACAGCGTTGGCGTCGGCGATGCGCCAGTACAGCAGCGGGTCGCCCAGATAGGTCGCGCCGAGCAGGTCGGGTCTGTCCTGCGCTGACACGACGTGCTGCCCGGCGGTCGCGATAGTCTGCGGCGCGGGAATGAAACGCCGGAGCACGTACGGGACTCCGGCGTCGTCAGGCCGACGCTTCAGCAGGGCGAGCGGGACGCCGCTGTAGCGGCTCTGCGGCACAAACGGCGCGCTCGGGATGGCGCCGGCTTCGATCAGCAGTTGAACGGGGTCGGTCATACGGCTCCCTGATGGTTACGGCAGACTGGTGAGCCCGAGCTGCTCGAGCGAGGCCGCGCCGGTCTTGCCCGCCAGCGCCTCCCGCGTGCGCAAGTGGCTGATGAAGATGTTGCCGCCGCGATGGTCGAAGCCTAGGTCGTCCGTTGTCATCACGCGAAGACCGAGGCTCACTTTCGCGCGCGTCGGGTTCAGCGCGGTGTCGAACGCCTCCTCGGTGACGGAGAACTCGGTGACGCGCACGGGCACCACGCGGCTGGCGCTCCAGACAAACAGCACCAGCGGCGCCTGGGGTGGCAGAATTTCGAGCGTACCCGACTGCGACAGGGAGTTGAGCGTCTGCAGCTCTGCCGTCGTCGGATTGACGAGCGCTTCGAGCTCGGCCAGTTGCGGCGCGATGCCGTATCTCACCGCGTTGGCGTTCTGTTCCGGGAGCTCCAGCGAATCGGTCGCATCGATTTCGGCCTCGAGCTTGATCGACTCGATGGCAGGTCCCTTCAGACGGAACGGCTGCGCGCGCTCGCCGCCCCCTTCGCCGCCGACACCCTGCACCTGGTAGCTGCGCGTGAGCGTGTCGGGGTTGTACTGGAGCGCGATCGTGCGCCTGATCGCGCCGCTCGCGGCGTCGAGGACAACGAGGCCGCCTTTTACGAGTTTGGGAGAGCCGGGGAATGAACTCATCATGACCAATACGGTTAACGCGTCGTAAGACGCATAATGGCGCTAAAGGTTTGTCCGTCGATCGTGATCTCCTGCCCCGGCTTTGGATTGGCCCACTCGGTGCTGCCCGTGACATCGGCTATGGCAACGATGCGCTTGCCGATCAGCGGCTTCACGGCCTCCGCCGCTTCGGCCTTCCTCATTCCCCTTGCGACGAGGAAGGCCACGATCCCGGCAGCAGCCGTTGCGCCGATCTTTACAGTCGTCCATGACGCGGCGGTGGCCACGGCGGTCGCGACAGCTTCCGAGACGGCCACTGCTGCGGCGGCCGCTGCCTCGACTACCAGCGGCAAGAGGGCAGCGATCGCAGGCGCAAGCAAAACGGCGAGAACCGCGGCTCCGAGGATGCCGGCTACGACTGCTCCGCCGATGAGTACGGGCTGCACCTGGATGAAAGGAATGCCCCGGGGATCAACTCTCATGCCTCGCGTCATCGAGCGCGTCAACGCGCGCTGAGCCTCGGCCACATGTTGCGCGAACAACCCCGCGTCGAGGACGACGATGAAGTCGCGTCCCGGCAACGCTTCCTGATACGGCAAGCGATTCGCAAAATCCTCAAAGAACGGGTGGTAACCGTCCACGCGAACCGGCACGGGTGCTCTCACGGGCACCGGCACCGGCACCGGCACGGGTACTGGTACCGGTTTACGCGAGCGCCTTCGCGATCGTTTGCGTTTCAACGAAACGGAATACGCAAGCAGCCCCGGCGTGCACCATGCCGCTTCGATAATTGCTGTGCCGGCGGGCGTTGGACTGGACAAAGTCGGGGGCGTGTAGTGACTGCCCGATAGCGGCGTCACCACGACGATGCCCATTGAGGCACGCCAACGGGCCTGACTTTGATCGCGTGCGTTTCCTTGATCAATGTACTTCAGCGCCTGAATCTCTCCGTCAATCAGACATGGGAGAGCGGCCGGCTTTATCTCTGCGACCTGTAGAAGTCTCCCGTCAGTCACACGTGCCAAATCCGGCAACCCTGCATCAGCCGTGCGCGCCGTGCCCCCGCCCTTCTCCGGCCGAATCACTCGGCTCGGTTTCCCGCAAAGCGCGTCAGTACGCAGCGGATTTGCCGAGGCTCCCGGAATCTGAACGCCGCGGCGCGCACCTTTCACGCTGCCTTGGAAGTGAGTCTCGATGAGCTTGTGAACGGCTGTTCCCGAAAGAAGTCCAAGCCCCTGCTCTCGCGCCATCAGGTCGACGCATCCGGCGAGAGAACGTCGGAGAGTGGGGACGGTGGCGTCGCGTTGTTGGATCACATGCGTGAGCTCGTGGGCGATGAGCCGTTGCCCAGCACGGCTTCCGGGATCGAAGCGGCCTGGAGCGAACACGATATGCGGTCCGACTGTGTACGCGGTTGCGCTCAGCTCGCGAGCCGATTGCGCAGCGGCGCCATCGACATGGACGCGCACGCGCGAAAAGTCGTACCCGAAGCGCTGCTCCATGTTCTTCCGCAGGACGCGGTCTAGCGGCACGCCGGGACCGCGTAACGCATGGTCCACGTTCGCAGGCGCGATTGCCGTGGGTCCGACGGGCTGCGCTATGCAGCGTTGGATGGCCAGTGGAGCCGCATTAACGGCACGATCACCCTTTCCTGCGACGACCCGATCGGCGATTCGATCTGCCTCGTGTTCCAGCGGATCGTTGCTCGCGCCTACCGCAAGCTTGGTCTGTAGGCGCTTCTTGCGCAGACAGTCCGGACATTCCCCGGCCGGCGAAGAGGTCCGCGACCCGCAGGCGCACTTCCGTTGCACTACGCGGCCGGCGCGTGACGAAGGGGCAGCCACGGGTGCCGCTATCCTCGGTGCGGCCGCGACACTCACGGCGTGCGGCCTCCAGCGCCACCTGGTTTCGTCTTCAGCGCCGCCTTGCAGGCGGCCTTGAGCGCGTCGGCTTCTTCGCCGCTGACGCCGCTAGCATCGATGGCCGCATCACATGCGGCCTCGGTGCCTTTTTCGAGGCCTTTGCGCGCGCCCGCTCGGGCCTTGTCACGCAGGTCTTTCGAGACGGGCAGCTTCTTGATGATGGGGTCGACGACGTCCTCCATCACCTTGTCGATCAACGCTTCGGAAAGACTCTTCTCCCTGCGCGGGTGCTTGCGGTCGAACTCCTTGATCTTCCTGTCGTTCTCCTCCATCCGTCGCCAGAGATCCTCGGACGGTTCACGGCGGGGGCCAGGTCCAGGTTCCGGCGATATGGCGCCCGGAGGCAGCGGTGCGAAGGGGTCGAACTTCGGTGGAGGCGGAGGTGACGCAGCCTTGGTGCCGATATGCACGCTGATTTCCACTCGCCGGTTCTTGGCGTTCTTCACGCCGTCGGCGGTGGGCACCACAGGACTCGATTCGCCCATCGAGCTGGTGGCGACATCGCCGAACGTGCCGGCATCGACGCCCTCTTTGGCAAGCGCGTCGAGCAGCGCCGCCTTGACGGCGTCGGCACGGCTCTGGCCAAGGGGATCGTTGACCTTCTCAGGACCCGATCGGTCGGTGTGGCCGACCGCCGAGATGGTGGCGGTCGCGTGACGGCGCATGCCGGCGTGCAGCGAAATGCTCCAGGCCAGGCGCTGGATCTCTTTGACGTGTGTGCTCGTGAGCGCGGCGCTGTTCAGGACGAATTCATCGAGTGTCGTCGGCGGAAACGTCAGGCCGCTTTCCGCTTCACCGCCGTATTCGTCGGGCTTGGCCTGTACGGCGCGCGGGGCGCCGCCAAGCGCGTCGGCCGACACCGCTTCGCCGCGGGCAAGCTGGTCGGCCGCGAGATCCGCACGGCCCTCGGTGTCGTTCGAGGCGGGGCCGCCGCGTGACTGCTGCACGACGTGGGCGAGCTCGTGCGCGATGAGCTGTTGTCCGGGTCCGGTGTCAGGGCGGAATCGGCCCGCGGCAAAGTGGATATCCGTGCCGATCGTGTAGGCCTGCGCCCGCAGGCTGCGGGCCGAAACCGCCGCTGCGGGTCCGGCGTGCACACGCACGTCGGAGAAATCACGTCCGAATCCAGCCTCGAACCTGTTGCGCAGCGGAGGCTCGAGCGCCTGCGCGCGGTCGGAAGCTGCCGTCGCGTTGTCGCGCTTCACCGCTCGCGCCGGTGCCGGCGTCTCCGTTCGCACCGATCTGTCCCGATGTCTGCCGCTCATCTGAAATTCAGCCGTCTAGTCACGTTCGTTCGATGTGCCCCACAACGGATCGCACGCGGTCGGCCACCGCGTTCGCAACGATCTGCGCGATGGGCGCCCGCTGTTCCCGAGCCGGGGGCACTGCCGAATTGGGGAATGACCGCTCCGCGATCGCGTTCTGCAGCAATACGCCGAAGTCACTCGCATGGACACCGTGTGCGCCATGGCACGCTGGGTCCAGCGACAACCGCCGGATTCTCACGTGCACCTCATGAGCGCTCTGCCGGCTCATACGGGCCCTCCGGCGGGCACGTTGAAGGTACGTTCCAGCTTGGCGAACTCTGCCCGAGCGGCAGCCAGCAGATCGCTCTGCTCGATCGGCTTGCCCCGACCCGCCGCATGAAACGCCGCGTTCAGCGCCACACTCCGGATATGCCCTCCCGACAGCTGGAGCCGCGCGAGCATCGCGTAGTCGATTCCGCCAAGCGGCGCGCGCGCAGGGAATTGAAGCCTCCAGATCTGCTCGCGTGCTGCCTCGTCCGGAAAGGGAAACTGAACGATGAACCGGATCCGCCGGAGGAAGGCGCGATCGATCGTGTTCTTCATGTTCGTGGTGAGCACGGCGAGGCCGCGATACGTCTCGACTCGCTGGAGCAGGTAGGCCACTTCGATGTTGGCATAGCGGTCGTGGCTGTCCTTCACCTCGCTGCGCTTGCCGAAAAGAGCATCCGCCTCGTCGAAGAGCAGCACGGCGCCGCTGCGTTCGGCCGCGTCGAACACGCGTGACAGGTTCTTCTCCGTTTCGCCGATGTACTTGCTCACGACGCTCGCCAGATCGATGCGATACAGGTCGAGCCGTGCAGCGTTGGCAATCGCTTCGGCGGCCAGCGTCTTGCCCGTACCGCTCTCGCCGGCGAAGAGCGCCGCGATGCCCAGGCCGCGGCGGTGACGATCGCCGAATCCCCATTCGTCGTACACGCGCCGACGCTGCCCGAGCTGGCTGGCGATTTCGCGCAGCTGCGCTTCAACGAGTGGCGGGACGACCAGGTCGTCAAAGGTCGTCCGGCAGTCGATTCGTTGCGCGAGAGTATCGAGGCCACCGCGTGCCGACTCTCGCAGCGCGTCCCAGACGCGCTCTTCAATCGTCGCGTCGTCATCGAGATCGGCAGTGGAAGCGAGCGCCTGATCGAGCACAGCCTCGTCGACGTGGAACTGCTGGAGCGCCCTGTCCGATGCGCGTCGGACCGCCGATGGCAGATCGCGATTCGCGGGCCTGCCGGAGTGCGGAACGTTGAACCGCCACACGCGACGATCAGGCAGGTCGGCAAGCTCGAGGGAACTCAACGCGCCCAGCGTGATGACCGGACTTCGCAGTGCCGCAATGAGGCGCGCGGCGCTTCCGGCATGAGCGGCCGGGTCCAGCGCAAGCGCAATGCCGGCTGGTGTCAATGCCGCCTCGCGGTCGAGACGATGAGCGAGCTCGACAACCTCACGTGGCTCGCCGCCCGCGGCCGAGAGGTCGGTCCAGAGGGTCTGCAGGCCCGCGCGTTGAAACGCCGCGCGCGCGAGCACACGGCCCGCCCGTTTGCGCGACGGCTCCGCCGTCGCGTTTGGCAGCATTACCAGCGCCGCGCCTGTGCCACCGATCGCCATGGCAATGTCCAACGTGATGTCGTCGGGCTCTGCTTCAGCGGGTCCATCGTCAAGATATGCAAAGCCGTTCAGCCGTTCGTCGAACGCTGCCACTCCTGTCAGATAGTGGAGGACTCTTTCGTCGATGCGCAGCGAGGCGTGGGCAAGTCCGGCGCCAAAGTCGAAATCGACCAGCGACCAGTGACGCAGTGCACCGAGGGGTGACAGGGCGTCCCAGTGCGGCTCGGGCAGGAGCGCCAGCGCGAGCGAGAACGTCGGTTGCACGGCTTCGAGCGGTGAACGCCCCTTTGCCTGTGCCACGGCAGCCCGCAAGGCGGAATCGATCTCGATTCCGGCGGCGAGCACGAGCAACTCCGTCTCGAATGTCGTCAGCCCGAAGATCGCACGCACCTGCAGCGCCGCCGGTTGGAAGTCTGTCGGATCGTCGAAGGGCGGCGCCCCAATTGGCTCGCCGCCGCCGCACCTGTGGTTGTCGAGCCGCTCGCGCCAGACGGTAAAGCGCTGCGACAGCCAGCGCTGGTTGCGTTCAGGCCATGCCTGCGCGGCCGATTCGTGCGCCACGGTCATCGTCGCCGGACTCATGCAGGCACCGTGAGTTGCTGAGATGGATCGAATGCAGGAGGAGTGCTGTGCAACACGAGCGGGCTGTCCACGCCATCGACGCGAAGCCGAACCTTGCGGTCGCCCGCCGGTACCGAATTCGGAAACACGAAGATCAGCGGGTCGCTCGCGGCGGCGCGCGGGGACGCCTCGGCCGTCGTGCCGTCGAGCGCGAGCGTTGCACGCTGTGCCAGGCGAACCTGCGGGCGCGTGCTGAGCGTCACCGTGACCTGCGCCGGCGTTCCACCGCGTACGACAGCGGCCGCGGGCAACCCGAGCGTGGCGTCGGCTGTGATGACCGGATCGGCGGCAATCAGCACGCCGATTCCGTTGGTCTCCCGGGCGTTCGACTCACCCGTGGGCGTCAGGTGCAGGCTGAGCTGCCATAAGCCCGGTGCGAACGTGCTTTGCGCCGCTGCGTCGTTCGGCAGCATCAGCGAGAACCCGGTTCCGGCCGCATTCGGCGTGACCGGCAGCTCGATAGGCGTGGTAACGAGACGATGGACGAGGCGTGCCATCGCACCGGCGCCCGCGAGCCGTACTCCCGTGACCGTAATCGTGTCACCAAGCCTGGCGACTGGCCGGTTTGGCGGCGGCAGAGCAGCGAACAGCGTGGGGAGCGGCGGCAGCATGTCGGGGTTGACCACGACGCCCCGATCCCGTTGCGTCACGTTGTCCCTGATACCGCGACTCAAGACCGGCAGCGGGCTCCGCGCGGCACGCTTCGCGTCGATCAGCACCACGGAAACCTGGTACGCGGCCGACGGCCGGTAATGTGACTGGATCGCCGACCATAGCTTCGACATCTCCTCGATTGGCATCACGGTCGGTGTGATGCGGATCGCCTCCATCTGGTCGGCAAGATCGGACGCTGCCAGAACCTGGAACGTGGGCGGCAGCATCGACACGTCGAGCGGGCTCGGGTCGAGCGCGCGCCGGATCGCCGCACGGTCGAGAATCGGCCGCTCATGGAGCAGGTGCATCGCATAACCGAGCAGGATTTCGGCCTGAAAGTCGGTTCGGCCGTACGCCGTGATCAGATAGTGGAGGTCGACCGCGAGGGCGTGATTGGTCAGCCGCTCACCGTCACTTGAACGAGACGGCAGGTCGCGGTTACGCCAGCCGGCATTGGGCGTGACCTGATGCAGAAAGATGTTGAGCTGCGGCGGGTCGTCAGGCGCGTCGAGCTTGATGGTGTCGGGCGCCGATGCGGTGACGCTGACCGTTGTGCCGAGTGGGACCTGCTCGACGATTCCGTTATCGAGAAGGTTGCGCAGCACCGCGCTGACGGCCCCGATGGCCAGCGGCGAGCTCACGGGGCATCTCCAGGACGCCGGGCGCCTCGAAGATAGTCACCCAGCGAGAGCCGTGGCAAGTTAGCTCGTGTCTTCGCCCGAGGTGTTGCGTGCTGTGGGGACGCGGGCGCACGCACTTCGATGCGGTCGATTGTGACGTGAACAATCGGGCGCTCCTCCACCCGCGAGACGATGCGCGATGCAACGGTCGCAGCGGACAACGGTGCCTGCGCTCTCGCGGCCAACGGCACGTACGCCGCCGCGTCAGAATCGTGCGCCCTTGCCGAGCGGACGACGAGAGGCGGCGTTCCGGCCATCGTCGGAACGGCTCGAGGCTCATCGCGAAGGCCCATGAGTGCCGGCACCGCCGGGCTCCTTGCTGCATCGAGGCCCTCTCCAGGGAGCAGATCTGCAGGTGCGGCGCTGCGAGCTCGTGCACCGGGTATGGTCGTTCCCCTGTCGCGACCGAGTGGCACGCTCGCAATCGGTCGGCCGGCCTCTATCCGATCAGTGGCAGAGCCTTGGACGGCTTGCGGATCAACCGCGGTGGTAGTCGACGTTCGCCATCCGGTTGGCGCGTCGCTTCCCAGCTGCGCGACGGTCTGCCGGCGGTGTTCATCCACGATCTGTGACTTTGACTCCGTACCGATTGCTTCGACGGACGCTGACGCGGCTGGCACAGCACTGAGCGGTCGCTCCATGGCGAACCGTGAGGGCAGCACAGCAACGGCGCAAGAGGTGTCGGTGTGAGGTTTGGGAGCGAGACCGCGCAGGAAGTCCATCATTTCGCGGTCCTCATCCGTTGACGATCTGCACGTAGGCCGCGCGGCGGAGAGGGCTCAGTGCCAGCACGTCGCGTTCGGTCCAGCCGTAGGCGCGCGCCAGGGTGTCGACATCGAGCAGCAACCGTTCTGCTGCTGCCTGCAGCTTCGTCCAGACCAGCTGTCCCACATCGAGCTGCGCGTCCCAGCGGGCGTCACATTGCGGGCAATCGAGCGCGAAAGACACGCGCGCCGCCGGGTCCAGCGCTTCCATCCGTCGGGACACGGCGTCCAGGACAGCATCGGGCGCCTCGTGGATCCCTACGCTCTCGCCGTTGCGCGCGCACGCAACCACGCATCGGTCGAGCAGTCGCCTGACGAAATCGTCTGCCGTTTCTTCGTGCGGCGCTTCCGCCAGGGCGGCGATATCCGGCAGGCGGAAGTCGATGACATGTCCTTCGGTCTCGACTCGATGCAGCGCCTCGGCGTCGCCTCTGGGCATCAGCGCGGTCAGCACGTCGCATTCACTGCTGAACTGCGCCGGCGTTCCGCAGAACGGACAGTGGCTCAGAAGATCGACGTGTTGTCCGAACAATCGAGCGTGCAGCTCGAGGAGTCTGACGTTACGCTCACCGAGGGTGCGTGCGGGCGCCGCGCGCCCGTCTGCGGCTTCCAGCACGACGTTTCCTCGCATCGCGGCCGACTGCTCGAGCCCGCGTTCCCAGAGCTCGAGGAGCGTGTTGATGTCACCGATCGTGGAGATGGGAAGATCGCGCGTCACGCAGGCTCCGTGAACCTCGGCTCGGATGGCTCGACGACGTCGTAGTCACGCTCCCACCCTTCGTTTTCGAGCTTGAGCGTTTGGATCGCGACGGCGTTGGCGTTCGCGTCGAGATCGGGCAGCGACTGGAACTCGGACACCCAGGCGCGGAACACCTTGTAGGAAATCGCGAGCTGCCCGGCTTCGTTGTAGAGCTCGATGAGGAGGTCCTTACGAAAGTCCTTCAGCGACACTTCGGAACCGAGACCCGAATCGAAATTCCACACTTTGTTCGCCCATTTCTCGAACTCAGTGTCGTGCGTCACGCCGCGTTCCAGCGTAATGGCCTCGTACTTCGTGCGGCCCGGTGACTTGCGCGACGTAGACGGATCGCCCCCTTCCCGGTGTTCAACCACCTCGGTCGTTCGCTTCAGAGCGGATACCTTGCTGATGCCGGCGACGTAGCGCCCGTCCCACTTCACGCGGAACTTGAAGTTCTTGTACGGATCGAACCGCTCGGGATTAACGGAAAACTGTGCCATGTGCGTTCTCCTTGCAGCGTGACGTCGGCAGTGGGGGCATCACGTCGGAATCTCGCCGGCAATCTGCTGAATCTTGATGACGACGAACTCCGCCGGCTTCAGCGGCGCGAATCCCACGATGATGTTCACGATCCCGAGGTTGATGTCGGTCTGCGTGGTCGTTTCCTTGTCGCATTTCACGAAGTACGCCTCGCGCGGCGACGTTCCCTGGAACGCGCCCTGGCGGAAGAGGTTCTGCATGAACGCGCCAATGTTCAGTCTGATCTGCGCCCACAGCGGCTCGTCATTCGGCTCGAACACCACCCACTGCGTGCCTCGGTACAGGCTCTCCTCGAGGAACAGCGCCAGGCGGCGCACCGGTACGTACTTCCATTCGGAGGCCCGGTCGTTGTCGCCGTGCAGCGTGCGCGAGCCCCACACGACGTTGCCGTACACCGGCAGCGTGCGAAGGCAGTTGATGCCCCGCGGATTGAGCTGACCGTTTTCGGCGTCGCTCATCGCGATGCGAAGCCCGGCGGCCCCGTTGACGCTGGCGTCGCTGCCCGCGGGCGCCTTCCACACGCCGCGTGTGGCGTCGGTGCGCGCGAACACGCCGGCGACGAACCCGCACGGAGGGAAGGCGCCAAGGGCGCCCTGCTGCAGCGGATCGGGTGCGATCACCCAAGGAAAAAAGAACGCCGAGTTCATCGCGTCCGAGCCCGTCAGGCCGGAGAGCGAGCTCGGCACGTTGCTGACGGTGTCCTCCTCGATCGAGTCGACGATGAGGAACGCACGGCGAGTGCGGCAGTGACCTTGAAGTGTGGCAATCGTCGGGGTGTCCGTGAGCCCGGGGACGCACAGGAGATTGAACAGGTCGATCCGATCGGTGGTGCTGCCGAGTCCGAATCGCGCCAGCAACTCGGTGCGAAATGTCGCGTCCGCCGGTCCGATGACTGTCCCGTCGGCTCCGCTGTTCGAGTCGTCGAGATCGACGGTCGCATCTGCGGGCGTCGTGGCGCTGGTAGCCTCGACGGTGATGAATCCGGAGCGGCCGTTGACCACGGTTTCGACGAAACGCGCGTCGGCATCGCTCATCGACAGGTTCTCGAACGATTCGACCACGGCGTTGTTGCTGGGCTGGTGCAGCACCTCCAGCTTGAACCGCGTCGGGTCGTCGGCGCGCCGGGTCAGGCGAACGCGATAGTCATTCGCCCAGTCGCCGGGGGAGCTGGCGGTCAGCGCGAGGTCGCCGATCGATGCTTCCGCGCTGTCTGCGTCGCTCGCCGCAATGCGCAGGACGTACGCGTCGGCGCCGCCATTCTCGTAGAACTGCTTGACCGCGTATCCGAGCAGCGACCGCCTGTCCAGACCGCCGTACTGCCGCTCGAAGTCGGCAAAGCTCGTCAGACGAAGCGCGCGATCCGTCGGGCCGCGAGTCGCCCATCCGATGAACAGCGCGATCGACGTTGCCACGCCGGTGATCGTGCGCACGCCGCTCGGAATCTCCTCGATGTACACGCCTGGATACGTCAGGGCAGATGGCATTGCGAGCTCCTTGTGTCAGTCCGCGTCTCGCGCGAACCGGCGGTACCTGAATACGGTCGTGCCCTCTGGCAGCACGTGCCGTTCGACGATGTTCTGGGCGACCAGCATTTCCATGGCTTGCTCCATCACCTCGCGGCCAGGTTGCTGAGGCAGCCACCACCGCGCCGCACCGTCGAGCGTGTCTGCCGCGTCCGGATGCGCGCGGAGATACCGCACGATTTCCGCCGCCACCGCCCGGGCTTCGCCCTCGGCCGCGTGTGACATGACAGTGCTGGCGCCGGCCGGACGCTGCACGTGCTGCGCCGCGCGGAATTGCCCACGATCCTTCAGGAAATCAGTGGTATTGGCGGTTCGCCCCGACGGGCGTGGGACGCTGGCGACCCGGACGCCGATGTCGGCAGTCGAACTGGGTCGTCAGATTGCTGGCACTTCGAGGGTGGGACCGAAGCGACCCGCCGCGGGTCGATATTGACCCACCGCAGGCACACCGCAGGCCGCAACGGGAAAGATCGATCCTTACGATCGGAAATCGCGCGAACGCAGGCCGTATTTCTTGACGAGCCGGCCGAGCGCCCGTCTGTCTTTGCCGGCCTCGGCGGCGGCCTTCGTCACGTTGCCGGAAGCACGAGTCAGAAGGGCGCGGAGAAAACGGCGGTCGAAATCGGCGACGGCTGCGGCTTTTGCAGCCGCATACGAGGTCGCAGGCGGCTCGGGTGACACCGTGTCGTCGCAGAGGGGGCGCCCGAGCGTGCTGCCTTCGGTCATCAGGCACTCGCGCACAATCAGACTCTCGAGCTCGCGGACGTTTCCGGGCCAATGGTAGGTCTCGAGCCACAACTCCATCTGTCTGCCAAGCCGTTTCCGTGGCTGGCGAAAGCGCCGCGTGCATTCCTCGAGAAAATGCTCCGCGAGAAGCGTGGCATCGCCGACGCGCAGCCGCAGCGGCGGGAGTGTCACGAAGAGAATCTTGATTCGGAAGAACAGATCAGAACGGAAATCGCCTCGCTCGACGAGCTGCTCCAGATTCCGGTTGGCGGCTGCGACGATCCGGACGTCTGCGCGGCGCTCGCCATGGGCACCAAGCGGTCGATAGCGCTGATCCTGCAGGAAGCGCAACAGCGCTACCTGAGCCTTGGCCGACAACGCATCGATCTCATCGAGGAACAGCGTGCCGCCCTCGGCGAGGGCGATGACTCCCGGCATGCTTTCGCGCGCGTCCGTATACGCACCGCGTTCATGCCCGAACAACTCGTTCTCGACGAGCGCTTCGGGCAATGCCCCGCAGTTCACGGGAATGAATGGGCGATGTCCACGCGCGCTTTGATAGTGCACGACTCGGGCGGCGAGCTCCTTGCCCGTGCCGGTTTCACCCTCGATGAGGATCGGCACGTCGAACCTGGCCATCCTGGCCAGCGCTCCCGTTGCCGCAAGGAAGACCGGCGACTCTCCGACAAGCTTCATCACGACTCCGAACGCGGAGGATCACGAGTCGCTCGGCTGCCGCAGCTCAGGCGCGGGAATGCAAGTGTGTGAGGAGCGGCATCGGCGGCGTTGACAACGCCGACCGCGGAAACTCGCAATCGGGGGGAACTCGTTTATCGAGTACCCTTCGAATCGAGTCAAGTAAATTCCATGGTCGGGTTGGCGATTTGCACGCAAAACGTGCGCGGAGTTTGCTGTCGCGCTAAGGCGGATGGAGCCGGCGACCGTACTTGAACCGATGAACCTGCCGATTACGAACTGTCGGCAGGCGAAAGCCGATGGACGTTGTAGATGCCGACGGAAGATATTCGGAATGTTTCCGTCCACTGGCGTCCAAGGCTTTCGCCCCGCGTCCATCTCTCAGTGGGTCAGATAGAGGGTCAACCCTTTACACCTCGGCACCAGAACGACCATCAGCGCAGCGATGGTCTCCGTCCTGCTCGTGACGTCTTTGTTTTTTGCGGGGGGTGAAGCACTTCGCAGCTTCCATCTTTCGCAACTCTGACAACGAACGGACCCGGTGGAAGCTCGGCGACGTAATAACGGATCCTCGGGATGATGCGGCTGAACAGGTCGGCTTGCTCTGGTCCTGTCATTTCACCCGCAGCCAATACGAACGCGCGCACAACCTGAATTAACCAAGGCCAACTGCTCGTTTGGACGCCTCCGAATTGCCTTGTCCTTCGTCAGCACGATCCAATATTGACGCCCCGCTTCGACTAACCATTCTGGGTCGCTTACTCCTGCGCTGAAGCGGTCGGCTCTGATGATCACGTCTAGCCCTCGAGCGCGGAGGGCGTCTGGAAGATAGCGCTGCGACAGGGACTCGTCGATGTAGATCGGTGAAAGCTTAGGCAGCCCGCGTGGCGAGCTGGTACCGGATCGCTTCCTCGATCGTTCGTTGATCAAGATTCAGGTCCGCAGCTAGGGACTCCATGGGCTCGCCAGCACTAAACCGATTCGCGAGTTCGACCGTCGGAATCCGCGTTCCTGCAACGACAGGCCGACCAAACGACACAACCGGATCGATAGTCACAGCCCGCGGCTGACGGTCCCGCTCATCTGCCAACCCTTCGAGCGCCTCAAGTCGCTCCGGTGGACGGACGAATGGAAAGAGCCTGACAACCGTGCCCTCGTTGGGGTCGCGCTCAATCCGTCGGAGGTGCGCCTCGAATACTTGGCGCAGTACGCCCTGTCCGTGCTTCGTGATGTTTATGAACTGCCCAAGATATTCGATGAAGATCCCGAGACCGTCGGTATGCAGTTCCTGAGCGAGCAGAGGATGAGGATGATCCTGGCCAACTACGTTCTCACACAAGTACTTGATCCCCGCCCTGATGCGCTGCAGCGGGACGCGATGGTGTCTCAGCGCGCTAAGAACATGCAACTCCGCCAAATTGTTGAACGATAGGAGCCGGCGGGCCGGGTCGGCAACACGGATTACTGGCTGATGCTTCCTGTTGGCTTCGTAGCCGAACGCCCACCGTCCCACTTTTGCGTCAGTAATCCACAAAAAGTGGGCCACCTCCGTCAGCGGATAGGCCGGCAGATCTCGGGGATCGGCGCCACCGTAAATCGGGTGTTTCGGCATCATCATTCGCCCTACCATACCTCAATCCTCAGTATCGGGTGTGACAGGGTACGCGAAACCGCAGGGTGGGCTCATTCTCACAACGCGATCCCATGCCGGCAGCTACGCTCCGAGCGGCGCACGTACGCAGAGCGGTAGCGAGCTCGGCGCGAGCCCGAACGAATCGTCGCGATCAGGTTGTCGTTCGTAAGCTGTTGAATCTAAATGGAGCCGGCGATCGGACTTGAACCGATGACCTGCCGATTACGAATCGGCTGCTCTACCAACTGAGCTACGCCGGCTGGCGTAAAGGATTGCTCGACAACAGCTTACCGGATTTGCTGCCCCGGAGCCAAACGCACAGGAGCAGCTAAGTTAGATAACGCTGAGCGAACCTCGATTCGTGTTCGCGAGCATCATGGAGTCAGTTCACAGGCACGCGGCGCTTCAGCTCGTCGAGCCAGTTCAACACGACACTGATTTGCGCGGTGGACTGGGCCCGCTCGATCTCCTTCACCATCAGAAAACGCTGTCCATCCGTCGACACGTCGTAGTCGGACCCCAGTTGCGGGAACGGAGTCGCCAGGTACTCTCCCGCGAACAGCATGCGGGGCTTGCCGACGGTAAAGCTCGGTTGGGTCGTCGTTTCTACAGTCATCATCTTATTCCCCGAGCGGTAGAACAACTCCCGCCCGTTAGGGTTCCATGCTGGCTCCGTCCCGCCTTCCGTCGAAATCTGCCATTTCCCGCCAGGGCCGGGATAAGGTTGCACGTAGATTTCAGGGCGATCCGATTCATTGGACACATAGGCCAGCCACCGCCCATCGGGGGAAAACTTTGCGCCCCCTTCGTTGAACGGCGTTGCAAGAAATCGCTGCGTCTTGCGGTCGCCGAGCCGCAGCACCGAGATGTCCCGCTGATTTCCGGCATTGCTCTCATGAAAGACGAGTAGCTGTCCATCCGATGACAGCGATTTCGAGATGTGGAGCTGTTCGTTGTTGGTTGTCAGGCGCTCCAACCCGCCGCTGCCGTCCGCAAGCTGCCAATACAGGTTGCGCGGTCCGTCCTTGCTCGACGTGAACGCGATCCGCTTCCCGTCCGGGGTCCAAATAGGGCTTTCGTTCGTCGGTCCTTCAAATGTAAATCGTGTCAGCGTGTCCCTTGTGAGATCGAGCAGCCAGGTCTGCGCGCCAATCTCCACCGCCACCCGTTGGCCATCAGGGGAAAGCTGCGGGAAATCATAGGCCCGCGCAGGCGCAGCGAGAGGCTGTTCCGCCCCGGCGCGGTCGACCCACACCAATCTGCGTTGGGCCTCCTGTTCGGGATTCCCCGGAACATAGACCAGCGTTCCATCGCCGGACAGGCTGAAATGTGTCGCTCCGGTCCCGATTGTGACACCCGCATCTCTCACCCCTTCGATAAGAGGCACTGGTGCGCCCGTTACTTCCAGCCGGGCGAGATCGAAGGGGAGAGCAAGGAGGGCCCCACTGCGTGCGTACACGAGGTGCCCTGTCTCGACATAGCGTGCGTCGCGGCCCCCTTTCACGATAACTTTGCGCTCGCCGCTGCCGAGAGACTGCACGACGATCTGCGCGTCATTCCAGCCGTCGCCACCGATAAAGGTTCCCAACGTGAACAACACCTCTCGCCCACCGGGAAGGAGCTGCGGCCCGTATGCAGCTTCTGCCCTTTTTTCGTCCACGGCGACGAGTCGCTCAGGGGTCCCACCCTGGCCCGAGACGCGCCAGACCCCTGCAGACCCCCGGCCGAAGACAATCGTGTCGTCTGCGCTCCAGCTTGCGCCCCACGTACCAGGCGCGTCGCACAATTTCACAGGCGCTCCGCCTGTGATAGCGACCTTCTTGAGCTCGCCGTTCTGCCAGAACCCGATCCACTGACCGTCTGGCGAAAAGAATGGATCTGACGAGCCCGTGGCCGAGCTCGTTCCTTGGATCGGCGTGGCGTTAAGTTGGTTGATCGCCCGGAGGTAGAGACCGTTATTCGCCACATACACGAGATGGGTCCCTCGGGGCGACAAGGCGACCACGTGCCGACTCGTGGTGGTGAATCCTTGGTCTTGTGGTAGCGCAATCGTGAAGGTTGCGACGAGCCGTGTATCTCCCGAAGGACCTGGCCTCAACAACCAGATTGCCGCGCCCGCGACCGCCGCACCTAACAACAACATACCCAGGCTGAGAATCAACGGCCGCTGACGAACGCCCCTTGCTGGGGCCGATAATCGCCCGATGACCTGAGCCTCAGATCCGACTTCCGGCTCTTCCAACTCGAAACGGACGTCGCCGATGTCGCGCAGTCGCCGGCGCGGATCTTTTTCCAGACAGCGGCGCAGCAGGCGGACAACGCGCGGCGGGATGTTGGGTGGGAGCCGGGAAAAATCCGGATCGCGTTCAAGGATTCTAGCCACGATTTCGGTGGTCGTGTCGCCTTCAAATGGCCGCCCGCCCGTGAGCATCTCAAAGAGCACACAGCCAAATGCCCAGATATCGGCTCGCTTGTCGACGGCCTTGCCGCGCGCCTGCTCGGGGCTCATGTAGGCAGCCGTCCCGAGCAACACGCCAACGCCGGTCATCATCGCCGGGCTCGTAATCGTTGGAGAGTGAGACGCGTCAATCGCCGTGGAAGCGGAACCCAATGCCTTCGCCAGCCCGAAGTCGAGCACCTTCACCGTGCCGTCCGCTCGCAGCTTGATGTTCGCCGGCTTCAGATCCCGGTGGATGATGCCCTGCTCGTGGGCGGCTTCAAAGGCTTCGGCAATCTGTTTGGCAATGGGCAGCGCCTCGTCAATCGGAATCGGTCCTTGCGCGATGCGGTCAGCGAGCGTTGGCCCTTCGACCAGCTCCATGACGAGCGCCTGCACACCGTCCGACTGCTCCAGGCCGTAGACGTGGGCGATATTCGGGTGGTTAAGCGAGGCAAGGACTTGCGCTTCTCGCCGGAATCGAGCCAGTCGGTCCGGGTCCGACGCGAAGGCATCAGGGAGCACCTTCAGGGCATCGTCCCGCTTGAGGGCAGTGTGATGCGCACGCCAGACCTTGCCCATGCCACCCTCGCCAATCAGGGCGGTGACTTCATACGGGCCGACGCGGCTACCAAGGCCGATGGCCATGTGCGGGCATTCTACGGCATGAAGCGGACTGGGGGACTCCCGACTAGACGAGCCCCTCGACACGCAAACGAAGCGTAGCGGAATAGACCTTCGCTCGGTGCAGCAAGGGGAGGCTGGAATCTGACAACTGAACTACCGCTCCGGCCGCTTCTTCAGTGCCTCAACCGTCTTCGGACGCGAACGCTGAGCCTTGCGCCTGGCGCGGTCCTGTGCGGCGCCAGCTTCGTTGATTTTGTCCAACCACTTCGACAGGCCAGTCGGATTGAAAAATGGATTCTGTGGCGGTTTCATCGGCGGCATGACCATTCCCTCCCACCGAGATATTGCGACCGGACACCGCGCATCATAGAACGTTCCCGTAGTCGCTTGGTGCCTGGTTCGTTCCTGGTGCTTGGTCGTACAGAGTCCACTGTGCTTCGAGGGTGGGTGGTGCCGTCGCTGGGAACCATGCGCGGCACGCACCAAGTCCAGACCAGGCACCACGCACCAAGCACCACGCACTGAGGGGAAACGGTTTAGTGTCCTTCGTGCAGATTGCGAATGTAGTGCGAGCGCGATTCGATCTCGGTCAGCTTGGCGGCGGCGTGCACCGAGGCGGCGGTCAGCAGCTTGCGCGCCTCCTCATCGTGGCGTGCGCGCACGGCGTCGGGGTCGTGGCCGGCGTTCCGCAGGTATTCGTCGATCAGTCGCCGCTCGAGCTCGGCCAACGGTTCTTCCATCGGCCGCACATCTGGATCCATAGTCGTCATCCTACCGCGAAAAACCAGCCAAGGGCCTGCGGTTGATATCCCGATGAGGAATGCCCTTGGCTGGTTGGCAGTATCTCCTAGCGCGCTTCGCGCGCTCCGCGCCGCGCCGAGAGAAAGTCAGCGGCATGCGCTGGAAATGTCGCACACCGAACCGGTGCACTGGGCAACGAGGCAGGAATCAGGACCAAACGCAGCTGAACGATCAGGCACGTCCCTTGCCCTTACGGCCCGCGCCAACGAGGTGCACGATGGTGGAGCTGAATGGATGGGGACCGCTGCTGCTGTTATGGATCGGAGGAGGCATTCACCTGGCCTGGATCGTCCGTTGTGACACGAAACATCGCGCCAGGCTGCGCTGAAGGGCGGAACGTCCGGAACGTTCGAACGATTCGAACGTCCCGAACGATCTCTGTTTATCTCGTCGCAACCTTGAGCTCGCCGAGCTTGGCGATCATGTCTTCGGCGGATGTTTCGGGCCGGACCGTCTTCTCGATCGCCGCAATTCTACCGGTCCGGTCGATGTAGAACGTCCACCGGTTGGCGGTACCCCGCTCATTGAGCACGCCGTACTTCCCGGCCACTTCCTTCGTCGGATCGCTCAGCATCGGGAAGTCCGCTTCCTTCTTCTCGACAACCCTTTCACCGAGCGTGACTGAGGTCGCTTTCGCGAACTTGATGTTCTGTTCGAGCGGATCGACACTCGCCATGAAATAGGCGACGTTGTACCGCCGAATCTTGTCGCCGTTCTCCGCGAGCGACTTGCACTCGATGGTGCATCCCTGTGTGAACGCCCTCGGGAACCAGGCCACGACGACTGCCTGCTTGCCCCGGTAATCCGACAGCTTGTGTGTCTTGCCGTCGGTCCCCTGCAGCGTGAAGTCCGGCGCCGTGTCGCCAACCTTCAGCTCGACAGTCCCCTGTGCCATCGCTCCTGCCCCCAGCGTTGCAACGAGCCCGAGTATTAACAATACGCGCATCGACGAACCTCCTGTCCTTCGACTTCGCTCCGAGTTCCGCGGGCCTCAAAGTCGTGAGTATAGCTCTAACCGGGGAGTTCCGTGCCGAACAGCTCGCCGTGCAGCCGCTGGCGCTCCCGGTCTATCTGATCCGGAGTAGCGCCGAGCCGGCGCAGGACCGCCTCGGTCATTGCCAGCGCCACCTCGCCTTCGCCCGAAAAGACGTCTTCGGCGCCGGCGCCGCGCAGTTTCGGCACATCTCGTAGGTACGCGCCGCGGGCAAAGACGTGCAGCGGCGGATTCAGCTCACGGGCGACACGAATCGTTTCCGGCGCGCCGCCGTCCGCGCCGCTGACGATTAATGTCGCGGCGTGGCGAATGCCGGCCGCAACCAGCGTGTTCGGGTCGCGGGCGTCACCATAGACAGCCGAAACGCCTTCATCCCTGAGCGCACGCACCGTGTCCATGTTCAGCTCGACGATCGTGGGCGACACACCGTTTTCGCGAAGCAGGCGCGAGACCGTGCGTCCGGTTGGTCCGTAGCCGACGACGACCGCCCGGTCCTCTGGCTCGATCGACGATCTGGCGCCGCGCTCGGCAAACGTCTCCAACACGGCAGCGCGGCGCATGTAGCGCACGCGTATGAGCCGCCGCTCGACGGGCGCGATCGCCTTTGACGCGACCGGGTTGATCACGATTGAGGCGATCGACACGGCGACGACGACGTGAAGGGCGGTGTCTGGCAGCACGCCCAGATCGCGTGCGAGATTCGCCAGAATGAACGAGAACTCGCCGATCTGCGCGAGCGCAGCCGGGACCGTCAGTACGGTGTGAAGGGGGTACCGCATCGCCGCCAGCACCAGCGCGGCCACGAACGGCTTGCCGACAACAACCACTGCAAGCGCCGCGAGCGCCAGCCAGGGCGCAGCGAGGAGCGCAAGAGGATCCAGCAGCATGCCAATGGACACGAAGAACAGCACGGCGAACGCGTCGCGCATCGGCAGCGCGTCGGTCGCCGCGCGGAGGCTGTAGTCCGACCGTCCCACGGTCATGCCGGCGATAAACGCGCCAAGCGCCATCGACACGCCGAAGATCGTCGTCGACGCCACCGCAATCCCGAGCGCCAGGGCCAGCACCGTGAGCGTGAACAGCTCGCGTGACCGCGTCGCCGCGACGAGGTCGAGCAGCCGCGGAATAGCGCGCGCGCCGACGATGACCGCGAAGGCGATGAGCACGCCTACTTTGAGCAGCGTCAACGCAAGACCGGCAACGATGCCCGACAGCGTCACATTTGCGCCGACCAGCGTCGGCAGCAGCACCAGCATGACCACGGTCATCACGTCCTCGACGACGAGCCAGCCGACGGCGATGTGGCCGGTCGAGGTATGGAGCTGCCGCGCGTCCGAGAGCACCCGCACCAGAACCACCGTGCTCGCCACCGACAGCGTCAGACCGAACACGAGCGCCGACGTCCAGTTCCAGCCGAGGGCCCGCGCGGCCGCGGCTCCCAGAAGCGTTGCGGCGGCAATGCCGGCCGCGGCTCCGGGTACGGCAACCCGCCGCACGGCCAGCAGTTCCTCGAGGTGCAGCTGGAGGCCGACGCCGAACATCAGGAGGATGACACCGACTTCCGCGAGCTGCTCGGCAATGGCCGGATCGGCCACCAGGCCAGGCGTATGTGGACCGATGGCAACCCCCGCCAGCAGGTAGCCGACGATGGGGGACAAGCCGAACTTATGCGTGAGGTAGCCGAAGACGAGCGCCGTGCCGAGGCTGACGGCCAGCGTGAGAATCAGCCCGAGTTCCTGCACGTTCAGATGGTACCCGCGCCAGGCCATTGGCGGGAAAGATGCACGCCACAGTCGAGGATGGCCAAGAACGTCGCTGAGCCGGCCGACAACGTCGATCGCGCCCGTCCGAACGGCACACGCTCAGCCGCCCCGTTCGTTCCGAAGACGAGCAGCATTCGCGTGCTGAAGGCAGCGGCGCACGAGTGCCGCGGTTGCGACCTGTACAAGACCGCCACGCAGGTCGTCTTTGGCGCCGGGCCGCGTGCGGCGCGCGTCATGTTCGTCGGCGAACAGCCTGGTGACCAGGAGGATCGACAAGGCGCGCCATTTGTCGGCCCCGCTGGCGCGCTCCTCGACAAAGCACTGGAAGAAGCGGGCATTCCGCGCAGCGAAGTGTACGTGACGAACGCCGTCAAGCACTTCAAGTGGGAGCCACGCGGCAAGCGCCGCATTCACAAGAAGCCGCGGATGTCGGAAATCAAAGCATGCCGGCCGTGGCTCGAAGCGGAGGTTCGTGCCATCGAGCCCGTTGTCGTCGTCTGTCTCGGCGCGTCTGCGGCGCAGTCAGTGCTCGGTCCGGACTTCAAGCTGATGCACCATCGCGGGCAGGTGCTGTCCAGCACGCTCGCCGCGCGCGTGGTCGCCACGATCCATCCTTCGGCGGTGCTGCGGGCGCCCGATGCCGAAGGGCGTCGGGCCGCGTTCGCCATGCTCGTCGAGGACCTTCGCGTGGTAGCCGAAATGCTTCAGCATCGATGATCGATGAACGATGATTTGATCATCGATTGCGCAATCGACGCGTCGGTGCATCAATGAATGATTCGGATCATCGACGCATCGATGGACACATCGATGGTCAGATCATCAATCATCGATGGGTCGATTCCGGTCATTCGACGACGGGCTGGTGGGGCAGTTGAACGTACGCCTCCGCGATTTGTAAACACTCGGCGACTGCTCATTACCTATCTCCAACTATCTCTCGCCATACGGCGCAGTCCTCTGACGCTAAGGGCGAGCCTTCGATCAAGGTCCAGAAGGGACACTCGATTTTCAGGTCGCTCCGCACTGATCCCGATGCCTCGACTCGCGCGGTGTGGCGTTGTTGCGCATGACCTTCTGTGCCACGGCGAGCGGAACCTGTAAAATGGCCTAGTCCTCGTCTTCCTCCATACAGTCCTGCAGGGTTTATCGGAAACCGCTCGTCGTTCTCCGGATATTGATCGATAAGGAAATACTCACGGCGGAACTCTTCGAACCGCGCCTGGTGGTCTTCATGGAGTGTTCGGGCCTCCGCATGCAGATGCGCGATGTTATTCGGGCTCATCACGATGCCGAGAGCGGCGCGGAGCGCGACAGTGGCGTCAACGACCTCTTGGACTCTTCGCGTCATGGCCTCCTCTGTACACCTATCCCTGAGGAATCGCTTGTAAATCTCCTTGAAGACCTTCTCCGCGTGCAACATGCCGAACGTGATGGTTCCCGCAGCAACCGACTCGTTCATGGC
>DATCJA010000004.1:0-4670 GCA_036507475.1 Vicinamibacterales bacterium
CGGTCCACGACACCGTGCTCACGAGAGGAATCGCTTCTTGACCTCTTCGTGACTCACCACCCGCCCTGCTTCCGACTGCCGCAATCCCTCTTCAATCTTGGCAAGGAAACAGAGCCGCTCGATTGCATCGTCGATTGTGGCACCTTCCGGCAGCGCTCGAATCGCTTCGAGCGCCCGCTGTTTTTCGGTCTCGGCAGGCATGCCGAATTGTACATCGTCGACGCTTAGTCCTTCTCTTCGACTCGCCACGAGATGACCACATGTTCCTGCCGCGACGAGTCGAGGCCTGCGACGTAGTCTGTGATCTCCTTCACGGCCACCTTCGCAGGAACGCGAGTCTCCGACCGAACCTCGCGCCACCCGGCTGACCGCGGAACGTCAACTGGTGGCGGCGGTGTTGGGGAGGCAAGAAGCCGTACGGCGTCGGCCTGCGCACTCTTGAGAGCCGGCGCCAGGCTCACGGCCAACTCGTCTGCCTCGAGTGCTTCGGCTACTCGTCTTCGAATGGCCATCCCGGCCCCCGTTCTGTCGTCGGCCAGCCGGCCGACCGCTTCGAAGAGATCCCAGGCTGTTGAATCGAGCGCCGCAACCAGCGCCGAGGTCCGGCTCAGGCTGGTACCCATCGCCGATTCGGACGTTTCCACGGTACTCGTCGCGACGGCTGCAATAACCGACTCGAAGTCTGCGGAAGCGATGCGCTCCTGCATCCCTTCCACCGCCTTCGCCGTGCGCGTCCTTCTGGCCCGAGCGGGATCGACGTCGAAGTCGCGCTGTGCCGCCGACACGCGCTCGACCAGCGTGTGGGCGTGCGCGCGAGCCGATTGCGCTTTGCCCCGCAGCTCCGCGACGAGGCGGCTGACGTTTGTCGCGTTGAGCAGCTCCGAGGTTGGGATGCCGAACACATCCTGCGCGCGGCGAACGGCCAGTTGCCAGTGATCGCGCTCCGGGAGCTTCTGTGCCCTCAGCTCCAGGTCGTCGCGCATGGATTCGAGCGATGCGCTCACCGGGGCCGGTCCACCGTGCAGCAGAAACGCAAGCTGTTGCTGCTCGGCCCAGATGAGGATCACCAGGTTCTGCACCTCCTCCGGCAGCCCGCGCGGCTTCGGGTCGTCCATCCAGGCGCGCAACTTGCGGACCGTGACCTCGCCACCGTCCTGCGCACGTTTGCGAGTGAAGTGCTGTTCCCACGTGTGGCCCAGGACGAAGTGCGTCTCCGCCATGCGTCCAAGCTCCAGCGGCTCCGCGATGTCCCGCAGAAGCTCGCGCATGGTGCGATCCACGGCAATGCGCCCATCCGAGGACTGCGCGGCTCGAAGCAGCTCCGGCAGCACCTTCCTGAGGCTCCCCAGCTTGACGGACACCTGGAACGCCGGGTGCGCCGGGAACTGCGATTCGAGCGCCTGGCCGAGCAAGTGCTGGAAGCCGTCCCGAAGGTTCGCTGCCACCGGAGGCTGAGGCCGCAACCCAGGATCGAGCGACTGGAAGTGTTCCGACAGGTCGTGCGACGGATCGACGCTGCCGGGCAGCGGATCGTGGATGCCGTAGGCGCCCTCGAGCGACGTTCGAATCTTCTGCCGGAGCTGACTACGACGGTTGTCGAGCAGTTGGCGAGCCGTGGCCCGCTCGATCGGCGGCAAGTGTGTCGCGTAGGTGTTGAAACGCTCTCCCGTGAGGATGTGCTCGAGGACCACGAGCGTTCCGAGATCCCGCTGCGAATCGGCCGATAGAAAAGCCGGAATCCAGACCAGAGTTCGCGTCTCGTCGTGCTCATGACGGAACCGTTCGAGCCGCGCCAGGTCGTCCTTCGGCGTCCGCCCTTTCTCGTCGAACGGGTAGTCGATGATGACGCGCCAGTCGTCGATCGTGCTGCGCAGCGACTCGTCCGGCATCTCCCACACGTTGCCGTAAATCGTCTCGCACCGCCTTTCGGTGCCCCTCCAATTGAACCTGTGCCAGGTGAACAGACCGTCCCAGTTCTCGATGCCAAGCTCCCGGAAGAGCATCTCCTTCAGCAGCCGCTTGCGGTTGCCGTGGTTGTCCTCGCCGCGTGCCTGCTCCAGGATGCTCTCGGTGTCGACTCCCGTGATCTGAACCGCTATCGTCGGGTTCGCATCGTCTCCTGTGATCTTGATTTCGCCCACGTGCGCCGCCCACTGGCGGACGCGGCGCGCCACCTCTCGTGCTTCGCCTCCAGGGATGGGCGTCCGGATCGTGCCGTGGTTGAGCGTGGCAAGCCGCGCGGGGGTCAATGCTTTGAAGGCCTCGAGGTCCGGCACCAGCGCTGCGAGCAGCAGCGTCTTGATCAGTCGGTCGTCGGTGCGAAAGCGCTGCGTGCGCGGATCGTCCCCGCCAGGTGTACGAAGGTCGTCGGCCGTCAACCCATGCTCCTGCTGCAACATGGGCAGGAGCTTGCGGGTGTAGAGGCGTCTGGCGTTTTCGAAGTTGATGCGCATCCCCTCGGTGAACGCCTCGTCTCCTTCGGCGATGACGTCGAACAGATCGCCCACCGGGACCAGGTCGCCCAGTTTCAGCGTGTCGCGCTGCTCCACCAGGAGCTGAAGCATGATCTTGAGCGCGGTCCGCTCGCGTTGCAGGAGCGACGACACAGCCACGAGCGCCTGCACGAGCACTGGGCTGAAGGGGTACACCTGCCGGAACATCGCACGGTCGGCCGTGCTGGTGAGCAGCGTGTCCATCACCTCCTGCCGCACGGCCGTCGTCTCGTGAAACGCCTCGTCCATCCGCTGGCGCGCCGCCTCGGACTTCGGCTTCAGTACCCGGCGTTCGGCGATGGCCGGGAGGTTGCGGTCCTCGAGCGTGATGGTGTGGAAGCGCGCTTCCCACCAACGCAGGATGTCCGCGAATGCCAGATCCTCTGCACCCGTCACGTGTTGGCCGACCAGGTCTCGCAGATCGCGCTGGCGCGCGACGAAGCTGACGATGGGGATGGGGCGGTGGGCGTGCTGGGCCTCGACCAGTTGCGCGAGCTTCTGGCCTTCGCGGCTGATGAACACCGGATCGGCGGCATGACTCGCCAGCCAGAGGATCAACTCGTCGAGGAACAGAATGACCGCGTCGTAGCCGAGCCCCTGTGCGTGGCTGCTGATGGCTGACAGGCCGATATCGAGCGGCACATACGCTTCGTCCTGCCCCCGCACAACGGCGCCATAAGAGGTGAAGAACCTTTCAATCAGCTCGCCGACCAGCCGCGTGCGCAGCTCTTGGCCGGGTGCAGCGTGCCGTGCCTCCTCGAATGACGCGGCCTCCCACCCTGCCGCCACCGTACCCCACCCGCTGGCGGCGACCGCGCCCTCGTTGAGCCGCCCGAAGAATGCCTCGTCCCCTATCTGAACGCGAAGGCTCTCGGCATCGGCAAAGAGCGATTCCGCCTTGTAGATGCCGGGAAGCGCGGCGCCAGGGTGGAGGCGTGCCACGTGAGCGGCGTAGTGACCGAGGATGGCCGACTCCATGGAGCGGGCGCCGATCATGTGATAGGGCACCAGCAGGAAGCGGCGATTCTCCGTCCACGCTGTGTGGCGGCTGACGACCGGCGCCAGTTCCGGGATGCCTCGGGCGCCCGGATCATTTTGCAGCAGCAGGTGCAGCACCGCCATGAAGTGGCTCTTGCCGCTGCCGAAGCTGCCGTGCAGGTACGCTGCCTTGCTGGTGTTGGCGTCCAGCGCGCTGCGGATGAACTTGAGCGCTTCGTCGAAACACTCGACGAGCTGCGGGGTGACGACGTAGTCGCGCAGCGTCTCGGCCGGCTTCTCGACACCCTCCGTCAGGCGCAGAACGAAGTCCCCGCGGTGGACGTGCTCGGGAAGGTCGATCAGCTCTTTGATGGCTGTCATCTCTGGTCTGCGCCTTCACCCAGACGTTGTGTTCGAATGAGCAAAGAAATCTGTTTTGAGTGATCGACCGTCGGATCGATCAGCCGTTCGAAGAATTCAGCGGCGGCGTCACAGCCAACCTGCTTCAACTGATCTGGGAGCTCTGGCCTGGACGCGGGATACACGTCTCGCTTTAGCAACTCTGCTCTTGCCAGGTGCGTCGCATAGGATATCGCCTGCTCTTCGGCCGCCTCGGAATCGCCAAGCGCGAGCACTTTTGTGAGCCGGTGGAACGCCTCATGGCTACGTTGCACTGCGAGATCCACGGATGGCAATGGAAGTCTGGAGTGCCACGAGTCCACAACCGCGTCCCAGTAGCCATTCCGTTGGAAGAGTACTCGACCGAATCTGATCGCCCATCCCAACAGGTCATTACCGTCGGCAACTTCCCGCTCCACCTGGCTTGCGCGAAATGCCCGGAGATCGATTTCAAGCGGCGGCTTCACGCGCAGCGCCGGCGGCTCTTTGCAGATGATTATCAGATCGAGGTCGACGCTTCTAGCCACTGGACGCACGGCAGATCCTATCGCCACCACCGCCATCACATTGGCATCGGTCGCAGCGCGGCCGAGGAACTCCGCAGTCCACGTCTTGGAACGAGGCGTTGGCCAACGTCTGATTCCCGCGATCGACTCCTTCGACCGAAGGGCTGCCCTATTCATCGGTCTCCTCAGATTCGATGAGGGCGTCGACCGCATCCACGTATGCCTCGATCTCCGACGCGATACTCTCAGCGTCGAGGTCCGGCCGCTCCGTGTCGCCGTACCCAACTCCAGCTTG
>DATCJA010000005.1:0-35587 GCA_036507475.1 Vicinamibacterales bacterium
CGCCCGCCGTGTCGTACACCGCCTCGACCGTGGCCCCGAGCTCCTTCAGGTAGCGCTCGCACTGCGCGAGCGCCTGCTGGTGCGAATACACAATCTTGATGTCGTCGATCTTCGTCCCCGGCAGCGCCTGCAGGCAGTGGACGACATCCAGCTCGACCTCCCCGGTGATCGGAATCTCGTGATCGACGAGGAGGTCGTAGTTGCGGTGAATCGTTCCGCCGATAGAGTTCTCCATCGGCACGATGCCATGTGTCGCCCGCTTGTGGAGAACGACGTCGAACACCTCGTCGAACGTCTTGCACGGCAGCGTTTCTGCGTGCGGCGAGAAGAGCAGGGCCGCCGCTTCGCTGTAGGCGCCAGGTTCACCTTGATAGGCAATTCTCACGTTTGGCCTCTGACGATAGGAGGGCTCCGGTCCGGGTCTCTATAGTCTCTGGTCTATAGTCTCTGGTCTCTAGTGTGACCAAAGACCAGAGACCAAAGACCAAAGACCAAAGACTACTCACGATTCCGCCCCGGCGCGTGCACGAATCGACGCGCCGGTCACCATGGCCGGCCCCGTCAACAGCACGAGCGCGATGCGCATCCAGACCGGCGTGAAGCTGGCGTACTCGCTCATGGTGAATCCCCAGACGAGCGCAACGGTCTGGATGGACGCGGCCACACCGGCGTGCAGCAGCTCACGGGTGCCGGCGATCTTGGCGGTTATGTGTCCGCCCAGGATGGCAGCCATTGTGTTGGACACGAGCTTGGCGGCGAGAATCGTGGGTCGATTTCGAACCTCAAAATAACCGGGCATGTCGGCGATCGAGCCGTCGGCGGCGGCCGTGACGAGTGTGAACTCGAGCGTCTCGGCGACGAGGGAAATCACGCCGATGCCGCCGAGCACGGCGATGATGCTGCGAACCGAAGTCATCGTCGCAGTGTCATCCCACGGGCCAATACGCGTGCACGACCGACACGGCGACCGAGAGGATGGATGCCGCGAGACAGCCGAATGCGATGCCCACGTGGTCGATACGTTCCGGCTTGAGGGGGTCGAGCAGCCGTGCCGCCAGATAGCCCCCGCCAAAGCCACCGGCGTGGGCGTAGTTATCGATCCCCGCCATGAGGAAGCCCATCACCACGAACATTAGGACGTAGCTCGTCGCATAGCTGCGGGCCATGCTGCTGCCGCTGCGATGCCCGTAGTACAGGAGGGCGCCGATCAGGCCCGCGATGGAGGCCGAGGCGCCAACCGTAAATGAGCTTCCGCGAAGGAACAAGATCGCGGGGAGGAACTCGCCCGCAAAAGAGCTGAGAGCGAATCCACCCACCCCTCCAGCCGTGTAGATGATGATCATCCGGCCCGGCCCGTACAAATCGGCGACTCCGGGTGCGACCTGGCGCAACACCATCATGTTGAGGAAGATGTGAAGCGCATTCCCGTGCAGCCATCCGGCGCTCAGTACGGTCCACCAGCGTCCAAACCTGAAGACGGGAACTGCACCGCTCGAGCCGAAGACGAAGGTTGCCTCGATGCTCGGTGACAGGAAGGAGAGCGCACCACGCATGCCGATGTTGCCGCCCGACATGACGAGTGTCAGCGCGTAGAGCACTACACAGGTGCCGATCACGAACGGCACGAAGCCCATGTCGTGCCCGAGCGCGCGCAGCGCCGGTGCGAATCCCCACAGGCCCGGATTACGGCGTCCGCAGTTGTAACAGCGGTCGTCGTTCACGCCCACGAGGACGCCGCACGATGTGCAGATCACCGATCCGCTGGTCTGACGCCTGAACATCCGTTCGATGGTAGCATTCAGAACCGGTTGGTAGTTGGTGGCTGGTAGTTGGTAAATTCGACCTTTCAACCACGAACCACCAACCACCAACCAGCAACTGAGATATGCGTGTGATCGTGGGAATCACGGGTGCGACCGGAGTCATCTACGGCGTTCGCCTGCTCGAACGGCTGCGCGAGGCGGATGTCGAGACGCACCTGGTCATCAGCCGCTGGGGGGCGCGCACCCTGCTGCACGAAACGCCGTACTCTCGCGAGCAGGTCGAAGCGCTGGCTCACACGGTGTACGCACCAACCGACATGGGCGCGGCGATTTCTAGCGGATCGTTTTCAACGGCTGGAATGATCGTCGTTCCGTGCAGCGTCAGGACGCTCGGCGCGATTGCGCAAGGATTCGGCGACAGTCTCATCCATCGCGCCGCCGACGTCGTGCTCAAGGAACGCCGCAAGCTGGTGCTGGCCGTGCGCGAGGCACCACTGAACGACATTCATCTCGAGAACATGCTCAAGCTCTCGCGCATGGGCGCCGTCATCCTGCCGCCCGTCCCCGCGTTCTACAACAATCCCCGCTCGCTCGCCGACATCGTCGACCACTCGGTTGCGCGGATATTGGATCAGTTCGGCGTGGACGTCCCGGGCGCCGCCCGGTGGGCGGGAGAGATGCGGGTGGGGGGGATTACGGAAGACTGAATTTACGAATTTACGAATCTACGAATTGACGGATTTACGGATTGCCGACTCTTTGAATTCGTCAATCCGTCAATTCCTTGTATGTCCGTCGCGCATCCCCCAGGACGCGCTCGGCGTCGGCCACCGCCTGTGCGGCGTCTTCTGCCTCAGACGCGATGCGATGTGCTTCCTGCCGCGCATGATCGGCGGCGGCAGTGGCCTCCTCCAGGCGCGCGGACAACGCATCCTGCTCTTTCTTTGTGTCCTTCGCGCGTGCGGCCGCCTTCTTGAGCGCCGCTTCGGCGCGTTCCGTGCTCTTTCGTGCCTCGGCGAGCGACCGTTCCGCCGCGTGGAGCGCTGTCGTCGCCGCTGCAAGCTGCGCTTTGCGCTCGGCTTCCTCCTGCCGCTTTCTTTCCTCGGGAGCGAGCTTTTCGCGGGTAGCAGTTCGTTCACGCTGAGACACGAACGGGAGCACGCGCTTTCGGTCGTGTTCTCGCGCTCGGCCGCCCTTCTGTGAAACGAGCGCTGCCAACGCCTCGAACCCTGGCGCGTCGATGTCGCCGGTGAGGCGGCCGTGTGCCGCAGCTGACGCCTGGCTGCCATACGTCGCCAGCGCCTCCAGCGTCGTCGTGATACGCCGCATCAGATCGGGAGAAGCCGTGTGCCCCGACTCGCGCAGGAGAGCGGTCGCGTGCTGACTGAGCTCCGACAACGCCGCGCGCCGGGCCTCGAGCGGCTCGTGCAGCTCACCGCCCTTGCCGCGAAGCTGTGATGCCTGGGCGGCCCGAAGTCGATCGCCTGCCTCCATCAGCCGATCGAACGGCCCACGATGACGCCAATACAACTGGTTGACGGCCCACGCCGAAACCGGTGGCTTGGCTAGTCCCTTTACGCGGGCGGCCTCGTCTGCACGTCCGGCATTCTTGAGCTTTGTCGCGAGAGTGTTTCGTGCGGACGTGAACTCGCCGAGCGGGAGCTGAAACAGCGCGTCGATTTCCGAGCGTCCCGTCGTCATCAGCACGCGTACGGCCAGTCGAGATCGCTCAAATTCCCCGCCCGGTGCAAAAAAATCACCCACCACCAATCACTAATCACCAATCGCCAATGAGATTGACCTAGTCTGTCATACCCCCTCCCTATGCTGTTGGCATGCTGTTGGCAGATGTTGGCGGCAAGGGGACGGCTGACCTTATGAGCACCCAGCTCGCCTTGTACGAGCCCCAAACGCCCGTTGCGCCCGTTGCGCCCGTTGCGCCCGTTGCGCCCGGACGTCGGACGCGCGAGGCGCGGGCGCCGCTGTGTGCGTCGTGCCGGGCGCGGGAAGCAAGGTACGGCTTCAGATCGACGGCGGACGACCCGCTCGTGGAGCGGCCGCGTACGCTGTGCTTCGAATGCTTCCGCGTGGAAGCGGTCAGGCGCCAGGAGTCGGCGCGTGCCGTTCAGGCAGAGTTGCCTCTTTCCGAAACGCTCGACGCCCTGAGTCGGCGGCGCCGCCGCGCCCAGATAGCCGCGCGTCGCGCGCTGGGACTGCGGTGACCCGTTGAAAAGTGGAAGAAGAGGAAGAAGTGGATAAGTGGAAAAGTGGAAAAGTAAGTAGAAAGTGAGTGTGCGTGGCTCCACTTTGAACTTACGCTTCCACTTTTCCACTCTTCCACTTATCTACTTATCTATTTGCCCCTAAACGTCTCCGCGCTTCCTGGCGCCGTGAAGCGGACCGGCCGGTCGGCCGCGCGTCCTGTCACCGTGTACATGCCGCGAAGCTGAAAGAAGTCGAGGCTGCTGGCGAGGGTGTCGAGCCCGGCTGCGCCTGGCGCCGCAAACGCGCTGCCTCGTCTGGTCACCATCGACTCGACGTCGAGCCGCAACTGGAGGTCGAGATTGTTCCCGCGCCCGGTTACGGTAATCGTGCGCGGCCGGCCCTCTGCGTCGTTGGCTTCCGTGATCGTGACGGCGGTTGTATAGGCGAGCGGACCTCCGGGGCCAACGACACCCAGGAATCCAGGAAGACGCTCGGGATCGGCAGCTTCCCGTGGCGGGAAGATGCGGCCGTACAGGATGGACAGATCGTCATCCTGCACCTGTCCCCACCGCCACGACATGCCCCTCCAGAATCCCCAGTTGTGGTCGTGATATCCCGCGCCCCCGTCCAACGAGAGGGGCTCGCCGTCGATCTCCAGCGTCCCGTTGAGCGCGCCGGACATGACGGGCACCACATAGCCGGTCAGCCAGCCGCGGGCGCCAGTGAATTCGGCGCGTGGAAACAGGCGGCCTGGCGAGGCGTCGAGGGTCAGATCGCCCACAACGCGTCGGCCACGTGCGCCACGAAGGTCGAGATGGATGCGGTATCGCATGCCGTCGAGCCTGACCGAGCTGGTGCCTACCGTCAGGTCGGGAGCGGCCAGGGCGGCGCCGTGCGTAATTGGCTGGTTCTCGTCGAAGTCCTCGATTCCGCGCCCCCGATCCAGCTGAAGGCGCACGCTCGCGTCGCGCCGGTCCTCGCCGATCATCGGACCGACGATGAACGTCAGGTAAAAACGCGCATTTTGCGCGCGACCGTTGAAGTACAACCATTCCGCCCACGATTGCTCCCACTCCGGCGCCTCGGGGATTCCGCTGAAGCGATCGAGATGCCGTAGTACCTTTTCCGGCGTGTTCTGCGTCCACGCCGTGTCGTCCGCCGAATCGCGCCAGGTGGCCGCGGCTGCCGTCTCCGGGTCCCCGAGCTCCCGTTCGAGGCTGGGAATTCCGCCGCGCGCTCGAACGCGGATGGCCCGGTCGCTGCGCAAGAGAAACAGCGTCTCAGTGTGCGACGGCGACGCGACCCGGATGCGAGGCCGGATCGAATCCGATTGGAGGGAGCCCGCCAGCACGAGCTGCCCCGGGACGTAGGGGCCGAGCCGAACCAGCACGTCGCCGCCTCCGACCAGCGCCGGCGCGCGCGACTGTTCGAGCACGATTTCGGCCACACCCAGCAGAATCGCCATCACGCCCACGCCGACGCCGAAACCGGCCGCGAGCACCGCGCTTCGCACCGGATGCGCGACGAGCGATCGCACCGCGAGCCTTCCGATCACTGCACCGCCTCGCTGTCGATGCGCCCGTCCTTCATCGTCAGCACGCGGCTCGCGCGTCCGGCCAACGTCGTGTCGTGCGTGACGATGACGAGGGCAGTGCCGTCGGCGTTGACGCGATCGAGCAGAGCGGCAACCTGCTCGCCGGTTGCCTGATCGAGCTCACCGGTTGGTTCGTCGGCGAGCAACAGCCGCGGGCGGTTTGCGAGCGCCCGCGCGATGGCAACCCGCTGCATCTCGCCACCTGAAAGCTGGGAGGGGCGATGATCGGCGCGCGCCGCAAGTCCGACGTACTCGAGCAGCTCCAGGCTGCGCCGGCGGCGTTCGGGCTTTGGAACCCCCGCTTCCGACTGCGGCAGCTCGACGTTTTCTGCCGCCGTCAGCATCGGCAGCAGGAAGAAGCGCTGAAATACGAATCCGATGTGTCGCAGGCGAAGGAGGCTGCGCGCGCGGTCATCGAGTGTCGAGACGTCTCGGCCGTCGAACGTCAGCGTCCCTGAGGACGGCGTGTCGACGCAGCCCAGCATGTGCAGCAGCGTCGACTTGCCGCAGCCCGACGGTCCGCGGATAGCGGTGTGTTCGCCCTGGCCGATCGTGAGCGTCACGTCGCGCACGGCCACGACGGGTCCGGCCGCCATGGGAAAGACGCGGCCGACGTTGACGGCCGAAAGAACGATGTCGTTCACGCTTCTCGCGTCTCCCTTCTCAGTTCGTGTTCACGTTCGCCGGGTCCGCGCGGTCGCGTTCTTCGCGCTCGCGGCACCAGGCCTACGTACGTGGGGCGGGTTCCGCGAAGCGGACCCGCCACAATTCACGAGATCACCTCGTTCCTCAGCGTGGCCGCGATCGGAAGCCGGGCGACGATGCGCATCGGGTAGAGGGCGGCAATGATCGCGGTGGCGACGAGGAGTCCGCCATGGATAAAAAGGGCTGTGGGCTCGAACACGAAGAAATGCAGCTGGGCGGGAATTCCCGGCATACTCTTGAGGATGCCGTCCAGCCACGTGGCGAGAAGAGCGCCGAGCGGCAGCGATAGAAGGCCACCGATGCCGACGATGAGCGCCGATTCGCAGAGTACGTCCAGCACCACGCGGTTTCGTGAAAACCCGAGCGCGCGTAGCGCCGCCACTTCGCCGAGGCGCTGATTCACCGACACGGTGAGGAGGACGGTGATGAGGAGCAGCGCAAACGAAACGGTAATCGTCGTCAGTACCGTCGAGATCTGGCGGAAGTATGTGAACCCGCCCTGTTGAAGCTGTCCGATTGCCTGTTCGTTAGTGAATATGCGGAGGTCCGGGCGCAGCGCTGCGATGTCAGCCGCCGCCGCGTCCGGATCGCCCACGGAGGTGACGGCAAGGAAATCTGCCAGGTCGGCCTCCGGAGTGCCGCACGCCTCGGACAAGCTGGCGAGAGTCGTTCCGGCAGCCGGCTCATCGAGCGACTCGAACGGAAGCTCCGCGATTCCGACGACCTGGAAGGCGATCGACGGTGGTGCTTCTGCCCCTCCAGCGCAGGTCGCTTGCACCGTGACTGTCGCCCCCGGCTCGACGCGCAGCGTCCGTGCCGCATATTGGTTGAGAACGAGCTCGTCCTTCGCGTGCGGGTCGCGTCCACGCAGGATCGTCCAGGGAGGTGCCGCTCCCGTTCCAACACCAAGAATCGAGCCGTCTACTGCGGAAATAGCGTCGCGCTCGAAGTCGGCGTCCTCGGTTCGGATGGTCAAGGCCGATTGCACCGATGGCAGCGCGGCAATCGTTGACGCAAGGTTCGAGGCGTCCTTGATGTCGGGGCTGCCGCCGGGCAGCTGGTCCGTGGCGATGATTCTGATGTCGAAGCCCATCCGCTCGAACAGTTCGCGCATCGAGAGCACGAGGCCTTCCGAGAGGAGGAGCATGTCGAAGAGCAGCGCGCCGACCGCGGCGACGCCAAGCACACCGAGCGTCGAGCGCGCGGGTTGACGCACGAGGCTTCGCCAGGCGAAAGGGAGCACCGTCATCGGCGGGCGAGCCTCAGGCCGCCTCGACGCAGCAGTGCCCACGACGCGATCACGGTTGCGGTAGCGCCGAGCGGGACGGCTATGGCAACGCAGAGCGCAGCGACGTTCGGGCTGACGCGCACGAACACCAGCGCGGTGTCGTAGCGCCACTGGAAGAAGCGGTTGATGAGCCCTTCAGACGCAAGGGCGAGCACCAGGCCGAACAGGGCCCCCGCTCCTGCGATCAGAATGCCCTCGACGAGCACCTGCATCAGAATGCGACGCGCCGGGAAGCCGATCAGCCGAAGCACCCCGATGGTTTCGCGGCGCTCGTCGACCAGCATGATCGTGAGCGCGAGGAGGAACACCGTCGCCGCCACGATCGTCACGGCGGCGATGGCGAAATGGAACCGCTCGAGAACGACGAACGTACTGCCCAGGCTCGCGGCGCCCTCGGCCGGACGCGCCACCACGCCCGGGGTGCGCGCGTTGACGTCGCGGGCGAATTCGGCCGCAGATGCGGGATCGACCAGCGCGACGTTGATGCTATCCACGTGCTCTGCCCCTGCCGGCTGGAGCGTGAGGTCAAGGAGGTCCGGAAGGTGCAACCGGACTTCGCGGGGGACGTTGCCAAGGCGTGCCGGGTCGGGCGTCGGCTCGTAGATGCCGGCGATGCGAAACTCGCGCACGTTGGTGCCCTTGGCATCCGTGGCCAGGCGCACCGTATCGCCCTCACTGAGACCCTCGAGCTGGGCGAGCTGACGCGACACGAGCACTTGCGGCAGTTCCTGCGCGCGTAGGGCGAAAGCGAACGCCGCAAGAGCGCCAGTGAGAACGAGAACGAACAGGCGTATTTTCACGCCTTGCTCATGTCGAGAATTCTTTTCCACTCAGCGTCGGTGACCGGCATCACCGAGAGCCGCGACATCCTGACGAGCGGGAACGACGCGAACGCACGGTCTGCCTTGATGGCCGCAAGGGTCACCGGGTGTGGCAGCTTCTTGTCCGCAGCGACGTCGACGACGTACAGCTTGCCCGAGGCGTCTGACGGATCAGGGTAGGCGTCGCTCAAAGCGCGTGCGATCGCAACCACGGCCTTTTCCTTGCCCGTGTGATAGTAGAAGATGCGATCGCCAGAGCGGATCGAGCGAAGGTGCTTCTGGGCGAGCGGGTTGCGCACGCCGGCCCACATCGTCTTGCGATCGCGCTCGAGCTGGTCATAGCCGTAGTGCTCCGGTTCTTCCTTTACCAGCCATTGCGCCATGACACGGATTATATCGAGCGGACAGTCTCCACTTCCTCCGCTTCGCGATCGCATCCGTCCCGGCGTGCGCGTGCTGTTTGTCGGCATCAATCCCGGCGTGCGTTCGTCGCTGACCGGTCATCATTTCGCCGGCTACTCGAACCGGTTCTGGAAACTGTTGTACGACGCGCGGCTCGTTCCCGAGCCGGTCACGTACGTCGATGACGATCGCTTACCCGAGTGGGGGTACGGCATCACGAACCTCATCTCGCGAGCGACGCCTGGCATGAATACGCTGCGGCCCGAGGAGTTCACGGCGGGTCGCACGCGTGTACGGCTGAAAGTGCGGCGCTATCGCCCCGCCGTTGTCGCGCTTGTGGGCGTCACGGTGTTTCGTGCGATGTTTCCCGATCGCGACGGGGCCATATCGCTTGGGTTGCAGGAGGAGCGCCTGAATGGTTCCCTGGTGTTCGTGCTGCCGAATCCAAGCGGCCGGAACGCCAACTTCAGCTACGCGGAGATGCTGATGGCCTTCCGCGCCCTTCGGCGACACACGAAGCGCGCCGCTGTTTGAGCTACGATAAATCCTATGGCAGCCACCCCTTCAACCATGCTGGATCTCGGGACGACGCTCCCGCCGTTTCGACTGCGCGATTTGAATGGAAAGGCCGTCACGTCCAACGACTGTGGATCGAATGGCCTGCTCGTCGCGTTCATCTGTCCACACTGTCCGTACGTCCGCCACGTGCGCGGTGAGTTCGCCCGTCTGGCACGAGACTGCCAGCAGCGTGGAGTGGCCGTGATCGCGATCAATTCGAACGACGTGACCGCGTTTCCCGACGACGGTCCTGACGGCATGCGCGAAGAAGCCAGCGAAGTCGGGTACACCTTTCCATACCTCTTCGACGACACGCAGGAGGTGGCGAAATCGTTTCGCGCGGCGTGCACACCGGACTTCTTCCTGTTCGACAGTCAGCGACGACTGGTGTATCGCGGCCAGTTCGACGACAGCCGGCCCAAAAGCCAGGTGGCGGTGACGGGGAAGGACCTGAAGGCGGCAGTCGAGGCGTTGCTCGCGGGTGCGCCGGTGCCCGCCGATCAGCGGCCGAGCATGGGGTGCAATATCAAGTGGATCAGGGGATCGGAGCCTGACTACTTTCCAGTCTAGGACGGGAGGTCTCTCGTCTTTAGCTCGTGGTGCCAGGTCTAATCCCACCGGCTTTCAGCCGGTCAGCTTTCAGCGGGTCCGATTTGAACAGGCCGCTTCGGGTCGCTCACGCGCAGGCCTGTGGTCACCACCCGCGTCACGGTGATGAACTACCCGTCGCAGGCGGCGCGGTTTGCGACTTTCAGTCGCGCGCGGAATCTACCGGCTTTAGCCGGTAGTCGATCAATCTCTGTTCTTTAGTTCCGCCCAAAGCCCAAAGCCCAAAGCCCAAAGCCTAGTTAATGCGTCATCGCGTACATCAGGACGTTGATCGCCACCTGATAACCGTCCACTGAGAACGAGTAGAAGTACTGCGGGTCTTCTCCCTCGCGCTCCCAGGAGTCGCTCACGTCGGTGTTGTGCGTCATGAGCACCATGACGCGCCCTTTCTGATCCGCAATGCCGCGTGCGTGCACCTGGGCGCTGTCGGCGCCGCGCTCGGACGTCCCGCCTCGGCTGCCGTACCAGAAGTTGATGCTCGGAATCTGCGGCACGCCTTTGAGGTCGAACATCGTGTGGAAGATCGGGTGATCGGGCTGCAGGTCGATGATGGGGAACTCACTCGGCGGCAGCACTTTGCGAATCTGTGCCGCCCAGATGTCCCACGCGTACGACCCCCAGAAGTCGTCTACCCACAGAAAGCCACCCTTCAGCAGGTAGGTCTTGAGACGGGCCGCGTCGGTGTCATTGAAAAACAGCGTGCCCACTTCCTGCATCATGATGAACGGGCACTGAAACAGCTCATCGTCTGTGAGCCGGACGATCAGGTGACGCGGCTGACGTGACGCGTCGAAGCTCACCGAAATCTTCGTCAGCTCGGCGAGCCGGATCGACAGGTCCATGTCCGCCAGTGGATAGTCGGTCAGCCAGCCGCCTCCGTCGCCGGCAGGATTCACCCGATACGCCGCGCGGCAGTAATGGAACTTGCCGTCGAAGCTGTCGGGCCGGGCCATGTGCGCGTTGATGCTGGCGTTGCCCCCGCGGCCAAACTGCGCCCACGCCAGGCTTGTCAGGAAGACGGCGGCGATCGCGAACGGGACTGCGGCCCGGAGGCTCATGGCAGCAGTTTACGCCGAGGGCGGTCGGGAATTGACGAATTTACGAATTGGCGGATTTACGGATTGACCGTTCTGAGAATTCGACGACAATTCGCAAAGCCGTAAGTCCGTCAATTTGGATTGGAGGAGGGCTCCCATGGATTCCAGGCGGCGTTCGCTGGTAGCGATGATGACCCACTGGTCCGTTATGCGGCTCGAAACCCGAATTTCTTGCTCGTCCCATCGCAAACCGCATGACGGACCAGGGCGCGCGGAGCGCGCCAAGAAGACGCTGCTAGCCAGCCAAGGGCATCCCTCATCGGGATACCAAGGGCAGGCCCTTGGCTGGCTCATACCTGGCGCGCTCTTGGTGATTTCTCTCGTCGTGCCCGTACAGGGACAGACCACGCAGACCCCAGGACCGGCCGCCCCGGCGGTAGCTCCGGCGCCACCCCCGAAGCTGGCCCCCGCGGGAACGCCAGCCCACGCGATTGACCTGATGACCGCCGAGGGGGTTGCCGTCTTCGGCGGCCAGTGGCGGAACATGGACGCGCGAATCGTCGAAGGGGCGCCGCGCCCCAATGCCGGCCCGTGGAAGGTGTCGTACGACATCCAGCCAAAAGCCGGTAACGCGGGGTTTGACGACTCGTCGTGGCCGGCGATCGAGGCGAAGGCGTTGAACGATCGGCGCGGCGGCGGCGGTGTGTTCATGACCTGGTATCGGATCACCCTCACGATTCCGCAGCGAATCGGCAATTTCGACCCGGACGGCGCTGTCGCGGTGTTCCACATCGTCGTCGACGACTACGCCGAGGTGTGGGTGAACGGACAGCTGCCGCGCGCTGTCGGCAAGCCAAGCGGGAACATGGTGGTCGGCTTCAACCTGCCGAACCGCGTGGTGCTGAGCGATGCCGTCAAGCCGGGGGAGCGCATTCAGATTGCCGTGCTCGGCATCAATGGGCCGATTTCGCTGGCGCCGCTCAACCCGGTGTTCGTGCGCGAGGCACGGGTCGAGTTCTACAAGTAAGGCGGCGCCGCGGAGGCACGAAACTCCCGTACGACCCGAGTGAAGAACATTGACACGGTCATGAGTCGCACTTACTGTTGTGCCGGCCTAGCAGGCCGTGGTGAAAGTCTGACACGGCCTGCTTAGCAGCCCGTCGTCAGAGCGTCGTTCGCGAATTCACACCCGAGTTGAAACGGCTCGCGCACATTCGTTGAGGCCGTGGGGACGCTCATGACGCGATTGTTCGGACGCCGGCGGAATGATCCCGCCCGTCTGTTGCCCTGTCTGCTGGCGTTTGCGGCGTCAGTGATGCCGGCCGACGCAGCTGCGCAAGATGAGCCGCTGGACCTCGTCGCGGTCAGCATCGTCAAGGGAGGCCAGGCGATCGTGCTGGCCACCCCCCGGTCTTCCGCACGACGGGCGCCTCTGGCGCTTTCGAGCATTCGACACCAGCGATCTTCCTCAGCCCATCGTGAACGTGGCGCTGGCCGCCAGCGGCACCAAGCTGTTTCTGCAGCCGCGCGACAGTCGTGGCGGCGTGCTCGATCTCACCTGGCAGCCGGCGGCCAACGGACGCGTGCAGTACGTCGATCTGCGCGATCTCGCGATCGACGGCGCCGGCCGTCAGCGATCTCACAACTTGCCTTCGCAGCGGTTCGTCAGCATCCACGACGGTGTCGCATCCGTCGTTGACGACAGCGGGAGAGTCCAGGCGGAGTATCCAGCCGTTCCGGCCATCGGCGCCGCAATCTCCGATGACGGTGCCGTCTTGTACGTGCGGCCAGATCGCAGCATCACCGTGTGCGGCGAAACGGATGCCAGGCCCCGCACGTGTCGCGATCTCCCGGTAAGCATCGACGCCGGCCCTGTCAGCGTCAGCGCGCGTTCGATCCCCGCGCTTGCAGAGCTGACCACACCTTTACGTTTTCTCGTGCTTTCGGGCGCCGACGGCGGGACACGCGTCGTCAACCCTGAGCGCACTGAAAGCGCGGCGCCGGCGATGAGTCGCACCGACGCATCGCTTCGCGCATACGTGTCGCTGCATCAGATACCGATATCCGATCAAAGAATCGCGTCGCTGGTGAAGTCGCTCATGGCGGAGAGCGCCGGCACTCAGGCCTCGCCCGGCGAACCTATCGCCGACTGGACGTTTTTCGGTGTCGCGCCAGACGAAGAGCTCTACGCGCCGGTTTTGCAGTTCGCGCGGCAGGAGACGGTGTTCCCAAGCCGCTTCGAAATCGTCGCCGAACTGAGCGCGGTATTGAAGGAGGGCGTGGAGCCCGCAGTCGACAGGCTCTACGAACGATACCTACGGATCGACACTGATGTGCGTCGGCGAGCCTGCACCATTTATTTTCGCACCCGTTCGACGCCTGGCGCGTGGGTTGTCGAATACTGGTTGTACTACCCGTTCGATATCGGCGGCCTCGGTCCGCATCTCCATGATCCCGAGCACGTGTTCACCGAGGTCGACAAGCTGGGAAGCCGTGTAAGCCGAGTCATCGGCGCCGGGCACGGGTACGTGGCGGGCAACAACATGTACTCTGCGGATAGAGTGAGCGCGTTTCCCGCCACTCTGCCCCTGTTCGCGATCGTCGAGCTGGGGAAGCACGCGACGGCGCCCGATATGGACCGTGATGGCGTGTTTACACCTGGTCTCGACGAGAACGCTTACGGCGAACGGGCAAAAATCTGGGGCGTGCGCGATGTCATCGGCACGATCAACAACCAGCTGCTTGCCTACGACACCACCATGAGCCTCCCACGACGGCCGGCTGAGTCCCTTGCGCTGGCTTCCGCGACGACGCGGTTTCCGGCAGCGGAGCTCGAGGATCAGGCATCGTGCCAATTGGAGCGGATCACCGATGCGGTGCCAGACCTGCCGGTGTGTCACGAGGCCACGGCCGAATGCGCGAAGCGGCACGTCACTTCTCATCCGGACTTTCGAAATCCTACGACCATCCTGAAAGAGTGGGTGTTCCCGCGGTCCTTCCTGCGTGGGGAGTACGTTCTTGGCCCTCGGCGCGGGCTGAAGAGCGGCGGAATCAGCTATTTTGCAGACCTGGACAGCATCCCCGGACTTCGAGCGCTGCTGCCCCTGCCCGGTCGCGTGGGCGGCGAGGTGTTCTTCTGGCGGCAGGATGTCAACGCGCCCGATCGCGATTCGTGCCTGGCCAATTGCGATCGACGGGACGGCGTGGGATTCGGTGTCCGCTACGAGCAGTTCCTTTCGAATCTCTTTGGAATCTTCAGCTCCGTGCGTCTGTACTCGCCACCGATAAGCGACGCCTGGATCACGTTTGGACCCATGGTAGAGGTCCCGCTGTTCAATCGCTCGAACGCCACGCTCGAAGGCGGCTTGTCGTTCCGGCCGGCCGCCTCGCCGCGATTCGAGCTTCGGGTGAGTGCCGGGCTCTGGAAGCCTCGGTCTGTGCGCGTCGGAATGCGCGCGTCAGGAAAGGACGACGGCTCATGACGCGCTCCCTCTCGCGGGCGAGCAGCATCGGCGCAGCCGTCCTTCTGCTGCAGGGAAGTGTCCCGGTCGACTCGTCACAGATCGGACCGAACCTCCTCCCCGATCAGAAGTCGATCAGTTGCGCCTCCGGGCCGCTCCAACTTCTCTATCGTCCCTTGACGACGCCGGTTGCCGGCCTCCAGGCCAGCGGTGATATTCCGCTGCCGACGCTCGGTCCGATCGCGCCGAGTGGGAAGCATCCCTACGGGACCTTCTTCCCACCTCCGGGCTATGTGGAAGGCGGGACCTTTCCGGCGCTCGATGCCTCGCAGGGAAACCGGCCCGGGCTTTTCGTGGCCGAGTGGAATGTGGCGCGCGGCAAGGGCCTCGAGGGACTGATTCGCACGATGCGTGAAGTCGACGCCGACGTCTGGATTCTCAACGAAACCGATCTGTACGGCGGTCCTGCGGCAGGCCGCGTGATCGCGCAGGAGATGGCACGCGCGCTCGGCTACAGCTACGTCACGACGGTCGAGTTCTACGAGCTGCGCGACGATCGTCGTGGCATGAGCGGGAACGCGATTGTCTCGCGCTATCCCTTCAAGAGTGCCCGAAGGATGTACATCCCCATGTACGTCGAGGGAGAGCCCAAAATCGATCTCGACGGGAACGGCTTCATCGAAGGGGATGAGGCGACGACTGGTGGACACGACTGGGCCGACCCGAAGAGTCTCGCCGGCGGAGTCGAGCCTCGATGTGGACAGCGAAGCGCGGTGTCCGCATACATCGAGGTTCCCAATGCAGCGGGAACGACCACGCTGATCAACATCATCAGCATTCATACGGAGAATCTCGAGGGCTCTGCAAACTTAGAGATTCGAGGCCCGAAAATCCGCTGGCTCCAGACCCAGGCGGTGCGCCGGATCCTCGTGGTTCCTGGAGAACCGACGGTGATGGCGGGGGACCTCAACACGCTCGCCGATGAGCCCCTCGCATTCCAGAGCCTCCTCAGGCAGGAGTTCCAACGGGCGGATGCCCGGCCGGGCGAGGGCGCCGCCCGGGCTTTCGTGGACTGTTCGTTCGGAGACCCGCGATCGACGCATAAGGTCGGCCTTCTGCCCGCGGCCCACCTGGACTGGATCCTGGTGCAAGAGGGCTATTCGGGCGCCATCAGCTGCTCGCGAGACACCTATCGGATCATCGATTCACCTGCGAGCGACCACATGATCGTTGCGAGCAGGATCTTCGTCCGCGGCGCGCCGACACCACCTTGAGCTGAACCTTCCTCTTCCCTGCTGAGTGGGCCGGGTGCCGCGAGTGCGGGACACGCGACGCGAGCGGACCCGGCGCAACGTCGGGTCCTTCAGATAATCTGCCGCTACCGAGTGCGTAGTGTCCGGCTTTAGCCGGACCAGATTTCTCGATCGGCCTTCGTTGGGCGCGGCCTCCTACCGCGCCGCTGAGGTGAACTTATGTATCCGCCTGCCGCGGTTCTCGGCGATGTAGATGTTGCCCTTTGGGTCCACCGCAATCCCGTGCGGTTGGTTGAACTGGCCGGGGAAGGTTCCGGAACGGCCGAAATTGCCGATGACCTTCCCGCTCTCGCGGTCGATGATTTCAATCTGCGCGTTGTTCTGGTTGATGACGAAGAGCAGACGCTGATCGGGCGAGAAGTCGATCGCCACCGTGGAGCCGCCGAACGGTCGCACCGTACCGTCGCTCGGCGGTGTGACCGGCGTCCACGGCACCTGAATGGTGCGTTTGAGGACGCCCATCCTGTCGTAGACCTGAATCCGCGAGCCGTTGCGGTTGCAGACATAGACCAGACCGTCAGTGCCGATGGTCATGCAATGCACCGTCTCCATGCCCTCGGGCTGCCATTGACGAAGGAATTTTCCACTCGAATCCATCACCGCGATCCGGCGATTGCCGCCTGCCCCTTCTCCATCCGACACGTACACGTCTCCGTTCTGCCGATCGACATAGATGCTCGATGGCATGAAGAAGATTGCCGCATTCGAGTTGAGAGGTTTGCCCTTGACCGTGCCATCGGAGGAATCGACGGCGCCTTTCTTGCCAATCTGCAGCAGCAGCTTGCTTCCGTCGTGGCTGTATTTCTGCACCATGCCCGAGGGGGCGCTCGCGATCCAGACGTTGTTCTCCTTGTCCACGTGGCAGGAGTGGAGCCTGGGATCGAGGATCTTCAGATCGCCCCACGAATTGACCACGTTGCCTTCCGAGTCGAACTCGATGATCGGAGGTGCGAGTCGTCCCGTGTTCAGCTCGTTTTCAAGCACGTCCTGTCTGTTGAGGATGAACACGTGGCCCTGTGCATCCACACAGACTCCACCCAACCCTCCCAGCACCCAGCGATTGGGCAGCGGTTTTGGCCAGTTCACGTCGGCCTGATAGCGCGGCGGCGTGCGGGTTTGCGCCTCGGCGACGTGAGTGCCGACGATTGCGGCTGCTATCGCCAGGAGTGCGACGGAGTGGGCGTTGAAAAGGCTTCGTTTCATCGTGTCCCTCCCTGCCATGCGTGGCATCCTAGCACGCAACGATTCTTTAAGGGCCAAGCACAAAACAGCCCCATCGTGGACGCGAGATGTGCGGTGCCCAATCACGAGGTCTTGTCGTCGCGGCCCCTGTCGCGCCGTGATGTAAGGCCTGCGCGGGCCTCGACGATCACGTCCTAGGCATGAGCGCGGTTGCGATAGTGACGGTCACTGAATCGGCAGTGTAACTCTGACCGCCCTCACACCTCAGAGGGCCCTGCGTCTAGAATTCAGCGTGTCCGTGCGCGTACCGACTTTTTTCCTGTTCCTCCACGACCTGCGGCCGCGGATCGCCCCGCTCCTGACGCGCGGCATTCCCGACCTGCCGGCCGAAGTCGTTGGTTTCCTCCGCATCATCTATTCCGCGTTCCTGTTCGTCGCCCTGAGCGACCGGCGGCTGCGGCTGGACGGCCGCGACGAGATGTCCGGATGGGCGCCGCTCGATTGGCTGCTGCAACGGCCCGACGTCGTTGCGCGGCTCGAAACCACCCTGCTGGTGCTGCTCGTAATCTTCGCCGTGGGCCTGTTCACGCGTCTCACCTACGCACTCCTCGCCGCCGGCCTGACGATTTGGATTGCGGTCATGCTTCAGGGCGGGACGAACATCCACGCGTGGGAGGTGGCGTTCCTCACTGTCCTGTGCCTCATCCCGGTTGCGTGGGGGGCCGCCTTCAGCGTCGACGAAACACTGCGGCGCTGGCGCGGCGTCGCGTCCGGTCCCGGCGTTCACGGGAAGGCTTTCGGCTTCGCGGTCTGGATGCCCGGGTTCATTCTCGGGACCGTGTGGGCCGGCGCCGCGTACACCAAGGTGAGAGTATCCGGGCTCGACTGGATTCTCGGCGGCGCCGTGAAGTACCACTGGGTCATCGACGCCCCGCAGGCAGCCGTGGACTGGGGCTTGTGGGTCGCGAGTCACCACTGGGCAGCCGTGGTCATGTCCTTCTTCGGCATTGTTCTCGAAGGCGCCTTCATCCTTGCCGCATTCGCGAGCACCACGCGCGCGCGCACCCTGCTGGCATCGTTGATTGGCGGCAGCCTGGTTGCGGGGTTCTACCTGTTTCACGGAGTGTTGTGGTGGACGTGGCTGCTCGTCTTGCTGATCTTCGCCGTCCCGTGGCAGGCCCTCTTCGATGGAATATCAGCGCTCATTCCGGAGCGTGCTTATCACGTTGATCCGTCACACCCGGACAGCCGGCGAAGGGCTCGTTTGCTATACGCCCTCGACTGGTTCAACAAGATGACCTTCGTCGACGCCACCACGAACGTGCGGGTGCAGCTCGTCGCGGCTTCTGTCCGCCGTTCACGACCGCTGGGGTTGACGCACGCATGCCTCGCGGGTGCGATCTGCCTGCTGATGGTCAGAGAGCTGCCCGAAGGCTTTGGACGGTTCACGTCCTACTCCAACACGTATGCCTCGACCGCCGATTTCGACGCCCGTGGTCCCATCAAGCCCGTCGATCACCTGTGGATAGGCTATGGCACATCCAGCGCCGTCGAGGTCCTGGAGGGTTCGAACGACAGCCAACTCCTTGCCGGCGCCATCCTTCGTTTGAGGAGCCGCGACCCACTCCGATCCGGCGGCCCCGATGCACTCGGCGAGATCCAGGAGCGGTTGCAACGGGAGCACGGCGATACACGCGTGACGCTGGTGCGTGAAAGAGACATGTTCGACTGGGAGGGCGGGCGATTTTTGCCACCACAGCGGGAGGTGATTGGAACGCTGGAGTTGAGTTCGATGACGTTCAGCGCGGGTGCCGAATAGGTGCGTCGAGGTGTGGAGTCCGCCTTCGCCTGCGGCGCTTCAGCGAGACAGACTTCGCGAGTCGCTCTGCTCGCTGTCGTGGCTTGGCCTGCACGTAGCTCGCTCCCGGGTCACGCGAGCGAAGTCTGGTGTGGGAAGGGGGGACTCGACCCCCACGGCATTTGCTACCGCCAGCCCTCGAGCCAAGACCGTGAAGGCGAGCCGCGCCGTCGGCGCAATCACGAAACAGAGGCCGACACCCTGATCCCGGCGATCTGCGCCAGGAAGACCGCGGATCAGACGTCGTTGACGAACAGCGCTGTCTCGCTCGCCAGGCAGAGCACGCGTGCGCGGCCGAACCATAGGCGGGTGCCTCGGCGAAGCGTACTCAAGCAGTCTTTGTTCGAACGACCAGATCAACCTCACAATTGAGCACTTGGAGTAAGGCGAGCACCTGGTCGACGGATTTGCGGTAATTCGTCTGGTCGAGCAGTCGATAGAGTTGCGCCGCGGATGTGCCGAGCCGCCGCACGATCTCGCGCTTCGATAGCGGACTCTCCGCAATTCGCTTTTGCGCTTCGAGCGTCAGCCGGTATAGCAGCAGATCGCGGAGGTACGTTGGATCCTGGTTGTACTCGAGCACCTGGTCGACGTGGACCGTGCCGGTGCACCCTGAGTGCAGCACGTAGGTCAGGGCCTCCCGACCCGCCTCCTCGTCCACGAACAGCTCGGTGATTGGGTCCGCGACCGTCGGCGTCGGCTCGCTTTCGAAAACGGGAACACGAGCTTCTTCGTCGACGTGCGGACCTCGAAGACTTTCTTTCGATTGTTGTGCGTGACGGAACGGATTTTCACAGTAGCCCCTCCGCTTCGAGTTCCGCGATCAGCTTCAAGATCAGACGCGTGGCCGAGCCCTTCATCGGTTTCTGATTATCGAGATCCCACTTCACCACCAACTTCCCGTCGCGGTACACGTGCACGTGACGCGGCGGATGGTCGCCCTTCCAGGCAATGAAGACGTACCCGCCGCGCCGATATTTGCCCTCAACCGGTCTGGCGTTTATGTGACCACCGAAGGTAACACTTGAAAAAGCAAGACGACACGGCCCGGCACCTGGGGCACTCGACGTGTCGGATGCTGGAGCACTGCTCGCACATGCGCATCGACGCGAAGCGACAAGCGATCGACGCGCTCGATGCGCAGCGCAGCCGGTCAGTCTATGGCCGTCGGTCACTCGTGAGAGAACGGACCTAGGACAGCAGGGCCCGTGACCCTGGGCAGAGTGATTGGATTTACGCCGTCCGGATCACCGAACGAAGCCAGCCTGAAAGGGGTCGAGTCCTGCCGGGCGCGCCAACCGCACCAAATTCAAACGCCCCCACCCGGTACGAGCGCGAAGGTGACCGCCTTCGTCATGCCGGCGGCGATGATCCGCTCTCCGCCGTCTGCCGCACCGCGGCCTGGAACCAGCGAGTTCTGCCCGTTGTAGGCGCGCGCGTAGAGAGCGGCGTCGACCGCGACAGACACCAAATCCACGTGCCGTACGTCACCGCGCTCGCGGCTCCTGGACAGGCGTGAGCATATTGGAGTAAAATGTGAGTGCTAAATGAGTATGAGGAGAGTATTATGGCCAGAGTGCAACCCGTCCTGAGCGCGACCGAGCTGGCCCTGGTTGACCAGATGGCCGAATTGACGCATTCGAAGCGCACCGACGTGATCAAGAACGCGCTGGCCGTGTATCACTGGTTCGTCCGGCAAGCGTTGACCGGGGGCCGGGTGATCGCGCGTAAGCCAACAGGCGAGGAAGTTGCGCTCGAGACCGCGGAGTTGAGTGCGCTCGAGGGCAAAGGTAACCGCCTCAGTCCGGAGGAGCTGGGACTGCTGGCGAAAGAGCTCGCGGCAGTGCCCGATCCGATCGAGGCCGCCCGCATCAAGGAGCGGTTGGCGCGCGGCTTCTACGGCATCTGATCCGTCGTGCCGAAAGTCCGCCGCCAAAATCTTCCGCCCGCACTGTTCCAGCATCTCCTCGAACGCATTCAGAGCCGGAAGATCCCTGCGACGCAGCTTGAGTTGCTCGCGACATGGCTCGACACGGAGCCCGATGTGCCGGAGGGTGAATGGTACAAGCGCTTTTCTGGTATGACCGTGTGTGGCGAGGGCGAGTTGATCAAGACATTTCTACTCCCGGAACAGGCCCCGAAAGGCAAGCGCGTTCCTTGAGCCCCTGCGGAACCAAGGCAGACAACAGGAAAGGGGGAATCAGGACGAGAACACAAAGCGGACCGCCCGCGTGCGGCAAACACGCGAACGGCCCTAACCAGCCAGTTGACCCAAGCAACCGGCGTGGCTGTCGCGGATCATGCCACGACCCGCCATGACCGGAGAAAGGCGGAATTCCCTGTTCGCGAATACACAGGACGAAGGCAGCACAAGAGCTTGACTGGCACCCTGCCTTCATTTCTCCCCTGATCCGCACAGTCAAACCTTTCATCTGCCGCCGGTGGCCCGAGTGAGTTTCGGGCAACTTCTGCCCTCTAGGCAACCAGCGGCCACTCGGCGTACTCGCCTCGGCCCGTTGTATGAAGCGTGCGATAAACGGCTCGAAGTCGGTTCGCGAACTCCTCGTTTGCGAAGAACGCGCTTCACGGCCGCGCGAATCTCGGCACGGACCTGGTCACGATGCGGCTCGGTCCAGTCCACTTTGAGGTTGCGCCTGATCGTTTGGACGACGTCGTGGACCAGGTCGCGGAGGAACGTCTCGTCGTACACGCGCTCGGCATTCTCGGCGATAGCGTCATAGAAGGCGACCTCCTCCTCCGCGAGGCCGAGCGCGCGCGCGCGTCGCTGGCGTCTATCTCCTGCTTCAACCGCAGCATCTCGGCGACGACCGTTGCCGCGTCGATGAGGCGATTGTGGTAACGCTGCAGTGTCTTCTCGAGGAGCTCCCGAAACGACTTCGCCTGCGCGACATTTCGAGGTTGCCGCCGCCGGATCTCGTCAGACATGAGCTGCTCGAGCAGCATCAGCCGCAGATTCTGCTGCGGCCTGTCCTTGAAGCTCTGGAGAAACTGTTCGTCCAGCACTGAGATATCGGCGCGCGGGAGGCCCGCGGCGGTGAAGATGTCCACGACGCCTTCTGACTCGACCGCATCGTCGACCAGGTCGCTTACCGCCTGCTCGATCGCGCCCTTCTTTTTGCGGCCGGGGAGCGCCTTCCGCAGCTGATTCCTGACCCGCTGGCAGAAGATGATTTCGTCGGCGTGCTGCCGGCAGTCGTCGAGGTGCTTGACGAGCAGGAAGGCAGCGGTGAGCCGGGCCTTCGCGTCGAGGAAGTCGTCGCGGCGCATCTCGTCTTCCGCCATGACGCCGTAAACGAGTGAATACAAATCCTCGATGTCTGGCCCGCTCATCGCCCGCCACGCGCCGTAGTCGTGGCCCGTGGGCAAGAGCGCCTGAATCTCCTCGAGCGTCTTCAGGAATACCGGCCGCGCGGCGTCGCCGATGTCAGGCGCCGGCTCGCCGCGCCCGCCGTCGCGCGTGTACGTGTTCGTGGCTTCGCGCAGTTCGTCGCCGATCCCGATGTAATCCACGACCAGGCCGTGCGGCTTGTCGCGGAACACTCGGTTCACGCGCGAGATGGCCTGAAAATCGTGTGGCCGCGCATCGGCTTGTCGATGTAGAGCGTGTGCAGGCACGGGATGTCCGTCCCGGTGAGCCACATGTCGATGACGATGACGAGCTTGAGCGGGTCGTCTGGATCGACCATGCGCTTTTTGATCGCGTCCCGCTGCGGCTTCGTCGTCAGGTGTCCAGCTTCGCTCCAGGCCGTCGGATCTTTGCCGAGGTCGCCGGTCATCACGCCCCGGATTTCAGGGCAGCCGGGGAGCTTCTTCAGCTCCTCGTAGAGGCGGACGGCGTTCGCGCGCGTCATGCACACGGCCATCGCCTTGCCGTTCAGTGTGGCCGTGCGGTCTTTGAAGTGAGCGAGCAGATCGGCGGCGAGCTGTTCGACGCGCTCCTTCGCGCCCGCGGCTGCTGCGAGCGCCGCCCAACGCGACTTCCGCCGCTCGAGCTCCGATTCTTCGGCCTCTTCCAAACCGTCGGTGATGTCCTTCAGGGACGCGTCGATGGAGCACGACTCGCACATCCGGATCGATGCGAAGCCGGACTTGAATGCGCTGGACGACGTGCGACGGCAGGCCGAGTCAAACGGCAACGGAAAACCCGCAAACGATCCCGAAATCGATGATCGTCGACGTCGCCGACGACCTCGCGTCATAGTCACGTCACAGTCCGCTGTTGAGCGGGTCCCCGCCCTTCGGTAAACTGTTGATTCCACTTGAACGGAGAGATGTCCGAGTGGTTGAAGGAGCACGCTTGGAAATTGATTCCGGCCGTGCGCACCAACTCACACCGAAACGCACCAAGGCACTCTCCATCAACGATTTCCCGCAACACCGATGTGCACCGGAGTGTCCCCGCAAACCATGTTGTTTGACCGGGGTTTCGCGGGGTATGTGACACAGTTCTGACACAAAACGCGGTCACGCTTAGCGAAATACCAGCCGATGTGCATCGGTACGCACTGCAATGCGATGTCAATGAGTCCTGCGTGTACAGCGGTCTCTGGAACCGCTGCACACACGACGATTGCAACCTGCGGCCTGACGCCAAAGCAGCACCAGTGTTCTTCCCCTGTACTGGTGCACCAGCGTGTCTTCCTAATGGACGAGCGCGCCGAAGTCGAGGCCGATCGTCGTCGGCCGCATCTTAGGTAATGGGCTTCGTATCCCCGCTGTCGTCTCGCCCGAGGGATTCGAGCTGAACGTTTCGTTCATCTTCTTTGGCAGAGGCCGACCCGTAACCCTTTCGAGGCAGGCTCCTGCGTGGCGTCGCGACATTGATTCGCGTTGGCAACCCCCCTATGCTGGTCTTTTGAAGGGGTTGGCGCGAGCACACATGGCCACGGCTGACAACCTCAATCGGGCCCGAGACGCCTTTCTATGCCGCGCGTGGACGGACGCCTATGTCCTCTTGACGGCAGCCGACGGCGATGAGCCGCTCCAGCCTGACGATCTCGAGCGACTCGCCACCGCTGCGTACCTGATTGGCAAGGACAGGGACAGCGCCGAGCTCTGGACGCGTGCGCACAACGCCTTCTTGAATCTGGGCGCCGTGGACCGCGCCGCGCGATGCGCGTTCTGGCTCGCGTTCGGCCTGATGCACCAGGGCGAGCGTGCGCGCGCGGGCGCATGGATTACGCGCGCGCGCGAGCTGCTCGAGCAGGCTCATCACGATTGTGCCGAGCACGGCTATCTGCTCCTTCCAATCGCCCTACAGCGCGTGTTCGGCGGCGATGCCGCCGGTGCATACGGCCTGTTCTGTCAGGCCGCGGAGATCGGCGACCGCTTTGGCGATCGCGACCTCATCGCGCTGGCGCGGCACAGCCGCGGTCGGGTTCTGATCCGCATGGGCGAGATTCAAGATGGCATCCGTCTGCTGGATGAGGCAATGATCGCGGTCGACGCCGGCGAGGTGTCTCCGCTTGTCGTCGGCGATGTCTACTGCAGCGTCATCGAAGGGTGCCTGGAGATCTTCGACCTTCGGCGGGCGCAGGAGTGGACCGCTGTGCTGACGCGGTGGTGCGAGTCACAGCCGGATCTCGTTCCCTATCGTGGGCAATGTCTCGTGCGGCGCGCGGAAATCATGCGGCTGCATGGTGCTTGGCCGGAAGCCCTAGAAGCGGCGCAGGAAGCTTGCGAGCGGTTGCTGCAACCGTCGGCTCAACCCGCCTCTGGCGCTGCGTTCTACGAGTGCGGCGAGCTCCATCGCCTGCGCGGTCAGTTCGCTGAGGCTGACGATGCGTACCGCCAGGCCAGTCGGTACGGCCGGAAGCCGCAGCCCGGGTTCGCGCTGTTGCGAGTCGCCCAAGGTCAGACGGAATCGGCAGCCACGGCCATCAGACTCGCAATCGATGACGCGCATGGTACCGAGACACGCGCGCGGCTGCTCCCCGCGTACGTTGAGGTCATGCTGGCGGCGGGCGACATTCAAGCGGCGCGCATTGCTGCTGACGAACTAGCGACGCTCGCTGGCGATCTGGATGCGCCCATGCTGAACGCCGTCGCCGCACAAGCACGTGGGTTTCTGCTGCTGGCCGAGGGTGACGCGCGCGCGGCGCTCTCGCTCTTACGCCAGGCATGGACCGCGTGGCAGGAGGTCGAGGCCGTGTACGAGGCCGCGCGCGTGCGTGTCCTGATCGGCCTCGCCTCCCGCGACCTGGGCGACACGGATGCCGCGGAGATGGAGTTCGACGCGGCCCGTTGGATCTTCCAACAGCTTGGCGCGCGCCCTGACCTCACTCGTGTGGAAGCGTTCAGCCGGACCGTCAGACCCAAGGCCGCGGGCGGCCTGAGCGCGCGCGAGATCCAGGTGCTGCGGCTGGTCGCGGCGGGCAAGACCAACCGGCAAATCGCCTCTCAGCTCTTCATCAGCGAGAGGACCGTCGAACGGCACCTGAGCAACATCTTCAACAAGCTCGACCTGCCCTCGCGAGCGGCTGCCACGGCGTACGCGTACGAACATCAGTTGCTCTAATCCTCGTACGTAGAACCACCCATTCAACAGGCTCCACGAAAATGAGTGGTCCTCCCGATGTGCGGTCAGTTCCGCCTTTCTATCCTCGTTCATAGGCACTCAGTCGACCGGTTCGCAGGGATTGAGCGAAGGGGGAGACATGGCATCGGTCGAGCAACTCTCCGCCACGAACAGCGTCAGCCGACATCGCGCGCGATTGTTGGCCGGGCTGCCGGTGATCGAGCGACGGCTGCAAGTGGCCGGCGTCTCGACGGCAGTGCTGGAAGGGGGTGCAGGACCACCGATCGTCCTGCTGCATGGCCCCGGCGACTTCGCCGGCATGTGGATGCGGATCATCCCGGACCTGGTGACCACGCACCGAGTGATCGCCCCAGACCTGCCAGGGCATGGCACGTCGGAGCTGGTCGGTGGGCGTCTGGACGCAGACGGTTTGCGGGCGTGGCTCAGCGGCCTCATCGAACGTACATGCTCGTCCCCGCCGATCCTCGTCGGCCACGTGTTGGGCGGGGCGATCGGCGCACGGTTCGCCATAAACCACAGCGACCGGCTCAGTCGGTTGGTGCTCGTCGACTCGCTGGGGTTGGCTCGCTTCCGCCCGGCACCGAGATTTGCGGTCACGATGATCGCTTTCCTGATGCGACCGACCGAGCGCACGTACACCCGGTTCATGCGGCACTGCTCGTACGACCTCGACGGTTTGCGAGAGGAGATGGGTGCACGCTGGGAGCCTTTTCTCGCCTACAGCCTTGAACGGGCCCGTGGGCCAAGCGCGGAGCTCGCCGGTCGCCTGCTCCGGGAATTCGGCATGCCACGTATCCCGCCGGACGATCTCGCACGAATAACAGCTCCCACCGTGCTGATTTGGGGCCGGCACGACCGCGCCAATCGGTTGCGCATCGCAGAGCAGGCCAGTGCTCGATATGGGTGGCCTCTCCACGTGATTGAGAACTGTGCGGACGATCCTCCACGCGACCAGCCGCGCGCGTTCTTGATAGCGCTTCGTGTGGCGCTCGACGTCGCAAAGAAAGAGGAAGTCACCGCGTAGCAGGAGGTTGTTGTGAGAACCCTGATTTTCGGCTTCATGACCATCGTTGGGATCTGTCTGTGTCACGCGCCAACGCTCCGGGCCCAGGAGCGACCGCCAATCATCGACATGCACTTGCACGCGGATCTTCCGCCCCATGACGTTCCTCCGGGAGCACCTGCGCTGTGTCGCCCTGAGCCGTGCGAGGGAGCAGGTCAGGCCACGGCGAATCATGCCGAGACACTCAAGAAGACGCTGCAGGCGATGGATCGCTCCAACATCGTCAAGGCGTTCCTGAGCGGCGTAGACCCCGCGATCGTCCAGCAGTGGGTGGCCGCCGCCCCTGATCGTTTCATCGCCGCGCCGTTCATTCTGCAGCCTGGCCGACCCGACCCGGAGATGCTCAGGCGCGAGTACGCGGCGGGACGCTTCAGCGGCATGGGGGAAATCGCCACGCAGCTCAATGGCGTGCCGCCGAACGATCCCGCGCTCGAGCCGTATTTCGCCCTTGCCGAAGAGCTCGACGTGCCCGTGCTTATTCACACGGAGGGCATCGGCCCGTATCTTCCCGGCTTCCGCTCCTCCGCTGGCAACCCGGTGCTGCTGGAGGACGTCCTGGTGCGCCACCCGAAGCTGCGGCTCTTTGTCGAGAATGCTGGGTATCCCTATCGGGGCGAGATGATCGCCATGATGTACCAGTATCCGGAGCTCCATGCTGACGTCTCCACGATCAGTTGGGTGATCCCGCGCACCGCGTTCTACGACTACCTGGAGGCATTGGTCCGGGCCGGCTTGGGCAAGCGGCTGATGTTCGGGTCGGATCAGATGCGCTGGCCGGAGAAGATCGGAGCAGGCATTGAAGCAATCGAGCAGGCGCCGTTCCTGACGAAGGAGCAGAAGCGAGACATCCTCTATAACAACGCGGTTCGCTTCCTGCGTCTCGAACAGGACGCGAGCAGGACGCGGCCATCAAAGGAGGAACAGCCATGGGAGCCTTGAAGTGTGCCACTCGCTCAGGCTCGGAGATCATGCTGCCGCACGCAGCCGTCGATGGTTTTCGCTCGCGAGTTCTTGGCGGCGTCCTTGGCCGCCGTGACGACGGCTACGACAGGGCGCGTGTGGTGTTCAACGCGATGATCGATAGGCTCCCTGCTCTTATCGTGCAATGTGGGGGCGTTGCCGACGTGAGGGAGGCCGTGATGTTCACTCGCGAACACAATCTCCTCGTCTCGATTCGAGGCGGCGGCCACGGTGTGACCGGGAATGCCGTGTGCACCGACGGACTCGTGATCGACCTGTCGCGGATGCGCAGCGTGCGGACAGACCCCGTCACACAGACGGCTCGCGCGGAAGGCGGCGCGACATGGGGCGACTTCGACCGCGAAACACAGGCGTTCGGGCTGGCATCGACTGGCGGGATTGTCCCAACGACGGGCATCGCGGGACTGACACTCGGCGGAGGAATCGGGTACCTGAACCGCAAGTACGGGCTTGCCTGTGACAACCTGATTTCAGCCGACGTCGTGACCGCAGACGGCCGCGTGCTGAAGGCGAGCGCCGAAGACAATGCCGATCTCTTCTGGGCGCTTCGCGGCGGGGGCGGAAATTTCGGGGTGGTGACCTCGCTCGAATATCGCGTACATCCGGTGGGTCCCGTGCTCGGCGGCGAGTTGATCTTCCCTCTGGATCGCGCGAAGGAGACGCTGCGCGTCTACCGCGACTGGTCCCTGGCCGCGCCGGACGAGGTGAGGGCGGACGCGTCGCTGGTATCGGGACCCGAAGGCCCCGCGCTCGCCATCATCGTGTGCTATTGCGGATCCATCGACGATGGCGAGCGCGTCCTGCGGCCCCTTCGGCAGTTCGGTCCTCCGGTCGTCGACACCGTTGGTCCCTCTCCGTACGCCCGCATCCAAAACCTGCTGACGGAGGTCCTCGCGTCGGGCTTCTGTCATTACTGGAAGAGCGGGTTCTTCCGCTCGTTCAGTGACGACGCGATCGAGAGGCTCGTCGATTTCTTCGCGGCCGATGTTCCCTCGCCGTTCGCAGCGGTGGCGATCGAACAACTGGGTGGGGCGATCGGCCGGGTCGGCGAGCGGGACACCGCCTTCAGCCATCGACGCGCACAGCACAGTTGCCTCGTTCTGAGGGCATGGCGTGACCCGGCGGCGTCGCGGGACAACATCGCGTGGGGGCGCTCCTGCTACGGCGCCGTGGAGCCGTTTCTGGAGCAGGGCGTCTATGTGAACTATCTCGGTGACGAGGGCGAGAGTCGGGTCCGGGCCGCTTATGGGGCCAACTACCAGCGGCTGGCTGCACTCAAGCAGAAGTACGATCCGACGAACTTCTTCCGGGGAAACCAGAACATCCAGCCAGCGGACAAGTGATCTACACAGCAGCTCGCAACAGGATCCTGCGATACCGAAATCAGACTTCCTTTAACCGGCCTGCCGCATACTTGTGCAGCAGGCTCGAGATCAGCGTCTGATACGGCAGCCCTTCCTCGAGCGCCCGCTTCTGGATCGCCTCGAGAGCCTGCCTCCGATGGCAGCCTGCTCCCGCTGCGGATTGAGAGGAACTGACCTCAACGTGACTACGTCTTCGCGTTGCTGATGATACGTACGCGCTGGGGTTGCATCTTGGAATGCGTACCACGAGCCGGCTTGCTTGGTCCGGCTGTGCTGGTGTCGAGCGACGTGGGCATCGTGCTCGGCGGCCCGGCGGCCGAGCGTGTCATCCAGGGCCACTCTTGCCGCTGAAGCTCCCGAGCCTTCCGCCACACGTAGTCCCATGCCGGCGGCGACTCTCGGTTCTGAATGAACCGCGTCAGTCGACGCCGAACTATTCCCAGGTACTCCGTACCAAGCCGATCTGACGCATCAAGGATGCCACGGTTGTACGCACGCACGGCGAGATCAAGGTCTCCTGCCGCCTCGTCGAGCAGCAGAGACATCCAGACGGCGACGAACCGGGTCGCCACCCACGGGTTGAAGTAATCGGCATCGGCGAGTTCGACATCGATGATCCCGGCGCGGTACAGCTGTCGCAGTCGCTGCCGTGCGAACTCGGAGGCGCCACCGAGCCCGATGTCTCGCATGCCGTCACGGTTCGTGAAGCTCCCACGGTGGTCGAACCAGGACTCGGACATCACAATCGCCGCAAGCGTGTCAGCAACGACCTTGGGATCCAGGCCGTAGCCACCCCCAACGTCGTAGTAGCCAGCCCAGTACGCGACCATCTGTCGGTACGCGATCGTGCGCATCGGTTGGGGAACCAGGTCCCAGTCATGCGCATCCATCGCGTCCCACGCGTGCGGGTTCATGAGAATGTCTCGGTAGCGGGTGAGCATGTTGTCCAATGCCTGCTGTCGCAGCGGTTCCGGCACGTTGTTCCAGTTCGCAAGATGCATTCGGCGCCACAGGGTCACGTTCCGACGAACGTCATCGGCGGTGGTGTGCCAGATGATCCGTTCGCCTCCCGCGGGGAATGTGACGGTGGCGGGCGTCGAATCAACGAGCGCGGCGTATACGTCGATGGGGGCGACGTACGGCAGGGCGACGTAGCAATACCGTTGGAGCAAGGTGTACCCCACTGGCAGGCCTCCCAGCAACAGAAGCCCCATCACGAAGGCAACGACCCGGACACCCCTGCGCGCGGAAAGGGGTATCCCCAGCTCACGGCAAGCGTGACGAGGGTCCACGCGAGCGGTGCTCCCCAGGTAGACCAGGTGGCCACGTCAGGCATGTGCTCAGCCCCCTTTCTTGCTCCTGGACTGGTTCGGTCTCGAAGACGACCTGTCGCCGACACCCTTCGCGGCTGGCGACCCCAGCTGGCGCGCGAGCCGTTCGAGAACCCGCATCGTGGCCTCTCGATCCTGCGCACTCACACCATCGAGCATTTCGGCGACCGCTGACTCCACGGTGCCACGTCTGGCGGCATTGATACGGGCTCCACGCGCCGTCAGGCGCAGGATTGCGCGTCGGCGATCGCGAGGATCGTCGACACGGCGCAGCCAGCGCTGCGCTGCCAGTCGCTGCAACACACCCGTCAGGGTGCTCGGGTGCACGTGCAGGATGGCTGCCAGATCGCCGGCAGATACGCCGGGGAAGAGGCCGATGACACGGAGCGCCAGCCTTTGTGGCCCGGTGACACCGAGGTCGCCGGCCATCCGCTTCGAGGTCTTTTCAAGGCCGTGCACAACAGCCCATAACAGTTGCATGAACTGGAGCACGTCGGGCAGCCTGGCGGCGGGATCTCTGTGATCGATTCTGTTGGGCGGCGTCGGCATATATTTTGAGCTCTTCGACCCGTTCTTTCCAAAAGGGCTTCAGTAGTACTGGAAGGGCGACTTCGTGAAGTCGCTACCGGACGAGGCGATCGATGTCCATATCGCGCAGGCGGCCAAGGCACCAAGTGCGCTGTCGCTCATGCATCTGTACCCCATTGACGGCGCGGTCCGTCGCGTCGCGAAAAGCACGACCGCCTGGAGTACCCGCGATGCCACGTGGTCGATGGTCATCGCGGCGATCGATGCCGACTCGAAGAAGGCCGAGGCCTTGAAAGCGTGGGGTCGCGGGTACTGGAAGGCGGTGCACCCGTACAATCTCGGTGGTGCGTACGTCAATTTCATGATGGACGATGAGTCGGAAGACCGGCTCCAGGCCACGTACGGCGAACATTTCGCGCGCCTCGCGCGAATCAGAATCAAGGCTGAGTACGATCCGAAGAACCTCTTTCGCGTCAACCAGAACATCGAGCCGGCTCTGGCCTGACGACCGGCTCGTTGCTTAGTCTGGGAACGACTGCGGGCAACACGTTACGCGCGTTCCGACGTTCGCCGTGTCTCTCGTACCCAAGAGCCCGCTGTCGTGTCGCGCGCGCCCCGCGTGTCGGGCGAATTGTTGCTGACCGCCTGTTCGATGACCCCGTTTAGTTCGGCACCAATGAGAATCGCGAGTCCCGACACGTAGAACCAGAGGAGCAGCACCACGACGCCGCCAATCGCGCCGTAGGTGGCGTTGAAGTTAGCCAGGTTCGTGACGTAGAACTTGAACGCGAATGAGCTGGCCATCCAAAGAGCCGTGGCCAGTAGCGACCCAGGGGTGATCCAGACCCAACGGCCGCGCCTGTTTGGCGCGAAGTAGTACACGAGATCGACCCCGAGTACCACCAGAACGATCATCAACGGCCATCTGGCCATCGCCCAAAACCAGCTGAGGGCCGGGCCGAGCCCGACCCAGCCGGCCACCAGCGACGCCACGTCCGGGCCAACAAGCACCAGGACGAGCGAAGTGACGATGAACAGCGCGAGCGCAACGGTCAGGACGATGGCCACAATGCGCCGTTTCCACCAGGGACGCCGTTCCTCGATGTCATAGGCATGATTCAGGGCATCGATGATCGCGACCATCGCCGCGGAACTGCTCCAGATCGCTCCGACGATGCCGAGTGTCAGAACGCTGGCGTAACTACCTCGCGCGACCTCGTCGAGCTGCGCACGGAGAAGCGCGAGCACCTCACTGGGTGCGATGGTGCCCAGCGCCTCGAGCAACTGTGCGAGCACATTCTCGACAGGCAGGTATCCGATCAGCGCCACGAGAAACAGAAGCGCGGGAAAGAGCGATAGGAAGAAATAGAAGGCGAGCTGGGCCGCCAGGCCCAGGCAGTTGTCGTCGTCGATCTCGCGGATGGTCCGTATCACGATTTCCGACGAGCGGAGCGGCACGCGAGTGATCATGGGCATTACACGCCTCCAAGCACGCTTTCCGCCGCCATCCGGCGCCTGACGACGCCGGCGATGCCGGGCCACGTGGACATGCGCGTCGCAAGATCACGCACAATGCGATGAGGCGTGTCATCTGGCACGAACCACTTCGCTATTCGACGGCCAGCTGCCTGCTGGCGTTCGATCGCCGGCTTCAGCCGTCCCTCGTAGCGAGCCAGCGCCTGCCGCACGTCGCCGTGTGGATCGAGCTCCTCCGCTAGCGTGTACGCAGCAGTGAGCGCCATCGAGGCACCCTGTCCGGCGAGCGGCGTTACGCACTGACACGCATCGCCGACGAGCACGACTCGACCGATGCTCCACGCCGGCATCTGCACTTGCTCAACCGCGTCGAAATAGATGCTTTGGAGCGTCCGACACTGCGCGAGCAGGTCCGGCACGATCCAGCCAAGGTCACCGTACACCCGCTGCAATTCGTCGCACGCCGCGTCCCTGACAGGCTCTTGCACAGGCCCGCAGGCCTTGTGGAGAAAGAACGTGGCCAGCCGCCCGCCGCGAATCGGATAGACCGTGACCTGGCGTTTCGGACACGTAAGCGTCACGAATGCATTGCGTGCACGGAGCTGCTGCGGTGGCTGGTCCAGGATGAACGCGGCCATGTGGTAGCCAAGCTCGCGGGTGAATGGCGCTGTGGGGCCGAACGCCAGCCGCCGTACCCACGAGTGCACGCCGTCGGCGCCGATCAGCACGTCTACCGACTCCGTCGCGCCGTCGGTCAGCGTGACCTCCACGCACCGGTCGGTCGTCCCCAAAGCGGCGACGGAAGTATTGAAACGAATCGCCGCACGGCCCGTGAACCGCTCGTGCAGCAGGCGCTCGAGCTCGCCTCTCATGAAGTTGAAGTGGCGATTGTCGAACAAACGTTTCCGGAGCGCGGGATACGGCACGGAAAAGCGCACGTCCCCGCGCTCGTTCACGAACACCAGGCCATCTACCGGATAGTGAATGGATTCAAGCGCCGGCAGGAGACCCAGACGCTGGGCGACGTCGAATCCCGATCCGAAGAAATCGATCATGTAACCGTCGTCACGCAGGTGGGGCGCCCGCTCAACGACGACGGGATCGTGCCCGCGGCGCTCGAGACACCCGGCGAGTGTCAAGCCCGCGATTCCCGCACCGCAGATGAGAACGCGCATCGAATGCTCTTGGGTCGGACAGTGTGGCTCAGCCGCGGGGCCCGACAGTCAATCCCGACGTGAGCCAGGTGCGAGCGTCCTCGATGGCGGCGTGGTCGAAATAGCGAATCATGGCTGTCGTGAAGGGGCGGCAGAACACGCTCATGCCCCTCTCCCACTGTTTGTCACCCACCATCGCCAGCCGCTCGATGTCGGAAAAGTGCTTGACATCGAACTTGATGTCGTCCCACAACGCAGCGGTCTCCCACCCATGGAAATCGGTCATCTCGAACAGCACTCGAATCTTCCCGTGTCGCGTGACAAGACGCTCGAACGCCGGAGCGAAGTGCTGGTAGTCCTCGTGAGTCAACATGCCGCTCACCGACACCTCCAGCACCCTACCTCCGTTCGTCTCGGTCAACCGCGTCGCCATAGCTGCTCCTCCTTCGAGCCGTCCGGCCGCCGTCATTGTTCCATTGTGCCTCAGATTCGTTTGTGCTCAAACTATATTCAGGACTGCCAGCCGACGGCTGGTCGGGGTGCAGGACATGATGTGGTTGGAACACACGGGGGCCAACCGGGCGTTGGCCGTTGCATGCTGGCTCGGCACTGCGATCATCGCGCAGTCATGGCGGCTGTCGCTGACGGGAATCACAACGACCGTCCGCCGGCTCCGCGCTGCTGGCGCCAGCGTGCGAATGGCCCCTGTCAGTCAGGCGTGGTTGCGTGAGCACGACGCCGAATGCGTGAAGCACGACGATGCGCGCTAACGGTGGGAAGGGTAATGCGCTTCGGAGGCTGCTGAGGCCAGCGCGTCGCACGTGAGTGTGCGGCTCAGGCGCACGAGAGACGTGGTCCGCTCCAGGTTCCCTGACGCCGGCAAGGAGGCGCGGTGTTTGCGATCAATCATGCTGCGACGGCTCTCGTCATCCGGCGACGGTACCCGGATGTCCCATTTGTTCCGATCTTGCTGTCCGTTCAGGTCATGGAGTTGCTGTGGGTCGCACTGAACTACTTGGGTGTCGAGAGAACCACGACAGAGCCTGTCGTGCGCTACGTGGGCGACATTCACCTCGAGTTCATGCCGTACTCACACTCCGTCGGCACCATGCTTGCCGTTGCGGGACTGTCATGGGCCGGCGGCGTTGCGTTCCGAAGACCGCGGTTGGGCGCCGCGTTCGGCATCGGTGTGCTGTCGCATCTTCTCTTGGATCTGGCTACTCACAACGGAGACATTGCTCTAGCTCCGTTCGCGAGTGGTGAGCGGTATGGCACCTACCTCTATGGCAGGCTGCCAGCTCTCGCGTTCGTGATCGAGCTCGGTTTCGGTGTCCTTTGCTGGTGGACTTACCGAGGACGACGGGCGTTGTTGGCGGTCATCGTTGGCTTCAACCTAGCCAACCTTTCGCTCTTTTTCGCGGCGGTGCCAGGTCCCGAGGTGATGTTGGCGGGCAGGTCAGCGTTACTTGTGACCGTGATTCTGATTCAGATTGTCATCACGCTTTGGGCCATTTGGTGGACGGCCAACCACCGCCCTGGTGGTGATGAAGCCGATTGACGGGCTCGCCTGCACACAGAGATACGCAGCACTAAAGTGGGCGGTCCGCGCGAGGGCGACTTCCTCCAAGTCGAGGGCGTCATCATCTTCGGGCTCATCTCGTCCACCGCTCTCAACATGCTGGTGGTTCCCGCTGCGTATTACGCGGCTCACACGCAGCGTACACAGGCGGTGTCTTAGCGCCCAGCCAACGCGACCGCTCGGCGATCTGCAGAGACTGTCCCCGAAATTGTCCCTGTGAGCTCCCAAAACAGGGCTTCTGGAGCCAACAGGAGCCAAATCGCCTGATCGGAAAAGTGGAAGAATCGGATTTGCGAGGAAAATTAAAGATGTCCGAGAGGCGGACTTCCGTTCAGCAAACCCTGCTCACGGCCTCGTGAAACCGCCCCCGGATCCGCTAAGTGCTTGGAGAACATTGAGAGGTCTGACACAATTGGCGTTATCAGTCGAATCGGCTTTCGTAACTTATTGATTCTAAACGGAGAGATGGCCGAGTGGTCGATGGCGCACGCTTGGAAAGCGACTTCGGCGACGCTCACCAAGCGATACTGAAACGCCTCCTGTAGCAATCGAATCAACGACTTCCGTCTACAAGTTGTTCGTCAGTGTGAGCCCGTAAACGACCGTGCTTCTCGCCGGTTTCGAGCCCACCTTACACAGTTCTTACACAGTTCCCGCTCTCGCTTACCCGACTCTCGCTTGACGCCAACTTCCTCCGACTTACCAGGGCGGCGTAGTGCGAGCGCGTACGCGAATGCTCGTCTCACGCCGTTCAGC
>DATCJA010000006.1:0-8052 GCA_036507475.1 Vicinamibacterales bacterium
GCCGGAGCACAGTGATCACGCGCGACGGCAGCGCGGCAGGCAGCAATTCCCAGCGCGGCTCCGACTTCATCACGTCGGCTAGCGTTTCCGACACCGTTTCGCCACCAAAGGGCCGCTGTCCGCCGAGCATCTCGTAGAGCACGCAGCCGAATGCCCAGATGTCGGCACGCTTGTCCACCGATTTGCCGCGCGCCTGTTCCGGCGCCATGTACGCTGCGGTGCCGAGAATGACGCCCACGCCGGTCATCATTGCCGGGCTCGTGATCGTCGGTGATGCCGTCAAGTCCGGCTGAAGCCGGACACTACGGTCGACTCCTGCACCGGGTACCTAGTGTCCGCCTTCAGGCGGACCCAGTGCCTTCGCCAGACCAAAGTCGAGCACCTTGACCACACCATCGTCGCGCACCTTGATGTTGGCCGGCTTGAGATCGCGGTGGATGATCCCCTTCTCGTGCGCGGCCTCGAGCGCCTCGGTAACCTGCCGCGCAATCGCGAGTGCCTCGTCGATGGGGAGGCCGGCGGGTCCGGCGATGGTTCCGGTGGGTCCGCCTCGCGTGCCTTCGCCCCTGCTCGGCGGCACCCGCCCCACATCTGCGATACGGTCGGCGAGCGTCGGACCTTCAACCAGTTCCATCACCAGCGCACGAACACCATCGGCGTTCTCCACGCCATAGATCTGCGCAATGTTCGGGTGATTCAGCGCAGCGAGTGTCCTCGCTTCCCGCTCGAAGCGGGCCAGGCGCTCAAGGTCGTGCGCGAAGGTGTCGGGCAGAATCTTGATCGCCACCTACCGACCAAGATGCGTATCGCTCGCGCGATAGACCTCCCCCTATCCCACCGGCGCCGAGCGCAGAGAGAATTTCGTACGGCCCGAGGCGCGTGCCGACCGCGATCGCCATCTATTGCAGAAAGTTCGTGGCGATTATAGGTCACTCCGTTCGGAGTAAAGCGTATTGGACGCTCAGTCAGGCGTCGCGCAGGGCACGATCTGTCGACCATGTCTCCGATAGACGTGGAAGTCTGTGTCCGTCGTGAGGATCAGGGGATCGGGGAGTGTCTCGGTCATGCGCACCAACGAGGCATCGGCCAGGCTCGCCGGCACATCGGCATACTTCTGCAGGAGAGCCAGGACCGAATCCAGATTCGCGTCCAGAGCGAACGCCACAGCCAGCGCGTGCCGGCGCAACAGGGCGCGGAGCGGCGGCGCGCCGCGGGTCCCCAGGAGGTGGAACGCCTCGGACAACGCCGATTCGCAGGTCTTCCAGGGCGGCGGCTGGCGCTCGGCCTGAAGCACGGCCCACCGATGGTGGACGTCACGGCGGCTGAGAAGTGCGACGACGAATCCGGCGTCAACGAGCACGCTTGCGGCCATAACCCGTCGATTTGAGGTACGCCTTCTTCCGTGCGCTGAGATCGGGCGGCAACCCCTCCGCGGATCCGATGAGGTCGGCGATGGCGTCGACGGTAGCCGGGCGTCGCGTCCGCGCTGGGGCGCTCTGCAGCCGTTCTCGGACGACATCCGACTTCGAGATGGCCCTGGCGCGCGACTCCGACTCAATCGACGCCGCCAGCGGCTCGGGCAGCCGCACCGTGAGAGTCTTCATGAACGATCAGTGTATTACGTGATTGTCATGTGTGCAAGACGCGCCGGGTCTGATACCGAATCTCAGCGGCCATCTTCGACAGTCGTCGATTCGAACGACGAACGACCCGAACGATCCTGAACGTCCCGAACGATCCGAACGATCCGAACGTTCTACGGCCTTCGTCCGTCAGGCAGAACGAGCTCGTTGACCTTGTGCGCCGCCCGTTCGATGGGCGGGCCTGCGCTCCAGGGAGGAATCGGCGCTTTGCCGGGCGGGTACAGCGACTCCATCGGCTGCCAGACCTTGTCGACCTTGTCTTCGAACAGATCGCCAATCAGGAGATCGGTGACGGTTCCGCGCAGGTCCGGGTACTTGCGTACGAAGGCCCCGAAGCTGAAGCCGTCGTAGTACTCGCAGACGAGTCGCCGCATACGGTCCACACCGTCGTTGAACAGCGGGCCCCACTTTCCCAACTGCGCCGCGGATGTATCTCCCCTCGCCAGCCCTTCGACAATCGCTTCGGCGGCCATTTCGCCCGACCGGAGTGCCAGCAGCACCCCGGATGAGTACAAGGGATCGAGAAACGCGAAGGCGTCGCCAACGAGCACCCATCCGTCGCCCGACACCTCCCGGGCGCGATACGAGTAATCCTTCGTCGCAAAGTACCCGGTCACCCGTGTGGCATTCGACACGCGCTGCTTCACGACTGGACACCGCTCGACTTCTTCGTCGTAGGTCTGCGCGTAGGGACCGCGGCCTTTGAAGAGCGCGTCAAAGGGAGCGACGACGCCGACGCTGATGATGTCGTCGTGCAAGGGGATGTACCAGAACCAGCCCTGCCGGTCGGCGGTCTGCAGCACCATCGTCGCGCCCTCGTCGCGGCCGGTGTCGCGATATGCGCCTTCCCAGTACGTCCAGATGGCGCCTTTGTTGAGCACTGGATCCCAGACTCTGAGGCACAGTCTGTTCTGGAGCAGCCCGTTCTGCCCGCTTGCGTCGACCACCACATTGGCGCGCACCTGGCGGTCCGCACCGCCCTGCCCGCGAATGGTCACACCGACAGCCCGGCCGTCCTCGAAGAGGACCTCCACGACGCGCACGCCCTCGTGCACGTCTACGCCGTGCTCGCGTGCGTTGTTCAGCATCATCTGGTCGAATTCGCTGCGCACCACCTGCCACGTCTGCGAGCACTCGTGCGGCTTGTTGTCCCAGAAGTAGAACGGCGCCGACAGCCTGCCGTCGGCACTTGCAAACTGCACGCTGTATTTCTTGACGAACCGGCTCGCCTGCATCTTCGGCAGCATGTTGAGCCGCTTGAGCACCCAGTACGTCTCGGGAATTAACGATTCACCGATGTGGAACCGCGGAAAGCGCTCGCGCTCGAAGAGCTGAACGCGGACGCCGTTCTGTGCCAGAAGCGTCGAGACCGTCGAGCCTGCCGGACCGCCGCCGATGACCACTACGTCAGGATTGGATATCTCCGTCGCCATCAGGTGTAACGAATGCCCGCGTGCTGCGGGAGGAAGAAGCGGCTGAGGAGCGAGTCAACCCGCATCAGCCCGTCGCGCGTCAGTGAGACGACATCCTGAGTGGCCGCAGCCAGATACCCGTCGGCCGACAAGTCATCGAGTTGCCGGTGAAACCGCTGGAGCACATCTACGCCGTATTTGTTGCGGAAGTAGGCCGGCTTGATCGAGCCGAGCTTGAGTTGCAGGATGAGCTCGCGGATCATCCGCTCCTCATCAGTCGGTCGATACGCCCGGCCGAGCGGAAGCTCGCCGCGGTCAACCGCTGCGCTGTACTTTTCCCACGTGTCGAGGTTCTGCACGTGCACCCCGTTGATGTGGCCGAAGGACGCCACGCCGAGCCCGACCATGTCGGCGCCCTGCCAGAGCCGATCGCGGTAGACAAAGCGGGTGCGCGCCCGATCCTTGACCGCGGTATAGGCGCTTCCCACGTGGTAGCCGGCCGCCTCGAGCGTCTCGAATGCCTCCTGAACCCACCGCCGCTTCGTCGCCCAACCCGCGACTGGTTCGGTGAACCGGCCCGTGCCTCTCAACAGGTCGCCGCTGATCGCGGTGTTGAACGGTAGCTCCATCTGGTAGATCGTCACGCTGTCGGCGTCGAGCTCCACCGCCCGCCGGACGCACGCGTGCCAGTTTTCTTCTGTTTCTCCGAGCATGCCGGCGATCAAGTCGATGTTGATCTGCGGGAAGTTCAGCGCGCGCGCCTGCTGGTACGAACGCACTACTTCACGCGAGCGATGCGCGCGGCCGTTGAGCTCGAGGACGCGGTCGTCGAAATTCTCGATGCCGAGGCTCAATCGTGTGACACCGATCCGCCGAATGGCTTCCAGCTTCGCCTGGGTGAGCGTGCCCGGCTCGCACTCGAACGTGACCTCCTCGGCGTCGCGCCACGGCGCGACGGCCGTCAACCGCGCGACCAGCTCCTCGAGCTGCTGCGTCGACAGAAACGACGGAGTGCCGCCGCCGAAGTACACGAAGCTGAGCGGCCTGCCGGCGACGGCTGGCATCTGCGCATAGCGCTCCCACTCGCGGGCCAGCACGTCGAGATACGCGGCAACCTCGTGGGCGTTCTTGTCGGTGTACACGCGAAAGTAGCAGAAGTGGCACCGCTTCCGGCAGAAAGGGATGTGGAGGTACATCCCGAGCGGCACGTCAGACGCCGGCGGCGCGTGAAGCGCAGGCCAGGCATCCTGCTGGACGGCCGCGGCGGTCCAGACCGAGAACGGAGGATACGTTGCAACGAAGTAACTGCCGACTTCGGTGCGATCGTCCTCGGCAGCGAGGGGCAGCTGACTGCTCACGGTTCGTCCACTATACATTGAGCGCCGCGCTCAGCCGCACGGCCGTGCGGAGCACGAGTGCGTCCTCGGCACGGTCCGCGGTGAGCTGCAGGCCTAGCGGCAATCCATTGAATATCGCCATCGGAATCGAGATGGCCGGTGTGCCAAGCGCGGTCCACGGCGCATTCATCCGCGGATCGCCCGTCGATGCCAGACTGAACGGCGCCGGGCCCGTTGCCGACGGCACGAGGATGACGGGAGTCGCCTTGTACAGCTCGCTCACACGAGCCTGACATGCGCCGATGAACTGTCTCGCCTCGTCACAGCGCTCGCTCCCGACCTGCAGACCTTCTCGTATGAGGTCTGCCAGTTCCGCGAGCTTCGCGCCGTGCTCGATGTATCGCTGCTCGTGGAAGCGCGCAGCCTCGTACGACATCACGACGCGCGAGGCGTCGTTCAACTTCGGGAGCATGTCGCCGAGATTGACGGGTTGAATGGCGACGCCTGCGTTCCGAAGCCGCAACACGGCATGTTGAAACGCCGACGCCATCGAAGGCTCCACCTCGGGCATCGGCTCGGGCACGCCCAGCGCGAAGCCTGGCGGGTCCGCCGCCCTCGAGCTATCCAAGGGCGGCGGGACCCGCCCCACGAAGTCGTGGCCGAGCGCCTCCCAAAGTGCGAGCATGTCGGCGGCGGTCGCCGTGAAGAATCCCAGCGTGTCGAGGCTCTTCGCAAACGGAAGGATGCCGTCCATCGGGATGAGCCCGTACGTCGGCTTGAATCCGGCAATCCCGCAAAACGACGCCGGACGGAGCACCGACCCCTGCGTCTGCGTGCCGAGCGCCAGCGGCACCATGCCGGCCGCGACGGCGGCGGCCGATCCGCTCGAGCTGCCGCCGGGCGTGTGCTGCAGGTTGTGCGGGTTGCGCGTCGGCGCCGGCGTCCGGTACGCGAACGCGGTGGTGTGCGTCTTGCCCATCAGGATGGCGCCGCGCTGCCTCAGATCGCGCACGATTGCCGCGTCTTCGGTGCCGATTCGACCTCTATAAAGGGACGATCCGTACTCCGTGGCGAGTCCGCGCGTTTCGATGATGTCCTTGGCGCCAAACGGGATCCCGTTCAACGGCCCGTCGCCGACAGGATCCTGCGGCCGCACGTCGACCCAGGCGTGAATGGACCGATCGCGCTCGCGGATGATCTCGAGGCACGATTGCACCGCGCGTTCGCGCTCATCGCGCGACGCGACGAGCCATGCAGCCAAGTGGCGGCCCATGAAGGGCCGCCCTGTGGAGGCGGTCACGCTGACGTCTCAAGACGTCTCGCCCGCGCAAAGCGCGGGCAAGAAATACTGCAACTAGCGAAGCGGAGCCGCCTGTGCATGCTCGCCGGTCCGAGGCGGAGCTTCGCTAGCGGCGCGCCGTGCGCGCGTCGGCCACCGGCTGGCGGAGCAGCAGTTTCTGCACCCTCCAGTTGGACGTCTCGGCGACGTAGATCTCGTTTTCGGAGGGACAGGCAAGCCCGTGCGCACCCGAAAACTGCTTGAGGAGTCGTCCCGAGCGGCCGATGACGCCGAGGACCTTTCCGTCGAGCGTTACCTTGAAAATGCGGCCGGGGAACGTCGATTCGCCGACGAACATCACCTGGCTCGCGCCGGGGGGAATGCAGATCGAGTTCGGAGCGCCAATCACGGCCGCCAGGCGCGCGCCGGTCGGGGTGTTGCCGTACACCGCGCGCGTGCGCGGATCTGGAGGCACGTCAATCGTGAACATCCTCAGGAAGCGGCCGTCGGCATCGAACACCTGAATGCGGCGGTTGCTCCGGTCGCCCACGTAGACGTTGTTGTTGCGATCGATCGCGATGGCGTGCGGCAGATGGAACTGCCCGGGGCCCGTGCCCGGCTCGCCCCACGACTTCACCCAGTCGCCGTTCCTGTCGTACTTGGCCACGCGTGAGTTGACGTAGCCGTCGCTCACGTAGATGTTGCCGCTCGAATCCCAGGCTACGTCAGTCGGCTGACGGAAAAGCCCGTCGATGGGCGGCAGCGGAGGATCGACCTCCTCCCACGGCCCCGTTTCGACATCAGCGGATTCCTTGCGGCGGCCGAACACCATCACGATCTGACCGGAAGGATTGAACCGGACGACCATGTCGGATCCTTTGTCGACGGCCCAGATGTGGTCGTCCCGGTCGATGCGTACGGTGTGGGCGAATGACCAGGCATAGAGACCCCGGCCGATCTCGCGAATGAACTCGCCCTTGGGTCCGAACTCCAGCAGCTGCGCCGCCGCAGGCGCATACGCAGGCCCGCCGGCGCTGTTCGAGCGCGTGAACACGAAGACATGGCCCTTCGAGTTCACCGCCACGCCCGACACTTCGCCGAAGTTCGTCCCCGCGGGCAGCTTGAGGAAGTCGGGGACCGACTCGAATTGAATTTCAGGAACCGGCTGCTGCGCCAGCGACGATGACGCCAGGAGCACGACGAACAGCGTCAACACAGATTTCATGATGTCCTCCAAACGGTTCAGACAACGATTATCTCGTCGCGTTGCCGGATCCCAGGAACGTGAACTTCTGAATACGTCTGTTCGCAGGCGTGAGCGGGGTCACTTCTGTGACGTAGAGGTTTCCCTTCGAATCGGCGTTCATGTGGTGCAGGGTGCCGAACTGACCTGGCGCCGAACCCCACTCACCGAACTCGGTCACCAGCGTGAGCGTCTTGCGCTCGAACACCATGACCTTGGCCTGGCTTCTGTTGGCCACATACAGGTAGCGCTGCTCGGGGTCCGCCGAGAATGCCGTGCTCGCCGTGGTCGTCCCGTTCCCGCATGCCGGCACCCGGCACTCACGACCGATGAACACCTGTGTCTGGTAAGTGCCGTCGAGACCGAATACCTGCACGCGTTTGCCGCCGCGGTCCGAAACATAGACCAGTCCGTCCTTCGAGACGCGCACGGCGTGCACTGGCTGGACGAACTGCGATGCACCGCGCAGTGCAGCGTCTGGAATTGCGGGATTGGGCGCCTCGTCTACCGGCGTTGCACCGAACGCGCCCCACATCCGCTTGAAGCGTCCGGTATCCGCGTCGAACACGATCACGCGGCGATTGCCGTAGCCGTCGGCCACGAACAGCTCGTTGGTCGCTGTGTGCACGAATGCGTCGGCGGGCATGTTCAGGTTCTGGGTGTCGGCGTTTCCCTTGCTCTGCCCTGCACGGCCGATCTGCATGACGAACTTGCCGGCCTTGGTGAACTTCAGGATCTGATGATCCTTGGCGCCGTTCCCGCCAATCCAGACGAAGCCCTTCGAGTCGACGTACACCCCGTGCTCCGTCTCGGGCCACTCATAACCCTGGCCCGGCCCGCCCCACGCCTGAACGAAAGTGCCGCTGGCGTCGAATTCGAGAACCGGAGGGGCCGCTCTTGGTTTCTCTTCCGCAGTGAGCGACCCCGGGCGCTGGAGCACCCATACGTGATCCTGCGCGTCGATCGAAACACTGGCGACCTCGCCGAACACCCAGTTGTTCGGAATCTTCGGCCATGCCGGGTCGACGCGAAACCTCGGGACGTCACGTCCCTGCGCGAGCGCCAGGACCGATCCGAGGGACACCAGTGCGACCAAAACGGCGGTTGTTCGTTTCATGAGAGCCTCTCGGCGGGTCCG
>DATCJA010000007.1:0-17763 GCA_036507475.1 Vicinamibacterales bacterium
TGCCGGGTTCGCGCGGCAATGAGTTCCTTCCGCAGGTTGATATACTCGGAATTTCGGAGCCCACCAGAAATCGATGCAATACATCTACAGGATGAAGGGGCTCGGGAAGGCGTATCCTCCCGACGCAGTCGTTCTCAGAGACATCTGGCTCTCGTTTCTCCCCGGCGCGAAAATCGGCGTCCTCGGCTTGAACGGCGCGGGGAAGAGCTCGCTGCTCAAGATCATGGCTGGCGAGGACACGGAGTTCATCGGCGAGGCCTTTCCCGCCGAGGGGATTTCGGTCGGCTATCTGCACCAGGAGCCGCGGCTCGACGCGGCCAAAGACGTGCTCGGCAATGTCTCTGAGGGGGTCGCCGAGACCAAGGCGCTGCTGGATCGGTACGACGAGCTCAACATGAAGCTTGGCGGGGACCTTTCGCCCGAGGAGATGGACAAGGTTCTCCAGGAGCAGGGGCGTCTGCAGGATCGCATCGACGCCGTGAATGCATGGGACATCGACGCACAGCTCGAGCTCGCGATGGATGCGCTTCGGTGCCCGCCGCCGGATGCGGACGTGACGACACTCTCGGGCGGTGAGCGGCGCCGTGTCGCGCTCTGCCGTCTGCTGCTCAAGTCGCCAGATCTCCTGCTGCTCGACGAGCCAACGAACCATCTCGATGCGGAGTCGGTCGCCTGGCTGGAGCGGTTCCTCAAGGAGTACAAGGGAACCGTCGTCGCGGTCACACACGACCGCTATTTTCTCGACAACGCCGCGGAATGGATTCTCGAGCTCGATCGCGGGTCAGGCATTCCGTGGAAGGGCAATTACTCCTCGTGGCTCGACCAGAAGCAGCAGCGGCTCGCGCAGGAAGAAAAATCAGAGACGAAACGGCAGAAGACCCTGCAGCGCGAGCTCGAATGGATCCGCATGGCGCCACGCGCGCGTCAGGCAAAGGGAAAGGCGCGGCTCAACGCGTACGAGCAGCTTCTCAACGAGGACACGGCGCAGAAGCTGGAGCAGGTTGAAATCTACATTCCTCCGGGGCCGCGTCTTGGCGAGGTGGTGGTGGAAGCGCGCGGCATCCGCAAAGCGTATGGCGATCTGCTGCTCATCGACGATCTGAGCTTCACGCTGCCGCGTGGAGGCATCGTCGGCGTCATTGGACCGAACGGCGCCGGCAAGACGACGCTGTTTCGGCTGATTGCGGGACAGGAAAAGCCTGACGGCGGATCGCTGCGATTGGGCGAGACGGTGCAGATTGGCTACGTGGATCAGAGCCGCGACGCGCTGCATGCGACCAAATCCGTGTGGGAAGAGATTTCGGGCGGCGTCGACGAGCTGCAGATCGGGAAGCGTCCCGTCCCGTCGCGCGCGTATGTATCGTGGTTCAACTTCAAGGGGTCACAACAGCAACGTAAGGTAGGGACGTTGTCCGGCGGCGAGCGCAACCGAGTGCAGCTGGCCAAGCTGCTGCAGCGTGGTTCGAACCTGCTGCTGCTGGACGAGCCGACCAACGACCTCGACGTCGACACGTTGCGGGCGCTCGAAGAGGCGCTCCTCAACTATGCGGGCTGCGCTGTGGTGATCAGCCATGACCGCTGGTTCCTCGATCGCGTCGCCACGCACATGCTGGCGTTCGAGGGCGATAGCCGGGTTGTGTGGTTCGAGGGGAATTACCAGGATTACGAAGCCGATCGACATCGGCGTCTGGGCGCCGAGGCCGACCGGCCGCATCGCATAAAGTACCGCAGGCTGACGCGCTAACGGTCGTTCACACTTCTTGGTTCTCGCTTCTCGGTTCGTGTTCAGGTTCGCGGCGAAGCTGAACATCGAACACCGAACATGGAACCGAACGTGAACACGAACCGAGCACTGAGAAGACCAGAAGCGTGAACAACGAGGAGGCCGATATGACTGGAGAGCAAGCCAAAGCGGCGGTCGATGTGATTGCCACGATGTGGGAAGGCGAGTTTCGCGCCACCTGTCAGGTGCTCGGAGCCGTGAAGGATAGCAACCGGAACTACAAACCGGACCCAAAGTCGAGGACGGCGTGGGAGTTGACAACGCACTTGGCCACCGCGGACATCTGGTTCATCGACAGCATCATGAAGGGCGCGTTCGAATGGAATCCGGACGCCGCCAAGCAGGCCGAGAGCCGCTTTACCAGTGTCGCCGACGTGGTCGAGTTCTACAGGAAGACCTTCCCTGAGAAGATCAAGGCGCTTCGGGCGCTGTCCGGCGAGCAGATGGCCGAGCCGCTGGATTTCTTCGGCATGATGAAGATGCCGCGCGCCCAGTTCGTGGCGTTCGCGAACAACCACAGCATCCATCATCGCGGTCAGCTGGCCGCCTACTTGCGTGCGCTCGGTTCGAAGGTGCCGAACATCTACGGGCCCAGCGCCGACGCCGAATCGGCGGCCGCGAGCTAGGTGTCCTTTCCCGATCTTCGTTCCTTCATCGATCACCTCCGCCGTGGCAACGATCTCGTCACGGTGGAGGCCCCTGTCGATCCACGCCTGGAAGTCGCTGAGATCCATCGGCGCGTGATCGCAGCCGGCGGGCCGGCCCTCCTCTTCACCAACGTCACTGGCGCCGATTTCCGGCTGGTCACGAATCTCTTTGGCACCGCACGCCGGGCGGAGCTTGCGTTCGGCGAGCGACCCATGCGGCTGGTTCGACGCCTCGTGCAACTGGCCGAAGACCTGTTGCCGCCCAGCGCGACGGGGTTGTGGAACGCACGCGATATCGGTCTGGAACTGTTCAAGGTTGGCAGTCGGCGGGTCACGAAGGGGCCCGTCGTTGAATGCCTGACGTCCGATGTGCGCCTCGACCACCTGCCGGTGTTGACATGTTGGCCTGAGGACGGCGGGCCATTCATCACTCTGCCGCTCGTCTACACCACGCATCCGGATCGACCCGCCCACAACCTCGGCATGTACCGCATGCAGGTGCACGGCGCGCGCACCGCAGGGATGCACTGGCAAATCGGCAAGGGCGGCGGCTTTCACTACGCCGTCGCCGAAGCACGGGGGCAGCAACTGCCTGCCACCGTCTTTCTGGGCGGTCCACCTGCGCTCATCCTCTCTGCCGTAGCGCCGCTGCCCGAGAACGTGCCCGAACTGCTGCTCGCCTCCCTCATTGCGGGAGAGCGCCTGCCGCAGGTGCACGGGCATGGCCCGCACCCATTGATGGCGACCTCTGAATTCGCGCTGATAGGAGAAGTACCGCCGCACGTGCGGCAGCCGGAGGGACCGTTCGGCGATCACTATGGTTACTACTCCTTGCAGCACGATTACCCGGTGTTCGAGGTTCAGCGACTCGCCCACCGCGCCGATGCGATTTTTCCTGCGACGGTCGTCGGCAAGCCCCGGCAGGAAGATTTCTTCGTCGGCGACTTGCTGCAGGAGCTCCTGTCCCCGTTGTTTCCTCTCGTGATGCCGGCGGTCGAGCGGCTCTGGTCGTACGGCGAGACGGGGTATCACTCGCTGGCTGCGGCCATCGTGAAGCAGCGCTACAAGCGCGAGGCAATGGCGAGCACGTTCCGAATTCTCGGCGAAGGACAGCTGTCGCTGACGAAGTTCCTGCTCGTGACGGATCGCTACGTCGACGTGCACGACTTCAGGGCGACACTGGAGCACATCCTCGCGCGTACGAACACCGAAACCGATCTGTACGTCTTCTCGAACCTGTCGATGGATACGCTCGACTACACGGGGCCCGCGGTCAACGAGGGATCCAAGGGAGTCTGGCTCGGCCTGGGCGACCCGGTCCGCGAGCTGCCACGCGAGTTCAATCCAGCGGCGGTTCCGCCCGGCGTCACCGACGTTCGAGTGTTTTGTGGGGGGTGCCTCGCAGTCGGTGCGCCCGCGTATTCGGCGGAGCCAGACGCGGCGGCCAGAGTGGCGAGCGCCGCGGCATTCGGTGACTGGCCGCTTGTGGTCCTGACAGACAATGCGGCGCGTGCGTGCGCGAGCGCGATGAATTTCCTGTGGACGACATTTACGCGCTTCGAGCCGGCCGCCGACATTCACGCGGCTGAACGGCGCATCGTGCGCAACCACATTGCGTATCGCGGCCCCATCGTGATTGACGCCCGCTTGAAACCGGGGTTCCCGAAGGAGCTGACCTGCAGCGAGGACGTGGCCCGCCTCGTCACGCGGCGTTGGAAGGAGTACTTCCCAGCAGGAAAGGTGGAGATGGGCGATTCGGAGCGAGCGCACCTCGATTAGCTGTCATCGTATAAAGACACGATATAATATAGTCATGCCAAAGAATGCCATTTCAGTGACGCTGCAGGGGGAGAATCTGACGTGGCTCAGGGCCCGCGCCCGCTCCGGCTACGCGCGGAGCGTGAGCGACGCGCTCGACCGGCTCGTCACCGAAGCCAGAACCGGTGCCGTCGGACGTGACGTGCGATCCGTAGTCGGATCCATCGACGTGGACGCGTCCGATCCGTTGCTTCTCGAGGCAGACGACGTGCTGCGTGACCTGTTCGTGGGCTCCCTGGGGCGCCCCTACGCTGTGAAGGAGCGCCCGTCGACGTACCGTACGCGGAAAGGGAAGGCGCGTGGCTGAGCTGACGGCCGCCGTGACCGATACGCATCCGCTGATCTATCACGCGGCAGGCGGCCGTGGCCTGAGCGAGCGCGCAGCTGCGTTCTTCGAGCGTTGCGAGCGGCAGGACGCCGTTCTTTACGTGCCTGCGGCCGTTATCTGGGAGTGCACGCTCTTGTCGCGCGTGGCGCGCATCAACCTGCGGCGCACGGTGCGCGCCTTTTTCGACGACCTGTTCAGCAACCCCGCGTTCCATCCGCTCGACCTGACGCCTGAGCAGATCTACGTTGCCGACGAGCTCCGCTTCACTCGCGATCCGTTCGACGCGCTGGTGTGTGCCGCCGCCAGGACGCTGGAGCTTCCGCTCGTCACGCGCGACGGAGACATCCGTGAATCAGGCGTGGTGAAAATCGAGTGGTAGGCGGTACCTGCGCGGAACGTATCTCAGTGCAGCGCGTGAGGCGCCGCGAGCGTGAACGGCGCGATCTGGGCATCGAACTTCTCGCCGTCGGCAGTCATCATCTGATAGCTGCCCTGCATCGATCCGACAGAGGTTTTCAGCGGACAATAGCTGGTGTACTCGAACGAGCTGCCCGGCGAGAGCACGGGTTGCTCGCCGACGACGCCGGGTCCTTTCACGCGCTCGACCTCGCCGTCGGCGCTCGTAATGATCCATTCACGCGAGATGAGCTGCGCGGTCTCGGTGCCGACGTTCGAGATGCGGATGTGGTAGGCGAACAAGTACTGACAGTCGCGTGGAGAGCTGCGTTCGGGGAGATAGGTGCTCGTGACCTGGATGCGGATGCCGCGCGTCGTCGTGTCGCTCATGTTGGTTGGTGGTTGGTGGATAGTGGTTCGTGGTCGAGTGCGACCGGAGCCGCCAACTACCAACCACCAACCATCGACTGATTGTATGGCGAACCTGAGCTTTCGGGTGATGCCCAGAGGCGAGCGCATCAGCGGTAATACAGTGCGAGCAGCCCAGGCAATGGAGCCGACGACAAAGAAGAAAGTGTCCGTATCGGCCGCGTGGCGCGAGGCCCGTGAGCTCGTGTGGGCGCATCGCCGCCGGCTCGGCCTCGGCCTTGTTCTGATGCTGGTTGGCCGTTTGGCGGGCCTGGTGCTGCCCGCCTCGTCGAAATGGCTGATCGACGAGGTGATCGGAAAGAGCCGCACGGACCTTCTGCTGCCGATTGCGTTGGCGGCTGGCGCGGCAACGCTCGTACAGGCCGTCACGGCGTTCGCCCTGTCTCAGATTCTTGGCGTGGCAGCGCAAAGGGCCATCACGGAGATGCGGAAGCGGGTGCAGGAGCGCGTCATGCGTCTCCCGGTCCGGTACTTCGACTCCACGCAGACCGGTGTCCTGGTCTCGCGGATCATGACAGATGCGGAAGGCGTGCGAAATCTCGTCGGCAGCGGCCTCGTTCAGCTCGTGGGCGGCCTCGTCACTGCGGTCATGGGCATGGGGGTGCTGTTCTGGCTCAACTGGCGCCTCACCGCGATCACGCTGCTGGTGCTCGGCGCGTTCGGCGGCGGGATGGCTTATGCGTTCAGGACCCTCCGGCCGCTGTTCCGCGAGCGCGGCAAGATCAACGCCGAAGTGACCGGACGCCTGACCGAGTCGCTCGGCGGCATTCGCATCGTCAAGTCTTACACGGCAGAGAAACGCGAAGCGATCGTCTTTGCCAAGGGGGCGCACCGGCTGTTTCGCAACATCGCAAAGTCGATGACCGGCGTATCGGCGACCACGGCCGGAAGCACGGTGGTCGTGGGCGTCGTCGGCGTGTTGATGATCTGGCTCGGCGGGCGTGCCATCATCGCCGGCGAGATGACGCTCGGCGATCTGATCATGTACATCTTCTTCATCGGCCTCGTCGCGGCGCCGCTCGTATCGATCGCGTCCATCGGGACACAGATCACGGAAGCATTTGCAGGCCTCGATCGCATCCGCGAGCTCCTCGACATGCCTACCGAGATCGACGAAGACGTCCGACGCCAGTCGATCGACCATGTCGAAGGAGAAGTGGCGTTTCAGGACGTCTGGTTCGAGTACACATCGGGGCAGCCCGTGCTGCGCGGGGTGTCGTTTCGCGCCGCTCCTGGCACAACCACCGCGCTCGTCGGCTCGAGTGGCTCGGGCAAGAGCACGCTGATCAGCCTCGTCATGGCGTTCAACCGTCCGACGAGCGGACGCGTGCTCGTCGATGGACGCGACCTCGAGGACATCAAGCTGACTGATTACCGCGAGCAGCTCGCGTCGGTTCTGCAGGACAACTTCCTGTTCGACGGCACCATTGCGGAGAACGTCGGCTATGCCAGGCCAGGCGCAACGCTCGACGAGATCACAGAGGCGTGCCGCATCGCGCATTGTGACGAGTTCATCAACCGATTCCCGGACGGATACCAGACGATCGTCGGTGAGCGCGGGATCAAGCTGTCGGGCGGACAGCGGCAGCGCGTGTCGATCGCACGGGCGATTCTCGCCAATCCACGCATCTTGATTCTCGACGAAGCGACCTCGAGTCTCGACAGCGAGAGCGAGCAGATGATTCAGGACGGCTTGCGGCGTCTGCGCTCCGGCCGGACGACGTTCGTGATCGCCCATCGCCTGTCCACGATCCGAAGTTCCGACCAGATTCTCGTGCTCGAAGCAGGGGAGATCGTCGAACGCGGCACGCATGTCGAGCTGCTGGCGCTCAATGGGCGGTACCGCCAGCTATACGACAAGCAGTACCGGTTCGAAGCCGACCGGTTCATCAACCCGGGCGAGGATTTCACGCCGGAGCCGGAGAAGGCGGCACTGCCTCCCCCGCGCGTGGGGACGGCGTTGTAGAAATCTACGTAAATTCCTCGGACCCGGCACACGTATGCGCGCAACGTCTGTCTTGGTTACCGGGGCCAATGGCGAAATCGGCCACGGCCTGCTCACGCGTCTCGCCGCCGAAGGCCGGTCCATCGTTACCCTCGACATTGCGCCGCTCGAGCCCGCGCTGGCACGCCTCGTTCGCCGTGAATTCACGGGGTCGATCATCGACCGCGGGCTTCTCGAACGTATTCTCGCCGAATTCGAAATCGATCTGGTCTTCCACCTGGCCGCGCTGCTGTCGACGCGGGCCGAGTTCACGCCGGTGAGCGCTCATCAGGTCAATGTCGACGGCACCCTGAACCTCCTGGAATTCTCACACCACGAGGGCGAATCGCACGGTCGTCCCGTCATCTTCCTGTATCCATCGTCTGTCGCGGCATACGGCCTGCCGGACCTGGACACGAAAACGCGCGCCAAACGCGTCCGTGAGGACGAATGGACCACCCCGACAACGATGTACGGGTGCAACAAGCTGTACTGCGAGCACCTGGGACGCTATTACGCACGGCATTACAAGCAGCTTGCGGCCGATGCGCCCGTGCGTCGGGTCGATTTCCGGTGTGTGCGGTTTCCAGGCCTGATTTCCGCCGTGACGCTCCCCTCCGGCGGCACGTCCGACTACGCGCCGGAGATGATTCACGCGGCCGCCCGTGGCGAGCCGTACGTGTGCTTCGTCCGCCCTGATACCCGCATTCCGTTCATGGCGATGCCTGACGCGATCGACGCGCTGTTGCAGCTGGCATCGGTGCAGCAGGAGCGGCTGACGAAGACAGCGTACAACGTGACGGCGTTCAGTCCCACGGCCGGGGAGATCTGCGACGTCGTGACGCGGGCGTTTCCACGCGCGTCCGTCACCTGGAATACTGACGAGAAGCGGCAGCGAATCGTCGACTCCTGGCCGGCCGACGTCGATGACTCCGCTGCGCGGCGTGACTGGGGCTTCGCACCGCGCTACGATTTCGCCAGAGCTTTCGACGAATACCTGATTCCGACGATCACCGAAAGGTATCGATCATGAGACTCGATAACGTGGGGCGGGTCGTCGTTGTCGCGGCGTTCGTGGCGAGCGTGGGCGCGCAGGACAACAACATGAACGCGCTTGGAGAGCGGTACGTCCGGCTCGTGCTGGCGGTAGGGCAGCACGATGCGGATTACGTCGACGCATATTACGGTCCGCCGGAGTGGCGGAAGGAGGCAGAGGCGCTGGAGTTGCCACTGGCGGAGATCGCCACTAGGGCGATCGCTCTCGGGCGTGACGTTGCAGCGGCCGCGCCGCCCGCGTCGGCCGACGAGTTGACACGGCTTCGACATGTTTACCTGGAGCGGCAGCTCGCATCACTTCAGTCGCGTGTGTCGATGCTGTCGGGCACGCGGCTGCGCTTCGACGAAGAGTCACAGGCGTTGTACGACGCCGTCGCTCCGACGCACACCGGCGAGGATTTCGAGGCGGTTCTCACCCAGCTCGAGGCGCGCCTGCCAGGCTCCGGGAGCCTGCTCGAGCGGTACGACGGGTTTCGCAAGAACTTCGTCGTTCCGCGCGACCGGCTCGACGCGACATTCAGGGCCGCCATCGATGGCTGTCGCAGCCGCACCCTCGAGCACATCACGCTGCCGGCGAGCGAGACTTTCACGGTGGAGTACGTCACCGGCAAGAGCTGGAGCGGCTACAACTGGTACCAGGGCGGCTATCGCAGTCTGATTCAGGTGAACACGGATCTACCGATCTACGTCGATCGTGCGATCGACCTGGCGTGCCACGAAGGCTATCCGGGACATCACGTCTATAACGTACTGCTCGAGAAGCACCTGGTGCGCGATCGCGGATGGCTTGAATTTTCCGTGTACCCGTTGTTCTCACCGCAGTCGCTCATTGCCGAAGGCACCGCGAACTTCGGGATCAACGTGGCGTTTACAAAGCCGGAGCGCCTCGACTTCGAGCGGCGCGTGATTTTTCCGGCGGCCGGCCTGAACCCCGATGACGCCGCGCGGTACTATGAGGTGCTCGATCTTGTCGACCACCTGTCGTACGCGGGGAACGAGGCGGCGCGGCGGTACCTGAACGGAGAGATGGACGCGGGCGCCGCCGCTGGCTGGCTCGAGAAGTACGGCCTCTATTCCAGGCCGCGCGCGGAGCAACGGGTGCGCTTCATCGACCAGTACCGCAGCTACGTCATCAACTACAACCTTGGCAGGGACATGGTGGCGGCGCACGTGGAGGCGCGTGGTGGCGCGCCGAGCAATCCCGCGAAGCGATGGGAGGAGTTCGAGGCGCTCATTGCATCGCCGCGGCTCCCCTCCGGACTGACGCGGCGTTGATCGCCATCGAAATCGCGCGACCTGGCGGGCCGGAGGTGCTGAGGGCGGTCGAACGGCCGGATCCTGCGCCTGCCCGTGGCGAGGTCCTGATCCATGTCGCCGCCGCCGGCGTGAATCGACCGGACATCCTGCAGCGCACGGGCCGCTATCCGCCGCCGCCCGGCGCGAGCGACATTCCCGGGCTCGAGGTCGCCGGAACCATCGCCGCCGTCGGGGAGGGCGTACGGGAATGGCAACTGGGGGATCGCGTCTGCGCGCTCGTCAGCGGCGGAGGCTACGCCACGCTGTGTGTGGCGCCGGCCCCACAGTGTCTCCCTGTGCCTGCATCGCTCGATTTCGTGTCGGCAGCTGCGGTCCCGGAAACATTCTTCACAGTCTGGACAAACGTGTTCGACCGGGGACGGCTGGAACGCGGTGAGTCGGCGCTTTTCCACGGCGGCTCGAGTGGCATCGGCACCACGGCCATCCAGGTGGCGGTCGCGCGCGGCGCGCGCGTGTTCGCCACGGCCGGCTCGGACGAAAAATGCCGCGCGTGCGAAGCGCTTGGAGCCGAGCGTGGCATCAACTACCGTACGGAGGATTTCGTCGCCGTTACGCACGAGCGCACACGCGGCCGCGGTGTCGACCTGATCCTCGACATCATCGGAGGCGACTATTTCCCGAGGAACGTTGCGGCGCTGGCGATTGACGGTCGTCTCGTGCAAATCGGCCTCATGGGCAAGACCGCGTCGGCCACGATCGATCTCAACCAGGTCCTGCGTCGGCGTTTGACCGTTACGGGTTCGACACTGCGCGCCCGCAGCGTCGAAGAGAAGGGGAGCATTGCGGCGGCGCTGCACCGCGAGGTGTGGCCGCTCCTCGAAAGCAGCCGCGTCAAGCCGATTGTCTATCGGACGTTTCCGCTTGCCGACGCGGCCGCGGCGCATCGCCTCATGGAGTCGAGCGAGCACATAGGGAAGATAGTGCTGACGGTGAATCGGGATTGAATTTGCGAATTTACGAATTGACGGACTTACGGATTTGTTGGGCCTGTTGGTGATCCGGCGAGCGCCAAATGTGGCGACTCGATTCGGTGATTGGCCGATTGTCGGTGGCCACAAACCGCTGGCCAATCCTTCAATCGGCGGCTCCCGAAATGGAGTCGCACGATCTCACAGTCGACCGTTGCCCAACAGTCGGTCGATCGATCATTCCAGTCGATCGGGCAGTCTATTGCCGGGTGTAGAATCCGGCTGGAGGCGTTTATGGCCCCATCGGTTTCGCGTCGCGACTTCGGTCGTCTGTTTGCCGTCGGCGGCTCGGCCGCACTCTTCGCGGATCCGGCGTGGGCACGGCTCGCCCCTCAGGCGCCCGCTTTTGCGCCTGGGTCAACAGCAAAGAGCGGCGAAGCGTACTGGAAATCGGTGCGCGAGCAGTTCGTGATGCCGCCCGACCTGGCTGTGATGAATTCCGCCAATCTCTGTCCGGCGTCGCGTCCGGTGCTCGAAGCGCTTCAGGCCGAGACGAGCAGCGTGGACAAAGACCCGTCGCAGCAGAACCGCACGAAATACCCCGGCACCAAAGAGGAGACACGGAAGCGCCTGGCGGCATTTCTTCGCGTCACACCCGAAGAGATCATCATCACGCGCAACACGTCCGAGGCGAACAACCTCGTCTCGAATGGGATCGATCTCAAGGCGGGCGACGAGGTCATCATCTTTTCCGACAACCACCCGTGCAACCACGCCGCCTGGACCGAGAAGAGCAAGCGGTTCGGCTTCACCGTGGTGACCGTGCCGCAGGTGAATCCTCACCCTGGCTTCGAGCACTACATCGACGCGTTCACGAAGGCGATCACACCTCGCACGAAAGTGATGGCGTTCACGCATCTGACGAGCACGGTCGGCGATCTGATGCCGGTGAACGATCTTTGCCGCATTGCGCGCGAACGGAACGTATTGTCCCTGGTGGACGGTGCTCAGTCCTTCGGCCTGCTCGATGTGGACTTGGGCGTGATGCAGCCAGACTTCTATAGCGGAAGTGCGCACAAGTGGCCGTGCAGCTCGCGGGAGTCCGGGGTTCTCTACGTGAACAAGCGATCGCACGACAAGATCTGGCCGTCGGTCTATAGCGCGTACCCCGGCGGCATCGGGCTGTCTCGAACCTTCGAGGGTTTCGGTCAGCGCGATGACGCGACCCATATCGCCTTCGGCGAGGCGCTCGCATTCCAGAACAAGGTGGGACGTGCGGAAATCGAGCAGCGGTCGCGCGGACTGGCTCGACAGATCATCGCCGGACTCTCGAAAGTACCGGATGTGAAAGTGTGGACGTCGTCAAACCCGTCGCTCAATGGCGCGGTGGTGTCGTTCCTGCCGGGCTCGCTCAACCCACAGCGGCTGGCGACCGCTCTGTATCAGAAGGATCGGATCGGCATCACGACTCGCGGCGGACGAGATCGTCCCGGCATTCGCGTGTCACCGCATTTCTTCAATAGCCCTGAGGAAGCCGATCGCTTCGTGGCGGCGGTCGGCAAATACATGAAGAGCGGGGTCTGACGCTGTAGACAGCTGCAATTGTCGGACGACTGAACGACCGATCGACCGATTCTAGCGATTCAGGGATCGCACGATCTAACGGTCGATTCGTGAATCCGTCAGTTCGTCAATTCGTAATGCCGGAATTGACGCTCGACGCGTGTCCAGTCCGCCGGTATGTCGACGAACGACCGATCGAGCTCGTTGACAGAAGGGCACCCGAGCAGCTTGAGCGTTCGTAGCACGTCGGCGCGCAGGATCTCGATTGCGCGCGCCACGCCCGGTCCACCCGCCGCGCCGAGCCCGTACGCGTACGCTCGACCGATGAGCACCGCACGCGCGCCAAGACAAAGCGCTTTGACCACGTCGCTGCCTCGCCGGATCCCTCCGTCGATCAGCACGTCGGCGCGTCCCTTCACGGCCGTCATGACCTCCGGCAAGGCGCGCAGCGTGGCGGACACGCCGTCCAGTTGCCGGGCGCCATGGTTCGAGACGATGATTCCCTCGACCCCTTCGTCAATAGCGCGGCGCGCATCCTCCCCGGTGAGAACGCCCTTGACCAGCATCGGGCCGCCCCATGCCTCTCGAATCCATCTGAAGTCCTTCCATGTGACTGTCGTTTGTTCGAGGGCGGCCGCCACGTCGAGGTAGGGAAGAGGGCCTCGACCGGGCGGCACGACGTTGGGGAAATGCATCAAGCCGCCATCGCGCCAGAAATCCATCAGCCAACCCGGCTTGGTGAGGAACTGCGCGATAAACGGCAGCTGCGACAGGCCGCCGACCACGAGCTCTCGGGTCCCATTGCGAATGTCGCGCTCGCGGAGACCCGCGACCGGGGTGTCGATCGTCACGACGAGCGCCGAAAACCCAGCGGCTTTCGCACGAGCGATCCCCGCTCGGGCTGCCTCGTGTCCCCCCACCAGATACAACTGGTACCACGCGGGTCCCTTCGTTGCCGCCCTCACGTCTTCGAGCCGGCACCCTGACAGCGTTGAAAGCACGTAGATGGTGCCCGCCGCTCCCGCCTCGCGCGCGGCAATTTCCTCACCACGTGGGAAAAACATTCGGCTGCTTCCCACGGGCGCGAGCAGGAACGGAAGGTTGACGGCCGTCCCGAGCACGTCCGTGCGGAGGTCGCACTGTGGAACCGCCACGCACTGTCGGGGGCGGAATGTCACCGTTTCGAAAGCGCGGCTGTTCTCGCGCAGCGTCTTTTCGCCCTCGGCGCCGCCGTCGATGTAATCGAAAACCACTCGAGGAAGACGACGCTCAGCCAGGCGTCGCAGGTCGCTGATATTGACGACGTGCGGAGCTGCGACCCTCGACATATCTGCGGAGCTAGTTGTCCGCGTAGACAACCGTGCGCGTGCTGCGGTGGGCGCGAACGACGTCAGACGTGAGCTGCTTGCTCAGGTACACCTTCGATTCGCGATTGTCGGCCGCGTTCACTTCATACTTCACGACATCGAACTCGAGCTGGTCGAGCGTGCCGCGCATGTCGTAGAACTTGTTCTTGGTCTTGACGACCACCTCGTGAAAGCCGGCCGAGTGGGCCCATGCCTCCGACTCCTCGGTGAGGGCGCGGAAATGTCCCTGCCCGCGCCAGTCGCGCCGCGTGCCGCCGATCCAGCTGTAGAGAACCTTCCGGTCGTCGAAACGCACGCACCCGTGAAGGCGCTGCACGAGATCGCGCAGCTTGGGCTCGCCTTCAACCGCGTGCAGTTGGTGCACGACCTTGAACGACACCGGAACAACCGTTCCCGGGTCGTCCGCAAGCGGCGCCTCCGCCATCAGGATCAGGAACTCTCGTTCCTTGAGGCGCTTGGTAATCTCGTCGGCGGTCTTCTTTCGTGGAAATTCCCCAAAAAACTCCTCGATGTACTGGATTTCGAGCGCGCCGCGCTCCAGAGGGTATTGCTTGATTAGATATTCCAATGAGTTTCCGTCCTCCACAATGCTAGAGCATTTTTCCAGGCAGGCACTAACCAGCCAAGGGCCCTGCCCCTTGATATCCCCGTCAGCGCCCTCGGCTGGTTGGCCAGCATTCTTGGCGCGCTTCGCGCGCCTAGCTAGGACCGCTATGCGGCTCGACGGTATAGGCATGTAACGGGGTACAAAATCCTCGTAAGGAGCCGTATAGCGGTCCAACGGACTATTGTCGCCGGCGTCTTGCGGCGCCTGGCAGGGGCATGCCTCTTGCTCAGATGCATCCGAAGAGGTGAACCGTGGCAAGAGCAGTAATTGTCGCGCTCGGCTGCCTGTTGGCTGCGGGACCGGCGCTGGCACACCATGGGCCATCCGTCCTCGGAACGGTCCGGATAACTCAGCCCGTGCTGGCCGGTGGTGAGGTCATTGAGCCCGGGACGTATGAGGTCAGACTGACGGGGGAGCATGTAAAACCGCTGCCTGGTCAATCTGAGGATGCTGAGCAGCGCGTTGAGTTGGTCGCAAACGGACGCGTCGTCGCCCGCGATGTCGCGGAGGTGATGCCGGCCTCGTCGACACCTGTGGGAACGAGCGGCGGCGCCGTGACGCCTTCGCGTGTCGAGCGCCTCAAAGCTGACGACTTTCTCCGTGCCTCGATGATCCGCGGGGGCGAGAGATACCTGATCTACCTGCCGCTGGCCAAATAACCTGGTTCGTGGTTGATGGTTTGTAGTTGGTAGTCGGTAGTCGGAGGCCTTAAGGCCTCCGGCTACCACATCTGACTACCAGCTACCGGCTACGACCTACCACCTAGTTGTCGTAATACAGCGAGAACTCGTGCGGATGCGGGCGGAGTCGAATCGGGTCGAGTTCCTTCGATCGCTTCCATTCGATCCACGTCTGGATCAGGTCGTCCGTAAACACACCTCCGCGCGTCAGGAAGGCATGATCCTGCTCGAGCGCGCTGACGGCCTCCTCGAGTGAACCGGGCGTTGTCCGGATTCCCATCTCGCGCATCTCGCCGCGCGTCATCTCGTAGATATCGCGATCGAGCGGCTTGCCCGGATCGATCTTGTTCTGGATTCCGTCAATCATCGCCATCAGCATCGCCGACCATGCCAGGTACCCGTTGCAGCTGGGATCCGGACAGCGGAACTCGAGCCGCTTCGCCTTTGGGCTCTTCGAGTACATCGGAATGCGGATCGCTGCGGATCGGTTCCGCGCAGAAAGCGCGAGGTTGACGGGCGCTTCGAACCCGGGCACCAGACGCCTGTAGGAGTTCGTGGTTGGCGCCGCGAACGCCAGGATGGCGGGGGCGTGCTTGAGAAGACCGCCCGCCGCATTGAGCCCGAGCGGGCTCAACCCGGCGTAGCCGTCGCCTGCAAACAGCGGCTGGCCGCCCTTCCAGAGCGACGTATGGGAGTGCATGCCGCTGCCGTTGTCCTCGAAGATCGGCTTTGGCATGAACGTCACCGTCTTGCCGTGACGCCGTGCGATGTTCTTACAGATGTACTTGTACCACATGAACTGATCGGCCATCATGAGGAGCGGTTGGAACTTCATGTCGATCTCGCTCTGACCGGCCGTGGCGACTTCATGATGGTGCGCTTCGACGATGATGCCGATCTTGCGCATCTCGTACACCATCTCGCCGCGCAGATCGTGGAACGTGTCGCTTGGACTGACCGGGAAGTACCCGCCCTTGAAGCTGGGTTTGTAGCCAAGGTTCGGTTCTTCGATCCGTGCCGTATTCCACGCGCCCTCGACCGAGTCGATCTCGTAGTAGCCGCGGTGCTGATTCTGTTCGTACCGCACTTCGTCGAAGATGAAGAACTCCGGCTCCGGGCCGATGAAACAGGTGTCGGCGATTCCAGACTCCTTCAGATACGCCTCGGCCTTGCGCGCGATGTGACGCGGATCGCGCGAGAAGTCCTTTCGAGTGACCGGATCCACCACGTTGGCGATCACGCTGACCGTCGGCCTCGAGAAAAACGGATCGATCCGCGTCGTCGTGGCGTCGGGGACGGCCATCATGTCGGACTCGTGAATCCCCATCCATCCACGAATCGAAGATCCGTCGAATCCGAGGCCTTCCTCGAATGTTCCCGTGTCCAGATGCTCGATGGGGAACGAACAATGTTGCCAGCTGCCCAGCATGTCAACGAACTTCAGGTCCACCATTTCGGCCTGTTGCTTCTTGGCGAAACTGAAGAAATCCGCGGGGGTCTTCGGAAAGTCGTCCGACGTCATAGCTGCTCCTCCGCCAAAGGCCGGAAGCATAACGGATCAGTCGCCGTTACGCTATCAACATTCCGGCAGCGGGTCAGACTGCGACAGGTTCGTACGACAAATTTGGCGTAAGCCAGCGCTCGACATCCGCGACAAGGACGCGTTTGCGGCGGGCGTAATCCTCGATCTGGTCGCGGCCGATGCGGCCGACGGTGAAATATCGTGCGGCGGGATGGGCGAGATAGATGCCGCTGACCGAAGCCGCCGGGGCCATCGCAAAGCTCTCGGTCAGTGTCATGCCGGCGCGTTCAGCCAGCAGCAGGTCGAACAGCTTGCGCTTTTCGCTATGGTCCGGACAGGCGGGGTAGCCGAAGGCGGGCCTGATCCCGCGATAGCGCTCGGCGACGAGGTCCTCGTTCGTCAGGTGCTCCTCACCGTAGCCACAATCGCGCCGCGCGCGCGCATGAAGATACTCCGCGAACGCTTCGGCGAGCCGGTCGGCGAGCGCCTTGACCATGATCGCCTGATAGTCGTCATGGTCGCGCTCGAACGCTGTCACGAGCTCGGTTGCGCCATGGCCGGTAGTTACTGCAAATGCCCCAACAAAGTCGCGGATGCCGCTGCTACACGGGGCGACGAAATCGGCCAGCGAGAGGTTAGGGGTGCCGTCCGGCATCTGCTCCTGCTGCCGCAGCATGTTGAAGCGGAGTAACTCGGTTCCGGGTTCCGGGTTCCGGGTTCCGGGTTCGGGTTCGGGTTCGGGTGGGATCGGTGCATAGATGACGACGTCTTCGCCGTCGGCGTTAGCCGGCCAGAATCCGTAGACGCCTCGCGGCGTCAGCAGCCGATCGGCGACGATGCGATCGAGCAGCGTCCTGGCGTGATCGTACAGCTCACGCGCGGCAGCGCCGTACCGCGGGTGGTCGAGAATGGCTGGGAAGCGTCCCTTCAGCTCCCAGGCGGTGAAGAAGAACGTCCAGTCGATGTACGGCACGAGCGCTTCGAGCTCGACATCCTCGAGAAGCCGCGCGCCGGTGAACTGCGGCCGTGCAATCGTGTCAGCGGTCCAATCGCCAAGAAGCCGATTCGCCTGCGCCGCGCTCCAGCGAAGGAGGGGCCGATGCTTGAGCGCAGCATGCTGCTGGCGGATCCGATCCTGTTCGGTCCGGTTGGCAGCGACGAAGCCCGACCTCTGCGTGTCGCTGACGAGACTGGTGACGACGTCAACCGCCCGCGACGCGTCCACCACGTGCACGACCGGCTTGCTGAACTCTGGCGCTATCTTCACCGCCGTGTGCTGACGGCTGGTCGTGGCGCCGCCGATCAGCAGCGGAATGGTGAAGCCCCGGCGCTCCATTTCGCGCGCGACGAACACCATT
>DATCJA010000008.1:0-16441 GCA_036507475.1 Vicinamibacterales bacterium
CACGTTCTGAAGACGGATCGAGAATCGAAATACGGCCATAGGGCTGCGAATGCACGAAGCTGATTGCGACAAGCATGGCACGGCGGTCTAACCGAGTAATCCCAGGTGGACCGCCGGATGCACGGAAGGGTCGTCCACACAGATTGCGGATTCGAATCAAGACGCTTCCCGCTCTCCGTTACGAAGGCTTCGATCTCTCCTCCTTTCAGGTCGGACACACGTACGAAGTGGAACAGCGACTGGCTGAGCTGCTCGTGACGATGGGCTATGCCGAGCGAGCGGTACCTTGATGTGACGGCGATCGAGCTGCCCTCGACGAAAAACGCCGACGAAGCGGCGAACCGCCCTCGCGAACGCGTTCCGCACACGTTCTGTCGTCTTTTGCCTTACCCAATGCGATATCTCTTTGCGAAGCGTCACCTTCCAGTGCTGGCCCACTTTGCGTCCTCGAATGTCATGTTGGCTTTCGATTACGACGGCACCCTCGCGCCCATCACCAACGAACCGAGTCGCGCGCGCCTCCGTGGCCGAACACGGCGTCTCCTGATCGCGGTGGCACGCCGGTACCCCTGCGTCGTGATCTCAGGTCGCCGCCGTGATGACGTGATGAAGCGTCTCAAAGGAATTCCGGTGGGACACGTGTTCGGAAACCATGGTCTCGAGCCGTGGGGCCAAGACACCGCATACGCAGAGCAAGTTCGCGAATGGGTAGACCACCTCGAACGTCGTTTGCTCTCGTTCTCAGGCTTGATAGTCGAAGACAAGACGTACTCGGTAGCGATCCACTATCGGTGCGTGCGGCAGAAGCGGCTCGTGGTGCAAGCGATCAACAACGCGGTTCTCGGCCTTCGCGGATCACGGACTATGGGCGGAAAGCAAGCGGTCAACCTCGTAGCGCGGGATGCTCCGAACAAGGGAATGGCGCTGGAGCGGGCGCGGCGACTCTTGGCATGCGACTGTGCCGTCTATGTGGGAGACGAGGAGACGGACGAAGATGCATTTAGGGGACCGGCTCCAGAGCGCCTGTTGTCGATTCGGATAGGTGCGGCGCGGACATCGGGCGCTCACTACCATCTCAAAAGCCAGGGCGAGATAGACTCGCTCCTGAGAATGCTAGTCCGGCTGCGGCCGCGTGAGTCTGCCGGATTCGATTGAATAGGGCCGCACGCGGTGGCCTCGCGTTGCGCTTGTCCCTCCAGCTGATGCAGTTCCGTGCGGTAGAAGCGTCTGCCCTTCGTCAGCGCGTCGAGCGAGCTCCTCATAGACGGTGGGAATCGTGTGCCTCTTGAGCACGCAGACGAGCAGGCGATGCGGCACCGATGAAAAGCCGCAATCGTGCGGAATGGTTCCCCTCACGAGGTCCGCGCAGGAAACATGGGCATGCACGAGCGGGTGCGGTGCTCGGATCGGCTGAAACCAGTGGACATCCCGCAAGTCGCTGAATCGGACCTCGGCGGTCTGCCATCCGTCCCATTCGCAGTGCACTCGGATCAGAGGGTTGTTCTCTCGTTGCATGGGTCGTCTCCCGTGCCGGTGGTGCCGCAAGTAGACCTCACCGAGGGCTCGTTCAGCCATCCGCTTGAGGGGGGATAATTCGCAGACTTGGGGATGGAGAATGCTCAGGTGTTTTCCGTCAGGAACTCGGACCTCCGCCGGATGGAACCCGTCTGAGCGCTGTCCCATGCTTGATGGTGGGATCGCCGCCCATCGTAATGGGTGGACTGGCTCCTGGGCGCTGATGATCGAGTCGCTCTCGGTGCAAATGCCGTGTCGCACCCGGTTTCAGCATCAGTCTGCACAGCAGGTGGCGATCCCGCCACAATTACATCTCGGATCCCGTCACGTGATGATTCCCTTCCGAACGGCGTAGAGCACGATCTCAGCCGTGTTGTGCAGATTGAGTTTCTGCATGAGGTTGGCCCGATGTGTCTCGACCGTCGACAGGCCGACATCGAGTAGCGTGGCCACTTCCTTGTTGGAACGCCCCTCGGCCAGAAGGTGGAGGACCTCTTTCTCACGGTCCGTCAGCAGGTGATACGAATCGGTTAGGCCACGCTTCTGAAGCGTGCGCATGTAATCTTCAATCAGGACAGCCGTGACGGCAGGGCTGAAAAAGGGCTTGCCGCCGGCGACGGCGCGGATGGCCGGCAGCAGGTCCTCATCGGTCGCGTCCTTCAAGAGATAGGCGCGGGCGCCCGCCGCGAGCGCACGAAGGATGTACGACTCGTCGGCATGCATGCTCAGGATGATGACGGCAGGAGGCCGATCGAGCTTCTGCGCCCGAGCAGCAACCTCGATTCCGCTCAGTTTCGGCATGCCGACGTCGACGATGAGGAGATCAGGTCGGTGATCTTCCGTGAGCCGCACCGCCTCGAGCCCGTCGGCAGCCTCGGCGACGACCGAAAAGCCGGCCTCCTCCAGCAGGCTCCTCAAGCCTCGCCGCACGATGCCGTGGTCATCAGCCAGCAGCACGCGCAAGCGATACCTCCATCACCGGCAACGGCAATTGGATCGCGAGCGTCGTTCCCTGGTTCATCGCCCCCCCGACGGTCATGGTGCCGCGAAGCTCCTTGACGCGCTCTTCAATGCCGCGCAGACCCAGTCCGTTGCGGCGTCGGGCGGGATCCAAGCCCATTCCATCATCGATCACGGATACGTCCAGTCGATCGCTCTGGCCGGTGACACTCACCTCGATGGAACGCGCGTTGGCGTGCCGGACGCAGTTGGTCAGCGCCTCCTGGATCGCTCGGTACACGCATGTCCGATGTTGATCCGGCAGGACGTCCAGGTCTCCGTGCACGCTCAGCTCGACGTCGACGCCGTACCGACGCGTGAAATCGCGCACGTGCCATTCGAGCGCGGCCTGCAGCCCGAAGTCATCGAGCATGCTGGGCCGCAGGCCCAGTGCAAGATCTCGGACCGTGCGAAACATCTTATCGACGAGGCTCTTACATTCGGCCACCGCCGCGCGGAGACGCGCGTCGGTCGCCGGCTTTGTTCGCTCGATCCGACCGAGCTCCATCCTCAGGGCGGTGAGCACCTGCGCAACGTGATCGTGCAGCTCGCGTGAAAGGTTCTTCCGCTCGTTTTCTTGCGCAGCGACCAGCCGTTGCGAAAGCTCGCGGGTCTGGCGCTCCGCGTCTTCGGCAATCAGCCGTTGCTCGTCCGATCGCCGCTCGAGCACGCGCAGCCGGAAGACGACGGTGAGGGCCACGACGACACCGAGCAGCAGGGTCTGCCAGAGCAACCGGCGGAGGTCGTCGCGGAAGGCGGACTGCTGTCGAGTGACTTCAGCCCGCTGCTCGGCCAGATTTGCGTTGTTCAGTTCCTCGATCTGTTGGGCGATCGCCAGCACCGCCTCGCGCCGCGGTACGACCTCCCGCCGCAGGAAGCCGGCGCTTTGGAAGATCTTTTCGCCAACCGTCCAGTCGAACAACGGATCGAACGTCTGCCAATAGTCGTCGAGCTTCGCCTCGAGACTGCGAATTTGATCCTGGTGGGACGCCCCCAAGGCACGGAGCTCCGCAGCTGTCGCAAGGTTCGTCTCCCTGAACTCGGCTAAGCGCTCGCGATAGTCCGGTGCGCGCTCGCGTGCAATGTCCAGGAGGTAGTCGCGTACGAAAATGCCCGAGAGATTCACATCCGAACGCAGGCGCCGGAGCTTGACGTCCACCTCGTGGTGGTGCGTGTTGAGTTGATCGAGTTGGGAATAGATCTCCTGCGCCTTGCGCGATGACGCAATCATCGAAACCACGATCAACAGTAGGAGGCCACCGAGTCCCAGTGCCGCCACCAGCCAGGTTCTGAAACGCATCACGAACCTCCGACCACCTCAGCAGACCGTTCGTAGATTCGAGGGTACCTCCTTTGACCGGTCGGGGACATCCTCCCTAGGGGGGAGGGGCCCCCCGAGTTCAAGAATTGAATACGACTCGAGGATTCGCCTCGCGCTCCCCCGCAAAAGCCGTTCGTGTCCCCCCTGAGGCGGATAGCTCTCCCACCGGGCCGCATTGTCTACTGGGACTATGGGTGGCACAGGCGCCGGTACCGCCGGCCGCGTCGTCGTCGATTGGCAGGAACGGGCTGGATGTGCCACCCGCCATCTTCTCTACCGGCTCGGACGCGGCTGGCTCGACGCGCATGAAGAGCGGACTATACGGCGTCCGCTACAGGGTGAGTCGATGCTGGTTCTGGTCCGCGCACTGGCAACCTCCCTGCGAGAGTCGATGCGTCGGCGGTCAGCATGGTTCCCTCGCTCCCAGATCCACGTCTCGCCGATGAGCCTGCAATGGCTGCGAACATGCGAAGACGAGTACGATAAGCATGGGGCGGGGCCCTAAGCAGGCTGATGAAGAACGCGCTTGGCGTAATTCAAAATGCAAAAGTCAAAATGCAAACCACGTGAAATGTTCGGAAGTAGCGGCGTTTGCATTTTGCACTTTGCATCTTGCATTCGGGTTGCAGACACCTGCTAGTCCCGCCCGTCTAGTGATGCGTCGACCCTGCAACTGCCGACGCCTTCCCTCATCGCGCATCGCCCGCTCGATCGGAAGGCCTCACGGCCGGTAACAGTGCTTCCCGCTGCGTGACGGTGCGAATCGGGAACGGAATGCCGATGCCCTCCTCGTCGAAACGCACGTGCAAGCGCTTGATGAACTCGTGCTTGATCAGATACTGGTCGACGAACTCTCGTGCCCGAAGGATGACGGTGAAATTGATGCTCGACTCTCCAAAGGTGTGGTACCGGATGAACGGCTCGAACTCGGCGATGCCGCCCTCCACGGCTGCCATCACCTCGCGACCGATTTCAACCACGACTCGCTCGACATGCTGCAGATCGCTGGCATAGTCGACACCCACCTCGACAAGCACCGCCAGGTCCTGAGAGGGCAGATGATGATTGACGATGATCGCCTGGGCAAGCTTTGCGTTCGGCACGACGACGAGGTTGTTCGCAAGCATCCTTAGACGAGTGGACCTCCAGCTGAAGTCCACGACGTAGCCTTCTTGGCCCGAATCCAACTTGACGTAGTCGCCGACGCGGATTTGCCCGGCGAGCGTAATGAACACGCCCGCAAAGAAGTTCGCGAGAGGTTCCTGCAGTGCGAGCGCTACCGCCAGCCCACCAACACCGAGGGCCGTGAGCATTGGAGTTATCGAGAGGCCCAGCCCATTAAGGATCACGAGGAGTCCAAGCACGACGATGAGAGTCCAGGCAATATTGCGCGTCAGGCTGCTGACCGGTAAGGCAGGCGCGATGACGACACCGTAGGCGTCGACCGATTGACTGGCGATCGCGGCCACGGCGAGGGTAACGGACACGGCGCCCAGCACAAAGACCACCCGTCCCATGAGTAGATGGCCTTCGGGCGTCAGGGGCCAGTATCCTGCGGCCAGCCAGACTCCAATCAGCAGAAACCACCACGGCAACCGAGCTCGGAGCACGCCGGAAGCGGACTGGACCAACGGCTGCTGGCGGCCTGAGAGCCATCGCGTCACCCGGGACATCACGACCGCGGCCAGGACATGGCCGCTCGCCCAGCTCACCGCGAGGGTTGCGATTGTCCACGCCAGCTGTGATCCCCATGTCGACCAGTTGCCGAGCTCAGGCATGTGAGTCCCGATTTGGAAAAGCCGGAGGCGGGCAGATGACCCGCTGCGCGCCCGCGTGGCCTCAGAATGCGAGGCGAAAGCCCAGGTGTACGATGCGCAGTTGGAATGCACGCTAGTGAAGGGCCGCACCCCAGTCAATACAGGCAGCGCGACCTTCAAAACTCGAGTACGTTCCCGACGTTGGTCAGGTCGAGGGGGGACATGCGTCCGCTGAGCTTCAACACTGCGCCCTGAACAGCCGCGCAGATCGGAGGCCGCAACGTCTTCAGGACGATTGATGTCTCCAACCGTAGGACATCATCAATAGGGGCATCGGACCTTGGTACGAGCTGCCGGATCGTTCAATACTCCGGCGGGGGGAGTTCACGCAGATGCGTCATGGGGACAGGTGGCGCGATCCGAACTGGTACAAACGAGCCATCATCTACGAGCTGCCGGTCAAGTCGTTCTACGATGCCAATGCCGACGGCATCGGTGACTTTCCCGGGCTGATCGAGAAGCTCGACTATATCGAGTCGCTGGGCGTCACGTGCCTGTGGCTGCTGCCGTTCTTCCCGTCGCCGCTGCGCGACGACGGCTACGACATTGCCGACTACTGCCAGATCCATCCGAGCTACGGCACGCTCGACGATTTCAAGCGGTTCCTGGACGCGGCGCACGAGCGGCGTCTGCACGTGGTCGTCGAGCTCGTGCTCAATCACACGTCGGAGCAGCACCCATGGTTCCAGCGCGCGCGCCGGGCGCCGAAGGGGTCGATCGAGCGCGACTACTATGTCTGGAGCGACATTGACGAGAAATATCGCGCTGCACGGGTCATCTTCGTCGACAGCGAGTCCTCGAACTGGACGTGGGACCCGGTCGCGCAGTCGTATTACTGGCACCGGTTCTTCCATCACCAACCGGATCTCAACTACGACAATCCCGCGGTCCTACAGGAGCTGCTCAGAATCCTGGACTTCTGGCTGGAGCTCGGTGTCGACGGGTTTCGGCTCGACGCGGTGCCGTACCTGGTCGAGCGCGAAGGGACGAGCTGCGAGAACATGCCCGAGACGCACGCTGTGCTCAAGGCTATCCGGCGCCATGTCGACGAGCGCTGGCCGCACTGCATGCTGCTCGCCGAGGCCAATCAATGGCCGACCGTCGTTCGCGCCTACTTCGGCGACGGCGACGAGTGCCATATGGCCTACCACTTTCCGCTGATGCCGCGCATGTTCATGGGGCTGCACCTCGAGGACCGCCAGCCGATCGTTGACATCGTGCAGCTGACACCCGTGATTCCCGACATCTGCCAGTGGGCGCTGTTCCTGCGCAACCACGACGAGCTGACGCTCGAAATGGTCACTGACGAGGAGCGCGACTACATGTACCTCGCGTACAGCGCGGACCCACAAGCGCGGGTCAACCTGGGCATTCGCAGGCGCCTGGCGCCGCTCGTAGGGAACAATCGGCGCCGCATCGAGCTGCTCAACAGCCTGCTGTTTTCATTTCCCGGCACGCCGGTTGTGTACTACGGTGACGAGATCGGCATGGGCGACAACACGTATCTGGGCGACCGACACGGTGTGCGGACGCCCATGCAGTGGACGAGCGATCGCAATGCGCGCTTCTCGCGCGCGGATCCCGCCCGGCTGTACAGCCCCGTCATCATGGATCCGATCTATGGCTACCAGGCCGTCAATGTGGAGTCACAAGAACGCGACGGCTCCTCACTGCTGCAGTGGATGAAAAACCTGATCGGCCTGCGGAGGCTCTTTCCAGCATTCGGGTTGGGTAGCCTGGAGTTTCTCACTCCTGACAACCAGAAGGTTCTCGCGTACGTCAGACGCCATAGCGCCGACACGATCCTCTGCGTCGCCAATCTGTCGCGCTCTGTGCAGCCGGTGGAGTTGGATCTGAGCGCATTCGCCGGTCTGACCCCGGTGGAGGTGCTTGGCTACACCGATTTTCCAATCGTCGGCCCGCAGCCATACTTCCTGACGCTTGGTCCATATGGCTTCTACTGGTTTGAGCTCCAGCGCCGCCCCGTCTGACGCGACGTCTGCGAAGGCCGTTCTCGTCGCTGGCCTGCTGAGCTACGCCGATGCCGAGACCATCGGCGCCGTGACGACGGCCGTGCGTGATGGCCTGGCCAGTCATTTCGGAGGCGTCGTCAGTCGGATCGTTCTCGTCGACAGCGGTTCGGCGGACGGCACGGCCGCCCGGGCGCGCGACGCGCTTGGAAGCAGCGGCGGTCTCCTCGAGCTGTCGCCCGCGCGCGCGACGGCCGACATGCTGGAGCTGCCCTACCACGGGATCCCCGGAAAGGCTCGAGCGCTGCACACGATCCTGGCGACGGCCCGCGACCTGGAGGCGCAGGCCTGCGTGATCTTCGATGCCGGTGTCTGTACCATCACACCGCACTGGGTGGACTGGCTCATCCGGCCGGTAATCCAGCACACGTTCGATTTCGTGTCGCCGTACTATCATCGGCATCCGTTCGAAGGCGCCCTCACCAAGGGCGTCGTGTACCCACTCGTTCGCGCCCTTTACGGCGCCCGTTTGCGTCAGCCTGCCGGCGCCGAGTTTGCGTGCTCGCGGCGACTCATCGACCACTTCCTCGGCGAGGATCTGTGGGAGCGGGACGGAGCCCAGGTCGGCATCGACCTGTGGCTGGCCACGTCGGCTGCATGCGGTGACTTCCGGTTGAGTGAAGCGGCACTCGGCGTCCGGACGCAGCACACGCGGAGCGAGAAGACAGTCGACCTCGGAACGACGATGACGCAGGTGGTGGGGTCGCTATTTGCCGATTTGGAGAGCCGCGCCGAGCGATGGCAACGCACACGTGGCTCTGTACCGGTGCAGCAATTTGGAGCGTTGCCTGCGATGGCGCCGATGCGCGGCTCGAGCGTGGATCTCGAGCGGCTGATTGAGTCCTACCGGCTCGGCTGCCGGGAGCTCCGAGACGTCTGGACGTGGATCCTTCCACCGCGGACGGTCCTCGACTTGTACAAACTCATGGACCTTCCGCTCGCCCAGTTCCGCCTTGACGACGAGCTGTGGGCCCGTATCGTGTACGACTTTGCGCTGGGATATCGGCTCCGTGTGCTCGCTCGCGACCATCTGCTGCAATCGCTCGTGCCCCTCTACCTGGGTTGGCTGGCCTCGTTCATCCTCCAGGTCCGCGATCTCGGCGCCGAAGCTGTCGACCAACGGGTCGAGGATCTGGCCGCGACGTTCGAGGCGCAGAAACCTTACTTGATTGCCAGGTGGCGGTGGCCCGAGCGGCTCCGCACATGAGCGAAGTGGTGGCGAACTGGACTGACGACGCACGGGAAATCGGCAACCGCATCGGACCGCTATGCGGCTGCGGACAAGAATTTTGTGCACATCGTTACGGCCGCATAGCGGTCCTAGGCGCGCGGAGCGCGCCAAAGAGAGACTGGCCACCAGCCAAGGGCTCTCGCCTTGACAGTCACAATTGGGTGGATATCAAGGGAGCGGCCCTTGGCTGGTCAAAGGAGCGGAGCGATGGTGGAACAATTTGACCGGGCGCTCACGTTGGCAGGGGCGCGGATCGCCGAGGGCGTCGCGAACTTTCTGCCGGGGGCCCTCGTCTTCCTCGTGCTCGTGCTCGGGTCGCTCATCGTTGCGCTGATCCTGCGGTATGCACTCCAGCGAGCGCTCAGCGGTCTGGACTTCGACCGGCGCGCGGAACTGCTCGGCGTCTCTATGGCCGCTTGGGCCCCCTCCCGCAGTGCCTCGACATTGATTGCGTCGGTCGTGTACTGGACGGTGCTCGCGGTGGGCCTGTTGCTCGGCCTCACGGCGCTCGACGCCGCCTTGCCCTCGCAGTTTGCGGTGTCGGTCCTTCAATACGTACCGCATCTGCTGGCCGCGCTCCTGATTCTGATCGTCGGGAACGTCGTCGCGCGATTCCTCGCGCGTGCCGTGCTGATTGGGGCGGTCAACATGGGCGTGCAGTACTCGCGGCTGCTCAGCCTGACGGTCAAATGGCTCGTGTTGATCGTGGCTGCCGCCATGGCGCTCGATCACATCGGAATCGGCCGGACGGTACTGTTGCTGGCGTTTGGGATCGTGTTTGGCGGCGTGGTTCTGGCCATCGCGCTTGCCGTCGGTCTTGGTGCCCGGGACGCAGTGAGCCGCGCGCTGGACCGTCAGCTTCGCCAGCCGGCGGGTGATGACAAGTTGAATCACGTGTGACGGAGCTAAGTTGAAAGGCGTAATGCAAAAGTCAAAATGAGTCAAAATGCAAAATGCAAAATGCAAACACCGCGAATTGTGCGGCATGGATGCTGTTTGCATCTTGCATCATTTTGCATGTTGAATTGCGTGTTCCTGGGTCACGACAGCCGCGTGCCGGTTCGTCCATCGAACAGGTGTAGCCGTTCGCGCGGAAGTGTAAGGAGCACGCCGGCGCCCAGGGCTGGTGGAGCGCCGCCCGCCACGACCGCCAGCAACGGTGGAACGCCAGAGGCATCGAGGCGCAGGTGGAGGAGATGGTCGTGACCGCGCGGCTCGACGAGGTCGACAACCGCCTGCAATTGACCGCTTGCGCCAAGCACGACATCCTGCGGCCGGATGCCGGCGACGGCGCCGGCGGGTGCGTCGATGCCAGCCAGCGTCGCGGGCACGAAGTTCATCGCGGGAGCGCCGATGAACCCTGCCACGAACACGTTGGCGGGCCTGGCGTACACGTCGAGCGGCGGCGCCACCTGCTCGATGGCACCGTCACGCATGACGGCAATGCGTCCGCCGAGTGTCATCGCCTCTTCTTGATCATGAGTCACGTACACGACCGTGACGCCCAGCCTGCGGTGCAGGCGCCGCAGCTCTGCGCGCGCCTGGGCGCGGAGGGCGGGATCGAGGTTGGACAGCGGCTCGTCCAGCAGGAACGCTTTGGGCTGGCGCACCATCGCCCGGCCGAGTGCGACGCGCTGGCGTTGTCCGCCCGACAATTGAGCGGGACGCCGTTGGAGCAGCGCTGAAATGTCGAGTGCCGCGGCCACGTCGGCGACCCGCTGCGCTACGACCGCCTGGTCGAGCCGGCGCACTTTCAATCCGTACGCGAGGTTGTCGCGCACGCTCATGTGCGGATACAGCGCATAGCTCTGAAAGACCATCGCCAGGTCGCGCGCCTGTGGCGGCAACCCGGTCGCGTCGGCGTCTCCGATGACAATGCGACCGGATGTCGGTGTCTCAAGGCCGGCAATCAGCCGCAGCAGCGTGCTCTTGCCGCACCCCGACGGTCCCACGAGAACCACGAATTCGCCTTCGTCGATGGCGAGATCGACGTGGCGGATCGCACGGTGCCCGTTGGGGTATGTCTTCGCCACGGCCTCGATCCGGACGGCGGCCAAGCGTTCAGCCCTTGCTCGCGCCCGCCGTCAGGCCGGCGACAATCCGACGCTGGCATGTCAGCACCAGGAGCGCGACCGGAACGGTGGCCACCACCGTGGCCGCCAACACCTGGCCCCAGGGCACCTGGTACCGGCCGCGGAAGAGTGTCACTGCCACCGGCACGGTGTAACGCTCCGGGCCAAGCGTGAATGAGAGCGCGAACAGGAACTCATTCCAGCAGTAGAGAAACGTCAGGATGGCTGCCGTTGCCACGCCGGGCACAGCCAGCGGCAGCACCACGTCCCACAGGGCGCGGAGGCGCGACGCCCCATCGAGCATCGCCGCTTCCTCCAGTTCCGGCGACAGTTGCCGGAAGAACGCCGTGAGCAGCCATACCGCGAGTGGCGCGGAAAACGTGACGTAGGGGAGCACGAGGCCCGGGTACGTATCGAGGAGCCGAAGCTCGCGGAGGATCAGATAGAGCGGCGGCACGATCGAGATCTGCGGAAACATGGACACAGCCAGGATGAGAGCGAGGAGCACCCCTCTGCCGCGGAACCGCAATCGTGCCAGGGCGTACGCACACAGTGCCGCGACGGGCAGGGCCACCATTGTCGTCGTCGCGGCAACGACGAGGGAATTGCGGATGGGAATCAGGAAGTCGCGCTCGTCGAAGAGCGCGCGGTAGTGGTCGAGCGACAGGGTGCTCGGCAGCAGCGGCGGCGATTGGAACAATCGCGATTCCGGTGTCAGGGACGAGGCGATCATCCAGTAGATCGGAAACAGCAGCAGCGTCAGGAGTGCAGCGCCCGCAACACCGGTGACCTTGGACCCAACGGATCTCACGTCCGATCTCCGACGAGCGAGCGGCCCAGTGTCCGGACCCAGATCAGCGCGAACGCGAAGGTGAGGAGGAAGACTGTCACGGATAAGGCAGATCCGTAGCCAAACCGAAGGCGCTGCATCAGTGCGATGAACGCGTACAACGACAGCGGCTCGGTGGCCGTCCCGGGCCCTCCACCGGTCATCACGTACGCCACATCGAACAGGCGCAGCGCATCGAGCATGCGAAACGCGGCCGCGACGACGAGCGCCGGCCGGAGAAGCGGCAAGGTAATCGTGCCGAACCGGCGTACCGCACCGGCGCCGTCCATCTGTGCCGCCTCGTGGAGTGCCGGGTCGATCGTTTGGAGGCCCGCGAGGAGGAGGATCGCGACAAACGGTGTCGTCTTCCAGATATCCGCGGCGCCAATGGGCACCCACGCGGCGAGCGGATGCACGAACCAGTCGAACGATTCCCCCACCAGCGCCAGCGTCCGGAGCGGGGCCGTGATGATGCCCGCCTGTGCGTCGAACATGAACCGCCAGACCAGCGCAGCGACGACGGTTGGAATGGCCCACGGAAGCAGGGCGGCCAGACGGATTAGGGCCCGGCCGCGGCGGGCGGTGTGCATGATCAGCGCGAGTGCGAGCCCGAGCCCGAGCTCCAGCGGAACCGTGATCGCGGCAAAGCCGACGGTATGGAGCAGCGCCGACGTGAATCGGGGATCGCCTATCGCCTCCACGAAATTTGCCAGGCCGACAAACGGCCGACCCAGCCACGGCAGTCGGAGGTCGTGTCCATGGAGCGCCTCCCAGGCGGTAGCGGCGATGGGGACGAGCGAGCCGAGCAGGATGAACACCAGCGCCGGCGCGACGAGCCACCGCGCAAGGCGTCTTTCCTCGCGTTCAATCGCGGTCGCTTGCCCGCTCATGGCGTCTCTTCCTCAGAGGCGAGCCCGGAGCGCGCGAGCAGCGCACGGATCTCGCGCGCAGCCTCGCGAAGGGCTGCCTCCGGTGTCTGCTGGCCGCTCAGCGCACGATGGAGCCGGACCTGCAGAATCTCGGAGAGCTCGCTGTAGACCGGCGTTACAGGGCGCGGGACTGCGGCATCGAGCATTTGGCGGACCTGCTCGATTGGAATCGGGAGCGCCTCAGTCAGTTCGGCGGTGTCGTACAGCGAGCGACGCGAGGGAAGCTGTGTGGCGAGTCGCGCGCGTTCGAGCATCTGCTCGGGTGCGGTCAGGAATCTGACGAGCGCCCAAGCCAGCGCCGGGTTCGCGCTCCAGGCGTTCACCGCGAGTTGGGCGCCGCCGAGCGCAGCGGTCGGCCGTCCCTCGGCCTCGGCCGGAAACGGCGCGACGGCAAACCGGTTGGCCACCTGCGATCGAGCGCCGTCCTGCAGGAGCCCCCACGCGTACGGCCAATTGCGCATGAAAGCCGCGTCGCCGTTCTGGAACGCGAAACGGGTCTGCTCTTCCTGCCACGTCAAGACTGATGACGGAACGAAGCCGTCGAGGCTCACGGCGTCACACATGAACGTCAGCGCGCGTATTGCAGCCGGTTCATCCACAGTCACACGCCCCTGGGCGTCGAGGATGCCGCCGCCGAACGCACCGAGGTGCTCGAGAAACACGGTCGTTAGCCCTTCGTAGCGCGCGCCCTGCCACACCAATCCGAACCGCGTCGTCCCCGCATTCCGCAACCGGCGCGCCGCTTCGCGCAGCTCTGAAAGTGACCGCGGCGGCGCAGCGAGAAGGTCCGTGCGCCAGTAGAGCAGGCCGACGTCGACGAACCAGGGCACCGCGTACAGCCTGCCCCGCCATCGCGAGGCCGCCAGTGCCGCCGGAACGAAGTCGTCGGCGTCGAGCGCAAATGGGTCGAGCGGGAGAATCCATCCAGCGCCGGCGAACTCCGCCGTCCAAATGACGTCGAGCTGCAGAACATCGGGATCAGGCGCACGCGCGTTGAGCCACTGCACGTATAGCTGATGGCGCTGGTCGGCGGCATCGGGCGTGACGCGCAGCTCGACTTCGATGCCGGGATGGCGTTCGCCAAAACGAAGGAGCTGGCGCCGCAACACCACCGCCTCCGGGCCGAGCGCGCTGCCGGAGAAGGTCAGTCGTGTGGTCCCGTTCCGTTCTCCACAGGCAGTCGCCCAGGCTGCCACGAGCACAACGACAAGCCACAGTCGCACGGAACACTTCATTGTGCGTATCTTCTACACCAGCCTGACGCTCACCTCCTGGGCGGCCGTCGCGTAGCCGATTCGTGCCGCAGCCTCGACGCCGCTTGATCGCAGTTTGTCCACGAGGGCATCGGCATGGTCGGACGGGAGTGCAATCAGCAGCCCTCCGGACGTCTGCGGATCGAGCGCGACCTCGATGAGATCATCGCGGACGGATCGATCAACAGAGGTCTTGTTCCTCAAATAGTCTCTGTTTCGTCTGCATCCGCCCGTGAGGCATCCTGCCCGCGCCAGTCGCCGGACGCCCGGGAGGAGCGGCAAGCTTTTCGCGTCGAGCACGATCGTGACGCCACTGCCGCTTGCCATCTCGAAGGCATGGCCCAGCAAGCCAAAGCCGGTGACGTCCGAACACGCATGCACGGTCATGCTTCGCATGACTGCCGATGCCCGGTCGTTCAGCGCGACCATCGATGCGACCGCTGCCCTGACACTGGCCGTCGACGCCTTCCGTCGTTTGAGACCGGTCGCAATGATTCCGGTGCCAAGCGGTTTGGTGAGCACCAGCGCATCGCCAGGCTTGATGCCGATGTTGCGAATCACTCGATCGGGATGCACGACGCCCGTGATCGCCATCCCGTACTTCAGTTCCTCATCGATGATGCTGTGCCCGCCGATCACCACGGCGCCAGCCGCCCTGACCCGCTCCGACCCCCCACGGATGATGTCGGTCAGAACCTCGAGATCGAGCTTCCCTTTGGGAAACCCGACGATGTTGAGGGCCGTTTTCGGCTCACCGCCCATTGCATACACGTCGCTCAAGGCATTGGCCGCGGCGATCTGGCCGAAGGTATAGGGGTCATCCACGATCGGCGTGAAAAAATCGACGGTGTTGACGACTGCCAGGTCGTCGCGCAGGCGGAATACTCCCGCGTCGTCGGATGTCTCGGTGCCGACGATGAGGTCGGGGTGTTCGAACGGCGGGAGGCTGTGCAGCACGTGCAGCAGGTCGGCCGGGCCGAGCTTCGCCGCTCAACCAGCCGCCGCGACCTGCTGCGTCAGCCCCAGAAGCTTCGTTCTCTTGCGCCCGGTGACCTTCGCCATGGTGCCTTACGATAGTGTTGATCGCGACGCTCTGACGCGGCGGGTATTTCCCGACCTGACGGTAACTCCCTCGCGGTCCAAGTATTCCAGGAGGGGAATCGCGTGCTTCCGTGTTATCCCGAGGCGATCCCGGAACATCGCGGGAGTGATGTCGGCGCGGTCGGAAAGCTCTTCACGGACGATGCGTTTCACGTCTTCGACGCTCTCGCTCAGAAAGTAGATGTCGGGTGCGACGCGGACGACGGCATGTTCGCGCTCGAGGACCCGCAGCACCTGAGTGAGCCTGGCGCGGTCGATGCGCGCCTCGCGCGCGATTTGCGTCAGATCGGCCGGCGCCAGCGGATTCACTCCGAGCAAGCGTGTAATCTGCTCGGCAACCTGTCGATCCTCGTCACGCAACGACACACGGTGCGCCGGCAGCCGCAGGAGATTCCCTTGGCGGCCAACCGCGTTCTCCGCTTCCAGGGCTTCGACGAAGGCGCGGAACATCTTCGGCGCCACGCCCGGCAGGAGCTTCTCTCGCAGTTCTTCCATGTCTCTGCCCGGCTCGAGTGGATGCGCAGTGTGGAACTCTCGCAGCGCGGACACGAGCGCCTCTTTCAAAGCCTTCCACTTTCGTTCCGTCGTGAAGAAGTCATCGCCGTCCAGCGGCACCACCTTGACGGCGGCGGCGCCGCGAAGCCGCTCGGCGGCTTCCTCCGCTCTCAGATTCAGTAACTGATAAAGCGGCGTAATCGTGGAGACGAACTCCTCACGCTCATCGAGAAACAGTTCGGCGATGGCCGCGGGATCTCCGGCCTGAAGGATGTGCAGCCTGGCTTCGAGCTGGGGTTCACCGCGACGATGCACATGCGGCGACGGGTGGAGGACGACGCCACCGCCAAGAGTTCGCTGCGCCGTCTCGTCGCGGACGATGAAGTGGTCGCCGCGGAGGGCGTGGAGCGGTTCTGCGGGCACGATCTGACAGAAGGCAGCCCGCCCCGGTTCAGCCGAATCGTGTGAGCCAAGCACGACGAGCTTGCCGAGCCGTTCGGCTGTTCCGATGTGGATTCTCACCCGCTGATGACCGTTGATGGCGTCGGCCGTCGGCCGCACCTCGAGCGATGCATCGAAACGCTCGGAGGTCAACGTCAACCGTTCATCGCAAAGCACGTGCCCCCGTTCAAGAGACGAGCGTTCCTGACCGGAGACGTTGAGCGCGACTCGCTGCCCCCACGTGGCGACGGACACTGGCTCACCGTGTACCTGAACGCTGCGGATGCGCAGGAGCTGGCCGCCCGGAAGGCAGCGGACACGATCGCCAGCTCTCACCTCTCCCTGAAGCGCCGTGCCGGTGACGACGAGGCCGTGTCCCTGCAGGACGAAGACCCGGTCGACGGGAAG
>DATCJA010000009.1:0-3323 GCA_036507475.1 Vicinamibacterales bacterium
CCGGAGAGCTGCCGCAGCAGGTCGGCGTCAACCTCGCGACTCTGGAGCGGCTGAACACCCAGCTCCGCCTGAACGGCGAACAGCAGATTCGGATCATCGAGCAGCGCGACAAGCTGTTCGAAGGCCTGCCCGAACCGAGCGGCGTCGCACGCGCATCCACCGAAGAGATCTCGCCCGAAGGCATCGAGCGGTTGAAGAACGTCGAGGAGATCAGGCGGCAGTTGTCGCAGGCGGAGGCGCAATTCACCGAAAAGCATCCCGACGTCGTCCGCCTTCGAGAACTGCTCGTGGCGATGGAGCGCGACCACAAGGCCGCAGACGCCGAGGAAGGACAAAAACGCCAGGCGGCGGAAGCAGCGCCCGTCCCGAGCGATCTCAATGTTCCGCCTCCGCAGGTTCGTCGCCGAACCATCGACAACCTCGGCGCCGAGCTCGAGAAGCTGCGGCGGGAGGAGGCGGGCATCCGGCAGACGATCGGCTCTCTCGAACAGCGCCTCGAGAGCTCTCCCCAGCGGCAGCAGGATTACGCACTCATCACTCGCGACTACACAGCGGCCAAAGAGCAGTACGACTCGCTGCTGAAACGTTACGACGAGGCACAGCTGACCCAGAGTATGGAAACGGACCGGGCAGGCGAGACGTTTCGCGTCCTCGAGCCGGCGCTGCCGCCTGGAGGTCCTGCCGCGCCAAATCGCTTCCGCCTCCTGATCATGGGACTGCTCCTTGCTGCCGCGGCCGCGGCAGCGGCCGTCCTCATCCGAGAACAATTCGACATGGCGTTCCACACCGTTGACGAGCTCCGCGACTACACCACGGTGCCGGTACTCGTTTCGATTCCTCCAATCGGACCCACCCCGGCCATCCACAAGTTGAAAGTGGCGTTCGCAACCGTGTCGACGCTTGCGGCGATCGCGCTCGTCGTCACGACCGCCGCCTACCTCGCACGCGACAACGTTCAGCTCACACGGATCATTGCCTTCTGAGGACGAAGCCCATGCGCAACCGCATCCACAGCCTGACCGCGCCGGACACTCTGGGCGTCTGCGACAAGCGCCTCGTGAGCCTTACGGCACCGGCCTCGTTCGCGGCCGAACAGTACCAGGGCCTGAGACTCACGATTGAGCGCATGGCACGTACACGCGACGTGAAGGTCATCGCGATCAGCAGTCCGGCGGCCGGCGATGGGAAAACCGTGACGGCCATCAATCTGGCCGGAGCACTGGCGCGCGGGTCCGACGAACGCGTGCTGCTCATCGACGCCGATCTGCGACGCCCCTCGGTCGCCAGGCTGTTCGGCGTCGGTGACGGCGAGCTCGGCCTGGCCGATGCGCTGAGCGACCGCCAGATCAGCCTCGCCCAGGTGGTGAAGCGCGTCGACGCGCTCAACCTGTCGATTGTCCCGGCCGGCGCGGCACGCCGCCGCATCAGTGAGATTCTGCGCTCGCCCCGGCTCGACGAGATCCTTGCGGAGGCGCGGAGCCACTACGCCCACATCGTGCTCGACACCCCTCCGCTGCTTCCCGTGTTCGATTCGGCGCTCCTCGCCAAATCGGTTGATGGCGTACTGATGGTGGTGGCGGCCAATCAGACTCCCCGCAAGCTTCTGGGTGAGTCGCTGAACATGGTCGATGCCACGAAGGTGCTCGGCATCGTGTTCAACCGCGACGAACGGCCGCTCTTCGGCTACTACAACTCGTACTACCGCGAGTACTTCCCTGACCCGTCCCGTCTGGCCAGCGAAGCATGACTCACACGTTCATTGGACATCTCTCCCATGGCAACCAGGCTTACCACGGTTGATCTCGCACCACTGCTGATCGTCGGATGGCAACTCGTGTCGCCGGTCACGGAGCTGCGCGTGTTCTCCGCAGTTCTGCTCATCGTCGCGACTGCGACCGTCGTCCGGCTCGTCGCTCGTGAGTTTCCGCAGAGGGCGCGGGTGCTGATTCTGGGTTCCGGGCCGATGGCGTCGAAGCTGGTCGAGGAGATCGAGGCGGCCAGCAGTCAGCGCTACTCGATCGTCGGTATCGTCGACGACGAGGGTGTGGGCCCTGACGTACCTGCCGCCGCACGATGGCTCGGACCGTGCGACAGGCTCAGCGACATCGTCGAGCGCCTCAGGCCGACGTGTATTGTGGTCGCGGCGGCCGACCGCCGCGAGCGTCTGCCCATGCAGTCGCTGCTCGAATGGCGCGTGAAGGGAATTCTCGTGGAGGATGCGCTCGAATTCTACGAGCGCCTGACGGGAAAAATCGCCATCGAGGCAATTCATCCAAGCGCCCTCATCATGGCAAAGGGGTTCAGGAATCACGGCACGGCACAGACTCTGGCGCGCATCATCAGCATGGTCGCTGCGGCCATTGCCCTCGTGCTGGTCGTGCCGTTGCTTGCGGCGCTGGCTATCGCGATCAAGCTCGACTCGCGAGGCCCTGTGTTCTTCGTCCAGGCGCGCGCCGGTCGAGAAGGGCGCCCCTTCGGGCTGATCAAGTTCCGCACGATGCATCCGTGCGCCGAAGCGCGATCGGAGTGGGTGATCGACAACGTCGACCGCATTACCCGACTCGGACGGTGGCTCCGGCTGTTCCGACTCGACGAGCTGCCGCAGCTCGTGAACGTGCTGCGCGGCGAAATGAACCTGGTCGGGCCCCGACCGCACCCGACCAGCAACCACGTCGTCTTCATGGAACGAATTGCCTATTACGGACTTCGGTCCAGCGTGTGCCCTGGGGTGACCGGCTGGGCGCAGGTGCGCTACGGCTACGCAAACAACCTCGACGAGGAGACGGAAAAGATGCGGTACGACCTCTTCTACATAAAGAACCGGTCGCTCTGGCTGGATGCGCGGATTCTGTTCGAAACGGTCGCCATCTGCATCCGCGGCACAGGCGCCAGCGCAGTGCGCCACCCGTCGCCAAGCCGGAGCGAGCTCGCGTCCGTCCCGCCACGACGGCGGCGCGACGACCGAGCGCCTTTTCCCATGCCATCGCAGGCAGTGCGTGGTGCAAGCAGTACGTAGTGTCCGGCTTCAGCCGGACCGTCCGCCTGCCCTTCAATCCCTGGCCACTTCCGCGCCGTGGTGGCAGGCCCGACCGCACACGTCGGCGCAGACAGTGACGTCGCCGACCAGCAGCGTCGCGTTCGGCGCACTGGTTGCGTTCACGGCAATCCTGCTGCTGTCGCCCCAGGCATGGTTCCCGATTCTCAAGATCCTCCGCATTGCCTTTCTCGCCGCGGGCCTGGCCGCGGTTGCGCACATCGTGGAACGCACCGCGCAGCGGCGGTCGATTACTCCTTTGTCTCCGGAGATCGGGATCGCGGTGACG
>DATCJA010000010.1:0-37744 GCA_036507475.1 Vicinamibacterales bacterium
ATCGCGTTTCAGCCGCGGCGGCTCATGATCGCACGGCCGACGACGGCTGCAAACGCCTGTTGTTAGCCAGCTCTTTTCTTTGAGACGCATCGGACAGCCATGCGCGGAACCGCTCAAGGTTATCGATGGCGCGCTTTGGCAACTGAATCGCACAGCCTGGCGTCGTGAAGAACAAGAAGAACTCTTCGGTCTCGCCCACTCTGCTGATGCCAGCCCAATGCACCGAAGAACTGCTTATCGTGCACTGGGCAGTGATACCATCGGCGTCGAGCACTCGTATCTGATCGTTCGGGATGCAAACCGCGTGTTCGCGCTCGTATGTCTGGGCGCTGAAATACGAGAGGCCCCATCGATCGAGCACAAACCAGCCACCCACGATCACGAGCGGCACCAGACCAGCTCCGAGGTCAGCTCCGTCGCTGTCAGGCCAAAGCGCACGGATCCCGACGAGCGCGATAAACCCGAACCAGACGTTGAGGACCCAACGTACTTGCGAGCCCCGTCTCGCTTCGCGTTGCAAGGTTCGATAAAAGCGACGATGCTCACGCTTGTCCCATCGAAACCTGAACTCAAGTCGATCAGGCGAAGGCTGCGCCGCCAGGTTATCGCTCATTCCATCACTTCAGGTCGGCATTGCCTGGCTAACTTGTTAGTCGACTGCGAGCCAGCGCGTGTCCGACGCTTCGCGGTACTCCGGCCTGTACTCGCAACCCGTAGAATCGACGGCGATTGTAGCCGAAATCCGCTCCGCCACTCGGCGTGGTTACGCGCGAAGGCCATGTTCACAATCCCACGCCAACTCGCCGATCGGCGCGGTTACGCGCAGGTGCTCGCGCGTAACCATTCGGCACGGCCGACAGCTCGAGGGCCTAAGTGCTTCGTCATCGCCCGGTTCTGGGTCGGCGGCTCTGTCAGGACGTTGGTGGATACACGCCAAGCTCGCGCGTATCCGCTCGCAGCTGGTTCATCGGGCTCTCACCCCTGCGTCCCGGAGCCCTACGCCTGCAAAGCCCAAAGCCCAGAGCCCAAAGCCTAAAGCCCAAAGACCAGAGACTAGAGACCAGAGACCGACGAGCCGGAGGGGGGCTATGAGTGCCCCCCTCTCGAGCGTCAGTTGGTGCCGACGCGGAGGTTGTTGACGACGCGGCTTACACCCTCGGTGTTGCGCGCCATCATGACCGCGCGATCCGCCTCGGCGCGGGATCCCACGTTGCCCGTCAACGTGACGATTCCGTCGCTCGTGTCAACGTTGATTTTGAGACCGCTGACTGTCGTGTCGGCCAGGAACTTTGCTTTCACCGCCGTGGTAATCGCCGCGTCGGCGACCACGGTCTCACCCCGGCGCGCCGCTCGTTCGGTCGCTTCCACGGCTTCCCGGCCTTCCTGTCGGGCTTTGTCACCGAGACTTTCTCCTCCGTCGACGTCGTCACGATCGAAAAGCCCCCCGGTCGGCGCCGATTCGGTGACCGTGATGTTATCCACTACGTCGCGCACTCCATCCGTATTGCGCGCGATCTGAATGGCCCGCTCCTTGGCCAGCGGCGAATCGACGTCGCCGCTCAGCGAGACGACACCGTTGCTCGTGTCGACGTCGAGCTGATACGCCTTCACGGTGTCATCGGCAGCCATCTTCGACTTGACGTTCATCGTAATGCCCGCATCGGTCTGGGCGCAGGCCACAGTGAGCGCGGCGGCACCGACGAGGGCGGCGAATTTCTGAAGCATCACAACCTCCTGAAAAGTTCAGCAGTACTCCCGTGTCGCAGACGCATCCGGCGTACCAACCGAAACGGCCGGGCTGAAACTCGTCAAGAAGATTGCGGCAGAACTTGAAAAACGGGTGAAAGAGAACCGAGAAGCGTGAACGGCTGTGCTGTTCTCCGTTCAGTGGGTCATCGCATAGACGATGTAATTCACGCCCAGGCGATATGCGTCGTTGGTGGGGTCGGTTCCGTACAAGCCCTCGGCAGACCATTCCCAGTAATCGCCGAGATCGTTGTTCCAGTTCGCCAGCGCGAGCATGCGTCCTGTCGGGTCGTTGTTATCGAACATCCCCCAGAACGAAGGCGGTACGTTCACTGTCGGATGCGGCACGTCCAGGTGCTTGATGTTGAAAAACGATTGAAACACCGGGTGCGAGACGTCCAGCCTGATGAAATGATGATCGGGAAGCGCGCGCTTCATTTGAGCCACCATGTTGCGCCAGTGGCCGTCGCCCTCGAAGTCATCAAAGATGATCAGGCCGCCTTTGAGAAGGTACTCCCGGAGATTCTTCGCCTCCGCGTCGTTGCTGGTCCAGTAGCCGGGCTCCGACATATAGATGATCGGGTTCTCGAAGATACGCGAATCGTCCAGGTCGAGGATGTTGCTGCCATCCATCCGCACGCGCATGTTCGTGATGTAGTCGAGAATCGCGGCGAAGTTTCGCTCCGCCGTCGGATAGTCGTGCTCCCACCCACCACCATAAAACCGTCCGAGGCTGGCGCCATAACGAATGCGTGTGAACACGAAGTGACTGTCGTAGTCGACGGTCGGGGTCGCCTGACGCGAAGGCCGCCTCAGCGCGACCTGGCCGGCGGCGACGATCGGGAGGAGGAGCGCCACAACCAGCAACGACGCAGGCAGAAACGGGACCCGCATGACGTCAGTGGGTCATCGCGTACAGGATGACGTTGATGCCGACCGCGTAGCCGTTTGGCGAGAACTGGTAGAAGAAGCGAGGATCTTCGCCTTCGCGCTCCCACGCGTCCGAGATGTCCGTGTTGTGCGTCATCAGCACCATGAGGTTGCCGTGACGATCCGACACACCGCGAACGGCAGGGATGGCGCTGTCCGAGCCGCGCTCCGACGTCCCGCCGCCGCTCGTCCGCCAGAACTGAATCGACGGAATCTGCGGCAGCTCGTGGACTTCGAACATCATCTTGAACACCGGATGATCCGGCGTCAGATCCTGAACCGGATATTCTGACGGCGGTAGCACCCGCGCGAGCTGCGACGCCCAGTTCTGCCACGCATAGGTGCCCCAGTAGTCGTCTACCCACAGGAAGCCGCCCTTGAGCAGGTAGGCCTGGAGTCCACGCACCTCGGCCTCGGTAAAGGCCGCAGTACCCACGTCCTCCATGTGGAGATACGGGCACTGATACAAGGCGTCGTCAGTGAGCCGGACGACGAGGTGATCGGGTGTGCCGTGGGAATCTTTGCTGACGCGCGTCTTCGTCAGCTCCGAGAGGCGGATGGAGAAATTCAGCTCGGCGTCGGGGTAGTCGGTCGACCACCCCTGTCCGCCCGCTTCGCGGCGACCGCTCGTGTAGACCGCACGACAGAAGTTGAACCCGCGCCCGAAGCTGTCGGCGCGGGCAAACTTTGCCGGATACCCGCGCGGACCAAACCCACCGAATTGTCGCCCGAACTGGGCCAGGGTCGTCGTCCCGACGCCCATCACCAGCAGGAGCGTCAGAGAGAGCGATTTCACTTCGGCGTCCTGGCAAGGGACCGATAGTATTCCTGTACGAGCCTGCGGAACTCCTCGGGCACTTCATCCGAGCCGGTCAGGACGATGCTGTCCTCGTTGGCGTCGACCCGGCGGCGGAGTCCAAATTCGAACCGCTTCAGCCCTTCAGCAATCGTCGACTGCAGACGCTGTAGCTCGGACACGTTCTGATAGACGCGCGGGTCGTCCAGGCGACGAAGCGCGCGCAGGATCTCATCGAGCTCGCGCGGATCGATGTTCTCAGCCGCGAGATCGCGGCGCAACTGCTGCGCCTCGTTCGTCCATTGGCGAACCTCACCTCGCAGCTGGCGGACGTCTTCATCCGTCAGCCGGCCGCGCCACCACTCTCCGTAGCCGTACCCGCCGCCCCAATCAGGCCCGCCCCAGGCACCGCCGCCAAAGGACCCGTTCGCATCGCCGCGGCCGCCAGCCTGGGCGCCGTCCGCGCCACCCTGCGAACCTTCTGAACCTTGTCCACCTTGTGAACCCTGCTGACCCTGCTGACCCTGCTGACCCTGCTGACCCTGCTGGCCCTGCTGACCCTGCTGGCCCTGCCGCGCCTGCTGGCCCTCTTGTCCCTGCTGCCCTTGCTGACCCTGCCTGCCACCTTGCTCGGCCCGTTCGCGCGTCCGCTCCTGCAGCGATTCTGCCGCGCGCGCCAGTCGCCTCGCGCGGTCGAGCGCCGTTTCCATCCGATTCGCGTTTTCGTTCTGCCCAAGGGCGCCTGTGGCTTCGCCAAGCCGATCCCTCAGCTCCTGGATGCCGCTTGCAATGTCGTTTTCGGCAGCGTCGACGGCCTGCTCCGCCGCCCCGCGGTTCACCAGGTTCTGTGAATACCGCAGCTTGTCGGCCAGGCGATTGTCGCGAATCGCGCTCGCGGCCTCGGCCATCTTTCGAGACGCGGCGCGCTCGTTGGCGCTGGCATCGCGGGCCGAGCGATCGAGCTGCTGCTCGAGCGAGTTCACCCGCGACTCGAGGTCGGTCTTCTTGTCGTTGATCTGGCGCGCCCGGTCGCGGCGCGCCGTCGTGTTGGGCACACCTGCCAACTCACGCGCCTCCTGGCCGGCCTCCTGCTGCCTGCGGGCGAGCTCATCGGCCTGGCGAATGGCGTCGTTGATGTCTCGCTCCGCCCGGGCTGCCTGATTCTGCTGCAGCCGCCGCTCCGTTTCGCGCAGGCGCTCGAGCGCTGACGCCGCCTGACCCGCCGCGCCGGCGTCACCGCCCGCCGCCGCCCGGCGCATGGCGTCGGCAGCCTGCTGCATCTGCCGTGCAGCCTCCATCAGGTCGGGGCGGTTCTCTTCGCGCGCCAGGCGCTCGAGACGGCGCGCGGCCTCTTCGGCCTGCTCCGCCAGGGCTCGCTGCTGCGCTGCGCTGCCCGACGACGATCCTCCCTGCTCCAGCGCTCGCAGCCGCTGCCGCGCGGCCTCCTGCTCCTGCCGTCGCGCCAGCTCCTTCAGCTTCTCGAGCAGCTCGTCGAGCTCGCGATCGCCGGTCTGCTGCTGCGCCTGATTGGCGGTCTCGTAACGGCTCGCCATCTTTTCGAGCTCCTGCTCGAATATTTCAGCAAGCTCCTGCTGCTGCGCACTTCCGCCGCCACCACCTCCACCTCCGCCCTGCTGAACGCTGATCTGCAGCTCGTATTCCTCTTCCGCCTTCTGCAGGATCTGGAGCGCACGGTGCTCCGGGGGCAGCGCACTGTCGGGACTGACGGCTGCAAGCTTGGTTTCGGCGTCCTTCATCGCGTCGACGGCTTGCGGCAGCAGCTCGGCAATCTTTTCGAAAGCCGGATCGCGCTGGACGAGCTGGCTGTTCAGGCGCGTCAGCAGTCCTTCCACCTGCTCGCGCAGGCGCGACTGCGACAGCCCGACGACCGTCGTGCTCTCGCGAAGCTTGGCCGGCGTGTAGGTGCGCCGGTCGCGCTGCACGTTGAACGTCGCCGAAATGATTTGTCGCTGCTGTTCGGAAAGGGCCTCGACCTGACCGCCGGCTCCGCCACCGCCGCCACCACCGCCTCCCGCCATGGAAGCCGCCTGCCGGAAGTCGCGCCGGAACGGGCGAATGCGCAGGAAGTACAGATCGCTTGTCGCCTGTCGCGCCTGCCCGGCCGCGTTGTCCATGGCGCGCGCGTAGTAGGAGACCGAATCGCCGGGCTGAACGCCGAGCTCCTCGAGGAAGAAGGTGTGCCCGGCCGTCACCTCGGGCAACTGGTTGCGGCCGGCAAAGAGCTTCACGGTCTTCTCCGCTGCGCCGTTCACCGAGTACACCAGCTCGAGATCGCGGACGCCGAAGTCGTCTTCCGCCTGCGCCTCGACATAGACTTCCTCGATTGCCGATACCGACGTGTCGCGGCCGGGCTTCGCAAACGACACCGTGGGCGGCTGGTCCGTCAGGACGTCAATCGTGTACTGAGGCGACGCGGCCGCGCGTTCGCCGTTTGGAGAATCGAGCTCGACACGGTAGAAGCCGTCGCGCGCGACCGTGAATGCCGCGGTCAACGACCCATCTGCCTGGGGCGTCAGCGCCGCCGATTCCTTGTCGTTCAGCTGGATGCGGCCTCCTGGCGACTTCATCGTCGGGAATACACGCAGCCTGACCTCGGTGCCCGCCAGTACCGCTATGTCACCGCCATCCTCGATCGTCTGGGGCTCGAGGCCCGTGTACGCCGGGAAGTGATACTCGAGCTCGAGCCGCTGCACGTACGGCACGTCCACCACGTTCAACGTGAACGTTGGCGACCGCACACCCTCAGCCTCGACGTAGTATTCGAGCGGCGACGCGACGTCGAAAAGCATGCCTTCATACCCGCCGTTGTCACCGCTCACGAGCGGAATGCCTTCGAACCTCGCGTCCGGCGTTCTTCGCGCCATCACTGTGGCATCGTCGGCCACAAACCCCGTCAATCGGGCGGTGATCGTCTGGTCCGCTCCCTTCGGCACGGTTGCATTACCGGGCGTCACGTCGATGCGATACGGCGCCGCAGCTTCGACGCTTCGCTGCACCAACAGGATGGCCGATAGCGCGCTCCGCAGGAACGCAGGGCCGACGAGCACAATCAGGACCGCCGCGGCGGACAATCCGCCGAGAAGCATGCCCCAGCGACGGAGCGGCACTTGTTCGACGCGGCGTGCTGCGTCTGTCGATGCGCATGCATCGAGCGCCTGTTCGACGAGGCGCCGCACCAGTGCGGCGGATACCGTCTTGGCTTCCCTGCTGGTCGCCTCGACGGCGCTGATGAGGGTCGCCTGCAGCGACAGCTCGTGCTCTTCGAGATACAGCGCCACTTGCTCGTCGGTGACACGCCGCCTCAGGGGCCGGATCAGGAAATAAAAGATGGAGAGCAGAACCGCGGCGCCAAGCAGGATTCGCGCGGCGATGATAGAGGGCGCGCTGAAACGTGCCCATTCCAACGAGTACGCCGCGACAAGAAAAAGCACGACGGCAACGCCGACGCTGCGGACCGCGCCCCGGAGCGCCAGCTTCATACGCCAGCGCGAGCGTACGTCCTGGATGATTTCTGTCAGGTTGGAAGGCGGGGTGGATCGACGCTTCGCGCCGACGATGTGCTCGAGCATGAGGCCCCTCTCGAATCCGCCGGGTCCGTGGCCGTCTCGAGTTCCCGCCCGCGGCGCCCGGCTGTAACCCTCAGAATACGCCTAACCTGCCGTCTCCGTTCAGGTTTTCGACATCCGGTTGGAGATCAGCGTATCAGCCCCCAGCAGCAGGATGCCGAGGAACAGGACGTACCACCACAACCGCTGCGATCGCTCCTGCGCCTCGGGTGTCGGAGGCAGGCCCGCCGTGCCGCCCTGCGTGCCGTTGTCGGAGCCCGCGGTCGCGGCAGCGACGATTTCCTTCGGATCCATCGCCGTCAAGTCCGACTCCGCCGTGTCGACGTTGCTCGCCACGACGCCGCTGACGGCGTCGCCCGACCCGCCGCGCAGCTCATAAAAGCCCTGTTCGGTCAGCTCCATCACCTCGGCGCCTTCTTCATCGATGGCCACGCGGCGGCCGGACGGCGTCAGCACCACCCCGCTCACCGGCTGAGATCGGACCGCGCCGAGCGACGTATCCAGCACCTGGCCAACGGTGAGCCATGGGGATGGCTCCGTGTAGGCGGCCAGGTATTGAGCCGCCCGATGGACGAAGGGCAGATAGACGGGCTTGAGCGGGAAGTCATTCCACGACAGGTCCAGGGTAGACGCCCACATCAGCACGCGACCGGCGCCGATGCGCCGTTCGATCAATGCGGGCGCGCCGCCATCAAAACGTGCCAGCACCTGGGCGTCGGGCGTCGGCATGACCGTGCGGTAGCCATAAATCCTGGCCGCTGCAAAATCGCCGCTGCGCGGCGCGCGGAACGGCTCGAACACGGGGTGGCCGTACTCGAGCGCGCCAATGCGGGCGGCATCGCCCCTCGTGCGATCGACCGGCGCCTGCACCGAGGCAGGCAGCACATCCACGTCCTGACTCCAGGTTGCGCGCGAACCGACCGCGACGAACAGACCTCCGCCGCCCTCGACGAACCGCTGCAGCCGGCGAGCCAGCGCCGCAGGCACGGCGATGTCGTTCAGCAGCACGACCGACGCACGGCGAAGGTCGTCGTCGGAGAGCGTGTCGGGCTGACGCGCGACGGTCTCGAATCGCGGAGCATCGCCAATCGCGAGCGCGCGCGTCAGGTACAACGCACCGCCTCCCGTACCACCGCGATCGATGACGATGACGCGAACCGGCTGCGCGGGCGACACGACGAAATGAAAGACGTTGTCTGTGGCGAGCGCATCGTCGCCCGCGCGCACGCTGCCGCGCATGAAGGTTCCCGCCACGGTGACCGGATCAAAGGTCACCGACGTGGAGCTGTTCGCCTCCACATCGAGCGGCTTGCTCTGAATCGCTCGTCCGCCGAATTCGAGCGCCAGCTGACTGCCCCGCAGGGAAGCCATCCCACGATTGACGACGACGGCCGTCACGGCCACGCGCTCCTGGTTGGAGAAGGTCGAGCGGGCGAGCGACACTCCGGTCACGGCGACGTTCGGCGTCTCGGTGCCGCCGGTAATCGCGACGGGAGTGATCGTCGTGCCGTTCGGGAGACGCGCGCCCTCTTCACCGCGCCATCCAACGCGCTGAAAGTCGCTGATGAGGACGACCTCACGACGGGGCAGCGACGAATCGGCCAGAATGCTGCCGGCAACCTTGAGGGCCGGCGCGTAGCGCGTCGCGCCCGCCGCCGGCTTGGCAGCCGTAACGGCTGCCGTCAATCGCTGGCGTTCTCCCGGCGTCGCCGAGCGCAGCGCGATTTCCGCGCCCGACGAAAACAGCACGACGGAGGCGCGATCGTCGGGACCGAGGCCGTTGATGGCGTTGTTGGCCGCAGCACGGGCGCGCTCCCAGTGATCGCCGTACGTGATGCTGTAGCTCTGATCCAGCAGCACGACCACCTCTCGGGCGCCGGTCCCCACTGCGGTATCGAGATCGTCGCGCTGCAGGAACGGACGAGCGAACGCCAGCACGATGAGCGCCAGCGCCGTCAGCCGCACCATCAGCAGCAACCAGTTGTGGATTCGCCGCCGCCGTACCGACTTGTACGGGACACGCTGCACGAACATGAGCGACGGGAAGCGCACCACCTGCTTCTTCTCGCGCTGAATCAGGTGGATCAGTACCGGAATGGCGAGAGCCGCGAGCGCAGCGAAGAACAACGGGGCAAGAAATGACACTAGCGAAGCCTCATCTTCTTCTCACGGCCGCCTAGAAACCTGAACAGCGCGTGATCCAGCGGCTTGGACGTATCGAGCAGCGTGTAATCGACCCGGACTTCGGAGAATCGTTGCTGCAGCGCGTCCACGTGCGCGCGCACGAGCGAGATGTACTCTTTCCGCATCGCCTCCGGCACGACCGGAATCTGGTCGCCGCTCTCGAGGTCCTCGAATGCGGACGCATTCGAGAAGCCGAAATCGAGCTCCGCGGGGTCGAGCACATGAAAGACGACCAGATCGTTGCCGCGAAATCGGAGCGGGGTCACCGCGTCGACCACCGTCTCCGGGTCCTCGTAGAAATCCGAAATCACGACAAGCACGCCGCGCCGGCCAAAGTGCTCCGCCAGCTTGTGAAGCGGCTCGCGGAGGCGGCCGGGACGTCCCGGCTTGATCCGGTCGAGGACGTGCAGCACCGTCTCCATGTGCTTCGCAGACGGCGGCACGTGCTCGACGATGTCCTCGTCGAAGGCGACGAAGCCGACGCGGTCGCGCTGATGATGCACGAGGTTGGTCAGGCACGCGGTGAGTATGCGCGCGTAATCGAGCTTGGTAATCCCGATGCTGCCGTAGTCCATCGATTTCGACACGTCCAGCAGCACCGAGAAATTCATGTTCGATTCGGCCTCGTACTCCTTGACGTAATACCGATCCGTCCGCGCCCAGACCCGCCAGTCCACGCGGCGGATGTCGTCGCCGGGCACATAGCCGCGGTGCTCGGCAAAATCGACCGACGCGCCAAAGTACGGCGCCTTGTGCAGGCCGTTGATGAAGCCGTCGACCACCGCGCGCGACACGAGCGACAGGTTCCCGATTCGTGCGAGCACGACGGGATCCATGAAGCGCGCGCCCGGGATCGCGCTGGGGTTGTGACTCGCTAACAGACTCATGTGAATTGCTCAATTGACGAATGTACGAATTGACGTATTTCAAATTCGTCAATCCGTAGATTCGTCAATTCGTTAATCGCTGTCACATTCCGCTCCGCGGCAACGGAACGGCTTCGAGCAGCCGGTCCACGAGCATGTCAGTGGTAATCCCCTCCGACTGCGCGTGGAAGTTGGTGATGATCCGGTGGCGCATCACGGGATGCGCCAACGCACGGATGTCCTCGAAGCTCACGTGATAGCGGCCGCTCGTGAGGGCGCGCGCCTTGCCCCCCAGCACGAGATATTGCGCGGCGCGGACGCTGACGCCGAACGCCACCCATTTCCTCACGTTCTCAGGACACGTCTCGGACTTCGGCCTGCTGGCACGGGCGATGTCAAGCGCATGGCGCATCACGGGCTCGGCCACGGGCACTTTCCGCACGAGCCGCTGAAAGGCGATCAGATCGTCACCGCTCACCGGACGCTCCAGTGTCGGGTCCTGAATAGCGGTGGTCGTCTTCACGACGTCGTACTCTTCGCCGTACGGAGGGTGGTCGATGATGATGTGGAACATGAAGCGATCGAGCTGCGCTTCCGGCAGCGGATACGTGCCCTCCAGCTCGATCGGGTTCTGCGTCGCGAAGACGTAGAACGGCTCGTCGAGCTTGTAGGTGCGCCCCTGAATGGTGACGCGATGCTCCTGCATCGCCTCGAGCAGCGCCGACTGCGTCTTGGGCGGCGTACGGTTGATCTCGTCTGCAAGCACGATGTTGGCGAAGATGGGCCCTGGAGCGAACACCATCTGGCGCCGGCCAGTCGCGGGGTCCTCCTGCACGAGGTCCGTGCCGGTGATGTCCGACGGCATCAGATCAGGTGTGAACTGAATGCGGGAAAATTTCAGATCGAGGACGCGCGCCATCGTATGGATCAACAGCGTCTTGGCAAGGCCGGGCGCACCGACGATGAGGCTGTTGCCGCCCACGAAGAGCGTGTGCAGCACCTGAGAGATCACGTCTTCCTGCCCGATGATGACTTTGTGCAGCTCGGACAGAATCTGCTCGCGGCCGACCTTCATCCTGTCGGCAAGCACCAGATCGTCAGGCGACTCGAGGTCGACGACATCGCTCACATACGGGTTCGCTAGCATTCGGTCGGTCATTGTTTGGGGTCTCCCTCGAGTGTACGAATCTCGCGCGTCTTGAGCGCGAGGTCTGTCACCAGTCGTTCGAGCTCGCTCGTGTACTTCGCCGGCGGCATGCTGTCTTTCAGCAGCCGCAGCGACTCGACGCGGCGCTCGATATCCCGACGCTCGAGATAGAGCGCGCGCAGCTTCGGGTCGTCGGGCAGCGGCGCGGCGTCCGCCGCCGAGCCGAGCGACAGCGCGGCAGCCACCTTGCCGTCGGCTCCCGTCGGCGACGGCGTCTGGCTGCCGTTCTTGTCGCCGTTGTCGTCGAGCATCGCGTGTTCGGTTGCGAGCAGTCCTTCGCGCTCGTAGGCGCGGGCGACCTCCGCCTTCGCGTACTGAAACGCCTCCAGGACGCTGATGCGTTTGTTCTTGTCCGCATCGGCTGCATCACCAGAAAAAGCCTCCACGAAGTAGCCGCCGAAGAGCGTCGTGAACTGTTCCGCCCCGCTTCGTGTCGCCGTGATAATCGTCCGGCCAGGCGCCGAAAGCGCCTCGACGAACGGTCCGCTGGAGCTCGACGTGTTGACGAACACGACGTTGCGGGTCGGCAGCCGCCGGATCATCGTATTGAAGTCGGCGGTCGTCATGTCGGGACCCGGCAGATTGAACCTGGCCGATTGCCCGTCGTAGCTGCCGTGTCCGAAGAGGACGATGTACACGACATCCTCGGGGGCGGCGGCTTTCGCAAACGCGGCAAGCGCTTTGTCGATTTCCTCGCGCGTCGCACGACCAGTGACGTTGGCGCCTTCGCCTTTCGTGTCCGCCAGGTAGACAAGCCGATCGCGCGTCACTCCAACCTTGGCGGACGTCTCGGCAAACGCGGAGCCCCACTTCTGGAACAGCTCGCCGTGCTCGGGATCGCCCGCCAGGCCGACGACGATGAGGAGGAACGCACGAAGCACTTAGAGGGCCCCTTCCAAGTGGAAAAGTAGAAAGTGGAAAGTGGAAAAGTAAGTGGAAAGTACAACCAGCTGGGCTCGGCGCCGTGCCACGACCGGCAACCACGGAGCACTCGTTGCGATTCGCAGCACGGTCGGTGAGCTGGCTGCTTCTACTTCGAACTTACTTTCTACTTTGCACTTTTCCACTTTTCCACTTTCGGCGCAGACTCACGACAATCCAACTGCGCGCCTGTAACCCCATTCCGCGCACACCAGCCCCACCAAGGCGAAGAGAATGACCGGCATGTTCCAGAGCTCGCGCTCTTCGACCGACGTGACGCCGCGACCGCCGTAACGGACGTCTTCTGCGAGCCCGGCCGCCGCGTCTGCCGTGTAGAAGCGCCCGCCGGTCTCGTCGGCAATCCTGCGCAACGGACTCTCGTGCATCGTTGGATCGAAGTACTCGGCGTCGCTCGGGCCCGCCCGCAGGTAGGTGACACCGCTGCCGATGATGTCCGATCCGCGGGACGAATCGACGGCCACCTCGTAGGTGCCGCCATCATTACTGACGAACGTGCCGCGATAAAGGCCGTCCCGTTCGCCTGTCCATTCCAGCGGAACGTCCAGCGTCGTACCATCGGGCTTGGTGACACGCGCCGTGACGCTGGCGTCGTTGAGCTCGACGTACGTCTTGTCGACGATCGCCGCTTCGAGCGTGACCGGCTCGCCCGGCTCGACACGGTCGACCGTCGCGCGCGCTTCGACAACGCCCGGCACGCCATCCACCAGCCACCGCAACATCTGCCGCCAGAAGTTCTCGTGCGTTTGGTCCTCGAGCGGGATGCTCGCGTGCATCTGCCACTGCCATGTGTCCTGCAGCGTGAGGGCGACGGCTTTGCCCCGCCCGTATTGGTGCCACGCCAACACCGGCTGCGAGCGACCGCGCTCGTCGGTGCCGGTGAGAAGAACGGTCGCCGCCGGTTTCGGATTGAGTGCGGCATTGACGCTCGTCACCTGCGGCAGATCGCGCCAGCGCGCGGCCGATGCCGCTTCGGTGCTGCCGATCTGCGTCGATGCATGTGACTGACCTGCGCGCGTCGGCTGTACTTGCAGCCGCGCGAGATCGGCCGGCTCCGAGGCCCTGGTCCGCGGATCGATGACGAGCGGCAATGCGTCGGCGACAGGCGTGCCCCCAAATCCGCCCTCCCCGAACGCGCGCGCACCGCCGAGCATCAACAAGTTGCCGCCGCGTCGATCGACGAAGTCCGCAATCATCTGCAACTGGTCGCCGGAGAACGCGCCGGCTTCGATGCTGCCGAGAATCAGGCCGCGATACGAGAACAGCTCTTCCCGCGTCTTGGGGAAGCCGCCGACCAGTTCGTCCGGGCCGTCGACGCCGAGGCGAAGGAACTTGTTGTCCGCTGTCCTCTGCAGAACAACGAGCTGAAGGTTCTTGTCGTCGGTCACGGCACGCCGGACGAACTTCATCTCGAAGCGCGGCTCGCCTTCGAAGTACAGGATCTTCTCCTGCACGTCACGCACCTGGATGAGCGCCTCGCGCACGTTGTTCTGCGCGACCACTTCATCGGACTGCGGCGCCACGCGGAACTTGAACAACCGCGGACCGGCCTCCGACGCAGTCGCCCGGACGCGCACCGTAGCGGGGCTGTCGTCGGTGGGCAACCGTACTTGCTCCGAGCCGACGATCCGGCCTTCGTCTTCGACGTCGACCGTCACGCTTCGGCCGCCGTATCCGGTCTGCGTGATGACGACGTCCACGAGGAGCGATGCGCCCTTGAGGACGGCGCGCGGCGTACTGACGCGGTCGACCTGAATGTCGCGCGGCAGCTGCGCGCTTCCGACACCCACCGTGTAGACCGGCAGCTTCTCGGCCTTCATCCCAAGAAGCGCGTCGGCCAGGGAGGCGTCGGTCGTGTCGGCGCCGTCTGACACCAGCACCAGGCCCGACACCGGCAAGCCGGCCAGCTCTTCGCGGGCGCCGTCGAGCGCCGGACCGAGTCGGGTCTGCGACCCGCCAAATGTGAGATCGTTCGCCGAATCGAGACGGCCCGCGGTCGCCGAGAACCTGAACACGCGCACGAGAAATCGATCGGACAGCGCTTTCATCAGCGCGCTCTCGGGCGCCCCGAACTGCTGCTTGATGAACTCGCCACGAGGCCGTCCGGACCAGTCGGGTATCTGCATGCTGCGCGAATCGTCCAGGAGCACGGCCACCACGTTCTGCTGGGGCACCGCAGCGCGCACGATCAGCGTTGGGCGGAAAAGACAGAACAGGACGAGGGCAAGCGCCGCCATCCGCAGCGCCGTCAGCACGATACGATCGCGAAGCCGCCCCTTGGACCGAACGCCCCGGTAGGTCACCGCCGCGGCCACCATGACCGTTCCGGCCAGCACCGCCGCGACGAGCGAACCGGTCCCGAGGTCGAAGCGGAACTCACCCTGCTGAAAAACAACCGGCCGATAGCTGAAGAGTGCCTGAAAAATGGCCTCCAACACGGCAAAACTCCCCTTCTTGAAATACAGCAGGCCTCAGGACCCAGCGTTCGAGCCTCAGCCATTTCTGGGCCCGAGGCCTGAGACCTGAGGCCTGTTGAGCGCCGATCATACCCTCTGGGACGTGCCGGGAGAAACCCCTGATTGAGGACGTCAAGGCGTCGGAGCCGGGACCGTCCACGTCACGAAACGGCGACCCTCATCACTCGTGAGTACCTCTAGCCGATTGCATCGACGTGGCGAATGGGGGCTGCGCCGGCGTCAGTCTGAAGTTCTGCACTCCGAAGACGAGCTCCCGGAAATCGTTTGGAGGATGCGCACGCGGCGCGTCGGACACAAAGCGAATGTCGTGTTGGCCAGGTGGGAGGCGCAGAATTCGCTCGACGTGCGGGCGATTGCGCTCCACACGCACAGGCTCGCCGAGCAGCGGCGATTGGATGATCACACTGCCATGCTCATTCGGCGTGACCGACATCTCGATTCGGACGTGCTGCTCTCGCGCGGCCCGGTTGATCAGTGTCATCCGCGCGTCGGACCCGGCCCATCGCCAGAACAAATTCGGGGAGTCCTCCTGATCCGAGAATCCTTCCCGCCATACAGCCAGTGGCGGATGAAGGGCAGCGTCGCGTCGAGCTTCCCATTGGTCCGGTGAGGTCCGCTGTTCCAGCCGCGTGCGATAGCCCGCCAAGTCGTAGAACGCCAGCTCCTCGTCTGGACTCTGAATCGACAAGCCAACCTCGTTGCGAAGCTCCTGCTCGAAGCGCGCCCGACGGTAAGGCCCCTGAATGCCTGAGGTTGCGGCCGGGTAGGCGCGTACCGGTGGAACCGACGCACTGACCACCGACCGCTGACTCTTAAAGAAGGCGACCGACGAGGACCGCGCCGACCGCCACCGTGACCCATCGCGCCGCCCGTGGACGCACGTGCTTGAAATGGTTCCACCGCCAGGCCAGCGCGATCATCGCCGTCACGACGGCCAGAACCGCCACGACTGTCGTGAGCGGGCTCAGTCTGGCGCCGTACAACCGCACCAACCCAGGGTTCCAGATCGACCCGTACACGATGCAGAGGTGGACGAAGTAGACGAGGAGCGACTCCTGCGCCACGGCGCCGAACACGTGCGGGAGCTGCGACACATGACGGCTGACGATGGCAATGAGCCCGAGGATGAGGCCACAGGCGCCGGTGCGCACGGCGACGTCCCCAGGAATGTCTCCCCACAGCGTCAAGCCGGCAGCAATGAGGGCGACGCCCGGCGCCACCATGCCCCAGCGCGCGAACGCGACGAGGTGCGCCGCTCCCCAGCGCGCGTACAGCTGTCCCGCAGCCGCGCCGACAAACACGAAGGCCGCCCACGGAACCAGCGGAAACAACGAACCGGTGGCGGGCGACAAGTACGCCGCGACCGGCAGCGGCAGCAGTTGTGTCCAGTCGGTGCGCCATGCAGCGGGCGACCCGACGATGAGCGCAGTGCCAACGACGAACGCTGCGACGATGAACGCGCGCCTCGTCCGCGCCACGAGCACGAGCGCCTGCAGGCCGATCAGCGTCACGCCGATCAGCTGCAGCACGTCAACGGCCAGAAACGATCGCCATTGCGCGTCGGAGGTCGCCGGCAGCTCCGAGAAGTGCAGCACTGGAAAATGCAGCCCGTAGCCGAGGACGACGAACAGCGCGAAGCGACGCACGCGCTTGACGACGGCCGCCGACAGGTGCAAGTGCGACGGCCAATGTCGCGTGGTCGCCACGCTGAAGGCAAACCCGGCGAGCAACAGGAAGAGCGCCGACGTCAGGCCGCGCTGAAACATCCAGACGTCGAACCAGCGTCCCGCTCGATACGGGTCGGCAAGGAGCGCGCTCGACGTGTGGCCCGCAACCATCAGGACGACGGCCAGCGCACGAGCGAGGTCGATGAAAGTGACGCGGTGGGCGTGAACCGCTCTCTCGTTCACGCTCAGTGCGTCATCGCGTACAGGAGCACGTTGATGCCGAGCGCGTAGCCGTTCGGCGAGAACTGATAGAAGAAGGCGGCGTCCTCTCCTTCGCGCTCCCACGAATCGGCCACGTCGGTGTTATGGGTCATCACAACCATGATCCGGCCGTGGGAGTCGCGGATCGCCCGGAAGTGCGCGTCGCGACTGTCGTCGCCGCGTTCGGACGTCTCGCGGCCGCGCGTGCGGCGCCAGAAGCCAATGTTCGTGATCTGCGGAATCCGGGACACGACAAACTGGCTGCTGAAGATGGGATCCGTCAACGGGACATCCTCGATCGGGTATTCCGACGGGGGCAGCACCTTGCCAAGCTCGCGCGTCCACTGCTCCCACGCGAGCGTCCCCCAGAAGTCGTCCACCCACAGAAATCCGCCTTTCAGCAGGTACAACCGCAGCTGCTCCGCCTCGGTGGCGCTCAGCCCGATCGTGCCGACGTCGGACGCCATCGTGAACGGACACTCGAAGAGCGCCTCGTCGGTGAGCCGCACCACGTAGTGAATCGGCTCGCGGGCGCTCTCGAACGGCACGGGCGTTTTCGTGAGCTCCGACAGACGGATCAGCAGGTTGATCTCACCGTACGGATAATCGGTCCGCCATCCGCCCCCGGACGGCTCGCGCCGGACGCTCGTGTACAGGAGCCGGCAGAAGGAGAACGCCCGGTCCTTGCGGAGCGCAGGCGGACGCATCGGCGGCAAGTTGCCGTCGCCGCGAAACCCGAAATCGAACTGTGCGTACACCGCGCCAGCCGACAGCAACAGCGCTGCCGTAACGACCCACACGCGAACTCTCGGCACCCGCTGCACTGCTGAACCTCTCTATCCCAGGAGCCCGAACGCCAACCCGATCAGCGTAAACCGAACCGCATGATACCCGCCGTTGATGGCAATCAACACTGCTGGCTTCCGCTCGAAGAGATAATTCATGGCCAGCGACGTGGCAACCCAGCAGACGCCCGCCGCACCGCCCGCCACGATGGCAAACGCCCGCCCGGGGTTCGGCCCAAGGTACAACCCGAAGGCATACGCCGCAACCAGCCCGAGCACGAACGTCGCCCCGTACGTGCGCGCCGGACTGAAATCACGCCGGATCTCCTCCGGCGTCATGCCAACTGCCCGCATCCACGATTTGCCGAACAGGGGACCGTACCACAGGGCCCCCAGGGCAAATCCCGCGACGGTGGCAGTCAGCGTCGCAACCAGTGAAATCTCGCCCATGTGTGTATCTCCTCAGTCTCCAGACCCCGAAGGCAGCCGGACGGTGAAGAGTGCGCCACCTTCGGGCCTGTTGGCGGCGATGATGGTGCCGCCGTGCTGGTGCACGATGCGGCGCGCGATGGCAAGGCCGAGCCCAAGGCCACCGTGGGTACGGGTGATCGACTCGTCGGCCTGCCGGAAGTCGTCGAATACATACGGCAGAAATGCCGGGTCGATGCCCGGCCCGTCGTCCGCCACGGCAATCTCGACCGACTCGGGCAGCGGCACAACCGTGACGCGGACGACACCACCGCTGCCTGAGAACTTGACCGCATTTTCGAGCAGGTTCCATACGACCTGCTGAAGCCGTCCCGCATCGCCCACGATCACGATCGGCACGCCAGGCGCGCTCGTCTCGAAGGTGATGTCCATCGCGGTCAGCGTGTCGCGGACGGTGTCAACAGCCGCCTGGACGACCGCCGAGACGTCGACCGGACGACGCTCGAGGTCGAGGCCGCCGGCGGCGGCCCGCGACACGTCGATGATGTCCGAGACAAGCCGCGCCTGAACGAGGAGGTTCCGGTGAATCGCCTGCGTCGCGCGCGGCAGGCGTTCGTCGCTGTGCGGCAGGTCGAGCAGCACGCGCGCCCACCCGAGCGCGGCATTGAGCGGCGTCCGCAGCTCGTGCGACAGCGTCGCGAGAAAACGCTCCTTGACGCGGTTGGCGTCTTCGGCCTCGAGACGCGCGGCCTGCTCGCCCGCGATCAGACCTTCGAGCGCCTCGTTGAGGGAGCGGATCTCCGCTTCCACCGCCCGCCGGCGTGACACCTCGGCCGCCACAGCCAGCATCACCGTCGTCGTAACCCCGACAAATGCCTGCAGCAGAAGCAGGGATTCGTTCGGCGAGGCGCGCGCGAAAGGGCCCCGGCCCTGCAGTGTGCCGTTGATGGCGACGATGGAAACGACCGCCGCGCTGATGGCCGTCTCCCGCGCGCCAAATCGAAAAGCGGCCCACAACAGAAACGGGACGATGAGGAACTCGAGTGGATACCCGCCTGCGGCGATCGATGGACCCCCGAACACAAGGAACGACACAATCACGAGGCATGCGACCAGCGCCACCGCTTCGACAACGACTGGCGCAGTCCAACTGGCGCGGGACGGCCGCCGCCAGAGCAACACGAGGGGCGGAACGAGCAACGCTCCGGCCGTGTCGCCAAGCCACCAAGTGAGCCAGATCGAGCCGGCGTCTTCGGGCGGCGCAAGCCGCGAAGCAACGAGTGCCGCCGTCCCCACGCTGGCGGCAATCGTCGTTGCGCCAATGGCGGCCAAGAGCGCGAAGCGGACGATATCGGCCGGCCGGTCGAACGCGGCTCGGCCGCGCGCAAAGCGCCGCGCAAGCCATGCCGCCGTCAGGCCCTCCGCCGTATTGCCCGCGGCAATGGCCACCGACGACATCACCACGCCCGAGGTCGTCAGGTTGACCAGAAACGAGCCGACGGCGATTGCCGGCCACGTGTGAGTGCCAATCAGCAGGAGCGCGGCAACCGCAATCCCGGTCGGAGGCCAGACCGCGCTGGCGCTCTCGTTGATGAATGCCAGCGAAAGGCCGAAGCGTCCGGCGGCGAAATAGACGAGGACCAGCCCGGAGAGCACGAGAATCCGACTCGACCGAGACGCAGCCACGCTGGCGGATCTTAGGCTAAATTGACGTCATGCCTGTTCGAACATTCGTCGTTGCCCTCATCGTTGCCACGGCGGCCACCACCGCCTGCTCCCCTTCACCGCGCGGCGAATCCTCGGCGTCGGCGCCCGCGAGCGCCGGTGCGGCTGCGTCCAATGGCAGCGAACGGAAGTACCTGCTCGAACGCGTCGACGACGCTGCCGTCGTGCAGCTGTACGCGGATGGTTTCGCCTCGCTGCCGCTGCGCGAGAAAACGCTGATCTGGCATCTCTACCAGGCGGCACTCGCCGGACGCGACATCTTCATCGACCAAAAGCACCGCGACGCGCTCGAGATGCGCGGCGTGATCGAGCAGATCGTTGCGCACGCGCAGGGCGTTGAGCCCGCAGCGCTCCAGGAAATCCAGCGATACGCCAAGCTGTTCTGGATCAACAACGGCCCGTACAACAACCTGACCGCGCGCAAATTCGTGCTCGGGCTCACACCGCAGGCGCTGGCAACGGCGGCCAAGACCGCCGCCGCAGCGGGTGCGGCATTCGGCACGCGGCCTGGCGAATCGCTCGACCAGATGCTCACGCGTCTCGGCCCGATGTTCTTCGATCCGAACGTCGATCCGATCGTCACGAACAAGACTCCTGGACCCGGGAAGGACATCCTGACCGCCAGCGCCAACAACCTGTACGTCGGCGTCGGCATGGCCGACTTGAAGAACTTCAACGAGCGTTACGGGTTGAATTCGCGCCTCGTGAAGAGAGACGGCCGGTTGATCGAGGAGGTGTACAAGATCGACGGGCGGTACGCGGCGCAGATCGCAAACATCGTGAAGCACCTCGAAGCGGCAATCCCGTTTGCGTCCGAGCCGATGGCCAAGGCGCTCCGTGCGCTGATTCAGTGGTACCGCACCGGCGAGGATGCGGATCGCGCCAGGTACGACATCGCCTGGGTGGAGGACAGGAATTCTCCAGTCGACACCATCAACGGCTTCATCGAGGTCTACATGGATCCGCGCGGCATCAAGGGGTCGTGGGAAGCGCTCGTCTTTTACGTGAACCAGGACAAGACGGGACGAATCCGAACGCTGGCCGCAAACGCACAGTGGTTCGAGGATCGCATGCCGTGGAACCCAGCCTATCGCAAGCCCAAGACCACGGGCATCGTGGCCAATGCGATAGACGTCGTGGTCGAGACCGGCGACTCGGGTCCGGTCACGCCGGTGGGCATCAACCTGCCGAACGATCAGAGGATCCGCGAGCAATACGGCAGCAAGTCGATCTCGCTGACCAACGTTCGTGACGCGTATGACAACTCGACGCCGAGCTCGATGACGAGCGAGTTCGCCTGGTCAGCGGAGGAAAGCGCCCGTGGTGAGAAATTCGGTCCACTCTCGGGCGAACTGCTCACCGACATGCACGAAGTCATCGGCCATGCGTCCGGCCGCCAGAGGGACGGCCTTGCCGGCACACCGCAGGCACTGATCAAGGAACACTTCTCGGCTCTCGAGGAAGGACGCGCGGATCTGATCGCCCTCTACTTCTTGCCGGATCCCAAGCTCGCGGAGCTCGGCATCCTCCCCGCGGCCGACCAGGATGCCATCGTCCGCGCACAGTACGAGGGGTACACGCGCAACGCGCTGGTGCAGCTTCGCCGCGTCCGGGAAGGAACGCAGATCGAGGAAGATCACATGCGCAACCGCCAGATGGTGATCCGCTGGCTGATGGCGAATACCAAAGCCATCGAGGAGCGGACACGTGACGGCAAGCAGTATCTCGTCATGGTCGACCCGGCTGCGTTCCGCGAGGGGGTTGGGCGCCTGCTGGCCGAAGTGCAGCGGATCAAGTCCGAGGGCGACGCGGCGGCTGCGGCAAAGCTGTTCGACACCTACGGCATCCATTTCGATCCGAAGGTGCGCGACGAAGTGGTAAAACGCGTGGACGCGCTGAACCTGCCGTCCTACACCGGCTTCGTCATGCCGATGCTCACACCGGTCGCCGGCACGGATGGAAAGATTACTGACGTGACGATTTCGTATCCGATGGATCTGACGAAGCAGATGCTGGAATACTCGGGGGTTAGTCGGTAGTTGGTAGTTGGTAGTTGGTAGTTGGAGGCCTTCAGGCCTCCGTTTGGTTATCGGCGGGCGCGGGCGACGCGGCAATCACGGCGTATTTGGGAGTGGCGCCTCGGCGCCTGGCCCGACGACGGTGGTCCACTCTCGCACGCGCCACTTCGTCACGAGACCGTTCTTCACATATGGATCGTTCTTCGCAAACGACTCTGCGACCTGCGGTGAGGATCCGCGAAACACGAGCACAGCGCCGTCCGGGGGGTCGGCAAGGGCGCCGCCGAGGACGAGCTCGCCACGCGCGACCGCTTGCCGCGCCAGCGCGATGTGCATCGCGCGATACGGCGCTCGCCGGTTCACGTAGTCATCGACGACGTCGTAGAAGAGAAGGTAGTGCATTCGGCTTCAGGCTTTGGGCTTTGGGCTTTGGGACTTGTGACTTGTGACTTGTGACTTGGTTCATGCTACGGCCACAGCCACCCGAACGTCCCGCCGGTCAGGAGGCCGTAGATGAGCGCGTCGATGTTCGACCGGATCGTGGTCGACCATTTACGCCTGTACCAGATCGAGTGCTGCCAGAGCGCCATCCCATAACCCACGAACGCGACGGTTGCCGAAAACCGAAACACCTCGAGGTATTGCGTGCCTGCCGAGAGTGCGCGGCTCGTCAGATAGGCCGCAAAGATGCCGATGACGACGCAGTAGACGAACCACATCGCAAGCTGCTTCCCCATCCCCAGGTCGCCGGCCGGAAAGACGGTCATCATCAAGACCGGTCCCTCTTTGTGCTTTGCCACGAACTCAGGATCTCTCGCGCCCAGCCTGCCCGGGCAAGGCACCAGGTAGTCGCCCGGCGGAATCGAAAATCCGCGTAACGCGTTCCTCACCGCATCCTCGGACGGCGCCCGACCGTAATCGGCCGCGTGGTACCCGATGACCATGTGAATCAGGAAGCTTGCGAAAAACACCAGGACTGCGGAAATCAGGATGGGAAGCCACAGGGCGGTGAGCGAGACCACAGGTGCCTCCTTGGGGCTTTAGGCTTTAGTCTTTGGTCTTTAGTCTTTGGTCTTGGGCTGACCCCGAACCTTGAACACTCAAGACCACAGACCAGAGACCAGAGACTAGAGACCAAAGACCAGACCCTCAATGCGATGCATAGACTTTCAACTGGCCCTGCTTGTCGAACGCGACCACGTCGTAGGCCTGCGGCTTCATGTTGGGTACTTCCATGCCTGGCGATCCGATCGGCATGCCGGGCACGGCGAGTCCCACCACCGCCGGCCGTTCCTTGAGCAGTCGCTGCACGTCGGTCGCGGGCACGTGACCTTCGATCACATAGCCGTCCACGATTGCGGTGTGGCACGACTGCGCGCGAGCCGGGATTTTGTGTTGCGCCTTGATGTCGGCGACGTTGTCCGTCTCGGTGACCTGGGTTCTGAAGCCGTGCTGCTGCAGATGCTTCACCCAGTTCGCACAGCAACCGCAGGTGGGCGACTTATAGACCTGAACGGTTGTCGCGGGACGCTGAGTCGATACTGATCCCGTTGCCAGGACGAACGCCGCCAGCACGGACCCTGCAAATACATGACGTCTCATTTTTCCCTCGTAGGCTCTTTTCCCCTTACGGATTCGCCGCGCCGGTCTGCACCGGCGGTGTCTGCGGCGCCTGCTGCTGTGGTTGCGGCTGTTGCTGTTGCTGTTGTGGGCGACGCGGCATTTCCTCCGACGTGAAGCGCGGCAGCAGTTCATCGCGCATGGCCAGGTGATACACCGCCGCTGCGATGGCTATCGCCGACTTCTTCACATCATCTTCGACGATCCGCTCGTAGGTGTCGAGGTTCGTGTGCCACGTGTATGACTGATACTCAATCGGATCCTGCATCACGTTGATGCCCGGCAACCCAGCCTCGTTGAACGACGTGGAATCGGTGCCGCCGCGCTGCCGGTTTCGGGTCGTCGTGGCGCCCAGCACTCCCAGGTCGCTCAGCGGCGCCAGCGTTTCGCGGAGAATCGCACCCGCGGCTGGAGGCCCGAACACGGTCATCGCGCGAGCGCGTCCCGTGCCCGTGTCGATATTGACATAGCCGGCGAACTTCGCGTGCTCAGGCTTGGGCTGCTCGACCATGCCGAAGTGCTCGCGCACGTACGCCTGGGATCCCAGCAGCCCCTGTTCCTCGCCCGTCCAGAGCGCCACCCGCACAGTCCTTCGCGGCTTCGCCCCAATCGCCAACAGAATCCTCGCCGCCTCCATCGTCACCGCGCAGCCCACGGCGTTGTCGGTGGCGCCCGTACCTGCATGCCACGAGTCGAGATGACCGCCAAGCATCACCACCTCGTCGGCCTTGTCGGTGCCGGGAATCTCCGCGATGACGTTGTACGCCGTGCGCCCTTCAGGATGTATCCGGTTGACGATGTCGAATTCGAGCTCGACGGTGCGTCCGTCGGCCAGCAGCCGCCAGATGCGGCCGTAATCCTCGTTGCGCATGACGATCGTCGGCGGCGCCTTCGCCAGGTCGAAGTTGGCGTCCTGAGCGACGCCGGGGCGCCCGAACGCCCGAATCTGTCCATGATCGCGGCCGGCGTCGTTGACGCGCACGAGCGCGCCGTTGGCGACGAGGAACTGATTGAGCTGCTCTTGAATCTGATTGTTCGTCAGCGGCGGCGGCTGTCCGTCGCGTTGCTGCTGTTGTTGTGGTCCTTGCCCGGGTTGCTGATTCAACTGCGACAGCACGTCAGCGTCTTCGCGGCGCAGCGCCGGCTGGTTGATCGTCACGAGCACTTGCCGCGGAGCGCCGACAAGAACGATCTTTCCCTTGACGACGGTCTTGAACCGATCGAGGTGATCGGTCAGCACGTCGCGCGTGGGCCGCTCGGGCAGCGTCAACTGCAGCGCCTCGCCGCGGACCGTGCCGTCGGTACCCGGAGTCCACGCCTGTGCTTCCACCACGAGCGCGTCCTTCACTGGCGACACGAGATGCGCCGACAGCCGCTCGTTCGTCCATCCGGGCCGACCCCAGTCCCACGGTTCCAGATGCCCGTTCTTCATCCCCCACGCGTGCATCTGTTCGATGGCCCATTCCCCGGCCGCTTTGAGGCTTGGCGAACCGGTCAGCCGCGGACCGTAGACATCTGTGAGGACGTGCATCGTCTGGAGGATCCTGGAGTTGCCGATCGCCTCCTGGCGAATCTTCCAGTAGACCTCGTGATCGATGCGCTCCTCGGCGGCCACGGAAACCACGGCGGCCACCAGGGCGCCTGCCAACGACAGATACAGCAGCTTTCGCATGTAATGCCTCGACTGGCGTGAATGCTAACACGCCCCGAACCTTTGACCTTTGGCGTCCCTTTGACTTTTGCCTTTTGACCTTTGACTTACAAGCCCGAAGGTCAGACGGCAGGTCCTTTCTCACACCCGAAGTGCGGCCGCCTTTCTACATCATCCGCGTCATCGTCGGTGAGGATTGTCGCCAACTCGAACGGACGGCGCGCGTGACTCCGACGGCCACCGCTGACGAAGTGGAAGACGGTTGAGCCTCGCTGCACCGACGCTTCGCCGCGCGTGAGCACCGGCCGCACGGTAGGTACTGGCGAGAATGCGCGCAGTCGTATGGACTGCGCACGCGAGCATAATTGCGACCGGAGGGACGGCGAGTACGACCAGGGCGTGCTCCCTGAAGGCATCGGACGGCGCCGCGCCGTTTGCGAGCGGAACCGCGAGCGTGACGGTGTAGTACGAGACAAGCGGCAGACGCGTGCGACGGACCGCGTGGACCACGGTCGTCCATGCTGCACGATTCATGGTCTATGCCTCACCGCGACGGCATTGCGATCGAGCCGTTGCACGAGCTCGTACAGCAGCACCAGACCCCCGAAGTACACCGTGATTCCCTCGAAGCGATGGACATCGGCCGCACTGAATGCTGACAGCTCGAACGGATGAGCGGCGAGCCACATTGCGACCGCAATCCGCACGGCGTTGACGAGGACAGCCGCCGAATAGCTCGCCGCCAGGCTCACACCCAGAACTCGGGCCGCCGAGATTCCGGATCCGACACGATGACGAAGGCCGAATACGAGCATCCCGAACGCGGCGACCATGAAGTTGATCCCCGCGCATGACTTCTCGATGAGGAACAACCGGTCGCGCGAAAAGTATCCTTCTCCCCGCTGCTGCTCAAAGGTTGTGTCGGTCATGACGCCAACCAGCCGCGCCGTCGGACTCAATATCCACCCGAGGTCGTCCGCGCGCGCGTCAGCATAGTGTCGCTTCATGCCCCACGCGATCAGCGCGGCGGCGACCAACACCCAGCGTTTCGCCTTCACGCGGCCTCTCCCGACCGCCGGCGCCGCTCATGCAGCAGGGTCACACAACCGAGCGCGGCCACGACGACCGCGAACACCCACGCGATGCCCGGTTCCGAGCCGCTGGTGATGCCAACGGCAAGATCAGACACCCCTGCTGGAAGCGGCAGCGGCTGGTCGACGTCGTCGCCACGTTCCGTGGTGCGCACGATCTCCTGCACTGCCACGAACGATGTGTACCGCGTGAGCAGACCATACGTCAGTCCCAGCGACGTGATCTCGGCCACACGTTCCTCGCTCGGTGCACTGGGACCAAAATCCGAGAGGTCCGCGATACGGGTTCGCGCCCAGAGATGCCGAAGGGCGCCATGACTTTCGCTGGCGGCCGCTGGCGAGACGGCAATCGATGTCCGGTACATTCCGCGACCGGTCCTGCCCGAGATTTCGATCGATCCGGCTGGGCTGCCTTGCCATTTTCCGAAGACGACAACCGGGCGGCTGGAGAACAGGTCCGGCACGTTTCTCGGCTCGACATCGTAGGCGCCGAAGCCCCCGAACGTCACATCGATGCCGGTAAGCACAGGAGTGTCGATGTAGCGTCGGAGCCGCGCCGCCGCTTCCGTCGCTTCGGCGGGTTCAGTCACGATGAACGGTTCGCCGACCCCTGCCCGAGCGACACCCTCGATGAGGAACCGGTTCACGCTGCTGCCAATACCGAACGCAAAGAAATTGGCGTCGTTCCGCTGAGCGCGGACGTAATCGAACACGTCCGATTCCGCTTCGATGTACCCGTCTGTCACCAGGACGATGCTGCGCGATGCCGCCCCTTGACGCGGGACGGCTACTGCCCGCTCGAGCGCCGCCAGCAGCCGAGTCCCACCCCCGCCGTTCTTCCGCCCGATGAACTGGAGCGCACGTGCGAGATTGGGACGCGTCGCCGAAACAGACACTGGCGAGAACGTTTCGGACCCGTCAGCAAACACGACGATGTTGAACGTGTCAGAGGGTCGAAGCACGTTCGCGAGGTCGCCCATGAGCTTCTTCGCCGTGTCCAGTGGAAAGCCATTCATCGATCCCGACACGTCGACTACGAAGATGTACTCGCGCGACGGCACCTCGTCCGGCGAGACCACCTGCGGCGGTTCCGCCATGAGCAGGAAGAAGTTTTCGTCGCGGCCCTGATATAGCAGCAGTCCGGAAGCGATCTCCTGGCCAGCCAGTCGGTAGCGAAGGATGAAGTCGCGATTCCCCGACCATCGTTCGGATTCGGCGAGCGTTATCTCGGAACGTCCCTGGCCGATGGAACGGACCACGACCTGATGCGACGGTGAGACGAGCTCTTGGAACGGGACGCCGGTCGACACCACGCCCGCGAGGTGGAACTCGCTGCGCGGCGCTTCGCCTTGATGTGTGTACGGAGCCTTGACGAACTCGTCTTGTGGTGACGCCTGGCTTTGGCGCTTCTCGGAGTAACGCGGTCCCGCAACCGTCGGGTACACGAACTCGTACGCACCGTCGGTCGGTACGAGCAGCTCCGTGTATTTGAGCTCGACGGAGATCGTGTCCCCCGGGAGCACGTTGGCGACCTGCATCGTGAACACGTTGGGTCGACTCTGCTCCAGCAGCGATGCGCTCTTCCCCTCGCGCTTCGCGGCTTCGAATTCATGTGCCGCTTTCTCGCGCTCCCTGATTTTGGCCACCGTGCGCACATCGCCCACGGTCATCGTCATGCCGTAGACGGCCGCCCGTGTGGACGCAGGAAAGATGTAGCGGGCATGAATGGGCCGCCTTCCACGATTCTCGTACACCTGCCGCATGGTCACGTCGGCAATCACGCCGGTAATCGCGACGTCGACTTGCGTGTCTTTCAGCGGCAAACGATCGATGGTGGAATCGCCACCCTCGACGAAGAAGAATGGAGAGAGCGTCTTATCAGCGGGTAATCGATCGCCCTGCGCGACGGCGTGCCACGGCACGACCAAGGCGCAGATGGCGTGAGCGACGACGGTCCAGCGCATGGAAAGTCTCATGGCGATCGGAGAGAGCAACGCGGCTGCCGTCGCGGCACGGGTGCGTCAGCAGAACGCCAACCCGTTGCGCGTGCGAGTGATGCGCGGATCTGACGATTCGGTGGCTGCGAACGGCGCGGGAAAGCTGCGTGTTCGCGCGTCCACGCCCGTGTCGAACGGGACACGAGCCTTGGTATTCGAGCGCACGCCAAACACGATCGCGCACGCCAAACACGATCGCGCACGCTAAACACGATCGCGCACGCTAAACGCGATCGCGCACGCTAAAGCGTGCGCTCTACAGGTACGTGGTACGGGTTCGCGAGGCGAGCCTTGAAGGCTCGCCCCACAAAAACGCGAGGCGTGGTGCGCTTAGTTGCTCGCCGTCTTCTCATCGCCGGGGATCTCTGGTTCCTCGACGACGCCTTTCGCGGCTCGGTCGACGTCGAATGGTTCTTCAAAATCACTCTTCACCGCTTCGACGCGCGCCAGATTCCTCTTCGCCTTGTCGTAACCGGGGTCGGCGCTCAGCGCGCCGCCGTACGCGGCAGCCGCGGCTTTGAAGCGCCCGGTGTGCTCGAGCGCCATGCCCAGGTTGTTGTGGAATGCCGCCACGTCTTGCCGCAGCTCCACGGCCTTGGCGAGGAGCGGCAGCGCCTCGTCGGCGCGCTGCGTCTCGAGGAACAGGAGGCCAAGGTTGTTCATGGACCATGCGTCGCGCTCGTTCAACGCGATCGCGCGGCGATATGCGTCCACGGCCTCGTCTGTCTCGCCCCGAGCGTGGTAGGTACGGCCCAGCAGCCGATACACCTCGGCCGACTCGTCGATATCCGCCGCACGCGTGAGCCGGTCGAGGGCGTCGTCAGTTCGTTTCTGATCGATGAAGACCCGGCTCAGGTTCACGAGGCTCTTGACGTGATACGGGTCGATGCTCAGCGCCGTCTCGAATGCCTCCTCGGATTTCGCGAGATCGCCGCTCTTCCACGCCGACAGCCCGAGCATGTAGTGGCCCCACGCGTTGTTCGGGCGTTGCCCGATGTAATGTTCGAATATCGCCGCCGCGTGGCTGTAATTCCCGGCCTGGTACGCCGCCTCGCCGTCGACGAACGACACGGGGCCGGTGATCTTCGGCGTCGTGTCCGGCACGAGTCCTTCCCCATCGGTCTGCTTGACGGCCAGGGATTCGCCTGACGCTGTGAGGGGTTTCGTCCGCACGGAGTCTGACTCCTGTGTCTCCGAAGTCTCGCGCTTCGAACAGCCGACGGCCGCGAACGCCGCCAGGAGCAGCACCGCCGTGACGTGTCGTATGGGTCTCATCTGTTCTCTCCTTGTGATTGGCCGGCCGCTTCACGCGGTCCAGCGTTTCACTGGCCTTAGCGCAAGCCGGCGACCAGCGCGGGCGGGAGATGACAGATGCCTCTAACTGACCGAAGCAGAGCGAGTTGCCGGACTGTCAAACGAGGGGTGTTGCGCGACCGTCGTGTCTCGGCGGACACGGCGTCCGGTGCTCCAGGTGTCCCGGGGCACACGGGACGTCGTGGGTCCGTTGTGGGCAGTTATGCGTCTCTTTGCATGCCCTTGCTGAGTCCGTGGCGACGCATGATCTTCAACAGGCTGGAATGATCCGCAAGGCCGAGCGCCTCGGCCGTCCGAGTGACGTGCCAGTCGTGTTTATTGAGCGCGCCAAGAATGATCTGCCGTTCGGCCTGCGCCTTCAGCGCCTTGAGTGTGCCCGGCGGGGCGGTCAAGTCGGCGTCATCATCTCGATCCGCGCCCCGAATCTCCGGTGGAATATCGGCTTCGCGGATGACGGCGGCATCTGACGCAATGAACATCCGCTCCAGACAGTTTCGCAGTTCGCGGACGTTATTCCTCCGCCAGTCGTACGCGGCGAGCAGCGCAACCGCGTCCGGCGCGATCGTTTTCGGCCGTAGGCCAAGCTGCGTGGCGATCGTCCGGAGCAGATGATCGACCAGCGCCGGAACGTCGGACAGCCGCTCCCGCAGCGGCGGGACCCGCAACGTGTGAACGTTGAGACGATAGTAGAGATCCTGACGAAAGCGGCCGGCCTCAACCTCGCGCTCGAGATCCCGATTGGTGGCCGCGACGACCCGCCCCGTCACCTGGATGGCGCGGTCGCCGCCGATCCGCGTCACTTTTCGTTCTTCGAGCACGCGAAGCAGCTTGGCCTGCGCCGGCAGCGGCAGCTCTCCAACTTCGTCGAGGAACAACGTTCCAGCGCTTGCGTTCTCGAACGCGCCCCTGCGCAGGCGATCGGCGCCGGTAAACGCACCGCGCTCGTGACCGAACAGCTCGCTCTCGACCAGGTTTTCTGGCAGCGCCGCACTGTTCACGGCGACCAGCGGAGACTTTGCGCCAGGTCCTCGTCGATGCAGCTCGCGCGCGACCAGTTCCTTGCCCGTCCCGCTCTCCCCCACGATCAGAACGCTGCTCGGAATCGGTGCGACGCGCGCGATCGCCTCACAGAGCGACCGCATCGGCGCGCTGTCGCCGATGAGCGGCGTGTCACCGTCGAACCTGGACCGCAGCGTTCGAAGCTCCCTCACCAGCCGCCCGCGAGAGAGCGCGTTCTCGATCTCCTGAACGACGCGCTCAATCGGCTCCGCCTTGTCGACGAACCCGTACGCGCCGAGCCGCACCGCTTGGACGCAACGGTCGTAGCTGCCGGTGCCGGTATAAACGATGACCGGCGTGTCGATGCCGCGCTGCTGCATCCGCCGCAGGACCTCGAAGCCATCGGTTCCGGGCATCTCGAGATCCAGGACGACACAGTCGATCGCCTCCCGGGCGAGGACGTCGAGCGCCTCGTCGCCGTCTGCGGCAACGATCGTCTGGTAGCGGCCGGCGCGCTTCAGGTCGTACGCATATTGCTCGGCCATCGCCGGCACGTCATCGACCACGAGAACCTGCGTCGTCATGTGCGCGTCGGACCGCCGGCTGGAATGTCGATGATGATGCGGGTTCCCTTTCCAGGCGCGCTCTCGACAGCGACCGTGCCGTGGAGGTCCATCACGAGTCGTCGAACGATGGAAAGCCCAAGACCGGTGCCACCCTCTTTCGTCGTATAGAAATCGTCGAAGATCCGTTTCGCCTCGTCAGCGGACATTCCGCGGCCCGTGTCGGCAACGACCGCCCGCACTGTCGGCTCACAGCCTCGATCGACTACGCGTGTCGAGACCGTAACGCGACCCGGCTTCGATTGCAGGCTGTCGACCGCGTTGGCCATCAGGTTCTCGAGAATACGCCGGAAGGCGACCGCGTCGCCCACAACCCGCGGGAGATTCGTGAGATCGGTCTCGAACTCGACATGCTCCTGGCCCTGCGCGGCGCGTACGACGTCGATGATCAGCCTGTTCAAATCGCAATCGCGCCGGTCCAGCGGTGGCGACAGCCGCTGGTAGCTCGTCGCGAGCGTCTCGAGATACGCGATGCTGGAATCGAGTGTGTTCCGCCGCTCGGCGAATACCACCGAAAGGGCGCCCGGCTCATCTCGTTGGACCTGCGCCAGATGGCGCATCACATTCCGAAGCGGGATGAGCCCGTTCTTGATGTCGTGGTTGATCTGGCGGGCCAGCTCGCCGACGGTTGCACGTCGTTCGGCCTCACGCACGCGGGCCGTGCTCGTACGCAGGCGTGCAGCAAGGTCGCCGAGGAGCCGCGACAATCTGCCGACTTCATCCGTGCCGGCATCGAAGTCGACGTCGAGGCGATCGAGATCGAGCACGGCCGTCTTTTCAGCAAGAGCCGCCAGCGGCCTGCTGATTCTTGACGACAGCCACACCGCCAGCAGCAGAGCAATGACTCCGGTCCCCGCGGCGGTCAAGAGAAACCACGAATCCGCGCTCCGCACAAGCGTCCTGAGCGGAGTCAGAGGCTGAGTGACCTCGAGACGGGCCTGCACGACCTCTAGCGGCGTGCCCCCTCCACCTCGGATCAAGGGAACCTCGAGCTCGCCGACTGCAGTGTCGTCCGTCCTGTCCGGTTTTTCTGGGACGGTTGACAGCTCTCCCCCCGGGTAACGCAGCGACACGGCGATCGCGCGATCGCGGGACAGCCGCGCGAGAAAAGCTCTATCCACCGCCACACCACCGACAATCGTGAACGTCCGCCCGCTGACGAGGAACGACTCGACACGCGCCAGTGCCAGAAAGTCACGCGCCGCGCCGCGCGTCGTCATGAATGCGACGCCGCGCGCGCTGCTCAACGCCGACGCCAGTCCCGGCTCGACGCGACCATGCTCGTTCCGGAAGTGGCCTGAGCTGACAATCCGGCCATCGGCATCCTGAATCTGGAGCATCGACAGACCAGTGAGACGCATGGCCGTTCCTGTGTAGTCGAGCAGATAGTCCCGCTCCGACTCGACGCCGGCAACGGCCGCGAGACGAAACCGATTGTCATTCAGGAGCGCGCTTTTGAGCGATGCCAGCCGCTCGGCAATCCCGGCGCTCTCGCGAGCAAGATCTTCGCGAATGACCTCGACCACGGTATCAACCCGAAGCTGGTACTCCTCCGAGAGACGCCGGGTCATTTCCTGCCGCAGTCCAAACGCCAGCAGCGCAATTGGGATCAGGACGACGGCCGCGAAGGCGAGGAGCAGGCGAGTACGCAGGCTCATCACTTATCTCGGCTCGTTCACGCCTGCGATAACCAATCCTCCATCCCACTCCGTCGTCACACCGGACCGCCCGCGCCGCACGATGGCTTGCAGCCGTGTATCGACCAGCGGGACGATGGTCTCAGGATTGAGCCATCGAGCGACATCCATCAAGCCCTGCAGATCCCGGCACGGGTCAAGCGGCCGGCTGTCGACGGACATCATGTAACCAGCGTCGGTTCCCAGTCGGCGTGCCAAAGCCAGGGCCTCACCGGTCAACCCGGTTGCACGCTGATATGTCCGCCTCGGGCGGTCCGGAAGGAGCGCGTCGAGGAACGCGGCGGGGCCCGACGCACGGACCAGGCCCACAAGGCGTTCGGCCAGATCGCGCGCCGCGCCGTCGTTCGCGTCGTATACGATCCGCGGAGTGAATAAGGACCGGCCTCGTGCCGGAGCCAGAGGGACCTCGCAATCCGGCGGCAACATCTGCCACCAAAACGGACCCTGCGCGCCCCGCGCCTCTCCTCGAACGGCATCGTCGGCCAGAACCTGCCGCGCGTCCTCCGACAGCGCAGGTGCCGCGCGCGAGCGCTCGGGTGCGAGGAGCACGTGCGTTCGCTGCCATGCCAGCGGCACGGACTGAAATTGCGGCAGCGTGGCTGCGTAGTCGAGCGCTGCGGGATCCCGTGTGAGCAGCACGTCAACACCGGCGTCCAGCAGATCACGCAGATCGCCGGAAGTGACCAGAAACCGGATCGCCGGCAGATTGTCTCGAGCGAGGGTAATCACGGTCCCACCACTGACAACCGGCGCGGGATCCTGTGGTGCAATCCGGCCGGCTCGTGTTCCGAGGGGCCATAACGAATCAGCGACGGACTTGGCGATTGCCAGATCGGGATGCGCAAGCGCCACTGGCATGTCCACGCGCTGACTCCGCAGTGTGATCGCAAGGACTCGGTCGTCGGCCAGTGCCACTGATTGGACGAGACGACTCACGTGCGGCCGCAGCTCGTCTCCGATCCCGTCGCGGGTCCAGCTCGCGCGCACGTCAGCCGCGGTGACCGGCGTACCGTCGGAGAAGCGCGCGTTCTCCCGCAACGTGACGATCCACGTGCGGCCGTTCTCGTCGAGGCGCCAGGACGCTGCCAGGCCGGGAGCTACGTGTCCATTGCACTCTGATCGGACCAGCGTCTCGTAGAGCTGACGGAACAGCAGTCGCTCGCTTTCGTTCGACGGATGGGGTGCGTTCGATGGATCGATTCGGTCGCCCAGCGCAACGGTCGCAATCGGTTCGCCTGCTTCAGCGATCAACGCGCAGTCGACCGCTCCGTGTTCGGGACGCTGCGCCGTTGCCGCCGGCGGCGACACTGGCGGTTCTGGCGTGGGGCGAACTGCATTCGGGGGTTCCGGCGGCCGGTCCGGCTGTGGTGAGACAGCCACTCCCGCCGGGGTAGTACGCGAGCTGCATGCCCAGGTCATCGCCTGAAGGCACGCGGTGAACCCGAGCACGGCGAATCCTCGACCCATCAGCGTCACGTCTTTCGCCCATGATAGCCGCGCTTTCGTTCCCGCGATCGATCCCTGACCTGCCAAGGCGAGTCGCTCGACGTCCTCTGCGTGCGCTTCAAGTGTTTGGCTACGATGCTCACGCGCACCTACGCCCAACGTGGGCGACGTCGCAGCCGGGCGAGACGGAGGCGCCACTGAACCGTTTCCAGGTGGACGTTGAGTTACAAGTTCACAATTGCCACCGGCTCGATGGGATCCGCCGGCGTGAACTCGAACACCTTGCCGTAGAAATACAGCTCCGCCTCGAGGCAGCGAATGATGGTGTCCGCCTTGCGGAACCCGTGCTGCTCGCCTTCGAACGCGAGATAGGCAACGGGCAGCCCCTTGGCGGCCACGGCGTCCGCCATCATCTGCGACTGATTGGGCGGCACGACCTTGTCTTCAAGACCCTGAAAGAGGATGAGCGGGCACGCAAGACGGTCGATCGCGTGAATGGGCGACCGGGCGCGGTACACGTCGCGCGCCTCGGGATACGGGCCGATCAGACTGTGTGAGTAGCGCGACTCGAACTTGTGTGTATCGAGCTCCAGGACTTCGAGATCGCTGATGCCGTAGTAGCTGGCGCCCGCTTTGAACACGCCGGCATGAAACGTGAGCGCCGCCAGCGTGGTGTACCCACCGGCGCTGCCGCCGCGGATGATCAGCCGCTGCCCGTCGGCGCGACCTGCTTTGCACAGGTGCTGCGCAGCGTTAATAACGTCGATGACGTCGACGATCCCCCACTCTCCGTTCAGTCGTTCGCGGTACGCGCGGCCGTAGCCGGAGCTGCCGCCGTAGTTCACGTCCACCAGCGCGAAGCCGCGGCTCGTCCAGTATTGAACCTGCAGATCGAGCGTGGCATGCGCCGCCGCCGTCGGCCCGCCGTGGCTGATTGCGATGAGAGGAGGAACTTCGCCCGCCGGAGCGGTGAAATCCCTGTTCCGAGGTGCGTAGTAAAACGCGTGTGCGAGGCGGCTGTCCGCCGTTGGAAATTCGAATGCCTCAGGAGTGGAGAGATACCCCGGATCGATCTGCAACTGCGACGCAACACGAATGGTCTGGACTTCGCCGGTCGCGAGGTCGATGCGAACGATGCGATCGGGATTCGTGTCCGATCCCGCTGCCACAACCGCGCTCGTGGCACCGGCGGCAATCCAGTCGTGCGGCTGCAACTCTGGCGCAATCGGTGACAACGTGCCACTGGCAACATCCACGGTAGCAAGATGCCAGCGGCCCTTCTGCGTGTACGACACCACAAGCCGCGACGGCCCTGCACACGCCCAGGTCGAGGTGCCGAATATCCATTCGGGGCGCCCGAACTCAGAATCGGTCGGTGGATTGCCAACGACAGAACGATCCGAACGATAGAGTTGCCACCAGCCCGTTCGGTCGCTGACGTAGTACAGCGTACCGTCGGGTGACCACCCTGGTTGGTAGATCGATTCGCAATCGCTTCCAGCCAGGTGGGTCGCATTCGCGAGCGCGCCGGACGCCTCTACGTCGGCGACCCACAACTCGGTGCCATCCCACGGCATCGAGGGATGCCGCCACGACAACCAGGCGAGCTTCGTGCCGTCGGGGCTCAGCCGCGGCGTGGAGTAGAAGTCGTAGCCCGACGCGATCACCGTGCCCGCGCTCAATCCCCGATCCCCGCCGTCGTAGTGTCCGGCCTCAGCCGGAGCGGTGGATCCGAGGTCGTAGTGTCCGGCTTTCCTGTCCGCCGGAGCCTTGGCGAAGGCGGAAGCCGGACCGATGGGAACGCTGACGAGTGTAACGACCGCCTCGCGTCCCTCCTGCGTGTGGTCTTCGCGTACGCACATCACACGCTGCCGACGGACATCGACCTCGAAATCAGCGTATCGCCAGGCGCCGGCCGGGGTCAGCGGTTCCGGTACGTGGGCCGGGTCCCGCGAAGCGGACCCGGCAATCCGGTACACTCGCTGGTCAACGAAGTTGACGCAATACGCAACGCCGTCTCGAACGACGTACGCTCCGCCGCCGTACTCGTGCACGCGTGTGCGGACGTTGAAGTCAGGCGGGGTGACTTCGGTTATCGAACCGTCGGGTCTGCACCTGAGAAGCGCGTAGCGGCCGCCTTCCTGAGGACGTCCTTCCAGCCAGTAAATGTCGTCGCCATCGAGCTGCACGGCGCCAAGCCGTAAATTGCCCGCGGCAATGGCCGCCGCGGAGAGCGGCGAGACCCAGGTTCCGTAGGGGGCTGTTCTCACAAGTCACAAGTCACAAGTCACAAGTCACAAGGCCCAACGCCTATAGCCTGAAGTCAAAAGCCCACATTCACGGGCTGTCAGCTTCCGTCCCTGATCACGCGACAGGATTCGATGTCGAACGTCACCTCGCCAATCGTCATGCGCGTCTGGTCGCAGAGTCCGGCGGCAAACTGCGCAAACGCGTGCACGTCGGCGAAGTTGCTCGCGAGCCCCACGGACACGCGAATCGCGCCGGCGCTCTTGCCGTCGCGGTGCGTGACGAACTGCAGAAAACGCGGCAGCGTCATGTCTGCGCTCTCCTCGAGCGCCGCTGACACGTCGTCTTCGGTGAGCCCTTCGGCGGCTTCGCCAGCGCCCGGATTGCAGAAGCATCCTGTCCGCAGCGAGATGCGATTCTGGCTCGCCAGCTCCTCCACGCGCCGGTAGTCCAACAGATGCCCGTCGGGATCGTAAAAGTTCATCGTCACAGTTCCACCCCGTGCGGCCGTTGTCACCGGTCCATAGATGCGCACCATCGGACGACCGTTGCTGTGCCGCAGATCGAGGAGCGATGTGAGCAACCACTCCGTGAGGCAGCGCACACGCATCTGGATCGTGTCGATTCCGATGGCGCCGAGATGGCGAAGGCCGATCTCCACGGCAGGAATGGCCAGGTAGTTGAGCGTGCCGTCTTCGAAGCCCGCCTCGCCGGGCGAGAGGATGTGGCGGCGCCCCTGCACGCTGGCGAAGTTCACCGTTCCGCCCGCAAACCAGGGTCGATGCAGTTTCCGTAGCGCACTGTTGCGCACCAGGAGACAACCGACGCCGGTCGGGTAGCCGAACATCTTGTAGAACGAGACGCTGACGAAATCAGGGCGCACGACTCTCAGGTCCAGGCGGTTCGTGGGTACGAACGCGGCCGCATCCAATAGCACGTCCCACCTGCGATCGTGCGCCTCTTCGACGATCTCGAGCGGATGCTTCACACCCGAAAAATTCGACTGCGCGGGAAACGCGAACAGGTTGTTCCCGGAGGCCGACGCGCGATCCAGCAGTTCCCGCAGCCGGTCGCGATCGATGCGCAGCTCGGGCGTCGTCAGCGGCACGTAGGCAACGCCTGCACCCTTGGCGGCTGCAAACTCGCGGATCCCGTTCACCGAGTTGTGGTTGTCGACCGTCAACAGGAACTGTCCATCCGGCCCAAATGGATAGGATTCGGCCACGTGCTTCAAGGCGGCAGTCGCGTTCTGCGTGAAGATGGCTGTGTAATCGCCTTCCGCGTTGAACCACGCCAACACGGCGCGGCGCGCGCTCTCCACGAGGTCCGTCATGCCCGCGGACGTAGGACTCACAGAGTGCGGGTTGCCGAGGACCCTGTCGTTCAACAGCGCTGCATGCTCGCGGATTTGCGATTCCGCATGCAGGGCCCCGCCCGTGTAG
>DATCJA010000011.1:0-24138 GCA_036507475.1 Vicinamibacterales bacterium
GGCGTAAAGCCGCGCCCTACCTCTGTCTACCTCTGTCCGGCAGCGTTCTTGATCAGGAATTCGTCGGGATTTACCGCTCCTTCGTAGCACGCCGACTCCCACATCTCTTCATCCGCCCTTCGCCGCTCGGCGACTCGCATCGTCCATGGGCGTGTGAACACCGTGGGATCGTCGATGGTCGCTTCGTAGATCATGTTGTCCTTGTCGACGAAGGTCAGGCGCTCGACGATGTGCGCGTTGTCGCTGTAGAAATCGCCGGTGTACGTGAGGCGGGCGCCCTTCACGCTGGTCGTGTCGATGACCAGCGTATTTCCCTCCCAGCGGCCGCGCCCGTCGCCCATCCAGAGCTTCACGTTCGATGCGACGTGTGGACGGTTGTCGAGAGGAATGACGCGATACGCGTGGTAGGTGTCCCAGATGAACACCACCGATCCGCGAGCCTGGACGATCTTGAACGACGGGATGATGAAGTACAACCGTGGCACTCCGGAAAGCAGGCACCGGTGCTGTGTGTCGATGTGCTCTGGCTTCGTGGGCCAGGCGTAGTCGATGGCCTGCTGCTTCTGCCTCGCGGCCGCCCACGGCTGATACGGCACCTGCCCGTCGGGAGGATCGACAATCCTGCTCGGGAGGCGCACGTTCTGACGCTCGAAGTCTGCCTGTTGACTGATGGGATTGGTGAGCGACACCGTCGATCCGCCGACGGCGCTCCAGGTGCCTTGGACGTTCGGCTGCCCATCCGGCAGGCGCTCGAACGTCGGCGACGCCGCGGGCGCCTGATTCCCGGCTCGCTGACCTTCTTGGCCAAGAAGGGGTGTAGACGTCCACACGAGCACGGCAATCCCGACCGAGCCGATCGCAGGTGTCGTTCTCATTGGGGGACCCTCATCTCTGGATACGGGTAGTACTTCTCGAGGTCGAAGCCGTAGCATTCGTAGTCGAAAAGCTGGGCGTTCTTCTGTTTGTGGCGATACAGAACCATGCTCATGTTCCAGGGGCGCGTGAACACCTTGGGATCTTCGACCGTGACGTCGTACTGGATGTGGTCCGCGCTCATCGGCGTGTAGCGCTCCACGAGGTGCATCGCCTCGCTGTGGAAGTTGCCGGCCCTGTCGAACCACGTCTGGTCGTTGAAATGGACGACGTCCACCACGAGCGTGTCGCCTTCCCAGCGCCCGCGGGAGTCGCCAAGCCACCAGTCGATGGGACCTTTTGGATGTGGCTCTCCATTCGTGAAGATGAAGCGTACGGCGTGCACGTACTCGTACAGCATCGTCAGCTCGCGCGGTGTCTGAACGATCTGAAACGGGAACGGCATGTACATGAGACGCGGTACGCCAGGCAGGTAGCATTTCGTTTCCGGGTCGAGCGTCGCGCGTTGCGCGTAGTTCTCCTTCTTCTTGGCCAGCGCCCAAGGTTGATACGGGATCTCGTTTCCTTCGACCACACCTGGACCGCCAGGCACTCCTTTCTGCGCCGCGTGATCCTGAATGTCCCACGCTGCCGTGTTCATCGCCTGCCAGATTCCCGACAAATCCGGCTTGCCATCGGGAGTGCGCGGGATGCCCGCCGGACCCTGCGCTCGCGCGGCGCCGTTCGACGGGGTGAGCGCGGATCCGTGGACGAACATCAACAGCGTCGCGAGTAACCAGAGAGTCGGGTTGAGAGTTCTTCTCACTGAAGAGCTCCTTCTCGAAGGCCCACGGGTCCGGCTTCCGCCTTCGCCGGGGTCGGGTCGCTTCACGACCCGACCAGCCAGCACCGGCAAGCGGTTCGCCACTGGCGAACCGCCGCGGCGGACAAGAAAGCCGGACACTACGTACTTACTTGAGCACGGTGCTTGCCTGTGCTCGCTCCACGTACTGCTGCACATCGGCTGGAAGAAGGAGCCGCTGTTGTTCCAGCGCCTTGGCTGCCTTCGTCACCGCCGCGACGTAGCCGTCGTGATTCGTGTAGCGCTCTTCGAGAGACAGACGCGGATCGCCGGCGGCCATTCTCTCTCCCTTGGTGGTCTTGAACGCGATGTGCTGGCCGTTGGCTTCGCAGCCTTCGTTCTCGCCGAAACCGGTGCGACGGAGTGCCCAGCCGGTGGTGGTTGCGATGGGCGCCTCGACCGGCGGCAGCCGGATGCCCGCCACTTCGTTGCCGTCGCGGTCGACCTTCGACACGAAAATCGGATACGCCGTTCGTCCGGCGAGCGAGGGCGGAAAGTTCGCCACGATGCCCTTGTCGAGCATCGGCCCGAAGTCGAGATGATACCGGGCGGTGATCACTCCGGTGTATGTCACGCCCGGGATTGTGGGCCAGCCCAGTGCTTCTTGCGGCACGATGGCCGTCTGGTGGCCGGGACGGGGTACGGCTTTCACCATGGTGTTGTCAGCGCGCCGCGGAACCCGACTCTGCGGCGGTTCGGTGCCATCGGTGACCCATCGATCCAGCGCCACCAGGAGCGCGCGTAGTGCGGGGAAGGGCCTGGTCGGGTTGAGGAACTGCTGGCACGATCCCATGCTGGTCACGTTTCCGACGCCATGCGACAGGCCCGAGATCAGGAAAAAGCGCACGTTGTCTGGATCCTTCAGGTCGTTGCCTCGTGTGTCGGTGTGCAGCAGCGAACCTGCCTTGACCCAGTACTCATTGGAGGAGTTGCCGTCGAACGCCTTGGGACAGGTGTTGCTCGCCGCGCAGCGCGCACTTCGCCCACCGGTTTTGCCGCTTAGATCGTCGGTCAGCACCGGATAGGCGAACGGAAACACGCCTTCGGGGTACAGGTGGTTCTGACGGTTGCGCTCGGTTCTGCCGGTCTGGGCGAAGCGATAGTTGATTTGATTCCCGCTGCCGCCGCCCGTCCACTTGAGCATGCCGTCGATGACGCGCCCCTTCTTTTCGTCCTCGTTGAAGCCGAGCGCTATGAAGTCGTTCAACGCGCGTGTGGGCTGCGAGATGGAGAAGGTGAACGTGTGACGCACATCGCCTGCGAGCGGATTGGGGTTGCCGAAATTGTCTTTTGCGGCGTGGCGCAGAAACGACACGAAGTCGCGCGTGGCCGCGAGTCCCACCGCCGCTACGACGGGATCCTTGGCCGTGTAGGCGAACTCGTAGACGGTGCTTTGCTTGAACGGAGTTCCGGCCGGCAGCAGACGGATGGTCTTTTCATCGACGTATTCCCAGCCGCTCGCTGGCACCGGCGTCGGCTGGTCGTCGAGGCGCGAGCGCACCGTCAACGTCGCCTTCGACTTGTCCAAGGTTGCCGCCGGATACGTCAGCTCGTACCGCACGCTCTTCGCATCGTCGAAATTGATGTACTCGTACGACGGGCCGGTAATGCTCGATCCATCGGGGTTCTTTGCCACAGGGACCGAAATCGTCATGCCGTCGTCATTGCTCGTCGCACCAAAATCCCACCCGTTCCCGGCGATGACATAACCGAGGTTCATGACGAACCCCGTTCCCGCGTGAGCGGCCGTGGTTGGGTTGTTGGTCAACGGGGCGTCGTTCAGCGCGGCCACTCGCATTTCGCCGCGGTTGTTGAAGTCGAGGATCAGCCTGTGGTTGCCTTTGGCCAGGTCGATCGGCTTCAGGATGAAGATATCCATCGAGTACTCGACCTTGCCGCGAGCATTTCGGGGTGCGAGCCTGAGGTCGGTAATCACCGCGTTTCGCGGATCGGCAGGATCGAGCTCGCCGTAGGCTTTGCCGCGAAGCTTCTCGTACTGACCCATGCTCCCGTTCGGCCCGAAGACCCGCCCCTCGAATGCGGGCGACTGCGACCGGGCAGGGTCGATGACGATTCGCGTGATCTGCGCCTCGGCAACGGGCGCCGCCAGGATCGTGGCCGCGACCACGATGAGCGCGACGGGTACGTAGGGCGCTGCTTCCGCCTTCGCGTAAAGCTTCGGCGGACCGCCGTAGCCTTGGCGGAGGCGGTTACGCCGCACCAGGCGGGCCGTGAAGGCCCGCCCTACAGGTATGAAACCGATTCGGAGCGAAGATGCGGATGCGTTCATGAGACTCCTCCCGCAGCGCAATTGCCCTGGACCGACTGGCCCCCGTTGGCGACAGCGCAATTAGACTCCAGGACGATGAAAGAGTGGTAGCTCGCGCTACAATCCCGCGAAATGCCTACCTTCAAGAACAATGGCGACTGGCAGGGCACCCTGCTGAACCGAGACCTGCCTGCCGCGTACCTCATGGTGCGACTCACCATGGGCTTCCATATGTTCGCGCACGGCGCGGTGAGGCTGCCGATCCTGACCGATTTCGCCGGGCAGACGGTCACCGAGTTTGCGAGCGTGAGGTTGATCGGGATCCCATTCTTTCCTGCGTGGCTCGTATATCCGATCGCGCTCAGCGTACCGGCTGTGGAGTTTTCCGTTGGCGTCCTGCTGATATTGGGACTCAAGACAAAGCTGGCCAGCATTGCCGGCGGCATGACGATGCTGCTCCTGATGTTCGGGACGGTGGCCCGGATGAACTTCGGGACCGCGCATCTCATGTGGTTCTATGTGCTGATCTTTGCGCTGCTCGCGGGGGCCAACTTCGCCGATCGATATTCATTCGACAGGATTCGGTTGACCGCCAGGCCCGCGCGCTGACAACGCTGCGCACCGCTTCTCAAGTGGTGGTCTTCTCCGCGTGGGCGTGGCGCCCCGCGATGTAGCCCTGGCACAAGCAACGAGCGAGCCCGTGCATGGAGAAGCCGCCCGCCGACTCCCCGCCGCAGTAGAAGTTGGGAATCACCTGGCCGTTCATGTCTACGACCTGGCATCTGGCGTTGATGCGCAGCCCTCCTCTGGTGTCGTGAATGACCGGGGTCGCCCACGCCGCGTAGAACGGCGCTTTCGCGATCTTGTAGCGCGGCGACGGCTTGCCAAAGTCGTCGTCTTTGCCGGAGTCGACGAATGAATTGTAGCGCGCGACCGTCGCCGCCAGATTGGCGGACGGCATGGCGACACGCTGGTGCTTCATCACGATTTTCTTGGCGAGATCGGCGATGGTGCCTGTGCTGAAGAAGAAGCCGGCGCCGGTGTCGACGTTCGGCGGCTCGGGCGTCCATCGCTCGCGGGCTACTGCGTCGGCGTCGAAGATCGCCCAGATGGGACCGCCGCCGTTGTGGCCGTCGCCGATTCCCGCGAGCGCCGCGTTGATGAAGTTGTTGGGGCTGTACTTGACGTTCTTCGCGTTGAGATAGCTGCCAGGATAGTACGGATTGATCTGGTTGTACTGGTTGCCGGTGAAGTCGTCGCCGGTTTCGTCGTAGAAACGCTTCCCCAGCATGTTCACCATGATCACGTTCTGCCAGTCGGCGACTCTCAGCCCCGAGGCGCGGGCTTGGGAGAAGACGGGACTGCCCGGCATCCATGTGAGATTCACGTAGCCGTACTGACAGCCGATCTTGCCGGCCTTGGTGATCCCTGAGCCGGTCTCGCTCGAGAAGTTCGAGAGGCCCCACAGTGAAGCCCCTATGGCCATCGACGCCAGCTCGCCGCTCGCGTCCTGATCGGACCAGGGCATACCCGCGAGGCCGCAGTATTCCTCGGTGAGCCGCGGGTCGAACATCCGGCGGAAGTTCACGTTGCCCGACACGCCGCCCGTGGCGACAATGACGGCCTTGCGCGCCCGGATGTTGAGCGTGGCGCCGCCGTTGCGCGTAACCTGGACGCCCAGCACGCGGCCGGACCGCGGCTCTTCGCGATAGATCGCCGTCATCCGGTGCTCGAGCAGAAACTCGACGCCGGCCTTCCTGGCCGCCGCTTCGAGCGGGCGCATCAGCCCGTTGCCGTTCGAGGTGGTGGCGCGCGCCGAGGGGTCGGTCGGCCGCCCCGTCTGCACCTGCGGCCACTCGCCCGCCCAAACGTGCATCTGCCGCGGCACCGAGTTGCCGTGCGCGCTTCCTGCGCGTCCGTCGGGTTTCTCGTTGACGAACTTCACGCCGTGCTCGACGAGAAATTCGAACGTCGGAGCGCTATTGTCGGCGAAGGCCCTGATGATTTCGTGGTCGTTGTAGCGGTAATCCGGGAAGCCGTTGGGCTGGACCACGGACCAATCCGTGAGGTCCTGGAACACCAGGTCCGGACTGTCGACGATGCCGGCCTTCTTCTGCACGCTTGTGCCGCCGCCCAGAGGAATGTTGGCGCCGCTGCAGATGGCGTGACCGCCGATGTCGCTACTGGCTTCGATGACGATGACTGACGATCCGGCTACGCGCGCGACGATCGCCGCAGGCATTCCGGTGGCGCCCGAGCCGATGACGACGATGTCGGCCTCACGATTCCAGCTGCGCGGACGCTGCGGCGCCTGCGCGGCCTCGAGCGGAGGAGAGGGAACCTGCCCTGCGGCGACCGCCGCCCCGGCGACGGCTGCGCTCTTGAGCAGATCGCGGCGCGAAATCTTGTTCTTCGGTGCCATGTGTGAGCGGGCCGATTATACAAGTCACAGGTCACAAGTCACAAAGCACAAGGCACAAAGAACTGGCCGACGGCCCAGAGCCTAAAGCCTAAAGTCGAGAGCCGATCTGCGAAATTGGGAGTAAACTTCGAACGTCTCCTTTCGCCCGTCATCAAAGGACCACGAACAGGAGGGGTCTGTGAGAAGGTCACTGCACGCGACTCTGGCGACGATGGTGCTCATGTCCCAACCGGTGTGGGGCCACCATTCCACGTCAGCCATTTTCGAGAACGACAAACGAGTTACGGTGACTGGCACACTGACCAAGGTGGACTGGATCAACCCGCACATCGTCATCTTCGTCGAGTCGACCGCCGGCGCTGCTGCCGAGACGTGGAGAATTCAGGGGAATCCGCCCGCCTGGTGGAGAACCGTCGGCGTCAACCGTGCCGACTTCGCGAAGGGACTGGGTCAGAAGGTGACCGTCGACGCGCTGCCGGCGCAGGACGGGTCGCGCTACGGATATCTCCGTCGCATTCGTTTTGCCAACGGCGACGCGCTGGAATCGTTGAACACGCTGTAAGGAGATACGCGATGAAACGCATGATCTGTGCGGCTGTCATCTCAGCACTGCTCGCCGTGGTGGCATCGGCGCAGCAGCCGGCTCCCGCAACCACCGGGCGGCCCGACCTCAGCGGCACCTGGTCGATATTTCCTGGGGTGAACCCGGTCTCAGGGCTCAAGCGCGAGGTTGGCGGCGTGGAAGAGACCCGCATCGTGGATCGCACGGCAATCAGAGGTGTCGTCGGCCAAGGTCGCGGCGTGCTGCCGTGGACCGCAGCGCCGTCGTACAAGCCGGAGCTCCAGGCCAAGGTCAAGGCGCTCGACAGCCAGCAGAGCAAAACGGATCCGGTGTTCTACTGCGCGAAGCCCGGACTGCCGCGCGTGGGGCCGCCGCGTCGCATCATCCAGTTCCCGAACGAGATGGTGTTCCTGTACGAAGACATGTCGGGCGATCCGTATCGCATCATTCCGATGGACGGCCGCCCGCACCGCGCGAACGCGAACCCTTCGTACTACGGAGACTCCGTAGGCCGCTGGGAAGGGGACACGCTCGTGATCGACGCGAGGAATTTCGTCGAAGACACATGGTTCGGCGAGAAGGGCTACTTTCATAGCGAGGCGATGCTCGTGACGGAGCGGCTGTGGCGCGACGGCGAGAATCTGGTGTGGCAGGTGACGGTCGACGATCCAAACGTCCTCACCGGCCCCTGGACGATGGCGCCTCGCATGATCAGGCGCTCGACGCAGCCGCTGGAGGAGTCGCCGACGTGCCGGGAGACGGACGGCGCGCTGCTCCGGAACGACGATCATCACGATCAGAGATAAGGGCTCTTGGCTTTAGGCTCTGGGCTCTAGGCTTTCGGCCTGAAGCCCAAGGAGGTCCCAAAGGCAGAGCCTAGAGCCCAAAGCCCAGAGACCAAAGCCGACGCTACATGGAACTGGAGGAGATGCTCATGACTCGAACGGGATATTGTGCGCTGCTGGCAGCAGCTGCGCTCGTGGCCTGCGCGCAGACCACGCCGGAACAGCAGGTGGTCAACGATGCGGCGGCGGCGATCGGCGGTCGCGACCGCATTCTCGCGGTGAAGACGCTGGTGCTCGAAGGGGAGGGGACGCAGTACAACCTCGGGCAGGACGTCACACCTGATGCCGCGGCGCAGACATTCGCCGTCTCCGCCTATCGTCAGGCCATTGACGTGGGGGGCGGGCGATCGCGCACGGAACTGACGCGCCGGCCGAACTTCACCTTCTTCCAGGGGCCGGCGCCGCAGCGGCAGGTCACGGGCATCGACGGGGCAGTCGGATACAACGTCGGAGCCAACGGCGCCGCCACGCGTGTGGCCGACAGCGTCGCGAACGACCGGCGCGTCGACCTGCTGCGCCATCCGCTCACCGCCGTGCGCGCCGCGCTCGATCCGATGGCGAAGTTGGCCAACGCACGCTCGGAAGGGAGTGAGTCGCTGGTGGATGTCATGACCGCGAGCGGCCAGACGTTCACGCTTGCGATCGACGGCACGACGAAGCTGCCGACTCGCATGGTCGCGAGGACCGACAACACGAACCTCGGCGACGTGGCGGTCACGACCAGCTTCTCCGACTATCAGGATGTCGGCGGCCTGCAGCTGGCCACGCAGCTCGTCACGAAGGTGGACGACTTCACCATCGCCGACATTCGCGTTGCGAAACAGGCAGCCGACGGCGACACGGGCGACCTCGCGGCGCCAGCCGACGCGACCAAAGCGCCGGCGATCACGGGTCCGCCGCCCCAGACGGTGGCGGTCGAGGAGCTGGCCAAAGGCATCTGGTACCTGGCCGGCGGCTCGCATCACAGTGTGCTCGTCGAGTTTGCCGACCACCTCACGCTCATCGAGACACCGCAGAACGACGCCAGGGCGCTCGCCGTCATTGCCAAGGCGCGCGAGGTCGTTCCAGGCAAGCCGCTCACGCAGGTGATCAACAGCCATCATCACTTCGACCACTCGGGCGGCATTCGGGCAGCCATGTCAGAGGGGCTGACGGTGATCACCCATGAGGGGAACGTCGCGCTGTTCAAAGAGGTGGCGGCGCGGCCGCATACGATCGTGCCCGACGCGCTCCAGAAAAATCCGAAACCGCCTTCAATCGAAGGGGTGAGCGGCGAGCGCGTGCTCACCGACAAATCGATGACCGTGAATCTCTATCCGGTGTCGGGTCCGCATTCGGAGACGATGCTGATGGCGTACTTCCCGAGGGAGCGGTTGCTTGTCGAAGCCGATGTCTACAATCCTGGCGGCGCTGTGCAGATGTTCGCCGGACAGTTTCTCGAGCAGGTGAAGCAGCGCAATCTTCGTATCGATCGCATCGTGCCGCTGCACGCCAAGGTGGGGACGTACGCACAGTTCGTCAAGGAGGCTTCGGTCCCGCCGCCGGGGACGAACTGAGACGCACGAAGAGCAAGTCTTTGGTCTCTAGTCTTTGGGCTTTGGTGGAAGTAGCGCACCAAAGACCAAAGACCAAAGACCAAAGCCTAGAAATTCGTGAGCTCGGCGGGAATCGCGGCCAGGCAGTGCGGACAGACGACGAGGCGACCGCGCCGAGGCAGAGTGGACGTAAAGTTCACGTGTGAGCGAAGCAACCGGACGGCCTTGACGCTCGTGATGCGTTCACCGCACGCGGAACACTTCACGGGACATTCGAGGGTGTATTCAGCCTCGGCCTTCCCCTCGGGCTCCTTGGGAATCGCTTGTTCGAGCGGAGGGGTGTCGTCGTCTTGCATGGGTTGTCCTTCGGAGCTGGGAGCAGTTGCACGACGCAGGGCTTCGAGAAGTCGTTCGGGCGCAATCGGCTTGGTGATGTAATCGACAGCGCCATGCTCGCGGCTGTCGCGGACGGATTGGAGATCGTCAATCGCCGTGACCATGATCACCGCGGTCTGCGGCCACAGATTGCGCAGCCGCTCACTCAACCACAAGCCATCGTGTCCGGGCATCTTGATATCGCACAAGACCACGGATGCGGGTGCTGCCACCATCATCTCGAGCGCCTCGGCGGCGCTTCCAGCCTCCTTCGCCGCGTATCCCCACTTCTCGAGACACCGCGTCAGGAACTGGCGCACCACCGGCTCATCGTCAACGACGAGCACCGGTGACTGGTCGCGGTCGGCCGGCTGAAGTCCCGGTTCTGGTCGCTCACTGAGGCGCACCAAAGGTGTATCGGATGTTTGAGCGCGCGCCTGCAGTCAGCCGAGCGCAGGACATAGAGGCAGGTCGTGTCAGGATAGGTCGTCTCGAGAATGCAGTTTTTGCGTAACCAGCGGCAGTTCTCCTGCTGGTGTAATATCGCGACCATTCCCCCAGGGAACCCGGAACAGGTGGGGAATCGCTCAGGAGGATCGATCATGTGGCGCGCAACGGCGCTCCTTTTCGCACTCATGTTCGCGGTCGCGATGCCCGCTACTGCTCAAGAATGGACCGAGTACCAGAACATCCAGGATGGCTTCAGGGTTCTTTTCCCGGGTCAGCCACGGATGGCCGAGATCACGTGGACGTCGGAATTTGGCTACACGTTGCCGGCGCGCGTCTACAGCGCGGAACGCGGACGGGAGCGTTACTCGGTGACCGTTGTCGATTACAGCCCCATCGAGCAGCAGGGAATCGCGCGCCGCAAGGCCTGCCCTCCCGGCGCTGAGACCTGCATCGGAAGCGACTTGAGCGGCCCGGGCCACTGGAAGCACGACGTGCGTGGAGCGCTCATCTACACCACGTCAAAGTTCCTTCAGCGCGACGCCAAGCTGACGCATTACTTGTGGAACCATCAGGACCTGGTTGAAGGACACGAGCTTCAGATGACCAACAACGCAGACGAATCTCGCACCTTCGTCTTCATCGGCATGCATGAGATGCGGCTCTACATCCTGGAGGGAACGGTACCGAAGGGGGCGCCGGAGCCCGCCCTGTTTCAGTCGTCGGCGGGGTGGGTCGACAACGACGGCAACGGGATTCGTTACCAGACCATCTACGCCAACCAGTTCTATGGCTTGAAGCAGATGCCGGCGCCACCGCGCGCAGGTGGAGGCCGTGGCGGCGGTCGCGGCGGCGCCCAGGGACAAGGGGGCCGCGGTGGTGGTGGAGGCAATTGAGCGTCTGTAGAAAAGCTTGAGCCTAGGAGGAGATCGTGAAAACTCGCCTGCTGTTGTTGTTGTGCGTAATCGCGTTCCTGTGGAGCCAACCTGCCCATGCGCAGCTTACAGCGCCCGGAGAAGGCGGCGTGGCGATGGGGCACGTCCACCTGGTCGCTCGCGACCTCGAGGCCAGCCGGCGCTTCTTCGTGGGGCTCGGCGGCACACCCGTGCAGAATGGCACGCTCCAGTTGATTCAGTTTCCCGGCGTGTTCGTCATGCTGCGTCAGGCCGAGCCGACGGCAGGCACGGTCGGGTCGGTCGTCAACCACTTCGGATTCAACGTCAAGGACATCAAGGGCTCGATTGCCAGGTGGCGGGCCGCAGGGCTGATGGTCGAGACCACAGATCGAGCGGACCAGGCATGGTTGATGACTCCGGACGGAGCCCGCGTCGAAATTCTGGAAGACACGGCGATCCCGGAGTCGATCCGCATGCACCACATTCACTTCAATGTCGTCGCGGTGCCCGAGATGCAGGCGTGGTACGCCAAGCATTTTGGCGCCGTGCCCGGCAAGCGGGGGCAGAACGCCGCTGGCGATCTCCCAGGCGTGAATCTGACGTTCGGCAAGGTGGAAACAGTGAATCCGGGGACGAGAGGTCGGGCGCTCGATCACATCGGCTTCGAAATCCGCAACCTTTCCCAGTTCGTCGCCCGGCTCGACGCCGCCGGCATCAAGCTCGATTCACCGGTCCGGAAGGCGGGCAACGGAACGACCTCCATCGCGTTCCTGACCGACCCCTGGGGCACGTACATCGAGCTGACCGAGGGGCTCGCGCCGTAAAGACTGATTCACGTGGGTTGAGATAAGAAATCGTCGTTCACACTTCTGTGTTCTCACTTCTCGGTTCGTGTTCAGGTTCGGTTCGAGGGTTCGCTGTTCACACGAACGTGAACACGAACCGAGAACCGAGAAGTGAGAAGCGTGAACGACGCGCGCTTTAGACCGCCTCCGCCAATGCCTCCATCCGATCGAGCGGAATGATCTCGCTGACCTTCTTCTCTTTCGCCTTCACGTCGTTGTACTCGATCGTCGCCTGACGTACAGCGTTCGCGTTGTAGTCGGGCGTGAGCGTGCCGTCCCACTCCGCGTACCACCGAACGGTGTCCATGATGAGCCGCTCTGGACCAATCCAATTGTCGAATCGGCCGAGACGGATCTCGGCGGCCGCCACGCCCGGCGGCATCTTCCTGTCGTAACGTTTCCGTGCCTCGACGCGCAGCACCTCGAAGTACTCCCGCATCTCGGCGAGCTCCTTCTTGCCGCCGATCGGTCCGTGGCCCGGCACGAGCACATCGACGTCCCACCCGATGATCGCATTGCAGACGTCAATCCACCGCGTGACCCAACTGTTGTTGGCGTATGGCGCCACCCAGAAGAAGCCGACGTCTCCGAGGAACACGATCTTGTGCTGCGGCAGGTACGCGACGACGTCGCCCCACGTGTGGGCGGGACCGACGACGCGGAACTGCACTTCGACGCCGTTGATGTCGTAGACGAGATCGTCACGGAAGGTGACCGAAGGCACCACGAGCCGGCGCTCTTCTTCCTTGTCCGCGACGCCGGGCGTCGGCGTCCACGCTTTCGGCACATTCGGCGCCGCCTTGACCATTTCGGCGCGGCAGTACGGATGACTGAGGATCTCGACGCTGCTGTCGAAGAACTGATTGCCGTTGACGTGGTCGCCGTGGTGGTGTGTGAGGATCAGCCGACCGAACGCCTTACCCGTCGCCTTCTGCGCGGCGGCGATGAAGCCGCGCGTGGGAATAGGGCCCTGCAGCGCGTCGATCGCGACCAGATGATCGCGCCCGACGATCACGCCGGCGTTCGACACCCCGGCCGCGCTGATGCCAGGACCGCCGCCTTGCACGTAGGCGTAGACGTTGGGTGCGAGCTGCCGCAGCTCTCGATTCCACTTTGGCGGCATGGGGTAACGCGGGTCCGTGGCGGGAGGCGGCGTGGGGTTGACCACTTGCGGCCCCCCTTGGGCGGAGAGCGCCACTCGACCCACGTTGCCAAATATCGAGGCGCCCACGAGGGCCCCCGCACCGAGCTGAATCGCTTCACGCCGGTTCATACCCGTCATACGCGCCTCCTTCTGTCGTGTGTCCGGCGCATCATGCGGGCTACTTGGACGTTCTGTCAACTCGCTCGTTACTCTCGGAATATCCGTGTGAGCGGCAGCGTCAGGCCGGGCAGCAGCGCGGACGTGAGCACGTCCGACGCCTCGCGAGACAGCTCCAGCGGCCGGCCGAGCCGATCGCCCTCCCGCCGGTACACGCGCACCACGTCGATGTCAGGATCGACGACCCAGTACTCGGACACACCGCTGCGCTCGTACAGACGACGCTTGATCGTCTCGTCGCGTTTTCGTGTCCCTCTGGAGGCAATCTCGATGACGAGTTCGGGAGCGCCTCGAACGTGAAGCGGGGTAATCACCTGCGCGGCGCGCTCGTTCGACAGATAGAGCAAGTCCGGTTCGACGACGTCGAAATCGGAGAACACCACGTCGTACGGTGCGTAGAAGACGCGACCGATCGGATGTTCTTCCAGCCAGTTACCGATCAACAGATGAAGGTTCGCTGACACGCGCTGGTGCTTCGTACTTGGTGACGGCGTCACGTAATGCTCCCCGTCGATCAACTCGTGCCGCTTCCCGTCGTCAGGGAAGTTCACGAAGTCGTCATAGGTGAGCTTCACGGCCGGACCGGCCGTCCCTCTTTCGTCGCTCCCGGCCATGCCGCTCATTCTACCGTCGTCCTCGCCAGCGGCGTGCCATGCCCAAATGTGATCGGATCGTTCGAAGAAACATGGTTCGGCGCGCTGTGGTACGCAGAAATTGCCATGTCGCACTCGGGACGTTGTGGCAGAATCTGCCTCGGCTCGCATCGGAAGCCATGGGGCTGACGACCGGTACACGGCTTGGGCGTACGAGATCGTTCGGAGGAACAACCATGACCTTCTTTCGAGTGTCGCTCATCGGGTTGTTCGTATTCGCCATCTCGACGCAGATGCGCCCTGGCGACGTCGTGTCGGCGCGGCAAAGCGAGTCGTCTCGCGACGCGCTCTTCGCGGCGATACAGCGCGGAGCCGTCGCAGACGTTGAGCGACTGCTCGCCGGCGGCTCCAGCCCGGACAGCGTCAATGCCGAAGGCACTCCTGCCTTGATGGCCGCGACGCTCTTCGCGGACGCCGACATGGTGAAGCTGCTCCTCGACCGGAAGGTGGATCCGAATCGAACTGATGCCGCGGGGGCGACCGCCTTAATGTGGGCCGTCCCGGACGTCGAGAAGGTCAGGCTTCTCCTCGCTGCGGGCGCCAACGTGAACGCGCAGTCCAAGACCGGGCGAACCGCGCTGCTCGTGGCGGCTGCGTACCCACGTACGGTCGCGGTCCTGCGGCTGCTCGTCGAGCGCGGGGCCGATGTGCGCTCGCAGGACGGCTCCGGCACAACGGCGCTCGCGCTGGCGGTGCGATCGGCCGACATCGACGTCGTTCGCTTTCTCGTCGAGCAAGGCCTGGATCCGAAGTCGCTCTCGCCAGCGGCGTTCCGTGCGGCTCTTGCCCGTCGCGATCGGGCGACCACCGACTTCCTGATGTCGAACGGGCCCGGCCCGGCGCCAGACACGGTGATCACAGCGGCGGTGTGGCACTCCGCGGCAGTGGTGGATCGCTGGATCGCGCGCGGCGCGGACGTGAACGCGCGCAATGCCCCGCAGTACGGACGAACCGCGCTGTTGACAGCCGTGACGTCGGAGGCGGCTGGGGCCGACACCGTGAAGCTGCTGCTGGAGCGAGGCAGCGACCCCAACGTACGGACCACCGACGGCGAATCGCCGCTCGATTGGGCCATCTACAAGGGCGATCGAGCAAAGATCCAGGTCCTCGAACAGCACGGGGCTACGCGTGGCAACGGGCCGCGCCGCGCCGCGATCTCCCCGCCGGCTGAGGGCGGCATCGGTGATCCACGGATCTCATTGACGAGAAGCGTCGCACGAGTGCTCGAGGTCGCCCCGTCGTTCCGCGAGCGGACCGGCTGCATCTCCTGCCACCACAACGCGCTGCCCGCGATGGCCGCCGCCACGGTCGAACGAACAGGCATCGCGATCGATGCCGTACGCGCCAGGGACAATCTGGACGACATCCTGGCGCACTTCAGGACCAATGCGCCGCGCGTGATGCTCGGCGATCCCGCTGTCGGTGGGGAAGCGCTCACCGCAGGCTATTCGCTGCTGGCCCTGGCCGCCGCGCGGCATCCCGCAGACACGGTAACGGCCACCATCACGCACTGGCTGATCGCACGGCAGATGCCCGACGGGAGCTGGCTTGGCAATGGCGTCAGCCGTCCACCGTCTGAGTACAGCACGATCAGTCACACGGCCATCGCGGCTGGCGGGCTCGTCGCCTATCCCTTGCCGGGGCGCTCCGCGCAGATCACAGAGACTCTGCGCCGAGCGCGGGAGTGGCTCGTCGCTGCGGAGCCGACCTCCGCCGAGGAACGCGCGATGCGTCTGATGGGCCTGGTCTGGACCGCCGCGCCACGACCTCGCATCGACGCGGCGGTACATGTGATCCGTGACGCGCAGGAAAGTGGTGGCGGCTGGTCTCAGTTCGGCCGTACCGAAGCCGATGCGTACGCCACCGGACTGTCGCTGTACGCGCTGCACGTCGCCGGAATACCAACGAGCGATCAGACCTACCGCCGCGGCGTGGCATTCCTGCTGGGCACCCAGTATCAGGACGGAACGTGGCTCGTGAAGACGCACTCGTTCCCGCTGCAGCAATACTTCGAGAGCGGCTTTCCCTTCGGCCGGCATCAATGGATTTCCACGGCCGGGACGAGCTGGGCGGCATTGGCCATCGCACAGACCTTGCCCGACGCTCATTGACCGTCCGCCTGAAGGCGGATACTACGTACTCTGCATCATTGACGGTCCGCCTAAAGGCGGACACTACGTACGCTGAATCAGGGGAGGAGCTGCAACGACAACGACGCCGCCAGGGGGCCGAAATGTCGCCGGTCGGTGGTTGCGACGCGCGACACGCCCAGCGTCGCCGCCAGCGTCGCGATGGCAGCGTCCACGAAGCCCAGGTCGAGATCCTCGAAGCGCCGGTTCAGATCGGCCACCCGCGCGTAGGAGTCCCGGGGCAGATCGGCAACGAGGTAATAGCCTTCGACGATGCCGGCATAGAACGTCAGATGGCTCTTCGCTCCGAGCCGGTGTCGCAGGAGATGATCGACTTCCGGCACGACCGGTGCCGGCAGGATGAGCCCGAGTTCCTCGCCCTCGACAAGCGTTCGCGCGCGGTCGTGCCAGGCATCGTTCCGATCGTAGTAGGCGTAGACGATGCCGGTGTCGAGAAGGATGCTCACCGCTTCTTCTTCCGCGCCGAACGGACCGCGCGTGTGCGTGCGGGCGCGCCGAAGCCGGTGGCAGCGAGGATTTCGTCGACGCGACCCGCCGTGTCGGATCGACCGCTTGCGAAGGCCCCCGCGCCCGGCGGCGCTTTCCGAGGCTCGCGGGTGACGTAGGCCTGAACGGCCTCGCGCACGATCTCAGCCATCGGGCGCTTCTGGCGCAGCATCTCGAGCTTCAGTAGCACCTCCAGCTCGGGCTCGAGGTAGATGGTCGTACGCCTCATATGGCGATGCTAACATACATCATCGGATCGTTCGGGCCGTTCGAATCGTTCGGTGACCCTGTTCGGGGATTCAGTTGAATCGTCAGTGGCGAAGCCCTGTGGAGGTCAGGCCGACATGAATCGCCTGACCGCGTGAGAAGGCTCGCGGGATCCGCGAGCTCACGGAGCGAGCCTCACGCGGTCGGAAGCGCCTTCGCAGCGCGGTCCGGCCACCGGAACCGGGATTCGCCACTGACGATTCAACTGAGTCCCAGGAGTCCCAGGTTTACCGCGGCAGCGCGAACGGGTCGGCTGGTGGCGGTGTCGTCTTCGGATCCTTCAACCGCGGCCGGGCGGCGTTGATGACGGCCACCGTCGTGCGGATCATCTGCCACCCCTCGGTGACGCGTCTGACGAGGTCGTCGGCGCTGTTCGCCGTGATGTTGCAAGCAACCTTGTGCGCCTTACACGCTCCGAGGATCTTCTGCCGCGCCGCTTCGACTTCAGGATGCGTGCCCGGCACGCCCATCGCGTGCGCGAGGTCGTTGGCATTTCCCAAGAAGAGCGACCCCACGCCCGGCGTTGCCGCAATCCGATCCACGTTAGCCAGGCCTTCGACCGACTCGATCATCATCGTCGCCAGGAGGTCGCCGTCGGGATTGAGCGGCCAGAGATCGGCATGGCGCTCGTACTCCTCCGTCGTGACACCCCAGAGCCACGTGGCGTTCGCCGGGCCGGCGCCACGCACGCCCCTCGGCTGCGGGTACTTCGAATCGCGCCTGGGTGGATACCGCATGTAACTGACGGCCAGGCGGGCCTGCTCGGGTGTATCGACCCCGTTGAAGAAGACGCCGTGCAGTCCCATGTCGAGCGCCTGCTTTACGACCCATCCGGACTCGTCCGCCTCGGGCGGGAAGCGCGCCATGAGTGCGACATTCGGCTGGAGGTTGCCTTTCTTCAGCACCATCGCGCGATCGGCCATCGCGAGGTGGAACTGATACAGCGCGGGCATGTCGACCGGGTTGTGCTCCATGTCGACGTAGATGTAGTCGGCCGGCGCCCGGGCGGCGGCGCGAGCCGAACCGATCGACATCTCGATGCCGGCCTGGAGGCCGTAGACGGTGCGGCCTTCGGCCAGCTTGGCAATGACGGGATTGAGATGCAGCCGCTGTTCGGCAATCTGGGCCGATACCGCCGCTGTGGCAGGAAGCAGGACGACCGCTGCAACGCCGAGACCGGCAAGCCTCAGGAGTACGTGATTCGACATGTCGCGAACCTCCTCGTCGGGTGGAGCCTACATGCACAAGTCACAAGTCACAAGTCACAAGTCACAAGTCACAAGTCACAAGTCACAAGGACTTCCCTCATGCGTGGCGGCACGCGGTTCGCGGTACAATTCGCGCGGGCTTCCTCCATCGTGTTGAAGAGCTTCGCCGGCTCCCGGGGTGGTTTCTCGCGCAGGCGATGGGTCATCGTCTTCGTCGTCTGTGGAGTGCTGGTCGCAATGGCGCTTGCATGGCTCGTTGCGCGCGTGCCGTTCTCCTCCGAGATCCTCCGGTCGCGCGTCATCACCACACTGCGCGAGCGGCTGAACGCGGACGTGGAGCTTGGCGCGGTGACGTTGCGGGTACTGCCCCGGTTCGAGGTCAGGGGTAACGATCTGGTCGTTCGTTATCAAGGCAGGCGCGATGTTCCGCCCCTGTTCCGCGTCGAGGCGTTCACGGTGAACGCCGATGTCATGGGCTTGTGGCGCAGGCATGTCGCGTACGTGAAGCTCGAAGGCCTCGAAATCCAGATACCGCCACGCGAAGAAGACGATGCAGTCGGCGCGGATCCGAACCGCGCACCACCAAGCGGGCCGCACGTGATGGAAGGGCGCCAGGTCGTCGTGGATCTGCTCGACGCGCCAGGCGCGAAGCTCGTGATCCTGCCGAGGCAAAAGGAGAAGCCCCCGAAGACGTGGTACATGTACGACCTGCGAGTCGAATCGGTGAGCGCGAATACGGCGATGCCGTTCAAGGCGCTGCTGACCAATGCGCTGCCGCCGGGTGAGATTGCCACCGAGGGATCAGTTGGTCCGTGGCACCGCGACGACCCCGGCCACACGCCGGTGTTCGGCCAATTCACGTTCAAGGACGCCGACCTCGGAGTCTTCAAGGGGATCGACGGCACGCTGTCGGCCGCTGGAAGCTACGGTGGATCGCTCGATCGGATCGAGGTCCGCGGTGAAACCGACACGCCCGATTTCATGGTGAATATCAGCGGTCAGCCGGTGGCGCTCAAGACGAGCTATCACGCGATCGTCGACGGGACCAATGGCGATACTCGCCTCGAAGAGATCAAGGCCTCGTTCATCAACACGTCACTGACAGCAAGAGGCGGCGTATTCGACGTGCAAGGCGTCAAGGGGCGGTTGGTCACGCTCGACATCACCATCGACGAAGGACGGCTCGAAGACGTGATGCGTCTCGCTGTGAAGACGCCGAAACCTCCGATGACGGGGACGCTTCACATGACAACCTCGTTCAACCTTCCACCGGGCGACGAGGATGTCGTGGACAAGCTCGCGCTGAACGGCCGCTTCGTCATCGAGCGGGGCGGCTTCACACATCCCGAGGTGCAGCAGAGAATCGACACGCTGAGCCAGCGGGCCAGTGGAAGACCGCGGGCCGCCATCGAGCGAAGCGTCGCGTCGACATTTGCCGGACGCTTCGTGCTGGACAAGAGCGTCCTCGCTCTCCCGGCCGTGAGCTTCGACGTTCCAGGCGCAGTGGTCGAGTTGAAAGGGCAGTACGCGCTCAGGAGAGAGACGGTTGCCTTTGCGGGAGAGCTCGTGATGGACGCGAAGTTGTCTCAAACTGCAACGGGATTCAAATCGTTCCTGCTCAGAGCGGTGGATCCGCTCTTCCGGCGAGGAGGTCGGACGGTCGTCCCGATCAGGATTACGGGGACGCGCAACGAACCGTCATTCGGCCTCGACGTGAAGCGCGTCTTCACGCGGAGGGACGTCGCCGGCGCGAACTGAACCGGCTGCCCGAGGCGCCATCACTCGGCGCCGACCCCAGCTTCTCGCTCCTGCGCACGCAGTAGCAAGCACGTCACAGGTCACACGTCACAAAGCACAAGTCACAAGACGAACGCCATCAAGGTCGCGCGTTGACGTTGTGACTCTCGGTTACTGAGCCGCCCGTCCGGCTGCGAATCAGTTCGCCCTGCTCGGCACTGAAAAACAGCCGGCTTCGCTGGGCAAGCTGCAGATCCTTCTTGGTCCAATTTGCGCGCATCAGCCCGGCCTGCGAGTGAGCCTTGGCCGGCAGCAACAAATGGCCTAGTACCCCGCCGCAGAGGTTTTGATCGGTTGCAAGGCGGGCAGTTCGTCTGCCGACAGGAGCAGCCTGATCGTCCGGGGTTGGCGCGGAACCCGACTGATTAAGCCGCGCTGCTCGAGCGCAACGATCATGTCGTGGACCGCCGGCGGCGTGACTTGAAAGAACCGTTGGAAGTCCGCTTCGGCCGGGGGCGTGCGGTGCAGCAGCGTGTAGGTGTGGATGAAGGCCAGGTACTGGCCCTGTTTCGCGGTGAAGCGTGGTGACGGATGGCTGGACATGGGATCGGGAGTGTGATCCAAGATATCCATGAACATACGCTATCGCGTCACGCTGACAGCTGAAGAACGGCACGAGCTTGAGGCGCTCCTGAGCGGCGGCCACGGGCCGGTTCGCACGATCAAGCGGGCTCAGATTCTCCTCGCCGCGGATGCCCACTCCCCCGATGAGCTGATCGCGCGGAACGTGGGGGTCGGCACGTCGACCGTGTACCGGACCAAGCAACGGTTTGTCGAGGAAGGCTTGACCCCGGCGCTCCGCGAACTGCCCCGTCCCGGCGCCCCGCGCAAGCTCGGCGCCAGTGATGAAGCCCTCCTGGTGGCGGTCGCGTGCTCACATCCTCCGTCCGGGCGTGCCCGGTGGACGCTGAACCTGTTGGCCGGCGAGTTGGTGCGCCTCACCGCGCATGAGACCCTGTCGGGCGACACCGTCGGGCGCCGGCTGACGGCGATGAAGCTGAAGCCGTGGCAGGAGAAAATGTGGTGCATTCCGCACGTCAACGCCGAGTATGTGGCGCGCATGGAAGACGTCCTCGATCTCTACGCCGAAGCGCCGGATCCGCGGCGACCGGTCGTCGGCTTCGACGAAACGCCCCGGCAACTGATCGGCGAAGCGCGGGTCCCGATTCCGGCGAAGGCCGGAACGCCCCGGCGGGTCGATTACGAGTACGTCCGCAACGGGACCGCAAACGTCTTCCTGTTTGTCGACGTGAACCGCCCCTGGCGACACGCCAAAGTCACCGACCACCGAACGTGTATCGACTTCGCCGAGTGCATGCGCGACCTGGTCGACGAGCACTACCCGAAGGCCGAACGCATCCGGGTCGTCCTCGACCATCTGTCGGCGCATTCCGGCGGCGCTCTACCAGACCTTCGCGCCCGCCGAGGCACGGCGGATTCTGCGCCGGCTCGAGTTTCACTTCACGCCAAAACACGCCAGCTGGCTCAACATGGTCGAGATCGAGATCGGCGTGATGGTCTCGCAATGTCTTGATCGCCGGATTCCCGACAAGGCGATACTGATCACAGAGATCGCCGCATGGGAGCGACGGCGCAACGCCGAGCAGGCGCGCATCAAATGGATGTTTACGGTCGACCGTGCTCGCGAGAAGCTTCGCCGGGTTTATCCGCAGCCCGCTGATCGCACCCAGGCCGCCGCCTGAACCGGTCAGATCCACTGCGGCCAGGTACACACCGGCGGCGAAGAACGCCCGTTGAGCTGGTCTCCCAATGGGCGTTTCGTTCTGTACCGTCGAGGCGCGGGGCCCGCCCGGTCCGATCTGTGGGTACTCCCGCTTTTCGGAGATCGCAAGCCGTTTCCCTTCATTCAGACGTCGTTCTGCGAGTGTGTCGCCGAGTTCTCACCCGACGGACGCTGGATTGCCTTCGTCTCCGATGAATCCGGTCGAAATGAAGTGTACGTAGTGCCGTTTCCCGGACCGGGCGGCAAGTGGCAGGTCTCGACGGCTGGTGGCAACTGGCCGCGCTGGCGCCGCGATGGCCGAGAGCTCTACTACGGCGGGCCGCCCAACCAGCTTATGGTGGCCGCGGTCGAGAGCACGGGGTCCGCGTTCCGAGTCAACACGGTACGCCCGCTCTTCACGATGCGCGCGCAGCTCAACCAGGGCTCGATGTACGACGTTGCGCCCGATGGCCAGCGCTTCCTGATCAATACGGTCGTCGAACAGGCTGTGCAGCCGATCACGCTCGTCGTCAATTGGCCCGCCTTATTGAAGAATTGATCTACGCGAGCGGGCGTGCAGTTTGCGCGACGCTCAGCATAGCGGTCTCCTTGGCGAGCGGGATTGCCACCCGCACCCACCGGGAGCTTGGGCTCCCCAAGGCGCCGTCGCTCGGCGCCGACCCCAGCTTCTCGCTCCTGCGCACGCGGTAGCCAAAGGCGCGCCCTTGCTCGTCACCTCGAACGGAGCTACTCCCGGAAGATCCGCGCGAGCGGCAGCTCCAGACCGGGCAGCAGCGCGGACGTGAGCACATCCGACGCCTCGCGGGACAGCTCCAGCGGGCGACCGAGCCGATCGCCATCCCGCCGATACACGCGAACCACGTCGATGTCGGGATCGATCACCCAGTACTCAGACACACCGCTGCGCTCGTACAGACGACGTTTGATCGTCTCGTCGCGCTTGCGCGTCCCTTTGGATGCGATCTCGATGACCAGTTCCGGAACGCCTTTGACGTGGAGTTGCGTGATCGCCTGGGCGGCGCGTTCGTTCGAGAGATACAGCAGGTCCGGCTCGACGACGTCCACATCAGAAAAGACGACGTCCAACGGAGCGACGAACACCTGGCCGATCGGGTGCGCTTCGAGCCAGTTGCCGATCAGCAAGTGAAGATTACCCAAAATGCGCTGGTGCCTGACATTGGGCGACGGCGTCACGTAATGCTCCCCATCGATCAACTCGTGCCGCTTCCCATCGTCGGGAAAGTGCACGAAGTCGTCATAGGTGAGCTTCACGGCCGGACCGGCCGTCCCTCTCTCGTCGTTCCCGGCCATGCCGCTCATTCTACCGTCGTCCACGCCAGGCGCGTTCCAGAACTAGCCAAGGGCCTGCCGTTGCTATCCCGATTGGGAATGCCCTTGGCTAGTTGGCAGCATCTTCTTGCGCGCTCCGCGCGCATAGACCGTTATGCGGCTCGGCAGCATGTGACACAAGGAGTACGAGCTCGTCGTTTGGAGCAGCATAACGGTCTGATGTGGCCGGATTGCCGCAGAATGTAACTGCGTCGCGGTGCGGTACGCAGAAATTGCCGTGTCGTACTCGAGGCGTTGTGGCAAGATCGGCCCGCTCACGTCTTGAGTCCAGTAGGGAGGGAAGCATGAATTACTCGAAACTCGACATCCTGGCTTGCACACTTGCCGTCGTGTCCCTCCTCGCGCTCTGGCCCACCGAAGCGGGCGCGCAGGTAAAAACCGCCGCGGCGATGGGACAAGCCGCCACTGCGTTTCTCGCCTCGCTCACTCCGGAACAGCGCGCGAAAGCGGTGATGAGCTTCGACCACGAGGAACGGTTCGTCTGGCAAGAGTCGCCGGGCGTCCGCTCGGGGGTTGTCCTCAGGGAGCTCAACGACGCCCAGAAGAAACTGGCGATGGATCTCCTGCGAACGGGCGTCGGCGATGGCGGCTACCAGCGAATCCAGATGAGCATGGCTCGCGAACCTGTGCTGAGCGCGCTCCAGAAGGCACCGGAAGGGCAGGCGCTCCGTGACCCGGCGCTTTTCTACATCACGATCTTTGGCGCGCCCTCTGCCGCGAACCCGTGGGGATGGACGTTCGAGGGGCATCACATCTCAACGCACTTCACCGTGCACGGCAATCAGGTCGCGGCGGCGCCGATGTTCCTTGGGTCGCAGCCGAACGATCTGCCGGCGGCTCGCCTGGAAGGACCGGCGCAGGCGGCTGCGGCGAAGATTCCGGCGTCGCTGGCCGGGCGGATCATGGGACCGGAGGAGGACAAGGCGCGCGCGCTGGTGCAATCGCTCGACGCGAAGCAGCGTGCGATTGCGGTATTCGATCGAACCGAGAAGCGCGATGCCGATATGCTTACAGGCATCAACACTCGCCGCGTGAAGCCGCTCGGCTCTTCCGGCCTGCCCGTGCGACAGATGAACGCCCAGCAAAAGGCGATGCTCGTCGCGCTGGTGGACGAATACCTCACCCGTATCCCAGGCGACGTCGCCGCGGAACGGCACCGTCGTCTGCTGGAGGGCGCGGCGCTCGACGAGATTACGTTTCAATGGGCCGGTGGCACCGATTCCGGCCAGGCACACGCGTATATCGTGCAGGG
>DATCJA010000012.1:0-4262 GCA_036507475.1 Vicinamibacterales bacterium
CTCCGCATCTGTCCGTGGCGGCGCGAGCTGGTCGCGGGCCTGCTGGCCAACGACCTGATCGCCTTTCAACTGGAACGCGACCGCCGAAACTTCCTGATGGCCGCCGAAGACGAGCTGCACGCCGAGGTGGAGCTCGAGTCGTCGCGCGTTCGATTCGGCGGGCGGTCGAGCACGGTCGTCTCGGTGCCAATCGGTGTCGACTACGACCGCATCCAACACTCCGCCGCTGACCCAGCGCTCCTGCAGGAACAGCAGCGCCTACGGGCACTGCTCGACCTGCGGGCTGACATCATCGGGCTCGGCGTCGACCGTCTGGACTACACCAAGGGCATCCCTGAGCGCCTGGCCGCGATCGATGCGCTCATGGCGCAACGGCCGGATCTGCGGGGGAGAATGACATTCGTCCAAATTGGCGTGCCGTCTCGTTCGGATCTCAAGAGCTATGCAGCGATTGAAGCGGAGATCGCGCAGCGGATCGCTGCCCTCAATGCGCGCTACGACGTTCCGGGCGGCTCGCCGGTCGTGTCGTACCACACGACACCGCTCGGGGCGTTCAGCCTCGTGGCGCTCTATCGCCTCGCCCACTTCTGCATCGTCAGTTCGCTGCACGACGGGATGAACCTCGTGGCCAAGGAGTTCGTCGCGGCCCGGGACGATGAGCACGGCGTACTCGTACTCAGCGCGCTGGCAGGCGCAGCACAGGAGCTTGAGGACGCGGTGATCATCAATCCCTACGACATCGATGCGTTCGCAGCAGCCCTCGCAAGAGCCATCAACATGCCGAGCGAGGAGCAGGTGACACGCATGCGGGCCATGCGGAAGGTGGTCGCAGGACGGAACGTTTTCAACTGGGCGTCCGACATCCTGGAAGGTCTCGAGAGTCTCTGGACAAAGCCGTTGCTCTATGCGGTTCGGGGGTGGGAAGAGACGTCGGTGTGAGGGTCGGCAATCGCCCCAGCGTTCCACACGACGGCCGATCCCTTTAGTCCCGGCGACGATAGAATGCGAGTGTCGACCCTTCGCTCACAAAGTGATCGATCAAGCAGATCGGGGCACGGCGCTTGCTCCCTAACGCATCCACTTGATCAGCAAAATGCGAACACCCCTCCGAATAGCTAATGGGCGTCTGGATCTCGAACCTCCTGGTCTGGCACAAGCCATCGAACCCATTCGAGCCCCAGGAGGGCGTTGGCATCACCTTGCCTGAGGGAGTGTGGCCCGCCGGCGCGCGCCATCGACGCTGCTTGAGCTGGCCGATCGCCGTCGCGAGCGGTGTCCTAGCGCTGACGATCGGGGTCGTACTTGTTGACCGCATGATCGACCGGCGTCTGGCTACGGAACTGCCCGACGTGCCTCCAGTCTCCATCTTGAACGCCTTCGCTGACCACACGCCGGTCGGCGTAACCATCACGGCCGATTGGCAAAAGGTGAGCATCACCGTCCCTACGTATGCCTTGCGTTCGGACGTGACCCTCTGGCGGAAGATGAACTTCGATGACTGGGACACAGTGACCGAGCGGATGCGCGAAGACGGGCTGAGCGCGATGTGGAACCGTTTCGGATTTCTCGTCAACAATCCCTCACACTGGGACCGAATGAACGCGCACGATTGGGATTTGATCCCACAACCGGTTCGTGCCATGGCATACATCCAGATGGTCAAGTACTGGAGTGGCTATTATCAGGTCGGCACTCGATTTGGACTGCCGCGCGGCACGGTCACGAACACGATGAGCGCGATTGTCATGGCCGAATCGTGGTTCGAGCATCGTGCAAGCCACACGAATCGGGGCGGCGACCGCGACATTGGTCTCGGGGGATCGTCTGAGTACTGTCGAAGAACCCTTAGGCGTCTTGCCGACGAGGGTGCCGTGGATTTCACCTTCCGCGAGGACGACTATTTCGACCCGTGGCATGCGACGCGAGTCGTCGCCGTCTGGTTCGAGCTGATGCTGCAGGACGCCAATGGTGACCTTGACCTGGCGATTCGCAGCTATCATCGGGGTTGGCCGCTGGCAGACCGAGGAGCGGGCAAGACGTACCTCGCAAATGTCAAGCGGTTGCGGCGCAAGTACATCAGAAATGAGGACAGCTCGCCAGCGTGGCATTTTCTGTTCGACCGAGCACGTAATGAAGTAATGGCCACCGCTCCCGCGGGCACGACGAGCAATCCTGAGCGCGATGGCGGGAAACAGATGGATCATCACGCGAGCGAGGACTAGGACATGCGCGCCAAACGTGTCATTGCCGGAGTCGCGGTGCTCATCATGGGTCTTGCGTATCTCGCTGGATATTGGCCCGAGCATAGACGGCGGGTGGCGCTTGAAGCCGACGCCGCAGCCCTTCGAGAACGACTGGCCGACTCGGAAGCCCGCGTGCGCACGGGTCGTCTGCTCGGCGAGATCTTGAACATCAGGGAAGCTGTGGTCTCGCTGAATTACGGGAATGCGCAGCAGCTATCGACGAGCCTGTTCGACGGCGTGCGCGCCGAGGCGTCGATCACGCCGGTCGCAGTCTTCAAGACCGCGCTAGAAGCCGTGCTTCAGGCCCGAGACCAAGTGACGGCGGCGCTGGCGCGGGGGGATCAAGCGGCGCTGGAACCGTTGCGTCGATCGGAGCTGCAGTTGCGCGAGGTGCTCGGGTATCCGATCTCGGGACCGTCCTGAGCACACACGCCTCTAAGGATAACGTGGCGCGGACCATTCAAGACGCTCTGACCGGGTCGGCCGCCGGTTCCTCCATGTATGCCGTTGACGGGTTTCCGGCACTAACCGACGCTGACAGCAGCTCCGAAAAAGACACGCCCGTGTCTGGAGCGATGCCGTGCGCCGGACGGCCCCGGGCAGACCTTCGTGCAAGGCTCAGACCGTCAGTCTCCGCTGGGCCCTGAATATCGCCGATTGATATTTCGAGCCATGCCTCTCCGCTCGCGCTGTTCCGCCCAGGTGAGCCCCCTCCCAGACGACCACTCCGCCAAACAGCACTCGTTCAACGATATCGGTGATGCTGCGTTCGCGCCTTAACACCCCCACACCCAAAGCTCGACGAGACAGGCGCGCCTTATCTCAATTACGTATCGACCCGGCCCAGACCGCCGATCAAATACGGCTTTCACGGCGACCGTTGTGCTCACTTGTGCGCTCGTTTTGTTCTCGGTGACCGTGACGGGCGTGAGCGGGACTGCGTTGCACGTGAAGAGACGCCGAAGCCGAGATCGAGACGAAGGATTCCAAGGGCATCCAGAACGAGCCGGAAACCGCGGGCCGGTAGGGAAGATGCAATTCGTGCGACCGTCCGCCGAGCAGGCGCCGTTGGCCGTTTGGCGGAAGGGCGCAAGGCGACCAGGGGCGTCGAAATCAGTCTGTCGTATTCCCGCCGTTTCTCAGGGTCGGACAGCACATCGTAGGCTTCCCGTATGACCAGGAATCGTTTCGGCGCGTGCTTGCCTGTGGATACGTCGGGATGGTGCTGCCGTGCGAGGCGCCGGAAGGCAGACCTGATGGCGTGCAGATCCGCGTCTCGCTCGACGCCCAGGATGGTGTCGTAATCAGCGAACCGCCTCGCCAGGATTGAGCCTCCTGTCAGTGTCGCAAGGCTTGACGCGGTGGTCGAACCCGCGATCCTGCGGCTCATCGCTCCAACGCCGCCCGGAGTGTCCTCTCGACCTTCCTGCGCAAGTGTTGGGCTCACGAAAACCCGAGTGCGTCGTTCACCGTCTGATATCGCTCAAGCGGCGCTCGTAGTCTTCGCGTTCGATTTCGCCCCTGGCGTAGCGCCGCTTGAGAATCTGTTCTGGCCTGTCCTCGCATGTGCAACGTGACTGCCGGCTTCGGCTCGGCATAGAAGTCGCCGCTTCCGAAGCCCGCCTTGCCGCCGCCGATTTCGATAAAGCACTCACCGTGCCCGTCGAAGCGGGCTCGCGTCCCTTTGCCGGTGATCGCGTCCGCGATGTTCCGAGCGACCACCTCCCCTTCGCCGTGCGCGAAGACGCCGGCCTTGGGCAATGGCTTTCCGAGCGTCAACGGGATGGTGACCACATCACCGATCGCGTAGACGCCAGGGAATCGGGTTTCAAGCGTGTAGCGGTCCACCGCCACCCACCCGGTCTCACCGATGAGGCCCGACGGGCGGCGCGACGTGGGGCGGGACGAACGCGAGGAGATCGAACTCCGCCTGCGCACCATTCGCGAAAGTGAGACGCTTCATCTTGGCGTCGACGCTCGTCACCCCACACGTCTCCCCACGCGATGCTCGTCCTCGGC
>DATCJA010000013.1:0-25844 GCA_036507475.1 Vicinamibacterales bacterium
TGTGGGTCGCCGCGGTGGCAGGTATAGCAGGTCACGACCTGCGGTCCCACCGGGAAGACGCCCGTGCCTGGGAAGTTCGCGTTGATCTGACGGACCAGCATGATCATCTTGCGCGCGAGGTCCTTGCGCGGGTTGACATCGGTCTCCTGCGGTCTGTCGCCGCCATGGCAATAGGCGCAATCCACACTGAGGGCGTCGCGGAATTCACCCATGATGGAATCGGGACCGTGCACGGGAGTGTTCGGGGGCAGAAGCTTCAAGCTGATGCCGGGCCTCTGAGGGAATGGCCCATCACCGAGCGAGTTGCCGCGGTTGTAGTACTTCTTTGGCGCCACGGTCTCCGGCTTCACGCTTCCGCGATGGCAGGTGAGGCAATCCACTTCGTGATACCCGTCCGGGAACACACCGTTGCCGCTCGGAAAGCTCGTATCAATGACGCGCACCATGCTGATCATCTTGCGCGCCATCTCCTTCTTGGCATTGCCCTCGGCAGCAAAGTCCCCGTCTAGATGACAGTACGTGCACTGCACGCCCAGCGCTTCATTGAAGCTGCGCATGATGAACGGGACGTCGGAGTTCGCCGCAAGCAGCTTCACGTTCTTGTAGGTCGGGGCAGGACCGGCGGCGCGGCCGGCCGGCTGTTGCGCGACGAGCGAAACGGATACGAGAAGCCACAAGAGGAAAATCCGCATGAATTCACCAAGCCTCGCCAACGAGCCCCGTCCTCAGATCCACCCACACCCGCGAAGACCCACCGATCGGCGCAATGACTTCACGCCGAGGCTGGTGCCGAGAGTAAGGGCCAAGGGTGATGTGAGTATAAAGGCAAAACCGGACAAAGAGCACGAAGGGTCAGAACTGCTCTCCTTCGTGTCCGTCGGGCGCTTCGTGGTTAACATCGTCGTGATCATTCGGCACCTTTACACACCAACTCCGCACGCCTATCACGTTGACACCGGAAGCCAGTGTGGAGATAGTACCCTTCGTTTCGGCTTCCGAAAGAGCGGCAGACATGCAACGCTATCGGGTGTGCGCGGTCGTCGGAGTCGCTGTCTCCCTCCTGTCCGTCGTTTCCGTTCTTGGACAAGGCGCGCAGCAGCCGCAGGCCAGGATCGAGACGGTATATCCACGACACGTAGCACGCGGTCACACAACCGTCATCAACGTGGCGATTCCCAGCCCGGACGCGGTCCAGGCTGCGGAGATCTCACCTTCAACTGGTATGACGGTGTCCGGTATCAAGGGGAGAGGGAACCAGACGGAACAGGCAGTTGGGTGGTGGGAGATCACCCTCGATGTTGCGAAGGACGCAGCGCCGGGAGATCGATCCCTGGTACTCGTGATGCGGATGGGTCGTACCGCTCCTACGACGATCTCGGTTCCGACTCACGTTCCCACCATCTCTGATCTCAGGATCGTGCCGCCACAGTCGAATCAGCCAACGGTCGAACTGCGATTGGCTGCTGCTGACGCGGCTGGCGATCTTGGTGATTCACCATATGTCTGGTTTACGGCCGGCTGCGGCGGTGAACCGATCGTCGGCGCAGTCAGAGGCATGGTGAGCGCTGCCGTCGTCCGCGCCGCCCTTCCCAACCTGCACAAAGCGGCTGCCGGGGGCACCGCGGCCGCCGGCAAATGCGATTTGCAGGTGCGGGTCACCGATTCGACCGGGATCGAGAGCAATACACTGAAGACGACCGTGGAGTTCAGGAACTGAATCCGGTCGCGACGCGGAGAATCAGTCATGCGCTTGATGCTGCTCATGTCGTCAGCCCTGGTATTGGCAATGTCGGGGACGTCGTTCGCCCAGCCGCCTTCGTCACAGGCTTCGGCGAGCCTCGCCGTAGCGCAACGCGGAGGCGGGGAATGGGCCGAGTTTGTCAGCCGGGAAGATCGCTTCACCATCACCTTCCCGGGTCAACCGACGGTCACGGAAACGACCTGGACGTCGCAGTTCAGCGCCATCCTCCCGGCCCGTATCTATAGCGGCACTCAAGGTTCCGGTCGCTACTCGGTGACCGTGGTCGACTACAACCCGATTGAACGCCTCCTCTCAGAGCGATCCCGGAGCCTGCCCGCCCTTGATCTGGCGATTCACGCGTATGGTCTTGGATACTGGAAAACTGACGTGCGAAGCGCGGTCGTCTATGCGATGTCGAAGTTCCTGGAGCGAGACGCCAAGATCACGAACGTACTACCGAATTTCTCGGACCTTGTTGCAGGACTGCTCGTGCAGCTCACCAACAACGCCGATCAGTCCCGCACCTTTGCGTCAATGTACATGCACGAGAACAGACTTGTTATTACTGAGGCGACCGTGGCCAAGGATTCTCCCCCACCGTTGATCTTCCAGCAGTCGCTTGGATGGCTCGATGAGGACGGGACGACGAAGCTCCGCTATCAATTCATCTACTACAACGATCCGGACGCCCCGAAACCGCCGATTCAGGGTCGTTGAGCGCAAGCCCGAATGTAAGCGGCCACGGTCTGCCACGCGGACATCGACGGACTCGGAAGGTACGTGACGGACGGGGATGGACGCCCAATCCTGCGATTCTCGAATCCGAAAATGTTGGCGCGCCTTCGGCGCAGGCGGCCCTCGACCAGTGCGGCTACACCACGTCGATTGCCGTCGTCGATGGCGCAGGCCGCGTGCGAGTGCTGCTCGAGGGCGACAACGCAAGTCCGCACAACGCGGAGCTCGCACGGCGAAAGGCGTATACCGCACGGACGTTCCGGACGCCATCGTCCGAGTGGGCCAAGCGTACTGAAACCGCGAACATGGGTCAGAGGGAGCTCCGATGTCATCCCGCTCGGCGGCGGCATGCCGATCAAGGTGGCCGACGATACAATCGGCGGCGTCGGCCTGAGCGGGGCGATGGGCGGCCAGGCACAGGAAGAAAAGTGCGCCACGGCCGGCATCGCTCGAGTGGCCGACCAGCTGAAATGAGCACTGACGAGGGCGCCGAGAGAGACCGCGACTCGAGAGTCTTACGCCGCCAGCAGCCCCCACGCGAGCATCAGTCTTATTTGGCCGATGTCCCTGCCGCAGGCTCGGCGAACTCCTTCGTGTAGCGCGCGAATTCGCTCGGCGAGCACTCCATTTCCCTGATGTCGAAGCTGTCGGGCTGCAGCCGCAGCGGGAGCCGGTCGAGCGCGATCCACGGCTTGGAGTAATACACGGGGTCGTCAATCGTGATCGTCACGTCGATGTGGGCGGCGTCCCGCCGGACGTAGCGTTCCTCGATCCGCGCCTCGAGACTGTGCGGACGGCCGACGTTGTCGAGCCACGTTCGCTCGTCCAGGCCGACCGTTTCGCCGACGAAGGTGTAGTCGTCAATCCAGCGGCCGACCGAATAGCCCCACCACCGCGGCTCGAGGAAGTCGTCCACCTTCGGGTTCGAGCGGCCGTCGGTCCAGATGTTCCGCCACTTCCGGTTGAACTGGTAGAGGATCAACACCTGCTTCGGCGTCTGAACGATCTGGGCCGTCCGGTAGTTGTGCAGGATGATGCGCGGCCATCCCTGCGGCTCGCACGTCGGCTGCGGGTCGTTCGAGAGCGCCGACGCCACCGCGCGCGGGCCCCACGCGGGCCTGTTCGCAAGGTTCGCTTTCAGGCCTTCGGTGGTAAACGGCAGCTGGTGCTCCGGGCGTCCCGTATCCGGGTAGCTCTTGGCGCCCTGCGCTCCGATCGCATCACCGGGGCCGCGGGCCGGCTCCCAGATTCCGGACAGATCGCGCCGCGGCGCCGGGCCCGGCTTCTCATTGGGAAAGTCGGCGTCGTACACCGCACCGGGGACGCGGACGACCTGTTCCTGATTGAACGCGACGGAGCAGAACGTGACGACACACGTGATAGTCAGAAGGACCAACCAAGCGCTCGCATGTGCTGACCTTGGCCCTTGGCTGTGGCGATGTGACATGGCCCTGATGCTCCTTGCCGCGTGGCGCGTTATTGCGGCGGGCCGCCCTGGCGACCGGGCGGCGGCGTCACACCGCCGCCGCGTGCGCTCAGGACGCGTCCGTCAGGAAACGCAACCTCCAGCAGACGCCCGACCGGGCTCCCGCTCTTGACCGGCTCAACGGTGACCGTCACACGATCCCCGGGATTGAAGGACCGGCGGTTCCAGCCGCGGTTGACCATGTCGGACGGATTGCTGGTTTCCGTGGTCCAGGTGCGGACCGTACCATCCGATCCCTTGACGTCGAACTTGAGGAAGCAATGCGGGTTGGCCCACACCCACTCCGTCACGACGCCTTCGAGGACCAGTGTCTTACCGGTATCGAACGTCGCGGCCCCGTGATGAGCGACCGCGGCGCCAGAGGACGCGAGCAGAGCGGCCACGACGCAGAGCCCCGACAGTGAGTGCCTCACGAGCAACTCCTTTCTTGATTACTTCCAGCTGTCGATCGCCTGCCGCATCATGGAACCGGCAGGCTGTTCGTTCAGCTCGGTCCTGATCCCTGCAGGGTCGGTGATGTTCGCGAGAATCGAGCCGCTGTTCGCGCTCGGCCTCGGCTCGGTTGGCTTGCCGCCATTCTGCGTGAGGCGCGCCACCGTAGCCTTGATGTCGTCGGCGCCGATGCCGATGTGCGTGATCGCCGGCTTCGCATCGGGCATAGCGGGAGCGATTTCGATGAACGTGTCGCGGCTGATTTGAACGAACGCTGTGCCCGGACGTCCGTCGGGGTTCGGCGCGAACCGGTGGGACACGCGGAAGCCCATGACCTTTTCGTAAAAGTTGACGGTCTCCTGGAAATTCGGAACGGAAATGCCGACGTGATTGAGTCTCACACCGGTGTTGAGAGTGCCCTGAGCCGCAAGAGACGTCATCAGGCCTGCGCCGAAGATGATGCCGGCAAAGAAGAGGACTACTCCACGCATCGCTCCACGCATACGAACCTCCCTCGATGTATTAGACCGTTATGCGGCCCCAACGTCGTTGTGTGTCCGCAGAACGGTCTGGCGCGCGAGCGCGCCAAGCAGATACGGCCAACCAGCCAAGGGCTGTACCGGGATATCAATGGTAGGCCCTTGGCTGGTTGTGGACGCCGCGAAGTGGATGCTGTTTAGCAGTCCCGCCGCTGCATTGTCAAGGAACGTCTCACGTTTATTGCGCTCGGAACCGGTTCGTGTTACTACCATCAACCGGAGCAGTATCATGCGCGCTGCGATTACGAAGCTCTTGCCGTTGCAGGTCGGAATGCCGGTGATGTGCGCGATGCTCGGCCTCACGGCATCTCCCGCACGTGCGCAGCAACCAGCTCCTTTTCACCTGCAGGAAGCGACCATCGCCGGCATCCACCGTGCGTTCGCCGTCGGCCGATTGAGCTGCGCGCGACTGACCAGAGCGTATCTGGACCGGATCGAGGCCTACAATTTGAAGGGTCCCGCGCTCCGCGCCATCATCACGGTCAATCCGAGATCGATGGAGATCGCGGCCGAGATGGACCGGCAATACACGGCCAATCCGTCCGGCGCCGGCTCGTTGCACTGCGTCCCGATCGTCCTCAAGGACAATTTCAACACCGCTGACATGCCGACGACCGGCGGCAATGTCGGTATGAGGAACTCGCAGCCGTCCGCCGACGCCTTCACGGTGGCGAGGATGCGCAGGGCCGGCGCGCTGATCCTCGCTAAGGCGAACATGTCGGAGTTCGCACGCGGCGGCATGTCGCTCAGCACCCTCGGTGGTCAAGTTTTGAACCCGTACGACCTCACCCGAACGCCCGGCGGATCCAGCGGCGGGACCGGCGCCGCTGTCGCGGCCAACCTCGCCCTGATCGGTACTGGCAGCGATACGGGCCAGTCGATCCGCTCGCCCGCGTCCGCAAACAGTCTCGTGGGCGTACGGGCGACGCGCGGCCTGGTCAGTCGGAGCGGCGTGATCCCGAACAGCCAGACGCAGGACGAAGTCGGCCCGATCGCACGAACTGTCACCGACGCAGCGTTGTTGCTCGATGTCATGGTCGGCTATGACGCAGCCGATCCCATAACCGCGTTCGGCACCGGGCGCATCCCGAAGAGTTACACACATCTCTTGCGCAGGGACGCTCTGAAGGGCGCGCGGATTGGCGTCATGACGAACCTGTTCGGCGACGGGGACCGATATCGCGAGGTCAACCGCGTGATGGCCCGCGTCATCTCCAGGATGGAGTCGCTGGGCGCCATCCTCGTCCGCTTCGACCTACCGGAGTACGATACGCTCGCGCCGGCGGTTGCGACGGCGACGCTCGAAGCCCGCACTGTCATGGACCGGTATTTCTCAACGCTCGACTCCAACGCCCCGATCCGGAGCTTTGCTCAGCTCGTTGCGGCGAAGACGTCCGCGGTGCAGAAGACGCTGGAAGAGGAACTCGCCATCGTCGACGGTATGAGCAGCCAGGTTTACAAGGACCGGATGTTGAATCGCGACAAGTTGCGGCTCGCAGTGGCGACGAAAATGGCGGACCTCAAACTCGACGCGATCATTTATCCGTTGCAGAAGATCCTTGCAGTGCCAATCACGGCTGACGATCAGGCGGAGCGGAACGGCACGCTCTCCAACGGTACGGGCTTCCCGGCAGTCACCTTCCAGGGCGGGTTCTCAGCGCCGAGCGCCTCCGCGCCGCTTGGCGTCCCGGTGGGCGCCGAACTCCTCGGGCTCGACTTTACAGAGGACAGGCTGCTCGCGTACGCCTACGCGTTCGAGCAGGCAGCCGGCGTCCGCAAGCCGCCGGCCAGCACGCCCACCCTCCCACACGAGCCTTAGGCGAGACATCCAGCCGTGCGTCTTTCCCTGCTCATGCCTGCCGGATCACGGTGCGTTGCCGCGACGTTCCTGCTGCTCGTCTCCGCGTGTTCGGCGGGCGCTCCTGGAGTTCCGTCGCCGTCCAGCGACAGCGCCCCGTTCCGACTCATCGAAGCCAGCATCAGCGACATCCACGCCGCTTACCGATCGAAACAGCTGACGGCGAGGAGGCTGGTCGAGTTGTATCTCGAGCGGATTGATGCGTACGACAAGAATGGGCCGAACATCAACTCGCTCATCACGATCAATCGGGGGGCGCTCGCAGACGCCGACCGCCTGGACAAGGCATTTGCCTCCTCGGGCCTCGTGGGTCCCCTTCACGGTATACCGATCGTCCTGAAGGATCAGATCGACGCGGAGGGGATGCCCACGACGCTCGGGTCGGTGCTGTTCAAGGATTATCAGCCGGGCCGTGACGCATTCGTGACACGGAAGTTGAAGGACGCGGGCGCCATCATCCTTGGCAAGGCGACGCTCGGTGAACTCGGAGGCGGCGACACCCACGGGTCGCTCTTTGGATCGACGCGGAACCCGTATGCGCTCGATCGAACCGTCGGCGGATCGTCGGGCGGATCAGGCGCGAGCGTCGCCGCCAACTTGACCGCGGCGGCGATCGGACAGGAAGCGCTTGCCTCGATCCGACGTCCATCCGGATGGACGTCGGTCGTCGGAATGAGGCCGACCGAAGGGCTCGTGAGTCGCACCGGGGTGTACGACGGTTGGCCGCAGATCTTCGGATCGCTCGGTCCTATGGCGCGCAGCGTGGCCGACGTCGCACGCGTGCTCGATGTCATGGTCGGTTACGACGCCGCGGATCCTGTCACAGCGCTCGGCGTCGGCCGTGCGCCAAAGACCTACACCGCGATGCTCGACAGCAACGGCTTGAAGGGCGCGCGCATCGGGATCCTGCGCGAATCGATCGGCTCGCAGTCCGAGCCCGACTCGGCCGACTTCGCGAAGGTAACTGCCGTGTTCGACCGCGCGGTGAGCGAGCTGAAAAGCCTCGGCGCGACGCTGGTCGATCCGATCGTGATTCCAGGGCTGAAAGAGTCATTGGCCAAGCGGGCCGCCGGTCCCGCCGACGTCGAGGAATCCTGGAAGGTATTCTTCGGGCACAGTGCGACAGCGCCCTTCAAGACGCGCAACGATATGTTGCGATCGCCAGACTTTGCAAGGGTCAACCAGATCTCGAAAACGCGCCTGCAGGCGCCGCTGGACGCGCAGCGCCACTACGAATACTTGAAGGCACGCGACGCGCTGATGGTCTCGGTGATGAAGGTGATGGCCGACGAGCGGCTGGACGCGATTGTCCACAAGACGGTCGAGCACCAGCCGACACTCATCGAGGACGGCGTGAATCCGCCGTATGTGAGCCAGAAGGGCGTGCCGGCCCTCAACACCTTCCTCGTGTTCGTTCCTGTCATCTCGGTGCCGGCGGGATTCACGACCGACAACCTTCCCGCCGGGATCACGTTCATGGGAAGGCCCTATGAGGACGGTACGCTGATCAGGCTCGCCTATGCATACGAGCAGGGCACCCACCACCGGCGTCCGCCAGAGACGACACCGAAGATTGCCACCGAACCCTGAAGGGAGCGGCTGAGTACTACGGGGCCGGCGCGAGTATGGTGAGGACGAGCAGCCGGCCGGTACCGGTGTTGCGGATGCCGTGAGGCACACCCTCGGGTGCGACTAACAAGACTCCAGCCTGCATCGGAACGTCGTCGGCTTCGAGCAAGAAGACTCCCTGGCCTTCAAGGACCTGGTAGACCTTGTCCATGCCCGCATGCGCGTGGAGCGCATGCTCCTGCCCGGGCTCGAACGCATTCAGGCCGACCATCACGTGCTCGGACCGGAAGATCGTGCTCTTGCCCATTGTGTCGGGCGAGTAGACAGCGTGGTCGCGGGGGTGGATCGGGATGGGGTGTTCCATGGGGCGATACTAGCGGAAACGGCGCCTGGGCAAGAGCGTGTGCAAGATTTTGCGCGTGCCGTTCGGCGTTTGTTTGCGCCACCCCAGCGCCATTGATACCCGCGCGACTACACAGGCGCATTTCGACATAGAAAGGGTAGCTAGGCGACCAGTCGGTTGCGCGACGGTTTGATGGCGGAAGATTGGGTGTTGGCGTTATCCAACTGAGCTACTCGAGCTCGGTCGCGATTTCAAGTCTTGCAGAAAACGTTCGGGACATTGTGCGCGGGCACCGGTTGGGACGTTAACGACGCGTGAGGTCGCCGTGATCGTCACGCCCGACACGATTCTGGTGGCATCGGCAGCTCGTGGCGCGGAAGCGGACGTACGCAAAAGGGCCTGGGCGTCACAGCGTGCTCCAAGAGATCCGGCGATTGGCACCGCCGTGACCTCTGGGGCGAACCAGCCAAGGGCTCTGCCTTTGATATCCCTGCAGAACCCTTGGCTGGTTGCCAGTATATATCTTGGCGCGCTCCGCGCGCCTAGGACCGCTATGCGGATTCGCAACCAGTACAAAACTCGCGCTTCGGGCAGCATAGCGGTCCAATGACGACCGTAGCCGCAATTAGGGAACGACGCGATTCCCCAGTTCCAGGTCGCCGCTGCGCTGGAGGACGACCACGACCCCGGTCTTGTCGAGAGTGCCGGCGCCCAATTTGAGCAGAAGCTGGGCTGTTTCCTCCCGGTATCTGCGCGGGATCTGAAGGCGGCGGGCCCCAATATCCTTGGTGAGCACGGATAGGGAAATGCTCAAGGCCGTCTGCCCGAACTCGTCCTTCTGATCGATATTTGCGCCCTTGCTCACCAGGTATTCGATGAGGTCATTCATTCCCTGATAGGCGGCGGCGTGCAGTGCGGTCCAGCCGTACTGCCCGGCGGCATTCACGTCGGCGCCGTGTTCCACCAGGAACTTTGTCGTCTCGACCGCCGTAGCCCGCTCCTCGAGCGATCTTTCCCGTTGCACGTCGGTCCCGCCGCCGGCCGCCATGATCAGCGGCGTCGTTCCTCGCTCGGTGGCAAGGAGCGGATCCGCGCCCGACTCCACCATCGCCTTGATCACGTCAAGGTTGTTCACTTCCGCCGCCAGGAAGAGCGGCGTAGCGCCTTGCAGAATGATTTCATTCACCGTGACGGCGCTGCGCCTCTCGGCCTGCTGGACGTTACCGTTCTTGATCTCCTCGGCAGCCTTTTCCTTGTCCTGGCTGAGAAGGATATTCGGATTCGCGCCGTGCTCGAGGAACGACTTGACAATCGTCAAGACGGCGTCTTTTGAGGCCGGGTTGATTCCATAATCCGAATCCCGCACGACGCGGTGCAACGAGCTGTACCCGCTCGCATCCACGAGGTCCGGTTTGGCGCCGTTGTCGAGCAGCAGGTCTACGACCTCCGCGTGAGCCATCGCGCTGGCGATCATCAACGCGGTCAACGCCGTTTTCGGCTGGGCCTCATTCGGTTTCGCGCCGGCGCGAAGAAGAATGCGTGAGGTGGCCGCATCGCCTTGCTGGGCGGCGAACATCAGCGGCGTGAAGCCGGTCTTCGAACCGGCGTGGACGTCGGCGCCTCCCTCGAGCAACGCCTCGACAGCCGCGGACTGACGCTGCGACACCGCCCACATCAAGGCGGTTTGTCCGCCGTTCGATTCCCGGGCGTTGGGGTTGGCCTTGCTCGCCAGCAGCGCCCGCACCGTCACCAGGTTGCCCCGGCGGGCCGCTTCCATCAGCGGCGTCTCGCCCGACATGAGAGGCGTGTTGGGATCGGCGCCTGCCGTCAGCAACCGGGCGGTCATCGCCGGATCCGCGTGCGCTGCGGCCGCATACAGCGCCGTTGCGCCGAATTCGTTGGCGGCCTTCACGTTCGCTCCCGCGCGCAGGAGAAGATCGGCCATCGCCAGGTCATTGCGGGTGGCCGCCCAGATTAACGCGGCGGTGCCGTCGGCCCCGGCGACCGCGTGCTTCGCAGGGCCGTTCAACAGGGACTGCACCGCTGCGCGGTCCCCTTGCTTTGCGGCAGTCACCAGCGACGCATCGCCCGCGCCGGCGGCCAGCGCGGCACTCGCACAGATCGCCGAGCCCATCAGTGCCGCCAGAAACGTTGCTCTCATCTTCATCGCCATTCTCCCGCGTGGACCGCGAAAACTATTCCGCTCATTCCCACTCCTAAGTGCGAACGCCAAAGGTCCCCGCTTTCGCGGGGACCTAGACGGATACCGCGCTAGGTGGTCGGCAATTCCAACCTTCCCGTGCTGTCGCCCACCTTCTCCACGTACGGAACATCTGCCTTGTCCAGCATGGTGAGGAGCAGATTGGCCATCGGCGTGCGGTTGGGATAGCGGACATGTTGTCCGCCCTTGATCCCGGCCACACCACCGGCGACAAGCAGAAGCGACAGATCGCTATAGAGGTGTAGATTGGCGTCGCTCAGGCCGGCGCCGTAGAGGATCATCGAGTGATCGAGCAGCGAGCCGTCGCCGTCCGCGGTGGCGCGCAGCTGGCCGAGGTAATACGACAGCATCTTCGTATGGAAGATGTTGATCTTCGTCGTCTTCTCCTGCTTCTCTGGATCGCCCTGGTGATGCGTACAGGGATGATGGGCGTCGCCGAATCCCAGTTCTGGATAGGCGCGGCCGCTCATTTCATGGCCCATCTGGAACGTGATGACGCGCGTCATGTCCGTCTGCCAGGCCAGCACCATGAGATCGGTCATCAGCTTGAAGTAATCCGAGAAGACCTCCGGGACCCCGACGGGGCTCTCGATGAAGAATTCCTGCTCGCCCTGCTTCTCGGCCAGTTGTATGCGCCGCTCGACATCGCGGACAGCCTCGAGATACTGGTCGATCTTGTGCCGATCCGTTCCACCGACTCTCAGACGCAGCCCTTTGATTTCAGCGTTGATCGCATCAAGGATGCTGCGATCTTCCTCTCTATATGCCAGCCGTGCCTTCGGATCGGTGCCCGCGTCACCAAACAGACGTTCGAAGACGGCGCGGGGGCGGTTCTCCATCGGAAGCGGTGTGGTCTCATTGCGCCATGCGATCGTGTTGTAGTAGGCGCAGCCGTAAGCCGACTCACAGGCGCCCACCACTTCGGGCGTCTCCAGACCGATCTCGAGCGAGGCGAGCTGCGTGTGCTTGCCGAACTCCTTCGCGGCGATCTGGTCGACGGATATCCCCGCGCGGAGGTCTGCGCCGGAGGTCATCTTCGCGTGCGTGCCCGTCAGCCAGGCGGTGCACGCGCGCGGATGGTCGCCGCCCACCTCGCCGTTGAGGCCCGCCGCTTCCTGATTGTCGAGCCCGGAGATCACCACCATGCGGTCTTTGAAGGCCGCGAGCGGCTCGAGGGTCCGGGTCAGCTCGAAGTTGGCGCCCACGGTCTTGGGCGTCCACTCGCCTTTCAGGTTGAAGATCCCGTTCGGGACCTGCATGAACGCCATGCGGGTCGGCCGTGTCGTGGCGGCAGTCAGCGCCGGCGTCATGGCGTCGAGCACGGGCAGGGCAAGCGTGGCACCCACGCCGCGCAGGAACGTGCGCCGGGGAATAGCGTACTTAAAGACTACCATCGCTAACCCTCCTCATTCGAAATGGTGTGCTCTTGACGATGCCAAGAATGATCGCTGACCACTTCTGATTGTCCGCGGCAGCCTCGCGCGCGATCTTGCGCAGGGCCGCGCCGTCGTACTCTTCCAGGCCACGACCCAGTGCATAGGTCAGCAGCCGCTCGGTGAAGTTTTCAACGAACATGTCCTGTTTTTTCAGCAGGACATCGCGCAAGCCCGCGGGCCCGATGAACTTGGTGCCGTCGGGCAGGGCACCAGAGGCGTCGATCGGTCCCGCCCCGGGTCCCGTGGACACACGCCAGCCGCCAAGCCCATCGAAGTTCTCGAGCGCGAAGCCGAGTGGGTCCATCATGCGGTGGCAGACGGCACAGGTGGGATTGGCCCTGTGCTGTTCCATGCGTTCGCGCATGGTCAGCTTCTGTGTGGTCGCATCTTCTTTCAGCGATGGAACATTGGGCGGCGGAGGTGGCGGCGGAGAACCCAGGAGCTGCTCCAGCACCCACTTTCCGCGGATGGTCGGCGCCGTCCGGTTGGGATAGGAGGTCACCGCCAATATGCTGGCCTGTCCGAGCAGTCCGTATCGGTTCGGGTCCTCGAGCTTGACGCGGCGGAACTCAGTGCCGTAGATGCCCTTGATCCCATAGTGCTCGGCCAGGCGCTGATTGAGGAAGGTGTAGTCGGTCCTCAACAGGTCGACGACGCTGCGATCCTCACGCAGCTGACTTTCGATCAGGAGCTCGGTTTCCTTCGCAAGTGCCTGGCGCAAGTTCTCGTCGAAATACGGGAACGTCGTCGTATCCGGGGAGATCCTGGCGATATTGCGCAGGAACAGCCATTGGCCGGCGAAGTTGCTCACCAGCGCCTCCGAGCGTGGATCCGCCATCATCCGCTTGACCTGCGCCTGCAGGACCGACGGGTCGGAGAGGCGGCCGCTCTCGGCCACGGCGAGCAGCTGATCGTCGGGAATGCTGCTCCACAGGAAGAAGGACAGGCGCGATGCCAGCTCGACATCGCTGATCGTATAGATGGTCCCGGGAGCCGCGCCGGGCGGATCGACTTCCGCACGGAAGAGGAAGGCGGGCGACACGAGAATCTTCTGCAACGCCAGTCGCACGCCCGACTCGAAGCCGCCGTTCTGTGCGCCTGTCTTGTAGAGCGCGAGCAACTGCGTCAGGTCTTCGGCACCGACCGGCCGCCGATAGGCGCGGTGCGCGAGGTTGGACAGGATTTTCGTCGCGCATGCCTGCTCGTCGGCGGCCCTGGATGGACGACAGATGAAAATCCTCTCGCGGTTGACGGTCTCACCCGGCCCCTGCACATTGAACGGACCGGCAACCGTAATGCTGCCCACGCCTTCGAAGTACGTCTGCACCACGTCGTCCCGGACGCGTTCAATGATGCCTTCCTTGATCAGCGTATCTTTCAGGAATGTCGCAGCGAGCTCTCGTGCGCCGGCCTTCACTGGAACGCGGATCTTGAGATGCGCATCGGGAGGGGTTCCGCCGCCGAGCAGGATCTTCTTCGGGCTGGCCGCAATGGTGAACAGCTGGAGCCTTCGATCATCGAGCCTGAGATCGAGCTTGCGTTCCCGCTCGAGGCCCAAATACTCATCGTCTGTATTCCGTTGCAACGTGACCGAAATCTCGTATTCGCCGTCCACCGGGAACACGTGACGCACGATGGTGCCGCCGCGCGAGCCGACCGGCGCGGATTCGCCCAGCCGATCGGTCTGAACCAGGCCATGATGAACGTTATATGTCTGATAGGCCACGGGGATTGTCGTATCGCCCACCGCGGTCCGGCTGATCCTGCGTGCTGCCGACAGGTACCGCTCCATCAAGACGGGCGATACCTGCAACACGTCTCCGATGTTGTCGAAACCGTAGCCGATGTCATCGGCCGGCAACAACTCCGCGACGTCAATCTCCAGCGCCAGCAAATCGCGAACGGCGTTCCCGTACTCCGTTCGGTTGAGCCGATGGAGCGTGGAGCGTCCCGGATTGGGCTTGACCTCCGCCAGGCGATCGCGCCCGGTCACGATGTACTTAACGAGCGTGTCGTAGGTGGCCGCATCGGGCCGCGGCATGCCGGCTGGCGGCATCTCGCGGTTGCGCAGCTTGCGCGCCAGCTTCTCCCAAGTGACGCCGTTGGTCTCGAAATTGGCAGTGTCCAGGGTGTCCACGCGCAGTCCTGCCATTGGCGTGGCACCGCTATGACAGGCGATGCAATATTTGTCCAATGTCGCGCGATGGGTGGTCGCGACGGCGGAGGGGGTCGCGACTGCGGAGGGGGAAACTTGCGCCGGTAATGTTGCCGCGGTGAAGAATACCGCGCCGGCTAGTGCGATGCTTATTGACGCCAGTGCCCGGGTTCGAAGCATATGTCGCTCCTTCCCACGCGCAAACGAGGCAGATAGGCGCGCAGGTTACACCAACGGGGGCCTCCTTACAAGCACCTTTTGGGCAATTTTGGCCGCAAAGGGTCCTTGTGTGCTCGCCGGTGCGGCAATGACAGCCACCTGGCGGAGGGCCGGGCAGGACTTGAGATTCCCTGGCACGGTCGCTATCCTCGGCCTGACTTCGAATGCTGAACGCTCTGTCTGCGCTCCAGGCAATGCACTTCCAGGATTCATCAGCAAGGGCGCTCAGCGTCTGCCTCGCCCTGACAGCGCTGGTCTTCGCCTCACCTGCCAGCGCTGAGCAGGGCAAACTGCGCGAACGGCTGACGCCCGAGGTCATGGCGGTGGTGTATCCCGGAGCCGAACGCCTCGGGACGGAGGAAGGCTCGCCGCCTGCGATCGCGGTCTTCAAGGGCGGCAAGATTGTCGCCTATGTGTTTTCGACCCTCGATATCATCGCCGCGCCGGGTTATTCGACGACACCGTTCGATGTGATCGCCAGCGTCGATCTCAGCGGCCGCATCACGGGGGCCAAGGCCGTATTCCACCAGGAGTCGATGATCGTTCACGATACCGTGCGCCAGCGCCAGCTCGATACGTTTCTTGCCCGGGAAGCCGGCAGGCCGCTGCGCGGCGGCACCAACGCGCTGCCGCCGGACTACGTCGACGGTGCAACGATCAGCGCGCGCGCCATGCGCGCGGCCGTCCTCACCACTGCGGGGCTGGTTCTGCGCGGGCACGCCGCGCGGACCACCCCGCCGACCGCCGCGTCGACCGCTGATACCGCGGTCACCGTTGCGACCGTGCCGACCCTCGATCTCGAGAGCTTCAGCATCAGGTCCTGGAACGACCTTCTCGCCGAGGGCGCCGTGGTGCGGCGGCGGGTGACCTCAGGCGAAGTTGCGACAGCCCTCGCCAGTGCGGGCGCGGCCGGTGTGAAGCTCGACTGGCCGCTCGGCGCGGGCGACGATCTCTACATCGAATTCATGACGGCGCTGGTCACGCCACCTGCCATCGGCGGCAATCTGCTCGGCTTGCTGAAATTCGAGGATTACAAGCGCCAGCTGCCGGTCGGCGCGCACGCGATCTATGTCGCCTCCAACGGGCCGTACGATTTTCTCGGCACCAAATACTTTCGAGAGTCCGAGGGCAACCGCTTCGATCGCCTGCGCGTGATTCAAGACGGGAAGACATTCGGCTTCGTGCAAAACGACTATTCCTATGCCACGCCCATCGAGGGGCAGCAGGTGACCGGGCTGTTCGCGTTGCCCGCCAATTCCGGCTTCGACCCCCTGAAGCCGTGGCGGCTGGACATCTTGATCAATAGCGTCGGCAGTCCACCGGTGACCGTCGCATTTGGGCTCGACTACAAAATCCCGGACACCTACGTCCTCCAGGTCCCGGACCCCCGCGTCCTCACGCCGCAGCCGCAGAAGGAACCGCAGCAGGCACCGCAGCCGGAGCCGCAGCTGGAACCGGAGCTGACGCCACCCGTCGCTATCTGGATCGAGGCCTGGAGCGACGCGCGGGTAAACATTGCGATTCTCGCAGTGCTCCTGTCGGTGCTCACTCTGATCTTCATATTCCAGGCGACGCTGGCGCGCTTTCGCGTGGCCCACCGGCTCGTGCGCACAGGATTCCTGCTGGTTGTTCTCGTCTGGCTCGGCTGGACCGCCGGTGTGCAGCTCTCGATCGTCAATGTCATGAATTATGTCCAGGCGCCGTTCAGTCCCGTCGATCTCGGTTTCTATCTTGCCGAACCGCTGATGGTGATCGTCGCCGGCTACACGCTCGTGTCGGTGGTGTTGATTGGGCGCGGCGTGTTCTGCGGCTGGCTGTGTCCGTTCGGGGCGCTGCAGGAGCTGCTCGGCCAGCTCTCCCGCGCGCTGCGCGTGCCGCAATGGAACCCGCCGGGCGCGCTGGAGAAGCGCTTGTGGATGGGCAAGTACATCGCGGCCGCGGCGGTGCTGGCGTTGATGATGACGCAGATCGACCCGGCGGGGGCCACGTTGGAGATCGAGCCGTTCAAGACGGCGATCACCGCCAAATTCACGCGCGCCTGGCCTTATGTGCTCTATGCCGGTGCAGTGTTGGCCATCGGGCTGTTCTCGGAGCGGGCCTATTGCCGCTTCCTGTGTCCACTGGGCGGCGTGCTCGCATTCCTGGATCGGCTGCACCTTCTCAATCTGCTCAAGCGTCGCCCCGAATGCGGGAGTCCCTGCCACTTGTGCGAACGTACGTGCCCCGTGCGGGCGATCGAGCCGACGGGCCGAATCGTCACGGCCGAGTGCTTTCAGTGCCTCGATTGCCAAGTCGAATATTTTGACGAGAAGCGGTGTCCGCCGCTGGCGCGGGTCGCCAGGCTGCGCGGCGAGGCAACGCCTAGCGAGGCTGCGCCTCGGACGACCGAGTGTGTGGCTCCGCCTCGCCAGGGCCAGTATCTGCTTGCCCGCACTCCGTGCGGGCGAGACGTCTAGAAAGGCCTGTCGAAGACTTGACTCATGTGCACGACTTTCGGCCTTTGAAGACGTCTGGTGATGTCAGGGTGAACAATGCCTGAAGAGAAACTCGCAGCTCCAGCAAGCACGCGCGATTGTTCTCGCGCGGAAGAACGTCCGACGCGCCGTCGTGTCTTGCGGATCGTTGCGGCGGTTGCCGGTCTGCCGCTGCTGATGGCGGCGGTGCGCGCTACTGCGCCCAAAGCTCGGTTGCACAGCTGGCGTGGCGAAGTGCTTGGCGCACAGTCGGAGCTCACGTTATGGCACCCCGACGCCGCATTCGCGCAACGTACGATCCTGCGGGTCCGCCATGAGATCGAGCGCCTGGAGCGGATCTTCAGCCTTTACCGGCCTGACAGCGAGATCTCGCGCCTCAATGAAGCCGGCAAGCTGATGAAGCCGTCGCCCGAGCTGCGCCGACTGGTCGAGGAGAGCCAACGCCTCGCTGAGCTGAGCGGCGGCGCTTTTGACATTTCGGTACAGCCCTTATGGCGACTGTACGAGGCACATTTCTGGTCGCATGCCGACATCCAGCCGGACATCGCGGCCCGCGCGCGCGAGGTTGCACGCACCGTGGTGGATTTCCGTCAGATCGAAAGCGGCGCGGCTGCAATCGGGTTCGCCCGCGCCGGCATGGCCATTACGCTGAACGGCGTTGCCCAAGGCTACATCACGGACGCCGTAGCCGACATGCTGCGCAACGAAGGCTTTGAGAGCGCCGTGGTCGATTTGGGCGAATCCCGCACCATCGGCCGCCACCCGGATGGGCGTCCTTGGCGCATCGGCATCCGCGATGGTAGGGACTTCGGCAGCATCGACCGCATGATCGAGCTTGAGGACATGGCCCTCGCCGTGTCTGGCGGGTATGGCACGACATTCGAGGCGAGCGGGCGCTTTCACCATATTTTTGATCCGCGGACCGGCGCGAGCGCCAACGACCTTGTGGACGTGGCCGTGATTGGTCCGAGGGCGACGACAGTGGACGGGCTCGCAACCGCCATCTGCGTCGCCGGCGAGGCGCTCGCGCCGACGCTGCTCGCGGCCTATCCACAGACGCGGGCAATTCTGACTCGGTTGGACGGCACGTCGATGACGTGCACGGCAAAGGGATTGGCCGCCGCGTGAAGCCGTGCCGATTGATGGCGAATCCCGCACCCTTTAGAGGCCCAGTCGTTTGAAGCGATCGAGATGGTCGGGCTGTGAACCTCAGGCGCTGATGCGGCTACGATCGACGATCACGTCGAAACGGCTCTCCGGCGACAACAAATCCCAGCCGACCATCCAGTCGTAGATTCGCTCGTAGTCCTCCGGCGTGTACGGCCGAGGATAGACGTAGCGAAATCTGCCGAGATAAAAATCCCCGTCGCTGAGCTCGGCGATCTCTTTCGGCACTTCTCTGATCATGTATTTCAGGTAAGGCTCGATGCCCTCATTGATGCTGTCGACGGCGCGGCGAATGGCGCGATCGACCCGCGCATAGCCTTCCGGGTCGAGGGATGGCACACCGACCTCGGCACCCTCATAGAAAGCCTCGCAGATAATCCTGTGTCCACGTTTTGCGGCGACGGTGATCCACGGCTCCATGAGTGCGGCTGCACCCAGCTTGCCGTCTTCCAGAAACCGAAGTCGTTGCTTCGGGCCGCCCACATGCCCGGGTCTGATTTCGTGCCTCTTGAGGGATCCCTCCAGCAATGCCAGGGTCACATAGTGAGATCCGGCGTGCATGTTGACACCAACGAGCACGTCATGCAGGTCCGCGGGCACGTTGTAAGGGGAATCTCCCCTGACGACAATCGCCTGCGTCGCAACTGCAGCCCGCTTGCAGATCACCCGCGCACCTTCCCGGCTGTCCTGCGTCCGGCGGATCTGACCCCACTCGCAGGCCCGATACATGCAGAACTCTCCGCGCTCGATCCCTTCGTGCCAGCCATAGGATTTCACCGCCCTGTGATCCTCGATTGGCTGTTCAGGAACCTCCTTATCCCGATCGCGGCCGGAGCCGGCCGGGATGAGCTCTACGTTCAACCCCTCGTCGCGGAAAAAGCCTTTTTCCAGGGCGACGTGGTAGGGCAACGAAAAGACAGCGTTGTTGACTTCGATCTTCATGTTCTTCGGCATGCTGATTCTCTCTATGAGCGTCGTCTTTTCAGTGCATGAAGAACGCTACCACGGTTGGATCATTTGTCGGTACTTTGCCGCGACATCGGGTGGAGTGGCCAGCACCTCGCTCAAGACCTGGTAAATCTCATGCGCGGTCTTTGGCTGGAAATCCAGCCGCATGGCTGCTGCGTCGGCCAGGAACCCGGCATCGTGGTAGGTGGCCGAAAGCGCATAGCGCATTACCCGCACGCGACGCTCGTCGACGTCCGGTGGCAGTGCGAACGGCTTGGAGATCGAGCTGGGCGCGTCCAGGAGCCTCAGCAAGACCCTGCTTTCCTCGTCCTTGGCGAACTCGAGGGCCAGTGGCACGTCTGACAAATCCTGGTGTCGAGCGGTCCCGTTCTGCACGAAGACCCGCGCGTACTTGTCTTCCAGCCAGTGGGCGGATATCGACCGAACCGATTCCCACCCGAGACACATGCCTTGAACTTCTCCGCGTTCGATCCCCAACTTCACGTCGTTCGTTGTCGAGTAACCGGCGACCGTCCTGAGATTCGCTCCGGTCGCTTTCGCCAACACTTGTGGCGCGTCGTAGCTGTTGGAACCGGGTCCCGTGCCACCAATGGCAATCGGCTCGGCACGACCGATGAGGTCCTGAAACGCCGTCACCGATGCGTCGGAGCGAACGATGCAGACGTTGGGGTCGTCGTAGGAGCTACCCAGCCAGTTGAATTTCAGGAGGTCGAACTGCACGCCTTCTCCATGCGTGAGCTGGTTCATCACCTGCGCCTCGTGGAACAGGCCGATCACCGTGCCGTCCTTCGGTGCCACGTTGAATAGGTGGTTGGCCGCCACCAGGCCGCCTCCTCCCGGCATGTTGACGACAATGACCGTCGGCGTGCCCGGGATGTGCCTGCCGATGTGGCGCGCCACCAGGCGAGCGGTGGTGTCGAAACCGCCGCCCACCCCGGAGCCGACGATGATGCTGACGGTTTTCCGACTGTAGAATGCCGCTGCAGCCGCGATCTCGTCGGCAGTGAGTGTCGGCACGTCATCCCCAATGGGCGCAACGGCACGCGCCAGCTCGGCGTTCGGGATCGTGGTGGCTTGGTCCCCCGGAGACGAGGATCCGCAAGCAGCGAGCAGTAGCGCAACCGACAGACTAAGCAGCCAGCGCGACACGGGTACGAAGTGCCAGAACAAGCACGCGCTACGCGCAGCTGAGCAGGGTGTACCCGTACTCCTGGGCGTGCGTCGCGGCGACAACCCCTGCAGGGACGAAGCGTCCATTGCGGACGGCGTTCGCCGTCAGTTCCTTGAAAATCGCGTCCTGTGATCCGCCGGTGGCCATGGCGATCCGGCCGGCCATTCCCCGAGTGGCCTGCGCGCAGACCGCGATAACGGCGCCCTTGTCGGCAAGCGTGGCAACCGTCCGGGCGCCCTCCTCGAGCGGGCCGGCAGGGTTCAGGGGGTTGACCGTCACCGGCTTCGGCAGATCGAGGCGCTGTGAGAAGTACTGCCCGTACTTGGCCCACATGGCCTCGTTGTAACCGTATGCCGTCGACTGGTGGCGAAAGCAGATGATGACGGCCACATCGGCGGGTTTGACACCGTAGGGCGACTCATTGATGTTGAACAGGTTGCCGGCAAACTGCACTCCATCCTGACCGCCCTGGCGGCTGGCCGTATCGACGAAGATGCGATGCTTGGTGGGCAGCTCGTCCATCCAGCGGTCCAGATCGTGACGGGCGGGACTGTTCCCCCGAGGGGCGGACTGAGCGCGCAACGGTCTCGCGCCGGTCGTCAGCGCGGCCAGCGTGGCCCCAAGCGCAGCGACCAAAGCGCGGCGATTTGGAATCCAAGTCGTCATTCTTCCTCCTTCGGTGGTTGGCGAAGCGACGCAAGTATACACAGCGGCGGGGAGTCATACATTTCGGTCGTCCTCGGGTCGAACGGCGATCGCAAAGACGCCGTGACGCAAATTCAGGACGGCGACCGCGATGGCAGTAGCGGCCGGCTCCGTTTACCGGAAACGGTAGCTCGTACCTTCAAGCTGCGACAACAGATTGGCCGGGGCGTCGGTCGCCACGGCGCGACCTTCGATGCGCGGCGCGACTGGCGAATGCACGGCGAGATATTCGCTGAGCACTTCGTGAACCAACATATCCAGCCGCCGTGCGTCCGCCACGTTCTGCAGCCTGCAGACGACGGTGTCCGGGTCGCCGTCGCGTTCGCACCCGAGCATGGTGTACCGCTTGTTGACGTCCAGCGGCACGCCGTTGATCTTCACCTCGCGTACGCGTGACCCCATGCGGTTGCCGATGGTGAAAACTACCGTCAACGCCTTGAAGCGCACGAGCCAGCCGCCGAATCGCTTCGCCGGGTCCTTCGCAAACGCGTTCTCCAATTCGTTCTCGAGCCAATCGCGGATCTGTTGGCCAGTGACCACTCCGGTCTTGAGAACGGAATCAACCGGTAACATGCTCCAGAGGTACTCGGCGGTCACCGGTGCATCGCCGCCGGACGGCGGCACGAGCGGCGGGCAGAAGCGAAAGCCGTTGGACACCGCGAAGTCCGGCTGGAACTTCCAGTGCAGCGCGTCCGTGATGAGATTGTCCATCGGCGTCTCAATCACGTAGTAGCGCACGAGCGGCGTGGTCGTCCTGCCGACCACGCGGTCGAGTTCCCTCTGATAAGGGGCTTTGGCGGCTGCGACCATCGACTTCACTTCCGGGTCTTCCGGATACTGCTCAGGGTCGACGTCGAGCAATGCGTAGGTCTGTTCCCTGATGCGCCCGTCTTCAACGATGAGATCAAGCTTGCCGACAAACGATGCAAATGCGCCAGGCTCCGTAACCTTTGCATATCGCGCTGCGAGCGGCTCACGGATCCGTTCGTGCGTATCGGCGCCGAGGACGTAATCGACACCGCGGGCGTACGGTTGATTGGCGAGATCGAACTGCTGGGCGAGCCCCATGTGCGCGAGCACGAACACGAGCACGCACCCCTCGCGTTCACGCAGCGTCTTCACATGTTCGGCAAGATCCTCGCGCGGGTGCGTGAACCGGATCCCGTTGGAGTATGCCGGCGACTGACGCGTTGGCGTGAGTGGATCGTTGTACCCGACGAATCCGAGCTTGACCCCTCCGACCTCAAACGTCTGGTAGGGTGGAAACATTCGCGCATTCGCCGCGCCCGCATGGAACATGTTCGCGCACACCTTGGCCGCCGAGTAGGCGTTGAGGTCCGCGATCATCATCTCTTTGCCGTAGACCACTTCCCAGTTGCCGGGCAGCACGAGGTCGTAGCCGAGAGCGTTCACGAGCGGCACGATCGCCTTTCCCTGCGAGAGGGACGCGACGGCGCTGCCCTGGAGGCAATCGCCGCCGTCCACGAGGAGCGTGTTGCCGGGGTTCTGCTGCCGCAGCGTGTTGATCATCGTGCGGAGTGTCGCGAAGCCGCCACGCCGCCGGAAGACCGGCTTGCCGTTCTCCCAGAAGAACTCGTCATGGACGTCGAGCTGTGCGTGAATGTCGGCGGTGTGCAGGATGGTGATGTGCCGGGCGCTACCGGTGCGTACGGCACGACTCTGTCCGATCTCCGTCGCATCCGTCGCGCGTTCAAGCAGACAGGGCCGCACGGGCACGAGGCTCAAGAGGGCACCAGCCCGCCCGATCTGCTCGAGGAACTCACGCCGTGGACGCGGCGATTGCTTGGCGCTCATATGCTGCACACGAACCTAAGGCGGACCTGCGGGCCTCTCGACAAAGCGTGATGCGCGATTGGCTTCAGCGGGAGGGACGACTGGTGTACCCACACGCCGACGACCTCAGTTGTCGCGCGGCTTGAGTGCGCCGCGCAGTTTGTCGGCGAGCGATCCGAACCCCTCGATCGGCGCAGCATTCCCGCGCTCGCCGTACTCGCGCACTTCCGCCGCCTCTTGCGCGTCCAGGACCGCCTTGGCGCTCAGACGGATGCGGCGGCCCGACGGATCGACTTCGAGCACGACCACCTCAACGTCGCCGCCGATGGGAAACGCTCGAGCGATGTCCGCCTCCTTCGCAACGCCGGTTTCCGCCAATGGGATGAGACCGGTCCGCCCCGGCGCCAGAAAGACGAACACGCCGAACCTCTCGTGACGCTCCACCTTTCCCGTGAGACGCGCGCCCGGCACGATCTCAGGTTGCGATGGCGCCGTGCCGCCGTGCCGCGCCGAACCCTCCGGAACGAGCGCGACGCCGATCCGTTTCTTCTCGAGATCGATGCTCAGGATCTCGAATGCCCCCGTCATCCCCGCCGCGACCAGGGTGGACCATCCCTCCGATCGTCCCGTCGGCGCGAAGGTGGAGGCATGCGCCAACCCTTCGACGCCCGGCTCGAGCTCGACGAACGCCCCGAACTCGGCGAGGCGCGTGACGCGGCCGGTGCGTACCTGGCCGATCTCGTACGTTTCGTGGACTCGCGACCATGGATCGTCGCTGAGCTGCTTCAGGCCGAGGGAGATCTTCTGCTTGTCGTCGTCAACGCGCAGGACCTTGACAGTAATCTCGTCACCCGGCTTGACCACCTGCGACGGGTCCGACACACGGGACCACCCCATCTCGGATACGTGAAGCAAGCCCTGCACGCCGCCACCGAGGTCGATGAATGCGCCAAAGTCGCGCACCGAGGCGACACGACCGGTCATCACTGCGCCGGCGACAATCGATTGGCGGATCTCGGCGGCGCTCGCCCGCTGCTGCTCCTCGAGCAGAGCGCGCCGCGAGACGACCAGGTTCTTGCCGCCTTCCCTGTACTCGATGATCCGGAATTCGTAGACATGGCCTTCATGCGGCGATGCGTCGGTGCGGAGGGTGTCAATCTGAGAGATCGGACAGAAGGCGCGCAACCGGCCTACGCGCACCTCGTACCCGCCTTTCACCGCCCTTTCGACCTTGCCCTCCACCGGAAGCCCCGTGTGGAACGCATCTTCGAGCTGCCGCTCGGTCGCGGCCCGTCGCGCCAGTTTTCGCGACAGGGTCAGTCCTCCCGCGGTCGACACCACCATGGCCTGAATGCGGTCGCCAACGACGACGTCGAGATCGCCCTCGTCATCCTTGAGTTCGCCGATGTCGATCGTGGCTTCGCTCTTGCCACCGACGTCGACGAGGGCCACCTCCGGGCCAATCGCGACGATCGTGCCCTCGAGGGTCTGGCCCTTCTCGATGCGCTTCGCCTGGATCGAAGCCTCGAACATTGTGGCGAAGTCGTCGGTGGGCTCACTCACGGCACGCTCCTCGTGAAGGTTGCTGTTCGTGGAACAAGGGCGTCGGTCACCACCGCCGCATAATAGATCGCGTTCATGGCGTACGCCTTTCCCGACGAGGTAGCGGCTATTGCCGCGGAGGCACATGGAGATGGCAGCGCGCACACTACTCGAACGCCCGCGGCAAGAGCAACGTTTGGCGATCTCCGGGGAATGGTTTACCGTCAGGTGGCTGCTGTAGACTGCGCCTGCCCGACCGACACAGACGTCGATCGGCACCGCACACGACATTCGAGGCTTGGACCGCTATGCGGCCTCAGACGAGAATCGTGTACTCATTCCTGGTCCGCATAGCGGTCCTGGGCGCGCGGAGCGCGCCAAGCAAGCACTGCCAACCAGCCAAGGGCGAGGTCCAGTCGGTCATGGGATATCAAGGACGAGTCCTTGGCTTGGTTCTGGAAGAGGAGGATTCATGCGCACGATGCTCGTCGCCGCTCTGGCGCTCGTTGTTAGCGCGTTCTCGCTCGACGCCAGCGCTCAGGCCATCTCGGTAAACCGGGTCGAGATCAGTAGCAACGCTGCACGCAGGATGGTCGAAGCCTGCGTCGCCTTTGCCGAACGGAACAAGGTCCTCGTCGGAGCGGCCGTGGTGGGCATCGATGGTGTCCTGATCGACTTCCACCTGATGCAGGGCGCGACCGCGACCAATTCCGAGACCGCGATCCTGAAGGCGAAGACAGCCGCGCACTGGCGCCGTCCGACGCGGGAGCTCGAGGAGTGGGTGCAGACTGGAAGTAATGGCGCACCCGCGTGGATCGGCGACTTCCCGCGTGCTGGTGGTGTGCCCATCGTGATCGACGGTGTGGTCGCCGGTGCTATCGGCATCGGCGGTGGCGGCGACAAAGGGGACGAATGCGCGCAGCACGCAATCGATACCGTCGTACGGAAACGGCCCTAGTCGACCAGGATACGGCGACGGTTATTCCAGCGACCAGCGTGACGATTGTCGCCAGACGTTGATACGTGACGCGCCCTCCGTTACCGCAATCGCCAGGGGGCCCCGAAATAGAACTTGTAGCCCAGGTCGCGGACGAGGGGCAGGTCGCGGTCGCCTTCGCGGCACGCCTCTTCGAATAGCTCGTATCCCCCCGGCGTGGTGTCGCGCACCAATGCCCACGCCACCTTCCACGGCCGGGTGTAGACGGTCGGGTCCTCGATGGTTGCCTCGTAATGGATGGTGTCGCGATCGACCATCGTCAGTCGCTCCGTCACGCGCGCATTGTTCGTA
>DATCJA010000014.1:0-17378 GCA_036507475.1 Vicinamibacterales bacterium
TCGACCTGATCGTGATGGGCGTGCACGGCCGCGGAGCGGTCGATCTCCTCGTGTTCGGGTCGAACACGCAGCAGGTGGTCCGCGCCGCGCATTGTCCGGTGTTGATCGTGAGCCGGGCTCCGTGACCAGCGTTGAACCAGCCAAGGGGCTGCGCCCTTGATGTCCCCGGCAAACCCCCTTGGCTGGTTAGCCAGTATCTGCTTGGCGCGCTTCGCGCGCCCAGGACCGCTATGCGGCTCTTCACAACGAGTACAAGATTCGCGTTTGGAGCCGCATAGCGGTCCAATCTCGCAGATCTGAACCTTAGCGGTCCTGCCGGTACCGTCCCACCAGAGTCAGCGTTTCCCCGTCGCGGTACCACGCGTCAACCGCAGCCCGTTTGGCCAGGCGGCGTGCCTGAGCGATGGCGTCCTCCTTCCTGCTGAAGCTAATTTGCTGCGGGCCTGGCACGATCTGAACCTCATACGTGGGATCGGAGTGCGACGCCCTGGTAATCACGACGTCGCCATCGCGCGGTGACAACGAATCATTCATGCAAAGCGCCTCGGTCTGCACCAGAATCGTATTTCGAGCGCAGATTGCCGAGTGCGTTCGTTAACAACATTTAATGCATCTATCAAAGGCGCCCGTGTGACGACCACCGGACTGCGCGCAGGCGGCGTGCCTGCGGCCACGATGACCGCACTCGTCCTGGCCGTCTTCACGGTGTCGCTCGGTTACGGCATCGTCCTTCCCCTGCTGCCCGACCTTATCCAGCGTCTGCTGGCGGATGGCGTTGCGCCCTCACAGGTCTCCCGGCATACCGGGCTGCTGACGGGTGCCTACGCTCTGGCGCTCTTCCTGGGAGCTCCTGCGTGGGGCCGACTGTCCGACTCGCATGGACGCCGGAACCTGCTCTTGATCGGCCTGCTCGGCTTCGGTGTGGCGACGCTCGCCTTTTCGCTCGCCGGGAGTCTCACGACGATCTACCTTCAGCGCTTCTTGAGCGGCCTGTTCGCCGCGGCCATCACGCCAATCGCCTCGGCCACAATTGGTGATTTGGCGTCGACCGACGAGGGCCGCGGGCGCCGGCTCGCGTTCGTGAGCATGGCCAGCATCGCCGGGTTCTTGCTCGGACCGACGTTGGGCGTGTTCACGGCCCGCGTGGGAGCCGAGTTCCTCGCTGTCGCGACGCCGGCGGGATCCATCACCATCCCGCTGGCATCGACCGCCGTCCTTGCCGCTCTCGTGAGCGTGCCTGTCGCGCTCGCGGTACCCAACAGGCACGGACTGATCCCATCGGCGAACGCGTCCGCCCGAGCGACCGCGAGGACGCGCTCGCTCGTCACGACACTGCTCGTACTCACGTTTGTCGTGTCGGCCGGTATCGGGGTCTTCGAAGTGGGCCTGGCGCTGCGTGGCACACAGGAGCTGGGGTTGACTCCCTATCAAATCGCCCTGATGTTCACCGAGTGCAGTCTCATCATGTTCATGATGCAGGCGGTCGTCTTTTCGCCCGTGATCCGTGCAGACCACACGCGCTGGCTCATCGCGCCCGGCCTCTTCGTGTTGGTGGCCGGCTTGTTCCTCGTGCCGTGGGCGTCCGACTTCTGGCTCATGCTGGCCGTGATCGGCGGGGTGGCTGCCAGTGCCGGCATCGTGTCGCCGATCCTCACCTACTGGATCTCCGCCCAAGCCGGGAACGCTCAGGGCTGGCAGCTCGGGAGACAGGCGGCGGCAGCGAGCCTGGGTGTCACCGTCGGCTCGGCCGCTGGTGGCCTCCTGTTCAATGTGGGCGTCCTGCCAGGCGCGGCGTTCGTGTTGGCCGCTGGGCTGGTCGCGGTGGGCTTTCTGCTCAGCCTCGGACTCCCTCATCTCCTGGTGCAGGGGAGGGAACCCTGAGATACCACTACGTCTGGCTCATCTGGTCGAGCACCTTTCTGGTGCCGTGGATCGGGCTGTATCTGCTGAATCCCCGTCTCCGGGGGGTGATCTGGCGCACGAGCGCCGCGACCGCGCTGCTCGGCCTGACCGAGCCGCTGTTCGTCCCCGCGTACTGGAATCCGCCGAGTCTCTTCGAGCTTGCGCAGCGCACCGGTTTCGACATCGAAAGCCTGATCTACGCGTTCGCGATCGGCGGTATCGGAACCGTCCTCTATCACGCACTCACCAGGCAGCACCTGGTGCCGATCAGCGCCCCAGAACGCGCACAGCCGCGCCATCGGTTTCATCGGGCGGCGCTGCTCGCGCCTTTCGTGCTGTTCGGACCGCTCTACGTTTTACCTTGGAACCCGATCTACCCGGCCATCACATGCCTCGTGATCGGAGGCGTCGCTTCCGTCATCTGCCGCCCGGATCTCAAGGGCAAGATCCTGATCAGCGGCACCTTGTTCCTCGGCCTGTACACGGTGTTCATGCTGGGGCTTCTCTTGTTGGCGCCCGGGTACATCGAACAGGTCTGGAATCTGTCTGCGTTGAGCGGAGGGCTGATCGGGACAATCCCGCTCGAGGAGCTGCTGTTCGGATTTGCGTTTGGCGTGTACTGGGGCGGCGTGTACGAGCACTTCACCTGGAGCAAGAGTGCTATGCATTAAGCATCGCCAATGGCCGACGCTGCTCGGCATCGGCGAGGCCTGCATGCTGATCGCGAGGGTGCCCGGCTACGCCCTGCATCATCGGTACACCAGCACGGGTATCTTGCAGTGTGTCAGCACTTTCTGAGTGACGCTGCCCATGAACAGCCCGGACACGCCGCGGCGGCCGTGGGAGGCCATGAAAATCACATCACACCTACGCTTCGTCGCCATTTCGATGATTCCCTTATACGGCGTGTCAACCGTGGTCACCGCTGAATCGCACGCGACGCCGGCCGCCCTGGCTACCTTGCCGATTGCGTCGAGACGCCGCTGCGCCACCTCGCGCGCGCTCCGCTCGAATTCCTCTTGCATCTTCGGGTCGATCACGTAGCCTTCGTCATCGATGTGCGTCAGCAGGGCTCCGATTGCCTGATAGGCAGTGACCTTGGCGCCGATCTCGCGGGCGAACCTGACGCCGGCCTTCACCGCCTTGTTGGCAATCGGTGAGCCGTCAGTGGGAATCAGAATGTGCTTGAACATGGCTTCTGCTCCAGAAAGGGATAGTACGTCGGCCCGACGTCCAGGCGTCGGGCCGTACTGTTAACGAGATTTGATCGACACTCGAGTCGCGCAGCGCGAAGCCTCCTTGATGAGCGAATCGAGCTGCTGCGTCGCGGCACCACGCATGAAATGAACGGCGGACGATTAAATCTTGTTAAGCAAGCAAGTCCTGCGAAGCTCGTGCCCATTTCAAAGCTTAGGATAAGTGACAATGGGTGGCACGTCCCGACGAAGACCAGCGCCCGCAGACTTAATGTCGGATCGGTCAGCGACCAGTGGGTCGCAGAACACCGTGTCGCGTCTGGCGACCGCGTCAGCCGTTGAGAGATCATCATGCCGCACGCCCCCCTGCGCCAACGCATCCGCGCCGAGTACATGGAAATGCCGGGCCCCGTCAGAAAGGGTGCAACAGATTGCGGTCTGCTGAAACAACCGAATAAGCCAGAGTTCACTCGTCAACTGGCCGCGAAAAGGTCCAAGTAGTTGGGACCTGGGTTCGTCCACGGACACACGCGCAGTCGCCGACTCGGCTCTGCGCCGGACCTCTTCCCAGACACAATCCGATCGTCAATGGACAGCGTGCCGTGTACATCGTGATGGTGGCTCCGGAGTGCGCTCCGGCGGCGCACGCAGGCGGCCTGGGCGATGTGGTCTTTGGCCTGAGCCGCGAACTGGAGATCCGCGGCCACGCGGTGGAGATCATTCTTCCGAAATACGACTGCCTGCGCTACGACCACATCTGGGGCCTGACCCTGGATTACCGCGATCTCTGGGTGCCCTGGTTCAAGGGTGCCATCCACTGCTCCGTCTGGTTCGGCTTCGTGCACGGACGCAGGTGTTTTTTCATCGAACCACACTCGCAGGACCAGTTCTTCGCACGTGGCACGATCTATGGCTCATCGGACGACACGATGCGCTTTGCGTTCTTCAGCAAGGCGACGCTCGAGTTCATGCTCAAGGCCAACAAGCGCCCCGACGTGATTCACTGTCACGACTGGCCGACGGGCCTGGTCCCGGTCCTCCTCTTTGAGATTTACAAGTACCACGGAATGACGCACCAGCGCGTGTGCTACACGATCCACAATTTCAAGCACCAGGGTCTGGACGGGGAGCGCGTCCTGTGGGCAACCGATCTTGGACGTCCGGAGTACTATTTTCACGACGACCGGCTGCGAGATCCGGTCCATCCTCACGCGCTCAATGTCATGAAGGGCGGCATCGTGTACTCGAACTTCACGACCACGGTGTCACGCGGGTACGCATGGGAGGCCATGCATACGGATCAAGGGTTCGGTCTGGGCCACACGCTGTATCTTCATCGTCACAAGTTCGGAGGTGTGCGTAACGGTACCGATTACGACGTCTGGAACCCGGAAATCGACGGGCTCATTCCACACCGCTACAACATCGACAGCCTCGAACGCAAGTATTGGAACAAGGAGGCGCTCCGGGAGCGCCTCTGGCTGCGCAAGGACTTCAAACCGCTGATCGCGTACGTGGGGCGTCTTGACTCGCAGAAAGGCGTGCATCTCGTCCGGCACGCGTTCTTCTATGCGCTGGCCAACGGCGCGCAGTTTGTCTTGCTTGGTCCCAGTCCAGACCCGTCCATTCACGACGAGTTCCAGCGCCTCAAGCATGAGATGAACGAGAATCCGGACTCTCACCTGGAGTTGCGGTTCGACGGAGAGCTCGCCCATCAGGTGTACGCCGGCGCCGACATGATCGTGGTGCCCAGCAATTACGAGCCCTGCGGTTTGGTTCAGATGATCGCCCTGAAGTACGGCGCCGTGCCCATCGTGCGAGCCGTCGGAGGGCTCAGCGAAACGGTCTTCGATCGTGATTTCTCCGACAGGCCACCGGATCAGCACAACGGGTACGTCTTTCATCAGCCGGATCCGACGGGAATCGAATCGGCGATGCGCCGCGCCATCGGCCTGTGGTACGACTACCCGCAGGAGTTCCGGTATCTGATGCTGAATGGCATGCGCTACGACTACTCGTGGAACCACCCAGGGCAGGACTATGTGAACATCTACGACCACATCCGTCACAAGTGAATGCCCGGTCTCGGGATTTGTGCGAGATCTCAGCGGGTTCAGGAGGGCCGGCGATGAACGGTCTTGCAGAATACGTGGACGGCCTGCCGAACATCTCGGGCTCCGAGTCAGCCGTCGAAAAGGTGATGCGGCAGGCCGCCGGTCAGCCGGTGTTCCTCCGTGAGAGCCCGATCGATTTCAGCCGCGTCCGGAGTGCCGCAGCGATCGCCCTGCACATGCACCAGCCGTTGATTCCGGCCGGCGGCGACGACGTGCGCACGGCACCGATTATCGGCAACCTGCAATACATGATGGAACACCTGGCCATGGGCGACAATCACAACGCGCCGGTGTTTCACTGGTGCTACAAGCGAATGGGCGAGTTCGTGCCGCAGCTGGTCGACGAAGGCAAAGAGCCGCGCGTCATGCTCGAGTACTCCGGGACGCTGTTCCACGGCCTGCGACAGATGGGGCTCAATGATGTCTTCGACAGTCTTCGCAGAATCACCTGCGAGCCACGCTACCGGCGGGCGGTGGAATGGCTGGGGTGCGCATGGGGTCACCCTGTGGCGCCCTCGACCCCCGTTCAAGACTATCGTTTGCATGTGAAGGCGTGGCAGCAGCATTTCGCCGGTATATTCGGCCTTGACGCGCTCGCCAGAGTGAAAGGGTTTTCGCCGGCGGAGATGGCGCTGCCGAATCACCTGGATGTCGCGTACGAATTCGTCAAGACCCTGCTCGATTGTGGATATGAGTGGGTGCTGGTGCAGGAGCACTCGATCGAGCAACCGAATGGACGAGCGCCCGAGCGCACGCATCTCCCTCATCGGTTGCGCTGCACGAACTCGGCGGGCGAATCCATCTGGATTCGCGCCATCATCAAGACGCAGGGAAGCGACACGAAACTCGTCGGACAGATGCAGCCGTACTACGAGGCAAAGAGCGTGCAGCGGTGGGACCTGGGCGGCACGGCCGTGCCGCCACTGGTGACGCAGATCGCCGACGGTGAAAATGGCGGTGTCATGATGAACGAGTTCCCGCCGAAGTACGTCGAGGTCGTTCGTGAATCCTCTGGCTCAGACACGCCGTTGATGCATGTCACCGAATACCTCGAGCACTTGTCGGCCGCGGGCGTTCGGGACGAAGACCTGCCGGTCATTCAACCACTCTTCCAGAAACGCATCTGGGATCGATTCGAGCCGGGTGCCGGCCCCGACACGCTCGCCCTCGTGATCGCCGAGCTTCGGAGGGAAGACTCACGCTTTCACGTCGAGGGTGGCAGCTGGACGAACGATATCTCGTGGGTCCGCGGCTATGACACGCTGCTCGATCCGATGCAGCGAGTCAGTTCTTTGTTCTACGAGAAAGTGCTCCGGCCGGCGCTGCCGACGACGGAACCGCGCTACCGCAACGCATTGTTTCATCTGCTGGCGTCGCAGACCAGCTGCTATCGGTATTGGGGTCAGGGTACGTGGGTGGAGTACGGGCGCGAGATCTGCCGGCGTGCGGAGCATATCCTCAATCACGATTTCTGATCGGAGCGCGCGTCAACTCCCGCCTGGCGCAGTTGTGGCCTCGAACACTCTGCAAAGACTCATCTCGACGCGCGGTGACATTCCTCATCTCAGCAGCTATCGCTGTCGTGACTCGGTGGCCCGGCGGCCTGAAGTGCAGGGGGGAGGCCACGGTGCCTGGAACGCGGCGCGGAGCCGCGCGCCGAGCTGACGAGCCGCGCCCCCGTTTGGCGCCCAGATCATCTCACGCTCCTATGATTCTTCGCCGAGCGAGTACGCGTGGAGCACGTACTGGCGGACCATCCGATGGCTATTGAAAAAGGCTCATGCTCTGCGTCACATCGCGAGAATCCGTGACAGCGTGAGCAGGCTCGGATCAAGGCGCTTCGGCGTCGCCGCGACTTCGGGAAGCGGCGTGCTCACCACGTCACCCTTGACAAGCCCAACCAACACGCCGTGCTCGCCGCGGGCCAGGCCGTCCACCGCGGCTGCGCCGAGCCGCGTTCCGAGCAACCGGTCGAAGGCCCCCGGTGCGCCGCCGCGCTGCACGTGCCCCAAGGTGGTGACACGCAGATCGAAGCCAAGGGCGTCGTGGTGCTCCGTGAAATGCCGTGCCAAGGCCGCCGCGTTGGTGCGCGCCCCTTCAGCGACGACCGCGATCGCGTGCGCTTTGCCGCGGTCGTAGGCGCGCCGGAACTCCGCAGCCACCTGGTCGGGTTCCATGTCGGCTTCGGGAATGAGCACGACCTCGGCTCCCCCAGCGATGCCGGCCATCAACGCCAGATAGCCGCAGCTCCGGCCCATTACCTCGACGAGGAAAGCCCGCTGATGTGACGACGCCGTCGTCTTCAGCCGGTCGATCGCTTCGAGCGCGATGTTCAGGGCCGTGTCGACGCCGAGGGTGATGTCGGAGCCGCTGAGATCGTTGTCGATGGTCGACGCGACACCGACGACCCGCACGCCCATCTGCGCGAGCGCATGCGCACCAGCCTGCGATCCGTTCCCGCCGATCACGACGAGCGCGTCGACGCCGTTGCGGGCGAGCGCGTCAATCGCCTTGCGGCGGGTCTCTTCGAGCGCAAACTCCGGACACCGCGCGCTGCCGAGTATCGTGCCGCCCTGCTGGATCACCCCACCGACATCACGCGCGTCCAGCGCCGTCATCGTGCCGGCCACCAGCCCGGCGTAGCCACGCCGGACACCCAGCACGTCCCAACCCTTGTCCACCCCCGTTCGGACGACGGCTCGGATCGCGGCGTTCATACCCGGTGCGTCGCCCCCACTCGTGAGGACGGCCACTCGCTTCATCGACCCAACCACTCCTTCGAGCTCATTTTCGAAGGTCGCTCAAGCGAGGTCTTGCCCCGCTGTCCCACAGACACGCCGCGTGGGGATCGTCTACCGTGCAGCCTTGCGTAGCTCCTACCTGCGACGCTCGCGACGGCGCCTCAGGTTCCACGCCACGAGGGCAAAGACCAGGAGCAGGATCACGCCGCTGAGAATCGTGACGGTTTGTGCGCTCATTCACGCCTCCTGGAGGTGTGCGCCTTCGCGGCGGGGAATGAACATGGGCACGCGCCGCTGGTACTCGCGATACTGGTCCCCGAACTGCTCGAGCATCTGCCGCTCTTCCTTGCGTGCGAGCATGGTATAGGCGACCACGATCACCGGAAACGCCACGACGGAGACGATCGTGGGCCAGTGCACGATGCCCTCCCCGAAGACAATGAGGAACAGGCCGGTGTACTGAGGGTGGCGCATCCGCGCATACACGCCGTCGGTCACAAGGCGTCTTTCGCGTCTGGCCTGATGGATCCGTCGCCACCCGTCGGCCACAAGCGTCGCGCCGGCGAAGACAATCGTATAGCCGATCATCATGGCGACGATATGAGCCAGCGGCGTACCGAAGAGCTGCGCCCAGAGATTGCCTCCCTCGGTCCACGCGAGATCGAGCCCGAGAAAGCGAGCCAGAAAGTAAATGGTCAGCGGAAACCCGTACATCTCGGCGTAGAAGGCGATGATGAATGCCTGGAGCACGCCGGCGCGTGTCCACTCCTTCCAGCTTTCGGGTGCCAGGTAGCGGTACATCAGCCACGAGATGATCACCACGACGATCGCGGCCAGGCCCCACATGCCTACGTGCATCACATCACCTCCTTGCGCCCCGGATTGTCCCGATCACTCGGGAACGCCAGCATGATCTCGTCATCACGTCATGACACGCTGACCCTTACCACGACTTCGGTGGACGCGTGGCGTTCTCGGGGGCTCATGCCCCCCAACGCTGCTGGAAGAAGTTGTAGATGGGTGTGAAGACGAGCCCCATGTAGGCGCCATAGAGAAAGCTCTCCAGAGCGCCAATCAGAAAGCCCGTGACGGTCAGCCAGCGGAAGCCCGGCAGCACAATCTCGAGGAACTGCGTCATGTGCACGGTCTCGGGCACGATCGACCCGTAGAGGATGCAGATCAGGAACGACACCTCGGTGAAGACCGCGAGCGACCACGTGACCACCTTGATGTTGAGCCTGCTCACACACGCCTCCTCGATCAGTGATGGTGATGGCCGCCGCCGGTGTCCCGCGGCGTTGGCTCATCGCGCCGCTCTCGCTCGTCGCGGCGAGGTGCGCGGTTCGATCCACCGTGGCCGCCGTGACCCCCATGCCCGCCGTGTCCGGAGTGCATCAAGATGAAGAACAAGAAGACGGCGATCCAAAACCAGTTATCTCGAAGCCATTCCATATGATGATCCCGTACAAGATTGCCTCCCCTGGACTCACCGCACCCGCCTTTGATCGGCTGTTGCGGCAGTGCCGCCTTGGTCGGCCGATCGTGAACCGAGGCATCATACGTTGGGGGCGACGACAGCGTGCCGGCGATCGGCAATCGTGAATGGAAATTAATCTTGCGCCGCGAGGTCTCGACCCGAACCTGTGGCGGAGCTGGTACGAGGCCCGCATGTCCGACTGCGGGAAAACGCGGGGCCACGCGAAAAATTATCCGTAGTCACCGATTCGCGGGCCTGACCTCCTCCGCGTTCCCCACGGCCCGGACGCCGGAACGGGACCTGCAAAGAATCCTCTCAAGGAGGGCTGCCATGGCTACCGCTGCACGCTGGATCGTCGGCATCGCCGGCCTGTTGTTCGCGCTGAGTGGGTTCATCCCGTTCACACCGCCAGTGCACGTCTGGACGGCTATCGTGTTTGGCACGGCGATCGGTACCTTTGGCTTCCTGGCAGCGGCCGAGCGATCGTGGGCAGGCGCGCTCGTCGCTCTCATGGGAATCGCCATTGTCGTCTCATCGTTCCTCGGCCTGCTCCAAACCGGGCCGGGACATATGTGGTGGAACCTCGTCATCGGCCTTGTGACGGTAGGGGTGATCCTGTTCGTCCGCGAGCCCGAGTTAAAGCGAGTGTGATTGCAGACGGCAAACAGCCGGCGTCTTCGCGGCAGGCTCGGGAGGAGGTTAACGTGACTACCGATCCCGTATGCGGCATGACCGTCGACGAGCAAAAGGCGCCGGCAACTGCGACGTACGATGGCAAGACGTACTACTTCTGCAGCCGCATCTGCAAGACGAAGTTCGAGTTGTCTCCGTTTCTCTATATCGACACACGGCCTGGCGGGTCCGGTACTCGATGAACAGGAGTCTCGACAATGAGTGAACAAGCTGCACACGGTGGAGCCTGGGCTCTTTCCGTGATCACGATCGTGGTAGTGTCCTGGATCTTTTATCGGTACTTTGCCCCGAAATCGTGGCGTGAGTGGGCCGGCGCGGGGCTGGTGCAGGCGTTCATCATCGCCCTGTATGCGGAGATGTACGGCTTCCCGCTCACGATCTATCTGCTCGTCAGATTTTTCGGGATAGACCGGGGGAATCTCAACGCCAACCTGTGGTCCACGCTGCTCGGCGTGGGCGAGGCCGGCATGTTCATCTCGATGCTGCTTGGTTACGGACTGGTGTTCCTCGGCATTGGGTTGTTCGCCGAAGGCTGGCGCGAGCTCTACCGGGCACACGAGCAGAAGCGCCTGGCCACGGACGGGTTGTACGGCGTGGTGAGGCATCCGCAGTACTTGGGCCTCTTCGTCGGGCTCCTTGGTGAAGGGGTCGTGCACTGGCCGACGGTGTTCTCGGTAGGGTTGTTTCCCTTCATCGTGTTGGCCTATGCGCTGCTCGCCCGCTCGGAGGAGCGACGGATGGTCGATGAGTTCGGAGAGGCCTACCGTGCCTACCAGCGGCGCGTCCCGATGTTCATCCCCCGCTGGGGTCAATGGCACGAGCTCGTCGATCGCATGTCGACATCGGGTGGAGAGGAGCGCCGCGCGCACTGACAACGGGCACCGTGCGGTAATACGGTCCATAGCTGAAGAGGATGGTGTCATCAGACACGCGGCTCTGGCTTAACACGATCAAGTCATCGATCATGACCGGCGGCTGCTGGGCGACAGCTGGCGCGCTACACAACATGAGCGCGGCGATTACGAGTGCGCGTGGCTCTCCTCTGCGTGCGCCTGCGGCTCTGTATACAGCGGCACAACCGCGTCTACAGGGAGATTGCCGGTCCCCTCGTTGCGGATCAGCAGTTCGCGTGCGGCCTCGATGCCGTGATGTCCAAAATCGTGCGCCGCCGCGCCGCCCGGAAACCCACGTGTGTTGATGTCAAAGCGCACCCACTGGTCGGAAGGGTCCGTCCGAGCGAAGATCGTATAACGCGTTCGAGTTCCCTCAAGCCCGACAATGCGCACATCAGGCCCTTCGCCGTTGTAGAACTCCCCCGCTATCCACTCGAGCGCGAGCGAATCGCCGGGCGGAATAATTGCGGTCTGGCCATCTGGCACTCCCTCAGCCGCCGCTGGATGTTGCACAGCCCCGGTGAAGGTCTCCACGACGCGCCAGCCGCTGGCGCTCGTGTGTGCGTCTCCGCCTTCGCCCCCAGACCGCGACCCAATCGCCTGTTCGGTGTCGACCGTCGAGACAGCACCGGTACCACCAGGACGCCCAAACCACCAGTAGCCCACCAGTGCCCCAACACCTACTGCGCCGAGCAGGACACCTGGAAGGATCAACCGGCGCGGCCACCCGCGCCTCGCTCCCGTATGCTGAGGTGGCGGCTCCGATGCGCCTAGAAGCATCGAGCCATACTGCGGCGGACCGACATCGGTCCCGGCCGGAGACGTGAGAGGAGCCCAATCGGCCGGACGATCCGGGATAGCAGATGGACGCTCCGCGGCAGACGCAGGACGCCGGACCTTCGTGCCACACTGGGCACAGAACCGGTCGCCTTCTTCCAGCGCCTCCCCACATGCGGTGCAGTAAGCCATGGTCGTCCGTAATCTACTACCGCGCTGCCTCGTAACCCTCAGGATAGTGCAGGTGCAGATCGAGTTGCGTCGTCACTTTGATCTTGCGGAACCCTGGCTCCGTCCCCGTGGATCGATAGCTGACGAGCCACTGGCGGCTGAGCAGCTCACGGAGCTCTTTCAGATATGGCTCTAAGCTCACGAACGTGAACCCTGAAAAGAACGCCATGCCACCGGTTTCGTCTGCGAGGCGGTTGAGCGCTCCCTGTCCGTAGTTCGCCGCGAGCCGGCTCACGCTCGTCAGCCCTGCGGACGGTGCATACATCGGGAAGACCGTGACGCCGCGGCGCTGCGCTTCGCGGATCGCGCGCGCGAGGTCTATGGAGTTCAGCGTATCCGGGAGCGAAAGCCCGCGCGAGACGTCGAGACCGTCGGACACGAGCAGCACCGCCCGCCGGCCCTCCGGCTGCTCGCCGAAGCGCCGCACCACGTCGGTCACTCCCATATAGGGATTGAAGGGTGCGGCGGACGCACCCTGCAAGATACGGAGCGAGGTGGCGGCAGCGCCGCGATCCTCGGTAAAGTCCTGCATCACCCGGACGGTGCCGACCGTCAGGTACGCCGTCAGCACGCGCGACCCTGGCGGCAGGTTGCGAATGAATCGTCTGAGGCCCTCCAGCTCGAGATTGACCCTCGAAACCAGGTCATCCTGGATGAGCACGGCCAGTACAAGCGGCGACTCGCTCGGCCCCCGAACCGCGGAGATCGGCTGCTCTCGGTCATCTTCCTTCACGACGAGTGCGTCGGCCGTCAGGTCGCGCGCGGCCGTCCGGGTGCGCGCGTTGTGCGGGTGGACGGTGACCGGAATCGTGACGACGGCGCCTTCGGTGGCCGCCTGCTGCTGCGTTGCTGCGTCCCCAAATGAAGACGCAGCGGCGAGCGCAATCGCCACCGCAACCGCCGAGAGGTGTCGTATCGCGTGCACGGTATGCCTCCAGACCTCGAAGCCAGTGCTCTCTATTTCGCCCCTGCACGCAAAGGTCGGACCAGACATGCGGTACCACATGTCGTCACGCCGCACGGCGCACAGGCGCATGCGTCACTCGCAGCCAGTGGACATGCTCGTAGAGCTCGACCCAGCACGCGCCCAGGGCGGCAGCAAAGAGCAGCGCCTCCAGTGGAATCTCCAGGGGTCAACCAGACGAGCGTGGCGATGAAAAGGGGCGTAGCAGCCGAGAAAGAGATGGTCACTGAGTTCGGCGAGGCATACCGCGCCTACCAGCGGCGAGTCCCGATGTTCATCCCCTGCTGGGGTCAATGGCACGAGCTTGTCGATCGAATGTCGACATCGGGTGGAGAGGAGCGCCGCGCGCACTGACGACGGGCAGGCTTGTGCCCAGCGTCGGCAAGTTCGACCAGTGACCGGTCATCGTTCTTCGCCCAGCGAGTACGCATGGGTCACGTACTGCCGGACCATGCGATGCGTGTTGAAAAAGGATCCATTCAGCGCGATGCACCGCCGCATCACCCGCACCCATCCGTCACGATCCTCGTAAAACAGCGGAGCGATGACAGCGCCAAGCTTGCGATAGAGATCGGCGGCATCGGCACGGCTCGCCTCATCACCGCCGACCGGCTCGGCGCCGCCAATGGCCCATCCCGTTACGCCTTCCACACACCCCTCACGCCACCAGCCGTCGAGCACACTGAAGCTCGGCACGCCGTTCAAGGCGGCCTTCATGCCAGACGTACCCGAGGCTTCCAGCGGCCGAAGCGGCGTGTTCAGCCACAGGTCAACGCCGGCAACGAGCGCGCCTGCCAGATCGAGGTCGTACTCGGTGAGGTACACAATGGGGACCTCGTCGCGCAGGTCCTCCGCCGCGCGCAGGATCGACCGGATGCCCTGCTTGCCGGGATCATCCTTCGGGTGTGCCTTCCCCGCAAAGACGAGCTGCAGCGGGCGTGTGCGTGCAATTGCGCGCAGCGCCGATAGATCGCTGAGCACGAGAGCGGCGCGTTTGTAGGCCGTGGCCCGTCGCGCAAAGCCCACGGTGAGCGCATCGTCCCGCAGTCGGCGCCCAGTCCGCCGGAATACCGCTTCAATGAGAGCCTCCTTGGCGCGAAGGTGCGCGGCCCACACGTCGTCCGGTGGAAGGGCCAGCGCGTTGTGCAGCATGACCGGGTCGTTGCGCCACCCTGGGATGTGGCGATCGAACAGCGTCTTAAACGGGGGGCTCGTCCACGTCCGCGCATGTACGCCGTTGGTGATCTGGTGAATCTCGTACTGCGGAAAGAGCTCGCTCGACACCTCCTGGTGTCGGAGGGCGACGCCGTTGACATAGTGACTCAGATTGAGCGCGAGGTGCGTCATATTCAAGCGATCGTGGCCGCCCAGCATCTGGAGGACCTCTCCGCTAACGAAGCTCCCCAGCGTCCGGGACACCAAGGCCCAGTCGAACTGATCGTGTCCCGCGGGGACCGGTGTATGCGTCGTGAACACCGTCCGGTTGCGTACCGGCCGGAAGTCCCAGCCGTCGCTTCGATCTTCGATACGCAACAGCTCCAGGGGCGCAAGCGCCGCATGCCCTTCGTTGAGATGGAAGGTGCGGAGGCCTGTGCAGCCGAGGGCCCGGAGCAGGCGGACGCCCCCGATGCCGAGCACCATCTCCTGCATGAGGCGATACCGGTCGTCGCCACCGTAGAGATGATCGGTGATGCGGCGATCGTCCGGAGTGTTGTCGGGCAGGTTCGTGTCCAGCAACAACACTGGAACCGTGTAGCCGCCCGATCCAACGATGTCATGCCGCCACGCACGAACGTGGACGGGCCGTTCCTCGATGTCCACCGTCACGCGCGGCTCGACGTGCTGCAGCAGCCGTTCCGGCTCCCACGGGGCGTCATGGTCGATCTGCCAGCCGTCCCGGATCTCCTGGTGGAAGTACCCTTGCCGGTGGACCAGCGAGATCCCGACGGCAGGCACATCAAGGTCTGCGCACGAGCGCAGCGTGTCGCCAGCGAGCACGCCGAGACCTCCTGAGTAGGTCGGTATGTCGTTCGACAATGCGACTTCCATCGAGAAGTACGCGACGCGGCGACTCAGCCAATCAATCGCCGCCCGCGGCTGCACGGGCGCTGCCTCGTACGCACGCGGGTGCCGGAGGAACTGCTGTTTGCAGAATTCCGAGCAGAACCAGAGGCGCTCAGTCCCATGCTCGAGCACCACGGCGCCATCCTCTACTACCGGCATTCCGCAGACGGGGTCAGTTCGTGTCATGGATCCTTCCGAGGTCACTTTCGAAGGTCGCTCAACCGGCGGTCATACTCTTCGCGGTCAAGCTCGCCACGCGCGTACCGCCGTTTCAGGATCGCTTCAGGCGAGTCTCCGCCCTGCAGAGGCGCGGGCGATGCCGCTGCCCGGGCGATTGCCCAGACGAGCAGCACCAACACGCCGAGCCCGACAATCCACCAGAGCCACATCCCGCCCATCATGACGTCTCCTCCTCCCATCATGTCCCCTCCTCGCGGGTCACTCAGGCCGTGTGCGTCCTACGTAGTGGCGCGGCTCCCGCAGGAACTGCTCCCGGCACACGTCGGAACAGAAGCGGTACGTGACGTCCTGAAAGCGGGCTTCCGGCGCCGCCTCTTCGGGGCTGACGGACATCCCGCAGACAGGATCGCGATGTTCGGCCGGGATCACCGGCCGTCCCGCGGCCAGCTCTTGCATCAGCTCTAATTCGTTCAGTAGCAGTCGCGGCAACAGAAAATGCTCGCGCACTCGCTCGCGACCTTTGTTTCCCAGATCTCGCGCATGGTCCCGATCCTTGAGGAGCGCGGCCAGCGCCCTTCCGCATTCCTCAACCCCGTTCACGAGGACGCCGCCGACGCCATCCGCCATCTGCAGCGGGATCCCGCCGGCCCGGCCGGCCACGACGGGCGTACCTTTCCACAGCGCCTCCGAGACCACTAACCCGAACCCCTCGCGGATCGACTTCTGAATCACCACCTGTGAGAGGCGCTGAAAGGCGTTGACTTCGATGTTTCCCACGCCCGTCAGGTTCGTGAAGACATGGACGGCCGGGTCCGACTGTGACGCCTCTCGCACCTGCCGGTAGACGTCCCATCCTTCGGGATCATCCAGAGCCATCGAACCCACCAGGGCGAGCTGCAGTCCAGGTATTTCCTCGCGGGCGAGGCGATAGGCGGCGATCACCCCGAGCGGGTCTTTCCATGGATCGAAGCGCGACACTTGGCTGACCAGCGGCCGATCCAGCTCGACCCCAATCCACTCGAGCACGCCGCGCGCGGTGGCGTCGGCCAGCGGCATATTCTTCGGGCTCAGCGGATCGATGGCGGGAGGCACGATCTCGACGCGCGCGATTGGGAAATCCGGTGGAACGAACTCCTCCATCGTGAACACGGCGGCGTCGAACGGCTCGAGATAGTCGTGGAGGAACGCCCACACGCTCGGGTTCGGCTGCGCCGTATCGATGTGGCACCGCCAGATCCATCGGGCGTCGCCTTTCCCGCGAAGCGACAGGATGCCGGCCGGCTGGGGGTCATGGAGAAAGACGAAGTCGTATTCCTCGGTGAGCAGCTCGGCATTGCGACGCGACGTGCCGAGATACGCCTCGCGCTCGGCCTCCGTCAGGTCGTCGGCGGCGCCTTGCAGGCCGTTGTGGATCTTCTTCGTCACCTGGAAGAAGCGTTCGTCGCCGCGGATGATCTTCCAGTGCGCGATTAACCCCAAGTCATTCAACAGGGGTACGCCCGACCGCAGCAGCTCCGAGACGCCGCCGCCGTAGGGCGTGGCGTTGACATGCAATACGCGCGCGCCACGGAGTGGCGCGGCGCATCGCACGAGATCGTCGAGGATCGCGTCCGGTGCCACGCCGCGGTAGGGCTGCAGCGACCGCGGCCCGACGTCAACCAGTTCGAGCACGGTGGCCGCTCATCGCGGTGCGGACGGTTTCGCGGCGGGCGCGGGAACCAGGAACTCGCGCCGCATGCCGAGCGCCTCGTCAGTCCGGGCGATGGACACTGCGCCGTCCCTCACCTCGCCGACGAGCGCCCGGATGGCGTCAACCGATTCCGGCACGACGATGGCTTCGTTGAAGACCTGGTAGGTGTACATCGCCTCACGTCCGTGAACCGCCAACACGTCTTCCCACAGCGCGACCTCCCAGAGATCGCCGCGCGGCCGGCCGAGATCGCGCATCAGCTCCACGGTGCTGTTGAGGGCGACGATGCCGTCGGACATGCGCACCGAGGCAATCCGTGGCGCCACTCGAAATGCGTCGAGGACCTCGTCACGGCTCGCCGGTCGCGTGAGCTCGACGATCCAGTAGTGCAGGTGGCACTGCGTGTGGGCAGCCTTCGCTGCGACCGTGATGACATCGAGATCGGGGAGCACCGTT
>DATCJA010000015.1:0-4446 GCA_036507475.1 Vicinamibacterales bacterium
ACCGTTACGGAGGTAGAACTCCGATCCCCAGGGAAGCTCGGTGAACTCGCAGCGAAACCCGCCCTGCGCTGCGGCCGTCTTCAACACGTCCATTCCAGCAGGAATCACTTCCTGGCCGATGCCGTCTCCGGCAATCACTGCAATGCGGTAGGTCTTCATCGATCCGTAATCCTATCCCGGCTTGTATCGCGTGCGGAGGTGTCGTTCACGCTTCTCCGTTCTCGCTTCTCGGTTCGTGTTCAGGTTCGCGGGCGGACGCGCGGACCTCCGCTTGAACATGTGAACCTGAACCGAACGTGAACACGAACGGAGAAGTGAGAAGCCAGAAGGGTGAACGACGATTCTCATGCTCCAATCAGTGAATCTCTGTGTCTCTGTGGCCCGTCGAGGAGGGCACGGGTAGCGCTGTGACAAAGACAAAGGCAACCACGGCCACAACCAACCCCGTCAACGTGGGATCCAGCCAGGGATATTCATTGCCAAACCCAAACCGCACGACGAGCAGCGCTGCAACCCCCGCGACGATTGCCGCCATCGCCGCTGCCGATCCGGCTCGCTTCGTGTACAGCCCGCCGATGACCGGCACGAACAAGCTGACCCCGAGCAGCGAATAGAAGATCGTAAGCGCGCCAATCACCGTCGTTAGATAGATCGAGAGAAGAACACCAAGCGTTCCGCCAACGACCGCCGCGATCCGTGCAATGCGAAGAAGCTCTGCGTCGCTCGCATCAGGTCTGAGGTGCCGCTTGTAGAGGTCCTTCGCTGCCGAGGTCGAGATCATGAACAGAATCGCATCACACGTGTCGACTTCCGTGGAAAACACCGCCGCCATCGCGAGCGCGCCCAACCAGGCCGGCAGCTGTTCTCGCAGCAGCGTCGGCAGCACGAGGTTCGGATCCGCGATTCCTGGGAGCGCGACGAACGCCACCATGCCCAGCAGCACAGGAAGGAATGCAAACAGCATGAGGGCCACGGCGTTGATCGCGACGCCTACGCGGAGCGCTCGCGTGCTCGCAGCGCCGTACGATTTCTGAATGAGGCCCGGCGACACGATGAATGCCGGGCCTGTGAGGAAAAGCAGCGTCCACCCGGACCCAGGGCCGGCTGAGAACCCGACGTCGCCGAAATGCGGCGGCAGGGCGGCAAACATCTGGTCGAGCCCGCCGACCGCGCCGAGGGCAAAGGGCAGTGCGACGAGAAAGCCGCCGAGCATCACCACGAGCTGCACGGTATTCACGACGGCGGTGCCAAGCAGGCCGCCCGCGGCGAAGTAGATCGTCATGATGGAGCCGCCAATGAGCGATCCCACCCAGCGCGGCGCCCCGGTCACGACGTTCAGAATCGCGGCGCCCGCGATGAGCTGCCCCGCCAGAATCGCCAGCGATCCAAGGAGGATCAGCGCAGAAACGGCGCTGCGAACGGCAGGTCCGTAACGGAACTCCAGGAAATCGCCGGTCGTGAAGAACCCGTGCTCCTTCGCGAGCAGCCAGATGCGCGGACCGACCGAGAACGCGAGCACCAGCGAGGCAAGCCCGGCCGAACCGCTCCACCACCATGCGCTGATGCCGTCGCGATACGCGAGTCCCGCAACGCCCACCGTTGCCCCAGACCCGATGTTGGCAGCGAGCATCGACGCAAAGATGAGGCCTGGTCCGAGCGTGCGGCCTGCCACGAAGAAATCGCCGCTCGTACGAATCAGCCGCGACGTCCAGAGTCCGAGCCCGACGACGCCAACGGAGTAAACGATGAGAAGGGCGAGGTGAAGGGTCAAGGAGGGGCAGGCGGCGCCAGCGAGCCTCCCTATCTGAAGCGCGCTGGAACCGTTCCCATCTCGCGAGCCGAAGGCAGGCCGCCAAGACTCGCGGCCTGCGCTGCGGCACGAACAATCGCTTCTGACAGCGCCTCCGCGGCGAGCGCGCCGATGATGCTGGTGTCGGCTTCCCCGGACCAGCGGCCCGTCGCGAGCGCGAACACGGTGTCGCCATCACCAATCGTGTGCGAAGGAACGATGGCCCGGGCGATCCCGTCATCTGCCATCAGGGCGACGCGATTCACTTCGGTCTTGGTGAGTCGTGCGTTCGTGGCAACGACGGCGATCGTGGTGTTCTCTGCGGGGCGTGGAGCCACCGCGCGCAGAAGACTGCCATCCAGAAGCAGCTTGCGGGCGTCTGCGAGCGCTTTGCCATCCGCCGTGCGGACGCCGGCGACGACCTGCCCCGTTGCCGGATCGATGACGTCGCCAATGGCATTGACAGCCACGAGAGCGCCAACGACCAGTCCGTTCGGAAGCCTGATCGCGGCCGAACCGATCCCACCTTTCATGGCTCGCCCTCGACCGGCGACCTTGCCCAATGTGGCCCCGGCGCCGGCGCCGACGTTGCCTTCCGCGACCAGGGAGTCGGCGGCGGATTGGGCCGCCCGGTAACCACAATCCGCCGTGGGCCGGATCCTGGGGTCGCCGCCAAACGCGAGATCCATCAGGATAGCCGACGGGACGATCGGCACAACACCGGTCGCGCCCACATTCCATCCAATGTTCCGCTCCTCGAGGTAGCGCATCACTCCTTGCGCGGCATCCAGGCCGTACGCACTGCCGCCGGCAAGCACGATGGCGTTGACTTTGTCGACGAGGTTGAGCGGATCCAGAAGATCGGTCTCGCGTGTGCCGGGGGCGGCGCCACGCTGCGACACGCCGCCGGGTACTCCGTCGCCGTCAACCAGCACCACGGTGCAGCCCGTTGGACGCTCGGTCAACGTGTAGTGGCCGACTTTGAGACCCTCGATTTCCGTGAGGCCTTTACCACGCATGGGAGGAGATTGGGCCGGCACAGCGACGGCCAGCATCGCAAACGCTGCGGCGGCAAACGGAACGTGCTTCATTGGTTACCGCACGCTTTGGAACGCCTTCGTCAGCCATTCACCGAGTGCCTTCGTGACATCGCCGCTGACATTGCGGTTCGGCAGTGAGGCGTACTCGCTGACATCGCCCGTGACAGCCGGCGTCAGCAAATGATTGACGCCGCGCACCGCCACCACGGCCACGGATCTCGAGCGGCTTTGCTTCTGCGCCAATCCACCAAGCCGGTCTACGTGTGAGGGGGGGACTTCGGCGTCGAGCTCGCCATGAATGAAGAGCATCGGCTGCCTGATGTCCTCGATCACCCGTGCCGGGTCGAACTTCAGAAAACTCTGGAACCAGGGCGTATCCGCCTGCTTCCGCACGTCCGGGGGAAGGGCTTCCCATCCACGTCCGCTCATGACGGCGGCATTGATTCGGCCTTGAAGCTCGATCTTTGCAACGCGCTCGGCTGGCGTCAGATTCATGCGTTCGAGGACGTGTCGCTGCTGCTCGAGATTGCGCTCCGAACCGGTCGTCGACGGCGCGGCAAGTGTCACAACCGCAGCAATGCGCCGTTCACGCGCGGCCGCGAGCAGCGCGGCCCACGCGCCTTCGTTGTGGCCGACGACCGCCACTCGATCGCGATCGATGTCGCGTCGGTTGGCCAGCCACCGGAACACGGCGAGAGTGTCTTCGGCCTGATCGCCAAGCGTGGCCGATTCGGACCGTCCCCCGCTTTGGCCATGACCCCGTTTGTCATAACGGACTGCCACGAAGCCCGCATCTGCGAGCGCGCCCGCGAGCTGCCCCAGAATCGGCACGCCGCCGACAACACCGTCGCGCTCATTTGCTGTCGCGCCCGCAAGCAACACGACCGCGGGAAGCCTCGAGGTTGCTGACGCACCAGTTGTCTTCGCGCCGCGTGGCCACGTGAGGGTGGCGCCCAGGTTGAAGCCCGCAGCCGGGATGTTCACAGCCTCGTCGTTTGGATTCGAATAGACGACGGTGCGCGATGTGGCCGACGCCAGATCGTCGCGCATGACGTCCACGCGCTGAGCGGGGATGTTCACGCGCAGCAGCGAACCAGCGTCGTCGGTGTAAACATTCACCACGACCATCCCGCGCGGGCCCGCAAAGGAGAGCTCGTAGCGCCGGATGTTGAACGTCGCGGTTCCAATCTGCATCTGCTCGACGCTGGCATTCGTGACGCGCAGGAGTCCCAGCGCCGAAGGACCGATGAACGCCGGAAACTCCTTTTCCGTCGAGGTCGCTGCGAGCCGCCGTGTCAGCGCCTCGTAGGCGCCAAAGAACACATTCGGCAGCACCACGACCCGCGGCGCCACCTTATCGGTCTGGTCGATCGGCTGTCCACCGTCAACGCCCTTCGTGACCGCCGCCCCGTTCGAGAACGACGTGACGAGCCCTGCCTCACCGCCGTTCACCGACGCTTCGAGCTCGTACGAGGACGGCGTCCAGTCGCGGCCGTATCGCACTTCCACGCGTCGAATGACGACATCCTGCGATCCGGAGAGGCGGCCCTGACCCGTGATGACGATGCCGTCTGCGGTCGACTCGACCGTGACGTCTTCACGGCCAACGACGGCGCC
>DATCJA010000016.1:0-98445 GCA_036507475.1 Vicinamibacterales bacterium
CTAGCCTCGCTCCCGCGTCACGATGTGGCCCAGATCCCGTTCCACACAGGGCAGCGGTTCCTCGATTTCCGCCTGGGGATCGGTGTTCAACAGCCGCCGCTGCGGGCCGGTCTGCCACGGCCGCATCAGGATCGAGTCCTCGACGGTGGCTTCCCATGTGAGCGTGTTGCCGACGCGGCGCATGCGTTCGGTGACGCGCTTGTCCGGACTGGTGATCCAGCCGGGCCAGCCAAGCCACTCGAGGCCATTGAAATCAACCGTGGAGATCACCAGCGTGTCTCCCTCCCAGCTCCCCACCGAATGTCCGAACCAGGTGCCGAGCCACTGGTCTTCCGGCGGGTGTGGGCGACCATCGATATAAATGCGGCGGAGATGCAGCGGATACAGGAAGACCATCTGCCTGTCGGTCTGGAGGATCTCCTGCGGCGGGCCGATGCGGGGGACCCCCTCGGGCATGCACTGGAACTCCGGGTCGGGCGCCAGCAGCGAATGCCCGTGCACGTCGTTGAACTGCACACGCTCCCAGTACTGAGGTTTGTAGAAGGGCCGCGCCTCCCTCGGCACTACACGCTGGCGGACACCGGAGTCGCGCTCGAAGTCCACCGGGCTGCCGGTCCGGCTGCGGAGGAGGTTGCTGAAGCTGCCGGTGTCGCGGTCGAGCGCCGCCGGCACGTTGTCGCCCCGCCGCCGCGTGGCCACCCAGATCCCGCCGAAATCCGGAACCCCGTTCGGCCGTTTCGGCGTCGGCGCCGCCGCCGCTTCCTTGAGCGCGGCCGCTGACGGGGCCGCCTGTCCGAACTGGGCGGAGAGATCCGCGGAGGTCAGCAGGATCGCGGCTGCCGCCGCCCCGACGCTGCCCATGACGAACCGCTGCTTCATGACGCGATGCTCCTTTTCGCCTGAGTGCCTCTACTGGCGCCCGGGCGGCGGGCCGCCTTGTGCGTTCTGATCGCCGAACCAGATCTGAACCTTCCGGCCATCGGGGAAAAGAATCGCCGAGGTGAAGATTCTCGAGCCGCCGTCCTTGGCGGCAAACCCTTCGAAGGTGTAGGTCTCGCCCACCCTGAATGACGCAGGTCCGCGGAGGAACCCCGCCTGACGAAGCGCCGCTGGACCGACGGTTTCAGCACCCCACTGCGTCACCTTGCCGGCTTCATCCTTGACGTCGAACCAGAAATAGGCATGGGGATTGATCCACTCGATGCGCGCCAGCTCTCCCTTCAAACTGAGCGTCTTCTCGGTATCGAACTGCGCCTGCAGCGCGTGATGTGCCGACACCGATCCGGTCCACGGCAGCAAGCAGCACAGGACCATTGCCCCACCAAGCTTGTACTTCATCGCCAATGCCTCCTGAAAATTGCGGGCGACCTACGAATACCGCGCGAAAGTACAGTAAGGTTACCCCTGAGTCAAGGTTCCGACAACCCCATCAACGGGCGCAAGCGGCAACGAAATGCCGGCTAATTCGGCGCAACTGGCGCCGGTCTCACGAAGCGCGCCGCGTCGACCGGGGCATTCAGCCGAACGTCCTTCAACTTGAACACGACGCGGTTGTTCGTCCACGCCCGTACCCACTGGAACGGCTTCCGGATTCCACCGACCTCGCGGTAGTCGGAGAAATCGAACTGCGTTGGCACCGGCCCGACGGCCGTATCGTTCCAGCGCACGAGGCGCACCATCAGACCCGCATCGTTGAAAAACAGGTGCACCGGCGTCTCACCCTGATTGGTCCCCTGCAGCACCGTCACCGGTTCGTCGCCGACCAGGTCCTCACTCACTTGCCAGCGTGCATACGCCTTCTGAATCGCCTGCGGCGCCAGCTGGACCATGGCATCGATCCGGGCGCCGGTCAGGTTGCCGCCTGTGTAGTTCAGCGTGAAGTCCGCGACCGCCGCATCGACACCGGCAAACCAGGCGTTCGTGCCATTGAACACCCAGATGTTGTTTCCTTCCTTGCGGTGCACGATCGTCGTGAACTGGTTCGGCGCCTGTCCGTAGAAATCAACCGGCACCTCCACATGCGACGTATCCCAGCCTGCGTAGGTGCCAGCCGCCGTCAGGCTCTTCACGGCCGTCCAGCGCTGCGCGCCCCCGATCGCCTGCACGTACTTTGCGAAGATGGCGTCGACTTCCTTGGCGCGATCGGGCAGCGCGATGAACTCGAGGCGATCGGGGTTTTCGGAAGGAGGGGTGCCGTACTGGATGGACAAGTTCGGAACCCGCTGCGGGAACGACGTGGCGCTATGGCATGTATAGCAAGTCACGCGCTTCTGATTGCCGAAGAAGTTGCGGTTGATCGTGTTCATCATCACGGTCATCTGGCGCGCGCGCTGGATCATTGGCGTGGGCTTGGCGAAAGCGTCGCGGCTGCCGGTGAGGATCTCGGGCGCGTGGCATCCGGTGCAGTCCTTCGTGGTCGCGGCCGCGAACATCCCCATCGTGTCCATGAACTCGTCAACCGTGATGCCCTTCAGCACCTGGATGTCCTTGAATACCTGCTCAGCCATCTGCGGAGGCGGCCCGCCCGTCGCCTGAACCGGCGGCGCCTGGCCCGCCTCCGCTGAAGCTGCGGCGCGCACGTTACCGGCCATGACTGCGCCTGTCACGCACGTCATCACCGTCGCCGCCGCCCCCAGGATCACTCGCCGCGCTACGCCCTGCATACTCACTCCCTTCAATGCGCAATATACAACCACAAACACCGGTAGCGCGCACGCTTCAGCGTGCGCGCATTCACAGCCCTCGCGCAGGCTAAAGCCTGCGCGCTACTCGGTGCGGGAGATTACTGGATCCGCGCGAGACGCTCGGCATCGTCGACACGAGGATATGACAGCCACGTCTGCGGCGCTCGCTTGCCGACACCGGGACGATTGAAGTCGCAGACGCCACCGGGAAACACCTCGCGTACGATCGCGAGTTGAGCGTCGGTGAGCGGCGCTTTGTAGTCCGCCCGATCGACAGGCTTCAGCTCACACCTGAGACGGTCTTGCGTGAGCGGCGATCCGGCGGCGAGCCGCGGATTGGCTGCGACAGGGAACAATACCTGACAGCGCGACGGGTCCGTCACCGGTTCCAGACTGGCAAGGTAGCAGGTGTCCACCAGGTTGCTCGGTCTGTTCCGGACAACCCTCTCCAACGCGCTTCGCGCCGGAGCCGTATCCCTGGCAATGCTGCCCAACCACTCATCCATCGCGTCGAGGACGTACCGCTGTGCGAGCTGAATGGGCGTTCCCGGTGCGTATGTGCGAAACACCTGGTTTCCCGCATGCCCATTCGCCGCCACGAGTCGCGCGCGCGTGATGTGGTTCGCGACGATGTCATGCACATCGTCGTCACCGTCGGTGTACGGGCGAACATCGATGATGGGAATCATGCTCAAGCCGCGGCTTGCGTCGTTGAGGCGCCCGGTTTCATACGCAATGCGCACAGCGTCGGGATCGGCGACCGTTCGCGTCGAGACGACATTGCCGTCGATATCGTGGCCGCCGACGCGACGATTCAGATCGACGAACTGGTCGAAGGTGATTTTTCCGGCATTCAACGCTCGCAGGCCGTACTGAATGCCGACGTTGTCGAACGGCCGGCGCGCAAACCCGGTTCGCGGATCGCGGCCGTATACGTTCACCATATTGTCCTGATACGTGCACCGCGCGCCGGTGCGGTTCGTCTTCGCGTCGTAGATGACCGCAGCCGGAAGCGCATCGGGATCGCAGTTGGTCGCGCGGAGATTCGGATACTGCGTGCCATTCCGTTTGCAGTACGCGTAGCTGGCGTGTCCGGTGACGGCTGCCTTCTGCTCGTCCGTCCACTGCAGCGTGGACGTGCTGAACGCGCTGTTCAGGAGCTCGCAATCGAACAGCGGATCGAGGAACGTCATGTTGTCCGCGAAGCTGGCCGTCGGGATGATCCCGTCGAGCAGGCCCGGGTAGTTGTTGGCGATCAGGTGCTGCTGCATCGAACCGCCGGATCGTCCGCTGCCAATCGTGTACCGGGGCACGCCGAACCGCTCGATGAAGTGTTCCTTCACCATCATCATGGTCTCGGCGGAAATAAGGTCGGCGCATGACGTGCCGAACACGTTCAGCGACCCGCCGGCCAGCGCGTAGCCGCGCGCCAGCGCGTAGTCACCGAGTTGTGACTCCTCGAGGTAATTGCGGTTCGCGGTAAGTCCTCCAATCGATCGGCCCTGGTGGTAGCCGGCACGGCACCCGCCGCCGAAGCTGTAGAGCAGCCGACCGTTCCAGCCAGCAGACGCCGTCCATGGATCGGGCAACGGTGTCCCGGGCTCGTGCAGGAATGCAATCACATAGACAGCGCGATTGATCGTGCCCATCTCGCGCCGGACGATGTACGGAACCGTACGGCCGTCACTCGTGGTGGTTTGCGCGAGATCGGCCGGACGCGGTGCGCTCGGATCGAATGGCTTGAACGGATTGGGTGCGGCGCCACCGCCACCTCCTCCGCCCGGACGCGGCGCAGCGGCGTCAACCGCGGCGAGTGCGGCGGCGCTGTTTGCTGCAGGCAATTCGAGCTGGGGCGCGGCGGCCGCGCGGACACGGTAGAAGTAGTCGACGCGCGTTTTCACGCTGCAGTTGCCGTCGAGCGCCGGTCCCAGCCCGAACGCGTCGGTCTCGCAGACAAACGGCGTCTGGTGCGGTCCGGCAATGACAGGGCCCGTAATCGGATGGTTGACGACAGTGATCTGCGCGCGGCGCTCACCGGGCGCGCTCACTTCGAGCCGATTTGGACCCTGCGACAAGCCGTTCAGCAGTCCGAGCAGCACTTGCGGCTGCGAAGCCGACCGGAATGCCGCCCGAACGTCGCGGCCGTTCAGCGAAACCGTGAGGCGATCGGATGCGACGCCGCGTGGCACGGCTATCTGCACCAGAACCTCGCCGCCGCTCACGGCCTCGGCTCGCGTCGATATCGTGCGAACATCGAGCGACGCTGCGCCGTTTCCTTGAGCAGCAACTGGCTCCGCGCTGAGGCCCAGAAGACCCACCATGCCGACGGCCGCCATCTTCAGCGCCGGCTTTGCGCAACGGGTCACCGACCCTGTGAGATCACCTTTCATACCGTTTCTCCTTGCCGCTGGCTGGAATTGCCAACCGCCACTCAACCGAGCGCGATCGAACCCCGCGCCGCTCCCTGGTACCTGAACGGGTACGTTTTGTCAATAATGCAGGGCGAGACCTCGGCGGGCAACGGAGACGCGAAGGGTGCCGGGCCAATTGGACCCGGCACACCTTGAAGCCTGACTACGAGGTGGGAATAGTTGGAGGACTTAGCGGCTCGATGTCACTACACCTGTCGACGCCGGATATTCCTTCACGAACCGGTTCCGACCGTTCGTGACGGTGAAGCTGCCGTCGGTGCGGGCGGACAGCTTGATATAGTGCCCTCCATCCCCCGCGCCGGTGAAGTTCGCGATGAACTGCTCGGAGGAGTTCACATCCTTACTCACATTGTCCGAGTAATGCAGCTGCCAGAAGTCCTCTAATCCCGGCGAGCTCTTGACGACCTGGAACGTGCCGGGCACGCCACCCTTGGTGGGATTGTTGTTCATGACAGCGATTCTCGGCCGCACGGAGTGCACCAGCGCCTGTGCGCCGGCCCATTCAGTGCCGTGGCGGCTCGTGCGGTACACCGAGACAGTACCGAGGAGGTTTGCCGGACACACGAGCTCGATTTCCTGGTTCCAGGTCAAATCTGTGAGATCGAGATACCTGAAGCGTCCGAACTCCACGACGACGCCGATGCTTTCAGCGTTGTTCGGCGTGTTGTCCTGCGCCTTTCGCTGGGCGTTCGAGCACAGCGGGTTGTTGGCGCGGCGAACGCCGGGCAGAGGAGATGTCAGCAGATCGCCGGCGGAGGACACCACGTGAACCTCGAGGCCTGCCACAGGAATCTTCATCCCGGGTTTCGGGGTCACCACGTGAGCGTTCTGTCGAATCGGCACATACGAGAGATAACCGGCCTCGCGGTTGCCGTTCTGCTCGGGCACGAACGGGCCGGGATCCAGGACGCGTCGAACCGGCACCTTGTCGAACAGCGCAGCGACTCCTCCAACATGGTCGCCGTGGTAGTGCGAGACGACGAGCTGGTCGATTCGCTCGACGCCGGCATCTTTCATCGCCGCGACGATGCGGTCGGCATCACGCCCTGGCGGATTCAGATTGCCCGCGTCAATCAGCAGCGTCTCTTTGGTCCCGAGCATGCCGTTCGCGGGCGAGATGATGAGCGTTGCCTGACCGCCTTCGGTGTCGATGAAATAGATGTCCGTGGTGTTCTGCCCCTGCGTCTGGGCCGCGGCCGACGCCAGAAGCGCCAGCGCGATGACCGGGAGCCACATCTTGCGCATGTGCCTGTCTCCTTCTAGCGAGCCGCCCTCGTCTGCTGATTCGGCGTCGCCCGGAACTGGATGCGGACTACCTTGTTCGTCCGGTTGTACGGCGCCCAGACGGTCGGCGGGTTCGTGCTGTTGTCCACCTGGACCTGCCGGATCTCTGTGCCCCGCGTGGGAAGAGTGTACTCGGTGAACCGCTCCGTTTTCGGATCGAACTTCGTGAGCACGTCGTGGTTCATCGTATTGATCCAGACCACGCCGTTCTTGTCCACGGCCACTGCATACGGCGAGCTGTACTGCGTGGGAAGCGGATATTCTTTGACCTGATTGGTTTTCGTATCGATCCTGGCCAGCCGGTCACTGGTGTACAGCGCCACCCACACTACGTCAGCGTTCGGATCGGCAGCAAGGCGACGAGGCGCCTTGTGTCCCGGCGGCGCGCTGTTCTGGCTCGCCCGCACGGTCCGTCGGCGCTGCCGGTCGACATCGGTCACCTCCGGCATCGCCAGCGGCGCGAGATTGACTGCTGTGACTTGCCCGGTTCGACCGTCGATCTTCAGGAGACGATCGAGTCCGGGATTGGTCGCCCACACGTTGTCGTTCCTGTCGACCGTGTTCCCATAGGTTCCCCAGCCACCACAATCGGCGCCACAGAGTCCCTCCGGGGCGGGAGGTCCTTCGTAGTGCGTGTATTGTCCGGTGACAGCATCCAGCTTGATGACGCCGTTCAACGACGTCGCCCACGGGTTCCCCTTCGAGTCGACATCGAGTGTCCCGCCAACCGACGCCCTCATACCGGCGGGCCGGCGGAACTCCTTGAAGTCACCGTTCCGCGTGTCGTACATGACGAAATTGCCGTCTCCAGTCGCCCAGACCCTGCCGACACCGTCGACAACGACACTGTGAGTGGCGATGGTCTTTCCGTCCTCCCCCTTGAGCGCGTAGTCGGTGACCTTGCCAGTGCGCGGGTCCAGCTTGGCAAGCGTCCGGTTGGGAACCAAGTCGTCCGCCATCCAGACATTGCCGGCGGCGTCGAGCCACACGTCGTGCGCGGCGCGGCCGACAAAGCGCGAGGGCGTCCCCATCGACCAGTCGCTGCCGTCGTCGAAGTGGTTGAGTTTGTCAGTACGGGGAAGGTCATACTCGGTGATCACTGCCTGCGTGGCCTCGCCAGTCGGCCGCGGTAGCAGCTTCAAATCGCTCAGCTCCGTGGCGCCGCGAGCACGGCCCAGATACTCGGCCAACTCGTCGCGATAGGCGGCGATCATGGGGCTGCCGCGTCGATCCGGTGTCGGTCGCATGGCGGGAACGGGTTCGCCGGTGCTCGGGAACACCGTCATCAAATCGACGAGCACTCCCCACCCTCGCGCGTCCCACCGATTGCCGAGCGCATGGCTCGCCGTGTGACACCCCGTGCAGTTGTTCTTGTACGCATGCACCATACGGCGGTCCGCCGCCGTGCTCTGCGGCAGACTCCTGAGGAACTCGACGCCCGACATCTGCTTCACAATCCTGCTGACGTCTTTGATCGGGGTCAGCGTGAGATTGCGGTCGATACGGGCACCCGACAGAGCGAACTCCGACCGCGCAGCCTCGAAGCCTACCGCCTGGGCCCACAGCCTGTACTGGCTGGCGTCAAGTGAGGGGAACAGGTAGTTTCCCTGCCGGTCAGTGAATACTGAGGTGGTAAAGCTTCTGTCCGACGCGCGTGCCGACACGACGACGCCTTCCATCGGCGCTCCGGCGGCCGATTTGACGTTGCCCTGGATAACGCCGGGGCCGCTGGCCGATTGGGCCGCCGGTGTGGTCCAGACGCCTGCTGCGATCAGGACCGTCCCGAGTATCAACGACATCCATTTCCACGTGGACATTGGACCTCCCAATCGTCAGAGAGCCTTGATATACGCCATCAATTCTTCGAATTCTGCTGGCGTGAAAGTGTACTGGAAGCCTGGCATCCTCGGCGAGCCTCGTTGAATCTGCTCTCGAACCACCTTCTCCCGATCCGGTGACGCACCCTTGAGCAGACCGTTCAGACGAGGACCCATCGGTTGATAGACGTCGTCCTTGACGATGCGTCCCATGTGACAGAGCGCGCAGCGCTGATAGAACCACGCCTCCCCGCGACTGGTGGCTTCTCTGTTTGCGGTCCCAAGGGGGGGACCGGACTGCGTTGACACTCGTTGCTGCGCGACAAGGCAGAAGGTGCCAGCCAACGTCAGCACAACGAACGCGCGGCCAATCATACGACTCATCCTTCCTAATACGTGAACCTGAACCCCAGTTGTACCATCCGCGGCTGATACGCCACGTTGGGGTTGAACGACGGCAGCCCATAGTTGCGGTTGCTCTGAGCCGTCGTGTACGACCCATAGTTTGCATGGTTGAACAGATTGAACGCTTCTACCATGCCGTCGATCCGGGCACGCCCCAGCAGGTCGAATCGCTTCTGCAGTCGCAGGTCGACTCGATGGATAGGCTTTCCTTCGATACCATTCCGGGGCGTATAGCCGCCACCGACGCTCGCCGGGCGCGCTCGGAGGCTGCCAACGGTGCCGCCAGTGTTGAGCACGTCGCCGCCGTAGGTGGTGGCGAAGACTTGCCCTGCTCCAAAGAAATACAGGCCGCTCAGCTGGAATCCGTAGCCCATCTGCCAGATGCCATTGAACACGGCCCGATGCCGCTGGTCGGTGGCAGCGAACCCGTATTCGGCCCCGAGCGGTGCCAGCACCGCGAATGACACCGGGTTCATGACGCCGCTCCACGGGTCCGGAATTCCGTCTCGGAAGGCCGAGAGCGTGTAAGTTGCCGAACCCTGCCAGCGGCCGCTCATCCGCTTCGTGACCCCGACCTCCAAGCCGTGGTAATTGCTGCGGCCGTCGAAGATGTCCATGGGCACCTGTCCCCATTCCGGATAAGGTCGCCGGCTGATGTCGGTGAACGGATAGTTCAGGCCCGTAGCCGGATTGAAGCTCAAATTGATGTTGTAACCAGTGATCCGATCCTTGCGCGCCCCGTTGAACGAATAGTCAACGTTCACGCCTATCACATCGCCAATCTGCCGTTGCACGCCGATCGACGCCTGGTAACTGTATGGATTCTCGGCGTTCGGCGGCGCGATCGTCTGCCCGAGCGCCCGCCGGATACAGCCGGGCACGAAGTTGACGTTGCAGAAGACCCGTTCCAGATCTTCGGCTCGTGGCAGCGGACCGTTCCATGGGTTGACGGCAAAATCCGGACGGCCGTCGTTGAGCGTCGACAGCACCCGTTGAGTGTTGGCGAACCGGATCGGATGGGCGACCTGGTTGATCAGCCAGGCGTAGTACTTACCGCCCCCCCCGCGAATCACCGTGCGGTCGTTCAGGCTGTAGGCGAATCCCACGCGAGGGACTACGTTGTTGGTGTCGAGCGAACGATTCGCCGGCAGAAACGGCTCTACGCCCAGCTCGTTGGCAAACGTATCGGTCTCGACATCGTACCGCACACCCAGGTTCAGCGTCAGGCGCGAAGTCGGGTGCCAGTCGTCCTGGAACCAGACCCCATAGATGTTCCGGGGACTGCTGATGGTGCAGGCACCGAACGACGTCCGATACTCCCGCGTGATGGGCGACAGCGCAGCAAGGTTCCACGTGCTCGGATCGTTCCACACCGGGAAGAGCTGCTCGATATTGGCCGGTACGGGCCCGTTGTCGGCGATCAGGTTGCCGCGCAGGAAATTGCACCAGTCGTGCCACATCAGATACCTCAAATACTCTCCGCCGGTTCGGATGTCGTGCCGCCCCGCCATGTTCGCGGAGAAGGTGAAGTCATCGCGCAGCGTGTACACATCCTGGCCGATGAACTGGGGAAAGTTCGTGCCGCCGCCGATATTGAACCCGCGCAGCGTGATCACCGGCGGATACTGCCGCTCGTTGGCGACCGGGTTCCGCGCGCCGTTGAGCGTCGTCGAGTTCCAGGCGATATTCGGCGCCATGCGCCACCGGTTCGCCGCCCAGCCCACCTTGGTCTCGTTGAAGGCTCGATTACTCACCACGTGCGTCAGCGTCGCCTGAACCGCCTCGGCGTACTTGTCGAACCTGACCTGATTGATCGGGTGGTTTGTCGCACCGCCAATCGTCGCCTGGCTTCCGTCGATGGGCTGATAGTCGCGCCAGAGGTAGCTGGACACACTCAGACGCGTCTGCACGGACAGCTGCCCGTCCAGCCGTATGTTCGGCTTGTGCTGTGTCCGTGTCTGCTCGAGATCGACGTTGAAGCTCGGATACGGAGTGTTGTGCGTGACCGTCGACGGTTCGCGTTCGTATTCGTAGTTGAAGAAGAAATGAAGGCGATCTCGCCGAATCGGCCCTCCCGCAGTCACACTGATCTGCTGATTCGCGTACGGCAGCACACGCTGCTGGATGAAATCCTCCGCGCTCATGCTGTCGTGCCGAAAATAACCGGAGAGCGACCCCGACGGCGTGTTCGTTCCCGACTTGGTGACGACGTTCACTTGCGCACCCGACGACCGTCCCTGGGTCGCGTCGAAGCGGCCCGAGAACTGGAACTCGGCAATGGAGTCCCGGCCGAAGCTCGGCTGCCGATTGGAGCCTCCGCAGCAGTTGTTGGTGACCTGCATCCCGTCGACGTTGAGCTGCACGGCCCCAAGCGTCCCCGGCAAACCGCCGGGATCGATGTGGTTCACGCGGGAGCCGGGCGCCAGCATCGCCAGATCCAGGAAGTTCCGCCCGTTCACCGGCAGCTCCGACATCTGTCGTGGATCGATGTTGCCGCCGAGCTGCGAGGAGCTGACGTTGACCAGCGGCGCCTCTCCTGTCACGGTCACCGTTTCTGCCACCGCCGAGGGCGTCATCACGAGATTCAGCGCGATCTGCTGGCCGACCAAGACCTCTAAGCCGGTCCGTTCGAGGATCGCGAATCCGGCGAGTTCCGCCACGATCCGATACGTCCCGATGCGCACGGGAATTCGAAACGCGCCGCGCTCGTCGGTGAACGTCTCGAACTGATTTCCGGTCGCTTCGTGCACCGCTCGCACGGCGACTCCAGGAAGCACGCCCGACGTGGAGTCGGTTACGGTGCCCCCGATCGTCGCTTCCTGCGCGAGCCCGACGCCGGGCAGGACCAAGATCGCTACAACAGCCAACGCCATTGACGCTGCGCGTCCCATCGGTGATCTCCTCTCTGTAACGACCAACCACAAGACCTGGGTTCGACGCCTCCACCGGACGAATGAGAACCGTTTGCTACCGTGTATGTATCACCGACGCGTAATGTGCTCGACCCGCACGAAAGACAGATCAAACGAGATGGAAAACGTCCAACCTCACCATGGCAGACCGAAGGCAACGTGCACGGCTTTGTTCCCCTCGCATATGGCGCTTTCCCACTGCTCCTCGGGCTTGTTGCGCCCTATCTGCACGCGCAACTTCCACGGCTGGGTGAACACCTTCGGATCGTCGATGGTCGCCACGTAGTCGATTCGATCGGGACCCGTGAACGTCCATCGCTCGGTCACCCGCATGGCGTCGCTGTGGAAGCTGCCGACGATGTCGAACCATGTCTTGTCGTTGTGATTGGTCACGTCGACTACGAGCGTATTGCCCTCCCACCGGCCGCGGGAGTCGCCCATCCACAGCTTGAGCGTGTCGCCGACGTGCGGACGCCCATCGAGATAGATGACGCGATAGTGGTGGTTGAACTCGTGAAGGATCACGATCTGGTTCGGGAACTGGAGCACCCGCATGTTCCCTTGATAGTTCATACGGGGCACACCCTCCTCGAAGCACCGCGAGACGGGGTCGAAGTATTCGGGTTTCGACGGCTGCCTGTGCTGCGCGTGGTGCAACTGCGCTTTTTCGGCAGCCCACGGTTGGTACGGAATCACTCCGCTCGGGGGATCGATGACCGGCCGTCCTTTTTGTGGATTCTGTCCGCCGATTCGCGTGTGCTCCTCGCGATCGACGAAGCCGGCCTGAATGCTGTATGTCGTGATGTCGCTTCGCTGACTCCAGTAGCCCTGGATGTCGGGCTGGCCATCGCGTGTCCGTGGAGGATCCCACGGCTTTTCAGCCGACGTTGCTGTCTGCCCGCCGACGTACTGGGGCGCCATCAGCGTTCCAGCGATGACGACCGCGACTGCTGAACCGAACCATCGATGCGCCACGCGACTTCCTCCTTGTTTCCGAGTGATGCGCGTTACCCGTGCCGGTTCGATGTGCGATCCTCGAAGGTTCCTCTGATTCCCTGTCGGATTGCCTATCGACCTGGCGCGATCTTGTCGTTTGGTCTCGTCCCCACCGCGACGCCATCAAATGAGTAGCAAGGGTGCTCCAGCAGCTGAACGTTCGGTTCCTTGCGCCGGTACAGAAGCATGCTCATCTTCCAAGGCCTGGTGAACACCTTCGAATCCTCGACCGTCACCTCGTAATTGATCGTGTCTCGGTCGACGAAGGAGTAGCGCTCCGTCAGTTGCATCTCCTCGCTATGGAAATTCCCAGCCCGATCGAACCAGGTGTCGGCGTTGAAGTGCCTCACGCTGACAACCAGGGTGTCTCCCTCCCACCGTCCTCGTGAATCGCCCATCCACCACTCGATGGGTCCCGCGGGGTGGGTGCTTCCGTCCACGTAAATATGGCGTATCGCGTGCACGTACTCGTACAGAATCGCAATGTAGGTTGGCGTCTGGACTATCTGGAAGGGAAACGGCATGTAGGTGATACGCGGCACGCCGGGCAGGTAACAATTGACCTCGGGGTCGAGCGTTAGTCGATTCTTGTAGTTCTCGTCCTTCTTTGCTCGAGCCCACGGCTGATATGGAATCTCGTTGCCCTCGACCACTCCCCGGCTCGCCGGGATTCCAAGCCAGGGCGCCCCGTGCGGACCAGGTGCGGCATTCTGATCCTGGATGTTCCACGCCGCGCCGTTGATGACCTGCCAGACGCCCGACAAATCGGGCCGGCCATCCAGCGTACGCGAGACCGCTTGTCCACCTCCGCCCTGGACACCAGCCGAAAGCGGCGCGAGCGAAAGGATCGTCGCGGTCGTGACGATTGCCCACCGAGCAAGCCGACCTGTCATTGAGGTCTCCAGGGCGCTACCGCTCGAAGCCGAAGCCGTAGAGTCCTGAGCAAAAAGCGGCATGCGATCCGACACGATCTGTGGCGAATCCTAGAGGGACACTGCGGCCTTGTCAAGCTGAGCTTCCGTGCGTTCTGTGAGCCTGTGAACGACTTCAGGCGGCCATGCGAGCCGTTCGGAACTCCTCGAGCAATCGCGGGACGTTGCCGGCCACCGAATGAAGCGCGGGCGTCCAGCCGAGCGCCTTCGCCCGCAGGCTGCGGACGATCTGATTCAACGCGAGCGCATCGGCGTAGGGCCCCATTTTCGACCGCGCCTCATCGATGGGCACGTGCCGCACGTCCGGCTGCACTCTCGCATACCGCGCGACCGCTTCAACGATATCGGCGACCCGCTCGTCCGCCTCATCATTGGCGTGGTAGATGCCAGACGCCTCCGGAAGCGTCGCTACCCTGAGATACAGGTCGGCCAGGTCACGGTCGTACACACAGGCCCAGCGATTTCGACCGTCCCCGACGACGCGAAGCAGTCCATTGGCGGCGTCTTTCAGCAGATCTCCAATGATCCCGCGAGCGCCCCCGTAAACAATGCCTGGCCGCACGATCGCGGTACGAAGCATCCTGCCGCGACCCGCGTCGAGCACGAGCTTCTCGTGTTCGGGCAGCCACGCGACGAGCGGTATGGGACGCACAGGGGCATCCTCGCCAGCCGCGCCCGCCGTGTTCCCCAGGATCCACACGCCCGAGGTATAGACGAAGCTCACAGGCTGCCCCTTGGCCGCATGACGAATCGCAGCACCGAGCAACGAGTCGATCGCTTGTCGATCGATATCCGGTCCGCGCTTCATCGGCTCGAGCGCTGCGTGAATAATGCTGTCGCAGGCTTCGACGGCCCCAACGTAGTACTTCGGCATCGACAAGTCGCCCACGATCGGCTGCACGCCACGCAGGCTCATGCGCTCCGCTTTTTCCGGATCACGAACGAGAGCGGTTACTGTGTGCCCGCCGCGCAGCAGCGCGTCGAGCACCGCCGATCCGACGTACCCGGTGGCGCCAGTCAGGAAGATGCGCATTGAGGCTCACATTGTAGTCGGTGTTAGGCAAAGCCGCGCTCTCTGTGAGTAGTGTGGAACCGTTACAAGCGTCTGGCCTATCTCGGTGAAATGCCCAACTCGCTCAAAGGAAGCGTAATAATCCGACAGTGCAGCGCGACACCCTGATTGATTTCTTTCGCGACTTGTCCACATCGAACGACGAGTTCCTCGCCTACGACGATGGGTATCGCCGGCGGAGTTATACGTACGCGCAGGTTGGACGTGCCGCGCGGGGATTTGCCGCACGGCTCGGCGCCACAGGGTTGCAAAAGGGCGACAAGGTCGTCTTCTGGGGCGAGAACCGGCCCGAGTGGATCGCCTGCTACTGGGGATGTCTTGTCGCCGGCATCATCGTGGTGCCGATCGACTATCGTTCGTCGCCCGAATTCGTTGCGAAAGTGCGTCATCTCGTCGACGCCCGCGTGATCCTCCTCGGCAGCGACATTCCTGAACTCACACCCAGCACGGATTTCCGGAACGCCCAGCAGTGGCGTTTCGCCGATTTCGACTGGCACGCCGATGCTCCCGCATTTCCCGACGTCGCGATCTCGCGCGATGACATTATCCAGATCGTGTTCACGTCGGGGGCCACAGGAGAGCCGAAGGGCGTCGTCATCCGGCATCGCAACGTCATGGCCAACGTCGTGCCGGTCGAGCGGGAAATCATCAAGTACCGCAAGTACGGCCGCCCGTTCCGCCCGATTCGTTTTCTGAACCTGCTGCCGCTGAGCCACATGTTCGGTCAGGCGATGGCAACGAACGTGCCCCCGATGCTCCGCGGAACGGTGATCTTCACGCGCAGCCTCAATCCGCACGACATCATCGATGTGATTCGCACGCGGCGCGTGTCGGTGTTGGTCTCGGTGCCGAAAATCCTTGACGTCTTGAGAGAGTACGTGACGCGTGCAATCCCCGAGTCGGCGGAGGCATCGCCGGCGCGCACGTCGATTCCGGGCCGCTGGTGGAGATACCGGCGTGTGCATTCTGCGTTCGGTCTGAAGTTCTGGGCCTTTGTCGTCGGCGCGGCGCCGTTGTCCACCGAGCTCGAAGGGTTCTGGCGGCGAATGGGCTTCGTCGTGCTTCAAGGCTACGGCCTCACCGAAACCGCGCCGATCGTCACGCTCAACCATCCATTCAAGCGGCGCAAGGAAGGCTCGGTCGGTGAGCCAATCGCCGGCGTCGAGGTGCGAATCGCCGACGACGGCGAGATCCTCGTGCGCGGAGAAAACGTGACGAGCGGCTATTACGGCTCGGAGTCGCGAGTCGACGGCGCCGATTCGCCGATCGACGCCGAGGGATGGCTGCACACCGGTGATATCGGTGAACGCGACTCCGACGGGCGGCTGTTCATCAAAGGGCGGAAGAAGGAGATGATCGTGACGCCCGAGGGGCTGAACGTGTTCCCCGAAGATGTCGAGCGCACGCTCAACGATCTTCCCGGCGTCCGAGACTCCGCCGTCGTGGGCGTTGCCCATGGCGGCGAAGAACGTGTTCACGCCGTCGTCGTGCTGGAGCCTGGCGCCGACGTCAACGACATCGTGCGCCGAGCCAACGCGTCGCTCCAGGATCACCAGCGGATCCGTGGCGTATCTGTCTGGCCCGACGGGGAGCTCCCTCGCACCGAAGGGACGCGCAAGCTACGACGAGGGACGATTCGCGCATGGGCCGTTTCTGGTGAGAAGGCGCTCGAGCCATCAGGTGGCGATACGCTCGAGGCGCTCGTCACGCGGTTCGCTCGTGGACGCGACGTCAGCGAAGCCACGACTCTCGAGGAGCTCGGCTTGAGCTCGCTCGAGCGCGTCGAGCTAATGGTTGCACTCGAGGATCGATTCCAGATGCCGGTGGACGAAGCGCGCTTCGCCGAAGCGCGGAGCGTTGCCGACCTCAGGCAGCTCCTTGCGGCCGAATCGGCGCCCGAGGAAGAGCACCGGGCGATCGAATTTCCCACGTGGAACCGATCGTGGCCCGTGCGATACATCCGGCGCCTGTCGCTCGCGACCTGGATTCTGCCGCTGACCCGGATGTTCGCCCACACGCAGGTCGAAGGTCTCGAGCACCTCAGGAAGATCGACGGGCCGGTTGTCTTCGCCGCCAACCACCTGAGCCACATGGATGTCCCGGTCATCCTCGCGGCGATGCCCGGCCGCTGGCGCGCTCGCGTTGCACCCGCCATGCTGAAGGAGTTCTTCGATGCGCACTTCTTCCCCGGCGGGCACACGTGGCGGCAGTGGCTCACGAACTCGCTCAACTACTACCTCGCGTGCTTCTACTTCAACGGCTTCCCGATTCCACAGCGCGAAATCGGCACCCGTCACACACTGCACTACATGGGCGATCTGGTGAGCGACAACTGGTCAATCCTGATCTTTCCAGAAGGCGTCAGGGGCGAGACCGGAGTCATCAAGCCGTTTCGAGGCGGCATCGGCATGATTGCGTCTCGCCTCGACGTGCCCGTGGTCCCGCTCCGTCTGGACGGCGTGGATCGCGTGCTCCATCAGACGTCGACGTGGGTGCGACCGGGCAAAGTGCGAGTGGCGTTTGGCGCGCCTATGCGCCTGCAGGGCGAGGATTACGCAGCGCTCGCTCGCGACGTGGAAGACCAGGTGCGATCACTCGCTCCAAACGACAGGATCCGTTGAAGTTGCGCCGCAGCATTCCCTGTGGCACACTCATTGCTACGTTTGCGTGAAAGGATGAGCTGTTGAGTAAAGATGATCTCATTGATATGCAGGGCACGGTCGTCGCGGTGCATTCAGGAGGGCTGTACCGCATTCAGTGCGATGCCGGCCACGAAGTGCTCGCCCAGTTGAGCGGTCGGATGCGCCGCTTTCGCATCAAGGTCGTCCCGGGCGATCGAGTGACGGTTGGCGTCTCACCATACGATCCGGTCCGCGGCATCATCACCTTCCGCGCACGGTAAGTCAGCGAAGTCTTGAAACCTAGTTCAGCACATTCAACTCAGAAGCCCGGGAATCGTGGCAAGCCGCGCCGCCGAGCTCGACGTTCACCCAGACTTCCGCGGACAGTCGAACGTCACGCCGCGGCACGCGAAGCGATCGCGCTTCCCTACGATCCGGTTCCTTTCGATCCCACACCTCTTGCGTTCGAGAAGTTCGGCCTGGACGACCTCCTCTTGCATGGTGTCCGCGATCTGGGCTGGCGCGAAACACGGCCCGTTCAGAGCGCCGTCATTCCGCTCGCCATGGAGGGCGTTGACGTCATCGCGTGTGCCGAGACGGGCACCGGGAAGACGGCTGCGTTCCTCATTCCGATACTGCAGCGTTTTCTGCGCGCCGGACCCGCGCGGGCACCGGTCACCAGAGCGCTGATCCTCGCGCCCACGCGTGAGCTTGCCGTTCAGATTGAAGATCAGGTTCAGGGGCTGACCTACCATACGGCGCTTTCGAGCATTGCCGTCTACGGCGGCGTTCCGATGGACCCGCAGGAGCGTGCGCTTCGTGCCGGTGTCGACATGGTCGTCGCCACGCCAGGCCGCCTCATGGACCACATGCGTCATGAAGCCACGAACCTTGCGGCAATCGAGGTGCTCGTGCTGGACGAAGCGGACCGCATGCTCGACATGGGATTCTGGCCCGACGTTCAGCGGATCCTGGCGGCGCTTCCCCAGGTACGCCAAACGCTCTTGTTTTCCGCAACGATACCGGGCGAGGTGCTGAAGCTGGCGCGCGAGTTTCTGCACCAGCCAAAGCTCGTGCAGGTGGGCCGGCATGGCGGACCCGCCCAAACCATATCTCACTCCATTCAGACCGTGGCGAAAGCAGAAAAGGTCGAGTGGCTCGCGCGGTGGCTGCGCCACGAGGCGGAGGGACCCGTGTTGGTCTTCTGCCGAACGAAGATCGGAGCGGATCGCGTGGCGTCGAGGTTGAGCGGCATGGGCATTCGGGCGGCCGTCGTCCATGCCGATCGGACGCAGCAGCAGCGGATGTCGGCTGTCGAGGGATTCCGGGCCGGAACGTTCCCCGTACTCGTCGCGACGGATGTCGCGGCCAGAGGTCTCGACATCGACGGCATCGCACACGTTGTGAACTTCGAGGTACCTGACACACCCGAAGCGTACGTACATCGAGTCGGCCGCACCGGCCGCTCTGATGCAACGGGAAGCGCACTCACGCTCGTCGCGCCCGAAGAATTGCGCGCCCTGCGCGTGCTGGAGAAAGCCGTTGGGGTCCAACTTCAATAACGACACGCCTGCGCTTCCGCGCGATCCACAAACCGCCGCGCCTGTGCCGACAGAGGCGGGCAGCCCGGCGCCTGCGACGTCAGACAGTCCGGAGTCTGCAGCGCTGGTTCGTTTCCGTTCGTGCCGGTGGATGCAGCCCGCTGAAGACGGGAACGCTGCGTTCTGCACGCATCGAGAGGTCAAGCCGTACGCAGGGACGGCGGGGTTCGATGCCGATGCGTGGTGCCCCGAGTGCCAGTACTACAAGCTGCGCCGAGCGCCGAGAAAGCGGAACGACGACAACTACAGTTATTGACGAATGTACGGATTGACGAATCTACGGATTTGATTCACGAATTGAATTCGTCAATTCGTACATTCGTCAATCCGAAAATTCCTTCGCCAGATCCACCCACTCGCCTCTTGGCGACAGATGCTGATAGGCGCGCCAGTGGGGGCGCGCCTCGCGCGACTGGCCGCTCTTCTCGAGCGTCACGGCCAGATAGAAATGGGCGTCTGCGTACGTCGGGTTCAACTTGAGCGCATCTCGATAGCAGACCTGAGCTTCGGTATAGCGGCCGAGGTCGTGAAAGATGTTGCCGAGATTGAAGTGCGCCTCGAACACATCGGGTTCGAGCGCGATTGCCCGTTCGTACAACGCCTGCGCTTCGGCAATCTCGTCGCGTGCATAGTGGATGTTCGCCAGGTTGATGATCGCGGGCACGAGGTATGGATCGATCTCGAGCGCACGCCGATAGGCGCTTGAGGCGTCCTCGAAATTGGCCGGGTCGCCGCTGTCGAGGCGCGCCCCGGTCAGGAAATACTGCTCCGCGTCTGCGCAAGAGCCACGCGGAACGGGCGCTGGTTCCATGAACGCCGCCAGCGGAGGCGGCTCGGGGCGCCTGAGCTGAAGCACCTTTGCGGGCTGTGCCTCGATTCGAAAGTCGAGGCTCAACTGTCCCGACCGCGACGCGAGAAGATTGCGGAGCACCGCACGAAACTGTGCGCCATCTGCCACCGCCTCGTCAGCCTGACGAATCGTCGCCAGATCGGCGAACGAGAAGAACTCTTCGCCGTTGGCGCGGCGCTCCGGCCGAATCAGCCCCCACTTCTGCATGTAACGTAGATGATCCTCACGCAGATGCGCGTACCGATCGATCAATTGCCGGCGAGAAGCGAATATCGATCCCGTGGTCGTCACGCGGCGTTCACTATAATCTACTGCTACGTCTCGTGAAATGACTCCTGGTCGCTCCGCTGCCGGGCCGCGAAGACTCTCGCCGGCGCAGGTGCTGGCCGGAGATGTCGGCGGCACGAAGACGCTCGTCGGACTCTTCGAACGCGGCGATCGGCGGCCAAGGTCGCTCGCGGTCTTTACGTATCCAACCGCAGCCTTCGGCAGCTTCACCGAGATCCTCACGGCATTCGTACGCGACGTCGGTCGATCGTTTGCCGTTGACGCGGCTGCCGTCGGCGTCGCAGGTCCTGTCGTCGGTGAACGCGCGCATTTGACGAACATCGAATGGAACGTGAGTGCGGACGAGATTGGGCGGTTCTTCGGAACGCCGCGGGCACGGCTCGTCAACGACCTGGAGGCGCTGGCCAACAGCGCCGAGATGCTGGGACCGGACGAGGTCGTGCTGCTGCAGGAAGGCATCATGCGCCCGGACGGAAATGCGGTTGTCATCGCGGCGGGCACCGGCCTCGGTCAGGCGTACCTTCATCGCGTTGGCGGCCGCCTGCGGCCGCTCCCGTCGGAAGGTGGCCATGCCGACTTCGCCCCTCGGACCGATCGCGAAATCGAGTTGTTGCGGATACTTAGGGCCGATTTCGGGCGCGTGGAAGTCGAACACATCCTCAGCGGACCGGGCCTGCTGAACCTTCACCGGTTCACACATGGGCGAGAGGCATGCGGCGAGGTGTCCGAGAGTGCGCCGGAAAGGCGGGCGGCCGCGATCTCGGAAGCAGCGATGGCGGCGCGGTGCCCTGCCTGCGTGGAGGCGCTGTCCATCTTCGTGAGTGTGTACGGCGCGGAGGCGGGCAATCTGGCTCTTCGCGGGGTCGCCGCGTCAGGCGTTTATATTGGCGGCGGAATCGCCCCGAAGATCCTGCCCGCTCTCCGGAATGGACTTTTTATCGACGCGTTTCGCGCCAAAGGCGACATGTCGGCGTTCCTCTCGCGAACGCCGGTCAAGGTGATCCTGAACCCCGAGGCGGGCCTGCTGGGCGCCGCGATGCACGCCCAGGAGCTGCTGGACGACTAGCGGTTCATCCGCTCGAGTGCCTGCACACCTGAGCGCATCGCGAACCACGACGTCGCCACGCTCAGCGCGGCGGCCGATACAAAGCTCGCGATGAGAAACACCTCCCGCACGGAAGAAAGCCGTATGCCGCGGAAACGGCTGAACAGCCACATCGAAGACGGCCAGCCGAGCAGCACGATCATGACTGTGACGTAGAGCACGGCCAGCACCATGAACGCCACTCCACCGTACGATCCTGCGGCTTCCGTTGGATCGGCGCCAAATCGAGGATAGCGGGCCCCGAGTCCCACGGCCAGCCCGACTAAGGCGACCGTCATGAATGCGATCGCCACAGCCGCCACTACTTTCAGGAACGGATCGACACCCATCAGCTCGTTGGCGGTGACGGTGAGCCCTTCGATGAACACCAGCAGCGGCACCAGCCCCGTCCAGAATTTCGACCAGAGAAAGTCGCGGAGCGAAATCGGCGACGTACGGACGATCCAGAACGCCGCGCCTTCGGATGAGACCGCCGGGAATACAAAGCGAACCGCCACCGTCGCCAGGACGAACCCGGCCATCGCCAGATTCACGAGCGCGTAGACGTTCTTGAGGAAGCCGCTCATATAGGGAATGCGCTCCAGATCCAGGGTGCGGAAGTTGTAGAGATACAAAAGCACCAGCGCGAGCAGCGGCAGCAGCTGCAACCATTGACTCACATTCCTCAGAAACACCTTCGCGTCCTTCACGAGCAGCTGGCGCTGCACGGTCGACAGCGGCAAGGCGCGCGCGACGAGGTCGATGGCCTTCAGCTGATTGACCCTGGCTTTCGCCGCTTCCTGCGACCGGCTGTAGCCGGCGAAGTGCCACCGGCGGTCGGCGGCGCTCAGCAGCACCGTGCACGCGAGAGCGGTCGTCCAGAGCGCCGCCCCGTGCAGAAGGTCCCGTCCCCCTTGCAGTTCGGCGAAGAGCGATTCCCCGGCCCAAAACGATGGAAGGAGCGGCGTGACCGGCGACTGAAGGTTCGCAAAGAAATCGGCGATGTCGGGCAACGACTCGACGCGCAACAGCCGCTCGGGCTGGATGAAGCGGAGGATGAGTACCAGTGTCGCCGCGAACAGCAGACTCACGAGCATCAGGACATCGCGAGCACGGCGTGCGGGCAGCACGTTCACGAGAAGCAGCGTGGCCCCTGCTCCCATCGCGACTGGAATCGTCGCAAACGGCACCACCGTCAGCACGGCGGAGGCATAAAACGTGGCCGGCGCACATCGCGCCGCACCGACCCCGACGAGCACCGGAGTCATGAACATGGTGACCATCCACGACGCTTGGCCCACGGTGCGAGCGAACCGGGCCAGAAACAGTCGTCCCTGCGGGATCGGCGCGGCGAGCAGAAGGCGCAGATCCTCGGACAGGAAGAATGTCGAGAGCGATGAAACGACGCCGCTGAACGCGAGGAAGCCGAGGAACGTCAGGAACAACCACGACAGCCCGAGGCGAAGCAGGTAGTCGCCGAACTCCTCGAATGCGGCGAGCTGCCTCGTCAGCCAGAACGCACCAAGGAAAAGCGCGCCGCACACCCCCAGGCCGATAACGCCGAAGAAGCTCGCTCGCAGCAGGTCGCCGCGCTCCCGCCGGCGCGCGCGATTGCGCATGGACCAGAGATGGGGCGCGAGCAGGAACGTAAACGGCGCGTTCATCACACCGCCTCGTCGATCTCCTGCAGGCCACCGCCCCCTGTCAGCTTCAGGAAGACCGACGTGAGGTGATCTTCTCCACCGGCAAGACCGCGAACCTCGTCGACCGTGCCCTGAGCAATGAGCTGCCCGCGGTTGATGATGCTGATTCTGTGGCTCATCTCCTCGGCCACTTCGAGCGTGTGGGTGCTCATGAGGATGGCGACACCACGTTCGCTCATGCGCCGGAATACGTCCTTGATCAGCCGCGCGCCTCTCGGGTCGAGTCCAACCATCGGCTCGTCGACGACGACCGCGCGCGGTCGGTGAAGAAACGCCCCGGCCATGACCAGACGCTGCTTCATGCCGTGCGAAAAACTCTCGACGAGCTCGTGTTCCCACCGCCGCAGCTCGAAGAGGTCGAGCATCTCGCGCACCCTGCCATCGATGCCGTCGCCGTCGATCCCGTACAGGCCGCCGTGGAACCGGAGGAACTCACCCGCCGTCAGCTTTTCGTACAGATACGGACGGTCTGGAATAAAGCCGAGCGACGATTTGGCGGCTTCCGGGTTGGCGGCCATGTCGTGGCCGTTGACAACGACGCGGCCGGATGTGGGTTGAAGCAACCCGGCGATCATCCTGATCGTTGTCGTCTTCCCGGCACCATTCGGTCCGAGAAAGCCGTGGATTTCGCCCGGCTCGACGGTGAGGCTCATGCCGTCGACTGCCGCAAACGTGCCGTATTTCTTGACGAGATCGGCGATCGCAATCATTGGTCGCTGCACCGGCACGCACCAGCCGGACTCGATCGAGGGAGGTCGGTCAGCAGCCGCGGCGCTGGCGCCTGTTCTTGTCCCACGAGAATCGGCGTGGAACGAGGGTCGAGCTCCAGATCGATGACAGTCATGTGAAGGCGGCCGATCAGCGGAAGGATCGTCGCCTGCTGCTCGAGCCCCCCTCGAACGAGCCGCAGGTGCGTCCCATCGGCAGGAAACTGATTCAGCGTCGGATCGACGGGCAGCCACAAGCCGAGGCCGTTGCCCTCGTCTACGTATACTTCGGGCCACGCGTGGTAATAGAAGGCGCCCTGCGCACCCCGCATATATACGAGACCGACTGCGATCCGTGCTGGAATACCGGCGGCGCGCGCCATCGCTACGTACAGCGCCGTGTGTTCATTGCAATCGCCGACTTTCGTCCTCAGCACCTCGAGCGCTGATGGAAGGCTCACGGTCGGCTTCTTGTCGAGCAGCGCGTTGACGTAGCGTGTGAGGCGTTCAGCCTTTTCTCGAGCGCGGGTCGCGCCTCGAACCGCACGGTCGGCCTCGGCGACGATTTCAGGCGCGTCGCTCTCTATCAGCCGTTCCGGCGCCAGAAATCGTGCCACGTCGGGATCGGCCGGACCAGGCTGCAGAGTTCGAGGGTCGCGGATCTCGACGATGGACCCATCGACCGTCTGACCGGCACCGTTGAGGTCGGCGCGCGGTAGCTCAGCGCCCTCGATCCGAATCCGCAAGCGACGCACGTCACGTGGTTCGTCGATTCGCTGCTGCATCACGGGCACCACGGCCGAAATGCGCAGCAGGTCCTGCTGCACGCCGCCCGGAATCGCGAGACCCTGCGCCTGCTCCGGCGACTCGCGGACCGTCATGAGCCCCAGCGGACTCTCCTCGCGCACGACGTCGCCCGTGTCCGTGACCCAGGACGTCGTCTGAAGGCCGTAATAGGCCATGTCGACGCGAAACGCCGGAACGACGCCGTCGCGGGTGCGCACAACTTCGCGGTCTCCGATTCGGAGTTCGACCGACGCGTTTTTCATCGTTGCGGGATCGAAGATCGTCCAGCGATGCCGCGTTCCCGCCGCCATGCCCTGACTCGCGAGTATTCGCCAGAGGTTGAGGCTCATGGCGGGTGGCTCGGCCAGCGAATGTTCCTCGACCCGAGTGATCCCCGCAGACGTCACGGCGACGGCAAGCCGGTGAGCAGCGACAGACACGGAGCCTGGAGGATCGATAGAGCCGCGCACGTGAACCGGTCCGGTTCCTGGATCCAGGGAGAATGAAAACGACCGCAGCACGAAATTCGCGTTCACAAATGCGGTCGTTCGGATCGTCGTCGTCGACGTCGAGCCTAGAAGCGTCATCTGCAGGCGAGCGTCTTCCTGCAGTTCGAAGCCGTCTGGCGTACGAACCATCTGGCTGACGGTGAAGCCGATCTTCTCCCCGCGGTAGTAGACGCCTCGCCACGTCGCGGTCGGTCCGTACCGGGCGAGGTCGGTCGCAAGATTTCCAGGAGACGCCTGCAGGTACGACCGGTGAACCAAGAGCGACATGCAGACGACCCAGGAGACGATACACAGCACGGAGACAGGCCGCGTGATGCTTCTTGGGATCGGGCGTATGAACGTCATGTCAGGTGGGACGACTTCCGCTGTATCGGTTCCGCGGCGTGTCATCTGCAGGCGCCCGGCTGCGTGCATACGCCGCGATTCGCCGACGCAACTCGCGGCAAGTCAAGGGCTTACCTTGACTTGCCGCAAGACGGCGCAGTACGCTGAAGCGTTTCAACCCGGTCCTTGTTGATCACGCTCAACGGCGAACCGTACGAACTCGACGGACCGCTGTCAGTCGCCGATTTGTTGACGAGACTGTCGATCGATCCGCGCCGCGTCGCCGTCGAGCGCAACTTCACGATTCTCAGACGGCCGCTGTTCGCCGTGACGCTCGTCAACGAGGGCGACCGCATCGAGATCGTCAATTTCGTGGGCGGTGGATAATCTTTGCAATGGTGGACAGGAATGACTGACACGCCCCTTGTGGTAGCGGGCCGGCGATTCACATCGCGTCTGATCGTTGGCACCGGGAAGTACCCCTCTCATGCGGTGATGGCGCAGGCGCATGCCGCCTCGGGAGCCGAGATGGTGACGGTCGCCGTGAGGCGCGTCAACATCGCGGACCGTTCGCGTGAGTCGCTGCTCGACTACATCGATACGAATCGCATGTTCATTCTCCCTAACACGGCTGCCTGCTACAGCGCAGAGGAAGCCATCCGGACGGCGCACCTGGCGCGCGAGGCCGGCCTGTCGAACTGGGTCAAGCTGGAAGTGATCGGCGACGAACGCACGCTCTTCCCTGACACCGAAGCGCTCCTCGATGCCACACGCGTCCTGGTACGCGACGGCTTTGTCGTGCTTCCGTACACGAATGACGACCTGATCGTGTGCCGGAAGCTCGAAGACGCCGGCGCGGCGGCGGTAATGCCGCTCGGCGCTCCCATCGGCTCGGGACTGGGCATTCAGAACGCGAACAACCTCCGGATCATCAGGGAGTTCGCGCGTGTGCCGGTGATCGTGGATGCTGGCGTCGGCACCGCTTCCGATGCGGTCGTCGCGATGGAGCTTGGCGCCGACGGCGTCCTCATGAACACGGCGATCGCCGGCGCGCAGGAACCGGTCGCGATGGCCGAGGCGATGAAGCATGCGGTCGTCGCCGGACGTCTCGCATATCTCGCCGGGCGGATCCCGAAGAAGATGTACGCGACCGCCAGCAGTCCCCTCGAAGGGGTGGTCGGGCGCTGACCCGATGACCGATCAGCTGCCGCCGAGTCCGGCGCCGATCCCTGCTCCTGATCGTCAACAGATCGAACGCCTCAACAACCTTTACGACCTCTGCGCTCCGGGCTCGCGCGACGGCTGGCCCGCACGGTTGGTCGACGCCGTGCAGCGAATGCTCGCCCGCTTGCTGCCGCGGCAGCGGGCCTTCAATGCCGTACTCGTCGATCACATCAACCGAAACGACCTCGTTGGCATCGAGGCTCATCGTGCGAGCGCACGAACCATCGCCTGGGTGCGAGACACGGTTCAGTTAGCGCTCGACGAGCTCCGGCGGCACGAACAGGCCCTTGCCGCATGGGAGCGCCGCACCAACGCCGCCGTCACGGAGCTGAGGACGTCGATCGGCGTCCTCCAGCAGGCGACACAAACGCTGAAGCGCGAGGTTATGCGCATCGGCGAAGCAGGCGCTCCGGTGTCAGCTGCGCCGACCATGACGAGTATCGCGGCTCCGAGCGCCACCCAGTTCGACGGTTTCGACAGCCACAAGTACGTCGGGTTCGAAGATCAGTTCCGCGGCTCGCAGGAAGACATCCGCCGCCGTGTCGCCGAATACCTACCAGTCTTTCAGGGCACGCAAGACGTGCTGGACGTTGGGTGCGGGCGTGGCGAGTTTCTTGCCCTCCTGCGCGAGCACGGCGTCGCCGCTCGGGGCATCGACATCAACGGCGCGATGGTCGAGGTGTGCCGTCAGCAGGCGCTGGACGTCACCGAAGCAGATGCGCTGGCGTACCTCAGGGCACAGCCCGACGGTTCGCTGGGCGGCCTGTTTGCCGCACAGGTGGTCGAGCATCTCGAACCGAGGTACCTGAACTCGCTCCTCGATACCAGTTTCGACAAGCTGCGGCCGGGGGCTCCGATCGTGCTCGAAACGATCAACCCGGCGTGCTGGTTTGCCTTCTTCGAAAGCTACATCCGCGACATCACGCACGTGCGGCCGCTTCACCCTGACACGTTGAAGTTCCTGCTCGTCGCGAGCGGCTTTCAGCATGTCGACATCCGGTACCGATCGCCGTACCCGGAACACGATAAGCTCCAGCCTATCGGGCCGCATGCTTCGCTGGGCGACGCGGTCGAGACGTTGAACGCCAACGTCGAACGAATCAACAGGCTGCTCTTTACCTGGCTCGACTACGCGGCGATCGGGCGACGCGCATGACCGCGGCCGGGAGGACGCTGCGAGTCCTCGTCGGCTCGATGCTCGCCTGGTGGACGATCGTCGCCGTCGCTGCACCGGAAGCACCGCGGCTTACCGTTGGAGCGGCAGTCACCGTTGCGGCAGCGACTCTGTGGAACCCGGCTGTTGGCCTCATGCTCGTCGCCGCGCTGACACCGGCCGGAGCACTCCTTGCCGCAGCTCCTGTGCGTGCCCCCGAAATCGTTGCCTGGACTTTCCTCGCCGCGTGGCTGCTGAGCGTGTGGCGCCCGATATCGCACGTTGCACTGCCCCGCACGGTCGCAATAGCCGCGGCGCTCTACGGCGCAGCACTCGTTGCGTCGTGGCTGATGCTGACCCTCGGCGCTGCGGCCGGTGTATCGACGTTGGCCTTGCCACAACACCTGTTTCGCACGATCCCTCGCGATCACTTGATCTTCTCGAGCCCTGAGCCCGAGACCTGGACGCTCCTTCAGATGGCGACGGGCGTTGCCGTGCTGTTTGCGTCGATGTCGACGATCGCTCCGAGCGCGCGCTTCGTTCGTGCCCTTGCGTGGACGCTCGTGTGCTCCATCGGGTTCCTGGCGGCCGCCACGCTCGTCGACGTGGGGATGCAGTGGTCTCGGATGGACTATGGAGGCTGGTTCCTCCTGCGCTACGCCCAGGGTGAGCGCTTCAGCCTGCACCTGGCGGATCTGAATGCGGCCGGATCGCTCTACGTGCTCGCAGCGACGGGTGCGGCGGCGGTCGCCGCGCTCGACCCAAGACGCCGCGGTCTCGCGATCGCGATCCTCATCGTGATGTTGCCTGCATTGTGGCTGACCGGTTCACGGACGTCCTTTGTCGCCATGGTTGTAGGCCTTCTGATACTGGCGGTCGCACAGCACCGACGGCCTCTGACGCGCTCTCAACTGAGAGGAGTCGCAGTCGCTATCGCGCTGCTGGCGCTGGCCGGCGCGCTCACCGTGGACTGGCAGTCAGCCGCGCAAGGCAGCGCGTCACGATCGGCGAGCTTGCGATCTCAGTTCATGCAGACCAGCGCACGCATGTTCGCATCAGCGCCGGTGTTTGGCGTCGGCGTCGGGCGGTACTTCGATCGATCCGCGGAATTCATGCCGGAGGAACTCCGGACCATCTACGGGAACGAAAACGCCCACAACTACTTCGTTCAGCAGTTCGCCGAGCTCGGCCTAGTCGGCGGCGCGCTGTTTCTGTGGCTTGCTTGGTCACTGGTTACCGTGGGTTGGCGCGCAGTGCGGGCGTCAGCCGGGGACGCGGCATTGGACCGCTATACGGCTTCAAACGAGAATCTTGTACCCATAGCGGAGAGCCGCATAGCGGTCCTAGGCGCGCTGAGCGCGCCAAAGAGAGACCGGCTAACCAGCCAAGGGCTTTCACCTTCACGGTCACGATTGGAGGGATATCAAGGTCGGAGCCCTTGGTGGGTTGGGTTGTTCGCGGGTGTTGGTGCGTATCTGCTGACGTGCCTGACGGGGCATCCGCTGCTCGTGCCCGAAGCTGCATTTCCCTTCTGGATTGCCGCCGGCGCGGTGGCTGGAACTGGCGATCAGCGTCAGCTGCGATGGGGCACGGCGCAACGCGCCCTTGTTGTGGCGGCGTCCGTTGTGCTGGCGTCAGGTATCGCCCGCCAGGCCGTTGTCTACTCGCGCGCGACTGTCGCGCCGCCAGAGCAGGGCTTTCATGGGCAGGAGCCCTCACAGGACGGCTCCACCTTCCGCTGGATGACGCGTCACGGGGTCACATACGCCCCCAATGAACCGGGGTTTTTGCGATTGCGTCTCCACGCGCCAGATTTTCCGATCACGCGGCCGCTCGTGATTGAAACCGCCATGGGCGGAGTCGTCGTCGATCGACGTGAAATACCGGCCGGTCGATGGGTGAGCTATGACATTCCCACCAACCGGTCGCCGAACGCGCCGTTTCGACGCGTCGACCTCCGTGTCAATCAGTGGTGGATGCAGGACGTTGCGCTCGGCATGCGCCAGGCTCGTCGTCCGATCGCGATCATGGTCGGAGAGATTCGGTGGATACCGCTCAGCGGCGTCGGCTAGAGACGGAAGATATGACTTGCGTCGAGACCCTTCAACGCGTTGCGCGTGTCGACGATGAGCGGGAACCGCGCGACCATGCGCTGATAGTCGAATACGGTGTGATTGGTGCAGACGATGGCGCAATCGACGCCGGCTCCGGCTTTCTCTTCGGAAACGGAGCACAGGTCGATGTCGCCGTGCCGCAGCGTTGGAACGTAGGGGTCGGTGTAGCTGAGCACGGCGCCCCGCTTGTGCAGCAGTTCCAGCACATCGAGCGCCGGCGACTCGCGCATGTCGCTCACGTCCTTTTTGTACGCGACGCCGAAGAGATGAACCTTCGAGCCGTTGATGGCTTTCCTGACGGTGTTCAGCGCTTCGCCAACGCGCTCGACGACGAAGGAGGGCATCGATCCATTGACGTGACCGGCCAGCTCGATGAACCGGCACTCGAACCCGTTCTGACGCGCTTTCCATGACAGGTAGTACGGATCGATCGGGATGCAATGGCCACCCAGGCCCGGACCGGGATAGAACGGCATGAACCCGAACGGTTTGGTGCTGGCCGCGTCGATGACCTCCCACACGTCGATGTTCATCCGGTGAGACATCAGCGCAATCTCGTTGACCAATCCAATATTCACGGCGCGGAAGGTGTTCTCGAGGAGCTTGACCATTTCGGCCACTTGGGTCGAACTGACAGGGATGACCTTCTCGATGATCGAGCCGTACAGATCGCCCGCCAGCTCGGTGCTCAACGCGTTGACGCCGCCCACAACCTTTGGAATCGTTCGCGTGCTGTACGTCTGATTGCCCGGATCGACGCGTTCGGGTGAAAACGCGAGATAGAAATCGACACCCGCCTTCAACCCCTTCTCTTCCAGCGCCGGCTGTACCACCTCGTCTGTCGTTCCCGGATACGTCGTCGACTCGAGGACGACCAGCTGGCCCCGCTTGAGGCGCACCTTCGCTGCGTCGACCGCCTGTACGACGTAGGAAAGATCCGGATCCTTGGTCTTCCTCAGCGGTGTCGGCACGCAGATGTCGATGACGTCCATCTCGCCGAGGTGCGACATGTCCGTGGTTGCGCGCAAGCGGCCGGCACTAACGGTCAGCGCAACGTCCTCTTTCTTCACGTCGAGGATGTAGCTGCCCCCCGCATTGATCTCGTCGACCTTCGACGCGTCGACGTCGAAGCCCGTCACCGCGAAGCCGCTCTTGGCAAACTCGACAGCGAGAGGCAGGCCCACGTAGCCGAGGCCTATCACACCGACACGCGCGCTGCGGTCGCGAATCTTGTCCTTGAGACTCACCATGTGTGCCTGATCTGCCCTACCGTGCCGCGCCAACGCCGACCGGTCTGCCGGACAGGCGCGCGACGTCAGCGTCCACCATCATGCCGACGAGCCGGTCGAACTCGACCTTCGGTTCCCAGCCAAGCACCCGACGGGCCTTGCTGGCGTCACCCACGAGATGATCGACTTCGGCAGGGCGAATGAATGCGGGATCGACCCTGACGTGTTTCTCCCAGTCGAGTCCGGCATACCCGAACGCCGATTCGACGAGCTCTCGGACCGAGTGCGAGACGCCGGTTGCGATAACGTAGTCATCGGCTTTATCCTGCTGCAACATCAGCCACATCGCGCGCACGTAGTCTCCCGCATAGCCCCAGTCCCGGCACGCGTCCAGGTTGCCCAGACCGAGGTGGTCGGCCAGGCCGAGCTTGATGCGCGCGACGCCGTCACTCACCTTCCTGGTCACGAATTCGATGCCGCGACGCGGCGACTCATGATTGAACAGGATGCCCGAGACGGCGAAGATGCCGTAGCTCTCGCGGTAGTTCACGGTGATGTAGTGGCCGAAGACCTTCGAGACGCCGTACGGACTCCGCGGATAGAATGGCGTCATCTCTGTCTGCGGCACCTCGCGCACCCTGCCGTACATCTCGCTGGACGACGCCTGATAGAGCCGGATGCTCGTGTCGACCTGCCGGATGGCCTCGAGGACACGCGTCACACCCTGCGCATTGAACTCGCCCGTCAGCATCGGCTGATCCCACGACGCGGGCACGAATGACATCGCCGCGAGGTTGTAGAACTCGTGGGGACCGACATCCTGAATGACACGAACGAGCGAGAGCTGATCGAGCAGATCGGCCGGTCGAAGCGTGACGCGATCGAGCACGTGCTCGATGCGCCACATGTTCGACGCGCTCAAGCGCCGGACGATGCCGGTGACTTCATATCCCTGTTCGAGGAGCAGTTCGGCGAGGTAGGAGCCGTCTTGTCCCGTGATCCCGCTGATGATTGCGCGTTTGGCCATGAACCCGTCAATTGTACCTTGCCGTACGGCCGCACTCGCGGGACGCGAGCCAGCGGCGCAGCGCGTCCTCCCACGAGGGCATCGCGAAGCCCGCTGCCGCAAGCTTGCGATTCGCCAGGGCGCAGAATCGTGGGCGCGGCGCCTTCAGCCGGTACGAATTCAACGTGATCGGCTCGAGCCGTGGGACAACGCCAAGCACACGCGCGGCTTCCTCAGCCACTTCGTACCACGTCGCACGACCCGAATTCACGCAGTGATACAGCCCAGGCGGCGCGCGCTTGTCGATCAGGTGCTTCGTTGCGTGAGCGACGTCGCCGACATAGGACGGTGACACCACGCGGTCGGTGAACACCTTGGCTGTCCGTCCCTGTTCAAGTGCGTCGACGATCCCATCCAGCGATCCACTGCGTACGGTCGAGCCGCGCGCAGCCCCGAACAGGCTCTCGACACGAAGCACGAAGCCCCGTGGCGCGTCGAGCGCCAGCCAATCGCCAAGCAGTTTGCTCAGTCCGTACGTGCTGCGAGGCGAGGGCGGCGCGTCTTCGGCGTACGGCTCCACAGCCTCGCCATCGAACACGAAGTCGGACCCGTAATGCACGAAGTCGGCATCAACCGCTTCCGCGGCTCGAGCCAGGTTCCGCACCCCGAAGGCATTAATCGCGAACGCGTCGGCGGGGCGATCCTCGGCCTCGTCCACGCGATTGAAAGCCGCGCAATTGACGATAACGGCCGGCGCCGCTGCGCCAACCGCTCTCATCACCGCCGCCCCATCGGTGATATCGAGGGTGGTGTGCGTGTAAGCGATGACCCTCCTGTCGTCGAACGCCTGGACGACGGCCGCGCCTAGTCGCCCAGCCGCGCCGACAACAAAGACGCCATCGCTCATCGTCACCTATGCCGGCTCTTCACAGTGAACCACAAACTCCGTATCGTACCACCAGTCACACCACTCACGATGGATACGTCACGCATAGACGCCGCCGTGATAGGCGCCGGCGTCGTCGGACTTGCCGCAGCCTGGGCCGTTGCGAAGCGCGGCCACAGCGTCTGCATCCTCGAGCGCGAGCCCCGTCCCGGCATGGGAACGAGCACTCACAACAGCCAGGTGATTCACGCGGGCATCTACTATCCGGCAGGCACGCTGAAGGCACGACTCTGCGTCGAGGGAGCGCGGATGCTGTACGAGTTCTGCCACACTTACAACGTCCCGCACAAACGCTGCGGGAAGCTCGTCGTCATTCAAGACGACGCGCAACGCGAGGCCCTCGAAGTGCTGAAGGCGCGCGGCGAAGCCAACGGCGCTCGCGGGCTTCGAATCGTCGACGGAGCATTCATCCGCGCGCGTGAGCCGCATGTCAGGGCTCTGGCGGCGTTGTTCTCCCCTGACACCGGCATCATCGAAGCCGAGGCGCTCGTTCGTACGCTCGCGCAGCTGTGTAGCAGGCACGACGTCGTGGCGCTCTCCGGAACGCCGCTGCTCGGAGCCGATCCTCGTGGTGCGGAGATAGAGTTGCGTACGCCTGCCGAAACAATCGTGGCGCGGACGGTCGTCAACGCCGCCGGTCTGTTCGCCGACAATGTCTCGGCACTCGTGGGCGGCGAGAGCTTCCGCATCTACCCGTGTCGTGGTGAGTATGCGGAGCTCGTGCCGTCGAGACGCTCGCTCGTGAACTTCCCGGTGTATCCGCTGCCCCATGCCTCGGGTCATTCGCTTGGCGTACATCTCACGAAAACCACTCACGGAAACGTGACGCTCGGTCCTACCGTGCGCTTTCAAGCAAGAAAAGACGATTACGAGGAGAACCGTCTGCCGGTCGACACGTTCCTCGAACCTGCGCGGGAGCTGATTCCCGAGCTGCGTCTCGAGGACCTGCGACTGGGCGGCAGCGGCATCCGGCCGAAGCTCCACCCTCCTGAGGAACCGTTTGCCGATTTTCTGGTGGCGTTAGACCGAAAGTGCCCGCGGCTGGTGCAGGCGGCGGGAATCGAGTCGCCTGGCTTGACGGCGTGCCTGGCGATTGGAGAGGAGGTGGCGAACCTGGTGGACGACGTACTGTGAAAGCGGGGCGGACAGCCGCGTCCAACCAGCCTCCGCTGAAGCTTCGGCGGTCCGCGAAGGCGGAAAGGACCCGGCCTACGGTTACTCCCTACTGCTTACTGCCTACTCCCTACTGCTTACTGCCTACTGCCTACTGCTTACTGCTTACTGCTTACTGCCCACAAACCGGAGTTGCAGCCAACATCGCGCCGCCAGCAGCACGCGGGCCAGCAATCGCTTCAAGCCTGAATCGGGGGCAACGTGAGTCTCGTAGTAGAGGTACGCGCTGTGATGAAACGCCCGAATGGCGAGCGGCCTCACGCTCTTGCTCGACTGAGCGACCGTATGAACCGCCGTCGCTGTCGGCACGTATTTCACGTGGTAGCCGCGCGCGCGAAGCCTGCGGCAGAGATCTGCGTCCTCCCAGTACAGGAAGTACCGTTCGTCGAAACCGTGAACGGCCTCGAGGGCATCGCGGCGCGCCAGCATGCAGGCGCCGGACAACCAGTCCACGGTCATGCTGCTGTTGCCGTTCAGCCCGGCAACATCGCTGATGACATTGCGTCGTGAGACAGCGAGGGCTGGAAACACCCGACGCAGCAGCGACGTGCGCCCGAACAGACCGGTGAACATGTCTGGGTCGCCTCGGGCGCTGCCCTGAAGTGAGCCGTCGCGGTCGAGAATCCGAGGCCCGACAATCGCGCAGCCGGGCGAGCGCTCGAGCTCGGCGTTCATCACACCAACAGCGCCCGCCACCAGGTGGCAATCGGGATTCATGATCAGCACGAGCGGCCCCGTTGTCGCCGCCAGTGCCTGATTCATGCCCCGGGCAAACCCCACGTTTTCGTCATTACGGAGAAGGCGTGCCTTCGGTGCGAGCTCCTCGACGACGGCGCCGATTCCATCGGAAGAAGCGTTGTCGATGACGACAGCCTCCCATTCGCGTCCAGCCAGCTCGTCGGCGATCGAGCGAAGCGCGCGGCGCAGTTCGAGTCCGGCGTTGTAATTCACGAGGACGGCGCTGATGTGTGGACGGGTCATCGCACTTCGGCAAGGCCGATGTCGAAATGCTTTTCGCGGACCTTTGCCGACAGCCACCGCCTTTCGAGATGCTGCTCGATCGCGCCTGCGCCGACCGTTCTGGTCCGTTGAATCGCCGCTCGTTTTCGCAGAATCCCGGGCAGGCCCCGAACCGCGGCGAGCTTGGCTTTCAAAAACGCGCCGAGGAGACCGACCCGCGCACAATACGCTGCGCTCGCGACGTTGTAGAGCAGATGCCCTGGCAGCGTGCGTACAAGCAGCGACGCCGGGGTGTTCTTCACGTACATCCACTCCAGATTTCGCTGTCCGTGGAACACGGCCGAGACACTGGCTCGACCCAATGTCGCGCTTCCGTGATGCTTGACGATCGCGTCAGCGACGTATCGGCAGCGATAGCCACGCAGCCGGGCTCGGTACGACAGATCCACATCCTCGTGCGACGCGAAGAAATCTTCGTCGAATCCTCCCAGCTCCTCGAACACCCGCCTGGAGATGAGACAGGCAGCGCCGCACACGCCAAACACTTCCCGGGAGACGGTGGCAGCGTCGACCGGCGCACCGTGATGGCGCTTATATGCGCCTCCGGCGCGGAATAATCCGTCGCCCGCGCTGTCGATTACTGACGAATCGTGCATGTACACGATCCGCGACGTCGCCAGCAGAAAATGCGCGCGCACGTCGATGCCATTGCGGAGCGCTCGAAGCCAGGTGGAGTCCGGAATCGTGTCGTTATTCAGGAAGGCCAGAAATTCGCAGCGCGCCTCGTGTGCGCCCGCGTTATTGCCGCCGGCAAAACCCCGGTTCTCGCCCAGCGCGACGACGCGTACCTGCGGAAACCTGGTGCGAACGAAATCGACGGTCCCATCGGAGGAGCCGTTGTCGACCAGAATGATCTCCGCAGCAATGCCGGATTGGGTGACAACGGCTTCAAGACAGCCTTCGAGGTACTGCCGGCCGTTCCACGTCACGATGATGACAGAGACCTCAGGCGGCACGGCGATACGCATCCAGCGTCAATGTTGCCGTGCGGCGCCAGGTGAACTCCGCAGCCCTGCTCAGACCGGCCGAGCGCATTCGCGCGCGCCTGTGCTCGTCGTTGACGACGTCGACGATCGCCTGCGTCCAGGCTTGACGATCGAGCGGATCCAGCAGCAGCCCTGCGTCGCCGACGACTTCGGGAATGGCTGCGGCGCTCGAGGCAATCACCGGCGTGCCACTGCTCATCGCCTCGAGCAGCGGCAGTCCGAAGCCTTCATAGAGAGAAGGATAGACAAAGGCAATCGAATCCCGGTACAGCGCCCTCAATTGTTGTTCGCCGACCGAACCGAGGTAAACGACGGCATCAGCCGCTCCGCTGCGCGTCGCGAGAAGCCGCAAACCTTCGGCGATCCCGAGGTCGACCCCGACGAGAACCAGAGACAGGGCGGGAAGGGCACCGAAATGGCGCCTCGCGGCGAGCAACGCCTCCACGAGCATGGCCAGATTGCGCCGTTCGTGGAGATCGCCGACATGCAGCAGGTACGGTGTGGCGACAGCCGGCGGGAGATCGATCGCTGCCTCCGGTTCGCCTGGGGCAAACGCCTCGTCGACGCCGAGCGGTGTGACCGTAATCCGTTCTGGCGTAATGCGGTAGGCTCCGGCGATTTCCGCCGCCGAGAAACGCGAGACCGTCAGGATGTGCGTGGCGCCCTGGGCGCTGCGTCGGTAAAACGCGCGGCGCAGCCAATCTCGGCGGTACGGGTACCACTCGGGGTGCAGTTCGTAGCTGACGTCGTGAACGGTGACCACGACCGGCACGGGCGACCACCAGGGCGCCGTGTACGAGGGGGCATGAATGATATCGACAGCCGCGCGCCGGGCCGCACGCGGCAAGCCTACCAGCGTCCAGCCGAGATTCGTCGGGGGATGGGGCGGTTCGGCGACGTGGCCGACGCCGGGGGGGATGGCACTCGAGTCGCAGCCTCCAAGCGCCACGAGCTCGAGCGGCTCGCCGAGCGCAAGCAGGGCGCGCGTCAGTCCAGAAACGTATCTGCGTATTCCGGCCGCCGGTGACGCAAACGTGCGACCGTCGATGCCAACACGGAGCGTTCGCAATTCACAATTCAACATTCAAGATGCAAACAGTTTGCATATTGCATGTTGCATTGTGAATTACTGGATCTCCATGTGCAGACGTCGAACCGGTCGCGCCATGCTCGCGCAGACCTCGCGGATTTTGTACTCCACATTGCCATTGATCGAGGGACTGCTCAGAATCACCTCGTCGATTGCATATCTCCGCATCGTAGACTCGAGGTGATCCAGGCTTCCGCGCACCGGCACGCCCATGATCCAGCGACGGGCCTTCATCGGATCGTCATCGATGAACGCAATTGGATTCATGTTCCACTTTCGGTTGGCGCGCATCTCGCGCACGAGCGTCTGGCCGAATGCCCCGGCGCCGTAGACGAGAACACGACGGCTGCGCTTGCTTCGCGTCGCGGCGACGAGATTCATGGCGCGGAACGATGCCCGCGTGGCTGTCACCGCGATGCCGAGCAGGAGCGCATCCAGGACGAAGACAGCCCTGGAGAACCCTACGAGTCGATAGAAGTACGCCACCGTCAGCACGGACAGCAGCGATCCAAGTCCCACGCCGCGCAGTACGGCGGCGACATCGCGGAGGCCGAAGGTGTCCCATGACCGCTGATACAGTCCGGACGCGTACAGCGCGGCCAGTTTGCAGCCAAGGACCACCGGCAATGACGCCGTGAAGTACGGCAGGAAGTTGTCGAGCCCTTCGCCTTCGAAGCGGAGGCGGTACGCGACGTAGTAGCACACCGTGATGAGGACCAGATCGAGGAGCACCTCGGCGGCGTGCCACCGGAACGCCAGGTCCTTCAGGAATGGCGCGAATGAAGACTTCTGCAGCGCAATGAAGTCCTCTGCGTTGTACGCGGGCACCCGTGCGAGATAGATGCCGACGAGAACGAGCAGCACGCCGAACGCGGCGACCAGCGGCAGCATCGGCTCCGCGCCGCCACTGCTCATCAGCACCCACGCCGTGCCGCCTCCGGCCATCCCAAGCAGATACAGGGTTCGGACGGCGCTGCGTTCCGAGAATCCAAGCGAAACGAGGCGATGCGACACATGGTCGGTGCCGCCCTTCGTGGCCCTGCGACCGGCGAGGCGCCTGAGCGCGAGGACGAACCCTGTGTCGAACAGCGGCACGATCAGAACCAGGACGACGATGACCGCCGGATTGATGAACGCGAGCGGCGCGTTGTAGATGGGCACCAGCGACGTCGCGCCGAGCACGCCGCCTATGAAGAGACTGCCGCAGTCGCCCATGAACAGGCGGGCCCGGCTCCGGTTCCAGTACAGAAAGCCAAAAAGCGCTCCCGCGAGCGCTGTCAGCAGCACGACGAGCGCCACACCCAGCGAATCGGCCAGGAGCATGGCGAGAACGCCCGCGGCGATCAGGCCGACACCCGCCGCCAGGCCGTCCATGTTGTCGAGGAGGTTCACGGCGTGGCAGATGCCCGCAAACCAGACCACCGCGACGAGCGTGTATGCAGAAGGCAGCGCCCCCTCGACATCGGAACCCGCTAGCGCGAACACGAGAAACGCGCCAATCGCGAGGGACGCGACGAGCTTGGCGACGGGCGACAACTGCAGTCGGTCGTCGAGGACGCCGACGACGAACATGGCAAGCGCGCCCAACGGAACGGGAATCCAATCGAGCAGCGGGCCGGCAAGATCGGCGCGGAATGCAAGGCCTGCAAAGGCGACCACCGTCGCCGCCGCAATCGCAATGCCACCCATGGTGGGCGTGGGAGCGGTGTGCCACCGGTCGGCGCGCGGCGGAACGACAGCGCCGCCCGCCGCCGCAACCCGGCGGACGACTGCGCCCCCCGCCAGGCTGCATGCCGTCGCGACGACGAACACCGCCACCAGCAGCGTCAGCACGACGGTCCCCGCTTAACCGCCTGCCGCACGCGCCAGCTCCGCAGGCTTCTCACCGGCGTGCATCACGAATGGTCGCCTCCCGAGAATTCCGTCGCAGATTGTATCCAGGCCTTCCGACGTCCCAGGGAGCAGCTGCTGGAGCCGGTCGAGTTTGAGCCCGTAGATGGGATACCCCGCCTTCGGGTCGATGAACGCGAGAGGGATCATGCGGTTGAAGAAGAAGTGATACGCATATTGCCGCGCGCGCGCGAGCTGCCCGGCGCCAAGGCGTTCCTTGAACGGCAATTCCGACAGAATCCGGAAGTACTCGGCCGGCGAGCTGGCGTCCCGCGTAAGTCCTTTGCTCCGAATCCAGGCCTCCCCGGCGACGATCACTGGCAGACCAGCACTCGTCAGCTCCACTCCCATCTTGGTGCCGTAGATGATGGCGGCATTGCAGAGCGACATCAACGCGTACGTGCTCATGTCGCTTTCGGGCGGAACGACCGTGATGTTCGGCGCGAGCTCGGGAAGCGACTTACCGAGCTCACCAAGAATGGGCTGACGCGAGGGTGGAAACCCGCTGATCTCGGCGGGATGCACTCGGATGAGCAGCTGCAGATCGGGCCTGGTTGCAAAATACCGGCACGTCTGGACGAGCCATTCGAGCATGTTCGGGAACGCATTTGCCGGATAGTGCAGCTGAGCGTCCCACGTCACGTTCGTGAGCAGTCCGACGATCGGCTTCGAGCGGTCCAGCCCAAGTCGTCGAGCGATGTCGTCCGCGTCCTGCCGCCGCGGACGGTGAAACACAATCCAGTCGAACAGCCCTTCACGGCGACTTGCCAGATACTTCGTCAGCTCGCGGTCCTGGGAAGGCGTCAGTGCTGCGCTCTCCCAGTGACCGCGCGGTTCGCTCATCAGCGTGTGGTGGTACGTATCATCGTGACTGAAGATGAACCGGCGCTTTCGGTAGGCCACGTTCCACGTGACGACGTGAACGCCCTCAGCTCTTGCGACTTCGCCGACAATGCCCCACGGTACGTAGATACCGTGAGTGAATACAGCCGAAGAGAACCCCACAGCGCGAATCAATCGTCGCGATGCATGAGCAGTGAGGAGCGCAGCCTCTAAATATCTGCGCAACACCGGTTCCGCCGCCGGTTCGTGTTCCAGCGAGCCGGTCGCAAAAAACCGGAGCGCGCCGGCGTATGCGTGCTCGCCGATTGCCATGCCGTCGAGCGTGAACGCCTCGATCTGCTCGGAGGGCAGCGTGCTCGCAATCCGACGCGCCGCGTCGCGGTCGTCCGGGGTCAGCCATTCGGAATAACGGTGAACCTTCAGCCCCAGTCGCGCGTACACCCGTTCGGCCGGCCACGCACAATCCCGACACAGATCACGGCTGGGCCCGTACGTCACGAACTTCGAGACGCTCGGATACAGCGAGGCTTCACATTCGGCACACGCCGTCATGACGCCGTCACACAGGAGAGCGTGCACGTCGGCGCCTCGGAACGTGAGCGCAGCCGCCAGCGCGCTCTCGAGCGTCATCGCGTGCGCATACGAGCCGATCGCCGTCGCAAGCAGCACGCGCGGACCGCCTTGCGCGGCATCTCGCGCCGACTGCCACAGAGGCGTATCGGCCGAGAGCGCCGGCTGCCAGTCCGGATACGCCTCGAACCTGGCGTGGTACCACCGCCGGGCAAGACGCGTGGCGCGCCACAGCGCCGGAAACCTTCGAATGGCGTGCTTCATGCTGAAGCGGACCGCCTGCCCGTCGCAGCCGGACGTGAGCTGGCGCCTTCGATGAGCGCCATGAAGTCGTCTGGGGGCGGCAGCTCGTTGAACGCACGCCATGGACGGTGGGGTTGCAGTTCCTCGAGGGAGTAGCCGCCAGTTGCCACCGCAATCGTGCGCGCGCCGATCGCTGTCGCACACGCGATGTCATGGGGTGTATCGCCCACGACGAAGACAGCGCTCTCCGTCACGGGCCCTGCCTGCCTGGCCAATTCCAGGGCACGACGGGCAATGATCGATCGATCGGCGGCGTCTTCGGCGAACGCGCCGTCGGGGAAGAACTCCATCAGGCCGTAGTACGTCAATTTCGCGCGAGCGCCGCCGCGGGTGTTCCCGGTCAATAAGTACGATCTGACACCGGGACTCTCGCGTAAGGTTTCCAGGATCTCGCGCACGTTCGGGAACACGTAGCCGTTCTTGAGGGGCAGACTCGCGGGAAGCAGCTCCTCGTAACGCCGCACCAAGCGTTCGATCAAGTCGGGCTCAGGACTGAGGCCGAGCGTCTCGAACGTCTGCACGGCAATCTGATAGTCCGTCAGCCCTGCCGTCCGGACCTCAGTTCTCAGATCGAATTCGCGACCAGTCAGCTCCCGCACCGAGTCGTTCCACGCGAACATTCCGGCGCGGCCCGTGGTGATCAGCGTGCCGTCGATGTCCCAGAACAGGACGGTCATGCAATCTGCGACACGACGTGGTGCCGCCGCTTCTCAACCAGCGACCGAAAGACCTTCGCAAGCGACGTGACGTCAAGGCCATGGTACGCAAGCACTTCGTCGTTGGTGCCGCATTCCGGCAACTCGGCAACTCCAATCGCCGATACCGTGACGGTGGGCTCCCGCTCGAGCGCAGCAATTGCGGCAGCGATCATCTCGCCCTGTCCACCACGAGTGTAGTGATTATCCAGCGTCACAACGACGCTGGTCGTCCCGATCGCCTCGCGAAGCCATGCTGGATCGACGCGATTCAGCCACGGCAGATTGATCAACCGCGTACTCACGCCGGCTGTCCGCTCGATTTCCTCAGCGGCGTGCCACGCGTTCGAGAGCAGCCATGGCCCGTAGCCGAACACCACGACATCCCGACCCTCGCGTACGACCCATCCCTTCCCGGGCTGGACCGGCTGCCCGGCGGGGTAGCCGAACGGGACTGGCCATTTCACCGAGACGAGCCGCAGGTACGCGCTTTCAGCGGCGGCGTGCACGAAGTAATCGAAGAGCGCGCGGACCTCCGCTTCCACTGCCGGCTCGGCCATCAGGAGGTTGGGAACGGAGCCGAGCGCTGCGATGTCGCGAACCGACTGGTGCGAATGGCCGGGGCCACCCGGCAGCAGGCCTGCCAGCGAGCCGACGTAAATCACTTTCGACCCTTCACTGCACTGGTTGTAGATCTGCTCGTTCGGCCGCGCGGAGAGGAAACATGCAAACGAATGTGCGACGGGCAACAGGCGCCGGCGTGCAATCCCGCAGGCCATCGACACCATGTCCTGCTCGGCGATTCCGCATTCGACGAACCGTTCAGGGTACTTCGCGGCGAACGGAACGAGGCCGCAGTCCTTGACGAGATCCGCGTCCAGCACGACGAGATGCGAATGACGATCGGCTTGGTCGACGAGCGCATCTCTGTATGCAGCAATCAGATTCTCGCTGACGCGCGGTTCACGACGGGCGGGCCGGCGCCCGGTCCTGGTGACAAGCGTGCCGAGCCCAGCGGCCTCGAACAACTGCGTGGCGCGCGAGAGCAACTCCTTCGCGCCACGGGCGTACTCGTCCTCGGTCGGCGCGCCGGAATGGTACGCGTAGAGCGTGCCAGCCTCCATCGCTGGCCCTTCCATGAACGAGATGCCCTTGCCCTTGACGGTGTCGGCAATGAGCGCCTTCGGTCGATCGGTGATCGGATCCAAGCCGCGCAAGGTCGACTCGAGCGCGCCGACATCATGTCCGTCGCACCGTGCCACGTGCCAGCCAAACGCCCGAAGCTTCGACTCGAGATTTCCCAGATCGTTGACCTCCGCGACCCACGTGTCCGACTGAATCTTGTTGTGGTCGACGATCGCCAGGATCTCGCCCAGGTGTGCCTGGGACGCGGATGCGAGCGATTCCCAGAACTGTCCTTCCTGCAGCTCACCGTCGCCGGTCAGCACGAATATGCGACGTGGATGACCGGTCAGTCGATTGGCCAGCGCCATCCCCTTTGCCTTCGAGATCCCCATTCCGAGCGAGCCGGTATTCGCCTGGATGTAGGGTGTCTCAACGTGCGGATGGCCAGGCAGCCCGCCCAGTCGTCGAAGGCCGTCGAGCTTCTCCTCGGGCAGCAGTCCGAGTCCAATCAGTACGGCGTAGAGTGCCGGCGCGTCGTGCCCCTTGGACGAAAAAAAGATGTCACAGGTGGCCGGTCCCTTGTCGAGATCGCGGATCTCGTTCAGAAACAGCCAGCTGATGATCTCGAGCGAGCTGAAGCTCGTGCCGATGTGGCCCGACCATGCGCGGGCGATCATGTAAAAGACATTGATCCGGGCCAGGGCCGCAAACAGCTCTGCCCTTGCGCGCGCGGGCATCTTCCGGTCCAGCACGCGGCGGAACTCGGACGCCGGGATACAGACCAGCTCGTCGCTGGCTACCTGATCGAGTTGCTGTTCGCCCACTGTCCCTCGTATGGAATTTGCGGAACCGCCGGCAACGACACCTCGCCGTCGGCAATCAGCCGCTCGGCCACCATCCAGTCGACCCGGTCGTTGATGTCGAACCCTTCGCGTTCGTCAGTGAAAAACGGCACGAGCACTTCGCCGGCAATCGTCCGCTGCTCGAACACGACTCGCGTCCACGCGATTTCAAGCGACGCGTTTTGCACGTACACCGGCGGAAGCGCCTGATACGGCGTGCTGTGCCAGGGATGGTCGGTGGGCCCGCCTGACATGAGCGGCGACATCCGATCGCCGTTCACCACCCACATCTTGCCCGGATGCTGGCCGCATTTCTCCACCGCGCGCAACGAATCGACACCATTCTGCGCAACGAACCGCGCCCACGCGCGCCGGATCGTATCGGCAGTGCGGAAGGGACTGCTCGGCCGCAGCAGGCTGAAGCAATCCCACGTCCGGCCGCGCCGTTCGAGCTCGGTCAGCGTATGCTCCACCCACTCGATATCCGGCGACGTGTCGCCCGCAAGCTGCGGCGGGCGCAGAAAGGGGACCTCGGCGCCGTAATGCCGTGCGATCGCGCCGGTTTCCTCGGAGTCGGTCGAGACGATGACCGATTCGAACACGCTGCTTTCGATCGCCGACGCAATCGTGTACGCAATCACGGGATGGGGTCCCAGCCGCCGGATGTTCTTGGCCGGTACCCGCTTGGAACCGTGTCGTGCGGGGATCAGCGCGACGACGGAGGGCATCAGACCTGGTTGGGGTTGTGATTGATATAGACCGTTTTGAGGTCCGAGTACACGTCGAGCGCCTGCGTCCCGGCCTCTCGCCAGCCATTCCCGGATTGGCGCAGGCCGCCGAACGGCATGTGCGGCTCGCTGCCGTAAGTCCCGCCGTTCACAATCGCGACGCCGGACTGAATGCGTCCGATAAATGCCATCGCGCGGTTGAGGTTCTGCGTGTGAATCGAGGCCGTCAGCCCGAACGGCGAGTCGTTGGCAAGAGTCACGGCTTCCTCGAAATCCCTGACGCGATAGAGACACGTAATCGGGCCGAACAGCTCCGTTCGGGAAATCTCGTCGTTTGGCCCGACATGCTCGATGAGCGTCGGGGCGACGAAATATCCATCGCCGTACTTCTCGCCGGTCAGGCGATGACCGCCGGTCAGGACGACGGCGCCGGCGGCGCTGGCGCGCTCGACGGCCGCCAGCATGCCCTTCATCTGGGTCTCGTTGATCACCGGCCCGTAGTCGTCGCTGTCGTCCGTTCCAACTTTCAGCTTCTTCGTCGCCTCGACGAGCATCTGCTTGAACGCGTCGTACACCGCGTCGAACACGATGATGCGGCTGCCTGCGGCACACCGCTGTCCGGCATTGCTGAACGCCGAACCGAGCGTCCACGTGACGGCGTTCCGGAGGTCCGCGTCGTCGCAGACGATGAGTGGATTCTTCCCGCCAAGCTCGAGACAGGTTTTTGCCAGCCGACGACCGGCGGTCTCGGCAATCCAACGACCAACCTCGCATGAGCCAGTGAAGCTCACCACGGCGACATCGGGATGTTCGACGAGCGGCGCACCTGCCTCCTCGCCAAAGCCGTGCAACGTCGCGTAGACACCATCGGGCACACCCGCTTCTCGAGCCAGCACGCCGAATGCCCATGCAGACAGCGGCGTGTCCTCCGCCGCTTTCAGGATGGCTGCGTTGCCACACAACAGCGCGGGAAACGCCTTCCACGCCACGTTGGCGATGGGTGTGTTCGCCGCGATGATGAGACCCGCCACGCCGAGCGGCTGCCGCACGACCATTGCCGCCTTGTTGGCCACCGCGCTCGTCGTCGTCTGGCCGTAGAAGCGACGGCCCTCGCCAGCGACAAAAAATCCCATTTCGATAGCGGCGTCGGTCTCACCGAGCGCGTCCTTGCGCGACTTCCCTGTTTCCCGCGCAACCAGATGCGCGATGGCCGTCCTGTGCTCGCGCATGAGCAGCGCCAGCTGGCGAAGAATGTCGCCGCGCCTGACAACCGTCGTCGCCGCCCACGCAGGCTGAGCCTTCAGCGCCAGTTGCACGGCTTGACGCACGTCAGCGGCGCTGGACCTCGCCACTTCGCAGACGACGCGTCCGGTCGCCGGATCGATCTTCTGAAACGTGCGGCCGTCGAGCACTGGCACGTCCTGACCGCCCACGTGATTGGGAATCACAGATGGGATCGGCGTCAGATCGATGCGTGCCGCGCCTGTCGCAAGGGATACGCTCATCTCACGATGCCGTCGCGCCTCGGTGTGACCCTATTCTGAGGTTTCACCACGCCGTAAACCCGCCGTCCACCCGCAACTCGTGCCCTGTCACGTACGAGGAAGCACGCGAGGCGAGGAACAGCAGCGGTCCCCTGAGGTCGTCGGGCTGGGCCATGCGACCGAGCGGAACGCGCGCGGAGTACTTGGTCCGGAATTGTTCATCCTGCCCCGCCAGAACGCCTCCGGGGGACAACGCGTTCACGCGCACGCCGCGGGGGCCCCACAGCGTGGCGAAGTACTTCGTCATGTTCACCACGGCCGCCTTGGACGCGCCGTACGCGGGCGACTTCAGAAACGGAAGCTCCCCCGCCAGATGCTCGTAAAACCGCTGATCGGGCGACACCGTCGCGTACAACGACCCGATGTTGATGACCGAGCCGTTTCCGCGAGCGGCCATCGTCGCTCCGATGACCTGCGTCACCTGAAACGTCCCGAGCAGATTCACCTCGACCATGCGTCGAAACTGATCGATCGGCAAGTTATCGATCCGCGACCGGTTGCCGCCGGAATCCGGCGGCTGATCGACACCCGCGTTGTTCACGAGAATCGCCGGCTCCCCCATCTCACCGGAGATGCGGCCGGCCGCGGCATCAATAGACCGGCGGTCGGTGACGTCGCAGTCGATGCGGCGCAATCGCGTGCCTTCCCGGTCGGCCAGCGACGTGTACGCAGCCGACGCCGGCGCATCTGCCAGCTCCAGCGCGGCCACGCGGGCGCCGGCATCGAGGAGCGCCGCGATCCAGACCGGCCCCAGCTTGCCGCACGCGCCGGTCACGACGGCGACTTGATTGTCGAGTCGGAAGATCCCTTCGCTCACGAGCGCGCGAGCTCGGCGCTCGGCTTGCTCAGCACCTCGAACGAGAGGAAGTCGTCCTCATAAAGCGCCCTGAGCGTGACGCGTCCGATGACTTTCTCAAGTTCGTAGGGGGGAATCCCTCCACCCGGCGACTTCATGACGATGTCGTCGGGCCCGAGCACGTGGCCGGCGGGAAGGTCGCGAACGACGACAAGACTCTTACCCATCTTGACGATTGGCGTCTTCTCGCTGTCGTAGATTTTCTTGAACCCGTCGCCCAGAGCCTTGTGCGTGCGCTGGAGGTCGCGAACCATCTTGCGCAAGCCGACCGGCTCGAGTGAAAACGCATGGTCCGTCCCCTTCATGGCGCGGTTCAGGGTGAAGTGCTTCTCGACAATCCGCGCGCCCAGTACGTACGCCGCCACAGGCATCGCAATGCCGTTATCGTGACCGGAGTAGCCAATCACGGCGCCGGGAAACCGCTCGCGGTACTGGTCGATCACGCGCAGGTCGAGCTCCTCGAACGCCGCCGGGTATCCGGCGGTGCACTGCAGAATGCCCACCTGGGGGTTGATTTCCATCAGCGTGTCGTACGCCCGCTGTACGTCGTCGATGAGCGCACCGCCCGTGGAGATGACGATGGGCTTTCCAAATCGCGCCACATGCTCGAGCAACGGAATGCTCTTGACGTCTCCGGAGGCAATCTTGAAGGCGGGGACGTCGAGGGCGGCCAGAAAATCGGCGCTGGCGACGTCGAACGCCGTGGCGAAAAAATCGATGTCGAGCTCACGCGCGTAGCGCTGGAGCTCCGTGTACTCCTTCGACCCGAACTCGAGAAACTCGCGATGCTCGCCATACGTGGATCCAAAACTGTTTTCGTTGTCGTATGGCTTGTTGAACGCCGCGCGGGTGTAGAGGCCGTGATTATCGCGTTTTTGGAGCTTCACCGCGTGAGCGCCGGCGAGCTTGGCCTCGCGGAACAGCTCGCGCGCCTTCTCGAGGCTTCCCTGATGGTTGTGCCCGATCTCGGCAATGACGTAACACGGCGTGTGGTCGCCGATCTCGTGGATGCCGATCTTCAGTGTGCCAGCCACATCACACGCTCCCTAGGTTCGCACGACAGGACGAAGCTGCGCGACCAGCTGGTCCCACCCGTAATGTGCATGCGCGACTTCGCGCGCCGCCCGGCCGACCTTGGCCGCCTCTTCGAAGTCCGGGAGTCGGTCGCAGCGATTGATGTCGATGATGTTGCCCATGTGGACGAGACCATCCGGCGAGTCTTCATCGAGGTTCGTGATCACGGCGCACCCGCATTCCATCGCCGCGTTCACGCTGGTGTTGTTCGCGCGCAGTCCTTTTTCGAAGAACGCTGCCAGAAACGTGCAGTCGACCAGGTGGTTGAACACCGCGGTGTCGGACAGGTATCCCATGAAATACACCTGCCCGTTGAAGATCGATTGCAGTTCCTCGAATCGCACGACGAACGAGTCGTCGAAGCTGGTGTTCTCGTGCAAGGCGGTCGACACATACACGGAGTAACTGCGGCCCGTCGCTTCGAGCAGATCGCGCAAGCGGCGGTAGAGCGGCACACGAATCTTGTGGGCCATCCCGAAGGTGAAGACGGACAGCTCCGTCCGCTGAAAACGCTGCGGATTCAGCAGTGTCCCCGGACAGAACAACTCGACAATGTCGGGACGGGCAGGCGAAAGAGTGCGCGACAGCTCGCGATTGCCGCAGTAGACGCGCGCCGCGGCCAACAACAGCCGCGATTCGACGCCGGTGCCGTCGAACGCGTGCAGAAACAGCTCGAACTGCCCCACGTGTGCGGCGACCCATTCATCGAGGGCGAGGACGTCCGCCGAGGTGAACTCCGAGAGCTTGAGGGAGAGCAGCGGCCGCTCGTGCTTGGCGAGATCCTCGGTTCCGATGCCTACAACGGGCAGGCCCAGATGGTGGGCCAAGAGCCTGTTGAATTTTGCGATACCGCACGTCCACGGGTTGAGGTGGTATCCGGCGATACAGTCGATCATCGGGCCTCAGGGTTCAGGCCTCGGGCCACAGCGACTCGAAGGCACTCGAAAATCAGGGAGCGGTTATTGTACCGCACGTTATACGGCCGTTAGCTGCGGCGCAGCCACCTCGGCGCTACGCTTCGAAGGCGACGCTGGCCGTCAATCCCGCCCTCAGCACACCTGCAACCGTTTCGATCTGGGTCGACGTGATCTCCGGGAACACCGGGATCGACAGGATCTCCTGCGCCACCGTCTCGGCAACGGGAAAGTCGCCGGCGTTGTATCCGAGGTCGCGATAGGCATGCTGCAGATGCACGGGAATCGGGTAATGGACGGCGGTCTGAATCTGGTTGTCGGTGAGGCGTGCGCGCCAGGCATCCCGCTGGTGCAGGCGGACCGAGTATGCGTGATACACGTGGCGAGCCCCCTGGCGTTCGCGCGGTGTCCGGACATCCGTAGCGGACAGAAGCCGACCGTACGTCCTGGCGTGGCCGCGACGCGCATCGATCCATCGTTCCAGGTACTTCAGCTTCACGCCAAGAATCGCACCCTGGATACCGTCCATCCGATAGTTGAACCCTCTGATCGAATGTTCGTACCGCCGCGTCTCTCCCCAGGAACGAAGCAGCTTCATTGTGTCGGCGTATGTGGAGTTGCTGGTGACCGCCGCGCCGCCCTCGCCGAATGCGCCCAGGTTCTTCGTGGGATAAAAACTGAAGCAACCGATGTCACCGAGTGAGCCGGCGCGCCGACCCTCGTATTCGGCGCCGTGCGCCTGGCATGCATCCTCGATGACGACAAGACGATGACGTCGAGCAATGTCGACGATGGCGTGCATGTCGGCCGGCTGCCCGAAGAGGTGTACTGGCACGACCGCTCTCGTCCGCGGCGTGATCGCGCGTTCGAGCGCCGACGGATCCATCGTGTAGTCGTCCGGATCGATGTCGACGAACACCGGCTTCGCGCCCGCGTACTCAATGGCTGCAACGGTCGCGACGAAAGTAAACGGCACCGTAACGACTTCGTCACCGGGACGAACGCCTGCCGCCAGCAGCGCAACGTGCAGGGCGCTCGTTCCCGAATTGACCGCGACAGCGTGCCGTGTGCCGCAGTACACGGCAAAGTCGCGCTCGAAGGATTCGACAGCCGGCCCGAGCACGTACTTCCCATCGCGGAGAACGCCTTCGATGGCCGCGTCTATTTCCGGCTTCAACAACCGGTACTCGGTCGCCAGATCGACGAGCGGAATCATGGCGCCACAGCCGCCTTCTCGAGCACGAGCACGCGTCCCTTGTTGCCCCAGTCCATTCGCGCCTCGAGGTCTGAGCGCGACCGGCATCCCTCGAGCACGAACATCAGGCGCAGCATGTCCTTGTTCAGCAGCGTGATGTGCGTCGGATCGACCTCGAACTGCGTCGTGAAATCCAGCAGGCTCGACGGGCTCGGATGAAACCTGGTGGTCACGTAGATGTATCGCGACGTGAGTCGAACCATGTTCGCCACCGCCTGCTTCACCTTCAGGACGGTGAGGTGCTCGAGCACCTCGCGGCAGATGACTAGGTCGTATGAACCCGCCGGCTTCAGGGTCGGATCGGTGACGTCGCCGACCGTAATCCGGTCGCGCACCTGCGGCGTCGCCAGCTCTTTGCTGCTCGAGGCAAAATCGATCCCCTCGACATCGATGTCGAGCTCCCACAACAAGTGCATCAGGGCGCCTGGGCCACACCCGAGGTCGAGCGCTTTTTTCGGCTCGAAGACTTCCTTGATGAGGAACGGATTCTTCGCCTCGATCGCACGGCGCGTTTCGAGGTTGTAGTTATTGCCGGCATCCCGCCAGTCGCCTGTGAAGTAGTCCGTGTCATAGTGCCCGGCGCCAACCGGGCGCTGCGCGACGACACGCGCCTCGAACTCGCTGATGTTCATCGTGTGTTTTGTTTCTGCGTGAGGAACTGCTCGAGAATGCGGCTCGACGAGTCGAGCACCGTATCCAGGTAGACGACGCCGATCCCGTGCTCGGCGCAGATGCGTACCTGTTCGGCGGGGAGACACCCTTCCCAATCCTTCCCTTTTACGTAGTACTTCGGACGCAGCTCTCGAAGGATCGTTTCGGTGTCGAAACGGTTGACATGCGTGTAGGCGATGTACCGGATGGCGTCGACAATGGCGGCCCGCTGGTCCTCCGGCAACAGCGGCGGGTGTTTGGTGCTAACGTACTCATCCGAAGCTACATTGCACAGCAGCGGCACGTTCACCGCGGCGGCCGCGGCGCGGAAGTATTCGATATGCCCACGGTGCAGCGGATCGAATGCACCGTCGACCATGGCGACTCTCTGCCGGTACTCCTGAAGCTGATCGAATTCGACGATCATCGGCTTGGAGACGGGGCTGGTGGAGCGAAACACGGAAGCCCGAGAGGCTCGTACCGCCCGCTCGCGGTTAGATCCGCCTGTACGAGGACCCTGAGTCGCACCGATCCGCCGACATCGATCTCGCCAGCGTCGGTGTATCGGTCTCGCAGGTACACGTCCACCTCTTCGAACACGCTCCGGTATTCCTCTTCGTACGTAGAACGGCTCTCCGTCAAGACGATTGGCGTGCGCGCCTGCTTGAGGCGTGCAACGATCCGCGCTTCGTCGCCCCCTTCACTGTAATAGAGCGGCAAGAGCCAGGCGTGACCACCCGCGAAGGCCCGACCGGCGAAGTAGTAGAGCTCGGGATACACGCCCAGGACGAACAATCGGTCCTCCGGCTGGGTACAGGCCCGAACGTATCCTGCAATCTTCAACAGACGCGGCTGTTCGTCGTCCTCGGCGTAGGCGCTTGGGTGCATCCCCAGCGCGCGCCACACTGCCCCGGCACGTTCGGCCACGGCAGACGGCCCACTCGTGAATCCGGTGTCCCGCAGAGTGCGAGAGGCATGCGCCAGTCCGTTGACGCTGAGGGCCGTCAGGCCCAGGCCGATGACGGCGCCTGCCCACAGACACGCTCGAGCGACACGATGCGGTGCAAGCAGGCGCGCGTCCCGGCCGACGGCGTTCGAAATCAGCCATGCCACGAGGATGGCGGATGTGACACCGACGTCCGGAATCCTGATGTTCGTGCTGCCACGGCTCATGAATCCGACGGTCAGCATTGCGGCAAGAACGATGAGTGGTGCGAGATGTGCGACCGAGGACATCGTTCGAGTCGAGCTTGCGGCCTTTCGAAGCCTCAAGAGCACTCCCGCGGCGATGAACGGGAGGCTCAGGAACGTGTAGTAAAGAAACGCAGTTGCGTTCTCGGCCGTATCGAGCTGCGTCTCGAGCCGCACCGGATTTGCCGCCGCAACTACGAAGTTCGATCGATCGATGCCCAACGTGTCTTCTACGAGCGGATCTCGGACGAGCGATTCGATATTCGACGGCGACACATCGTGGAGCCGATATCTCCACGTCATCCCCTCCACCGCGGTTCCGCCAAACAGACCGTATGTGTCCTCGCGATCGCGTCTTTGCTCCTCAGAGGCCGTCCGCCACCGCACGTTGATTTCGGCGGCATCTCGAGCGCGGCCGTTAATCGCGAACAACGGTCTGGAGGGATCGTAGGAAAAGCGCGGGAACGAAAAGCTCGTGCGCTGTGCATCGCGCTGCGCGTAGACCAGTGCCAGACGGAAGTACTCGCCGACTCCACCATTCAATGCCAGAAACAACAGAAAAGGCCCTACGAAGATGGCTGTGGCGGCACCGAGCCACGCTAATGCGGGAAGAGCGTCGCGAATCGACGTACCGTGCACGACCGCGACGGTCATGGCGCCGAGTACGCCGAGATACACGAGGTGGTCGTGTCTGAACAGGAATCCTACTCCGACAATCGCACCGAGCGCGGCGAGGCGAACGCGGCTCGGCCTGTCGATGTAGGCCCACGCCAGCGCAACGCCGGCGGCATACAGCACCAGCTTGGGATAGTTGTAGTGCCGCGGTTCGAGCGCGATGTGAATCGCGACGGCAAGGAGCGCCGCAAGCAACGACCCCGCCGCTCGCCGCGCCAGCAGGAAAGTGAGCACGGCAGCCACCGACAGCATCCCAATGGTCAGGAGCGCTTGCGATCGAAGGTTGTAACCGCCGAGCCCCTGGGCAGCCGCCGAGAAGTAGTCGGTCAGCAACCATCCGGGGTCGTTGAAGTCGCGAAATGGCACCTCCCCCGCCTGAATCTGCCGTGCTCGGGCCAGGTAGCCAAACTCGTCATTGCTGAAGCCGCCTAACGAACCACCCAGCGAACCGAAGCGATAGAAGAACGTCGTCAGGAAGACACCGCAGCACAGTATCGCGTCGGTAGCCGCGCGACGGACGTCCGAAATCACCGCGCGGCGGTCCCTTGCACGAGAAGCCCTTTGTCCTGAAGTTCCTGGAGCGCGCGGTCGAAGAAATCTTCGGCGACGCCGGGTGTTGCCCTCGCCCATTCGATGAGCTCGATGAAGCCTTGCTCGAGTGTTACCTTGGGCTGGAATCCAAGCGCATCCCGTGCCCGAGTGATGTCTGCCGTGTTGTGGCGGATGTCGAACTTGCGCCCGGTCGACGTTACGTGCGGCTCTATCGACTTGCCAAGAAGGCGCGCAAGCAGTCGCGCAATTTCGAGAATAGTAATCGCTTGTCCAGAACCGATATTGACCGGCAGGTAGTCCGCTCCAGGCGTTTCGATCATCAGCATGAGACATTCGACGACGTCGTGGATCGACACAAAATCGCGAAGCTGTCCCCCGTCCTCGAAAACGACGGGCTGTTTGTCATTGAGTAGACGACTCAACCAGATCGCGGCCACTCCCGCATACGGATTGCTCAGACTCTGGCGCGGGCCGTACACGTTGAAAAACCGAGGCGCAACGGCTGGAATGCCATAGGTCTTGCCAATGAGCAGCACCATTTCTTCCTGGTGGTACTTCGTCATCGAATAGATGTTGTCGCGATAGAGAGGCTTGTCCTCCCGAGTTGGAATCGAAGCGAGGTGCTTCCCGCACCTCGGACAGTGCTGCTCCCAGTCACGTTCCGCCAATTGTTCAGCCGTTCGAATGCCCGGCGCGACCGGTCCACAGGTCGCACACCGATACGCGCCCTCCCCGTACACGCCGATCGAAGATGCCACCAGGACTTTTTCGACGTGGTGCCGCATGTTGACGAGAATGTCGAGGAGAAGCGCCGTGCCGCGGGTGTTGACGTCGACGTACCGGTCGATCTGGTACATGCTCTGCCCCACACTGACGGCCGCTCCGAAATGCACGACGGCGTCTGACGCGAGAACGAGCGGCTCGAACACCGCGCGATCCCGCACGTCGCCAAGGACGTAGCGTGCGCGCGAGTTCGCGTACGATGGCCAGGTGCCGGTCCGATGCACTTGCGGTTCGAGAATGTCGAGTACGGTGACCTCATATCCTCTCAACACCAACCTATCCACAAGGTGCGAACCGATGTAGCCCGCTCCGCCGGTCACAAGAATCGATCGAATGGCCATTCCTGGTTTGTTCTAGGATGCGGTGGCCAGCGCGGCGCCCACGTTGCGCAGCGCCGTGATGTTCAAGGTGGAGAAGCGCGCCGCTCCGCTTCTCCGGTAAGCGTACCTAGCCGCATACAGATGCGCGGTCAGATAACGATCGTCTTCATAAACAGCCAGAGTATCTACACCAAGAAACGGCGCCAGCCACGCGAGCCCTCCGCACGTCCCGACGAACTGCCTGGCACCGGCAACCACACGGGTCTGAACACCCAGGTTGGTTTTCGGATCCAAAGACGGTCGAAGAGTCGTTACGCCCCGGATTCCGTCAAAGGCGTAGTCGCAATGCTCGTCGGTGCTCCATGCGGTGTCGAGTACCACGACGGGTACACGTGCGGCGAGCCGTTCGACGAGGTCACGAAGCAACGCTCTGTTGCGTTCACTATCCGGGAGCGCCGGGCCCGTATAAAACTTCACCGCGACGTATTCGGCCGGCAGGGATAGCTCGCCGGCCGTCCCCGCGATCCGAGGATACCGAAAATCCATGTGACGGAAGAGAAAGTGACGCGATCGATCACCGTACCAGAACGAGCGGAACAGTTGATACATGATGCCCGGGTACCATAGGGCGGCACCCTCCAGACCGAGCCGCTGACAGGCGAGTGTAATCAGATCGCGATCGAATTTGGATGGTGTCACCTGCTTTTGATCGCCGCCGCCCGCACGTGCAGCGACATGCGCGGCAAACGTGGCTGGTTCGACGAGGTCGAAAATCTCAACGTACCGGTCGGCGATGCCCTCATACCACACTGCGGTGCCTCCGCGGGAGAGCGCAACAAGACGTTCGGCGCCGACGGCATGTCGGTCCATCGCCCAGCGAAGAAACGGCAGCCAGTACAACACCTCGTAGCCAACTTCCGATGTCCAGGGTCCAACGATGATGGGACGCGGTTCGGACGTGGCACGGGCGAGCATCCGCTTGATGCGCCGCTCCGTTCGATGCGGCGCAAGAACATGATCGTCGAACCGCCTGACTCGCTTTCCGGCGCGTTCGATCGCCGCCTGTCCGCGCTGCACGCGCGCACGCGCTAGCGCAGGCACCTGCGGAATCGCTTCTCCGTAGCGTATGGCCTTCTTTCCAGCTCGCTGAAGCGCATGAACCGTGGTTCGACCGTGCCGCTGCAGACGTCGAAGGCGCACACCTGCAAGATTCATCACCGCGCGCCAGACATTCGGAATGTGCATCAAGACAGTCGTGCGCCCGCCACCACGGGCGGTGCAGCGATTGCGAGTCCCGCATCGATCATTCCGGTCAAGTCCAGCGGCGAGAACGACCCGCCACCGACGCGTCCATAAACACGGCGAGCGACATGGAGATGGGCGTGTAGGAACGACGCATCCGTGAAGACCGGAACGGTCGGAACACCAAGGAGCGGTGCCAGCCACGCGAGGCTTCCGCACGTCCCGACAAACAGCCGCGCACCGGCGATGACACGTGCCTGCACTGCAAGATTGGTCGAGGCGTCGAAGTGGCCTCTCAGGCTGATGCATCGCTCGCTTCCGCCAAAGGTGTAGTCGGCGTGGTCGTCGATTCCGAGCCCGGTGTCGAGGTGCACGATCGGCAGTCGCTCGCTGATGCTGTCGACGATGGCGCGCAGCTGGGCGCGGACGGCGGGCCGATCAGGGAGTGAACGGGCCGCATAGAACTTCACCGCCGCATATTCCTGCGGCAACGGCACCGGCGAGCCGATGTTCGACGGCGCCATGCGCCCGAAGCGGGTATGACGCTCCACAAAACCAAGCGTTTCGTGGCCGGACCAAAAGGGGGCGAACCACCGAAACATGAGAGATGGATGCAGCACCCGTGTGGACGAGGAAAGGCCAAGCGTTCGCCAAGCCCCATCGACGATTATTCGGTCGAGGTCGGAGAACTCACGTTGCTTCAGGATGCCAGCCGCCGCGCGGGCGCTCAGTTCTGCCGGCTGCACGTGATCGAATACTTCGACGTATCGCGTCGCGATCCCGGCATACCAGCTCGACGTTCCTCCGCGCGACACAGCAACGATCCGCTCGGGAGGAATGCGGTATGCCGCGATGACCCACCTGAGAAATGGAATCCAGTAGAGAACCTCGTAGCCCACCTCCGAACACCACGGACCCACGATGATCGAGTCGGTTGCGCCAACGACCTGTTCGAGGTCCCGCTCGACCTCCCACTGGCGTCGCCAGGTCGTGCACTGCTCACCGATCTGATGGACGTGCGAGCGCCAGCGTGCGAACAACCGTCTCAACGGCCACCTTCCTGGGGCACCTGGATGAGCTCCAACGATCCGGCATCACCGGTGGATCGCAGGACGTCGCGCATCAGATCCAGGTGCCGGGTCGAGAAAGAGCCCGCCTCGCTGTAGTAGCTCACGGCTGGGACGCCGCATAGCGGCGCCAGATACGCAAACCCGCCGTAGGTCCCTACAAAGCGGCGTGCGCCCGCGACGATTGCCGACTGTACGATGAGGTTGCTCTGGGGCGCGAGTAGATGCCGGATCTCGTGCATGGCTGCAACGTCAGACTCACACGGGGCGTGATCGTCGACGGCCACGCCGGTCGAAAGCGAGATCACGGCACCCTCCTCCACCAGCCCTCGGATGGTGTCGTCGACGAATGCGCGGTTCTCAGGCGTGTTCCTGAAACAGTCGTTGAAATAGAACTTGACGGCGGTGTAATCGGCGGGCAGCTCCGCGGCGAGCGATGGAGGACGCATCGGGGTGAAGTGCGCATATTGATGGATCCAGGCTATCGGCCGATGTCCCCACCAGTACGGCGCGAAAAGCCGATACATCGTCGACGGATGGAGCACCACCACGTCGGTCTGTTCGCGCTGGCGTACGACAGCGACGATCTCGTCGTCGAGCGGCGTTGATGCAATCTGCTTCTGCTCGCCGAGGTATCCGCTCCGGTCCGCATTCTTCCGGCGGAATTCCTCCTGCGACATGAACGCAAGTGCGTCGTACGACCGACTGGCGAACGGCGCGTACCACGTCGCCGCGCCTCCGCGAGACACGGCAATCAGGCGTTCAGGGGGAACGTTGTAGCGCTCGGCGAACCATCGGAGAAAGGGAATCCAGTAGAGCAATTCAAAGCCGACCTCCCCGAGCCACGGACCGAGCACGATGGGACGGGTATCACGTGCCAGGCACTCCAGACTGCGCTCGACCTGCGACGCCCGGCGTATCGCAATCACACGCGCCCCCGCACGACGTACCGCGCCTGGCACAAGGCGACGAAAACGCCGCCCGATCGCGCCGTGAGGTTGGCGTGGGAGCGAACTCAACTTCCGGGGTGCCGTCCGCACGCCGCCTCGGTTTCGGGGGCCTCGACCAGATCGAGCTCCATCAGCGCCCTGAGATCGAGCGTCTCGAACCGTGCCGCTCCGGCGGCCTGCCGGTAGACGTGGGTGGCAAAAAAGATGTGTGACAGGAGGAAGCGCGCGTCTGAATAGACGGCGACCGTGTCGATACCGAGCATTGGCGCGATCCAGGCCAGGCTGCCACACGTTCCGATGAAGCCCTGCGATCCGGCGATCACCGCGGTCTGCGTCCCAAGGTTGGTCCCCGGGGTGAGCAGCTGGCGGACGCTGAATACGTTCGGAAGATCACCGAAGAGGTAATCCTCGTGCTCGTCCGTCTTGAGACCCGTGTCGAGCAGAACGACAGGCACACGATGCGCCAGCAAGGCGACCAGCTCACGAAGCAGCCGGCGGTGGTCCGGCGTGTCCGGCAGCGCCGTCCCCGTATAGAACTTCGCCGCTACATAGCGCTCTGGTAGCGTGATATCGGCTGGGCGCGGGATGCTGAGCCGGCGATGGCGCGTGCGCGAGATCACCAGATCGAGCGGTCGGTTCCCGGACCAGAACTGATTGAAGAGTCGGTACATGAGTCGCGGGTGACAGACCGCTGCGTCGTCCACTCCTACGCTGCGCCTGACCACCTGCAGCACTTCGTCGTCCAGCGCGCCGTGCCTCGTGTGTTTCTGCCCGCCGGATTCGCCGAAAGCCCGACGCTCCGCATTGCGCCGACTGAAGGTGACCGGATCAAACTGGTCGAAGATGTCGACATAGGCGCCTGCGACATCGGCGTACCATGATGAAACGCCTCCCCGCGACACGGCGATCACCCGCTCACGATCGACGCGATACCGGTCCTCGAGCCAACGCAGGAATGGTATCCAGTACAGCACTTCGAATCCGACTTCCGACAGCCACGGCCCGGCAATGATCGGCCGACGGCCACGCGCTAGGGCGGCCAATTCGCGCCCGATGCGCCATTCGGCGTGGAGCATGTCGAACTGCTCCCGAAGACGGGCGCGACGCACCAGTCGAACCGACCGCTTCGGTACGGCCGATCGTCGCCGCCACGCCTTGGCAGCCAGGTTGCGCGCGGCTGCAAGCGGATCCATTACTTCGGCAGCTTCGAGGCCGAAACGAGTCGTCGTTCGGCTTCATCCCAATCGTCTGACGTGTCGATCGTGAGTGACTCGCGAGCCGGCAGCACGAGGGGTCGGCAGTTGCGGCCGTAGATCGTGCGCGTTTCGCGAAGCGTCCTCCTCCAGAATGCGTAGACGGTGCCGTCGCGCACGCACGCGGCCCGCGCGTCCTGCCTTCGCGTGACGCCGGCGCCTTGCGGCAGGAAGGGGACCAGTCGGCCCTCTTCGATTCGCATCACATAATCGGGAGACAGGTGCCTTGGCAGCTCGACCACGGTCACGACGGAATCGGCGGCGGAATCACGAAGCTGCCGAACGGCGTCTCGTATGTGATCCGGCCTGCGCAGTGGCGACGTCGGCTGCAGCAGGACGATGATTTCCGGCAACCAGCCATGTTGTTCCAGAAAACCAACCGCGTGCTCAATGACGGGCAGCATCGGGGTCTCGTCGCCCGCGAGGTCGGCAGGCCGCAGGAACGGCACTTCGACGCCGATGCGACGGCCCTCCGCCGCGATGCGCTTCGAATCCGTCGACAGAACGGTGCGATCGATGACGCCCGATTCAGACGCCGCCTGCGCCGCGTACTCGAGGAGCGTTCGGCCGGCAAGAGGCCGAATGTTCTTGTCCTGGATCCCCTTGGACCCGCCGCGGGCGGGAATCAGCGCAAGAACGCCGCTCGCCGTCACGGATGCGGTGCGTTCTGCAGGAACCGCACCTCACGCAGAAGCTCGCGCACGGACTCCTGGGAAGGAAGTGCGGTCGCGTCCGGCCGCGACGGGCGCCCGACGTAACTGATGTGCAGGTGATCGCCGGCATAGTCAACTCGAATCACTTCAAATCCTGTTCGCCGGAGGTACGCAGTCGTGGTCGCCTCCGTCAGATAGTAGGGGTGATCGATCTTGATCGCCTCTTCGATCGACCAGTTACGCAGATACGCGGCACGAAGGTCGACGATATCGAGGAACAACACACCCTCTGCCCTCAGAAGATCGCGAATGCGCCGAAGCGTCCCGGAAATGTCGAGAAGATGGTCGACGGTCTGGCAGAGCATCACGATGTCGAAGCGTCTTTCCGCAAGATCGACATGCTCGACCAGGCCTTCGATGGTTTCGAGTCCCAGCGCCTGCGCCTGGGCGGTCTCGAGTGGCGAAGGGTCGACGACGGTCGCACGCAGGTTGAAGCGCTGCGCAAACTCGTGCGCCACCACTCCCGTGGAGCCGCCAATGTCCAGGATGGTTCTGTAACCGCGTCCCGCGACCAGAGGCTCCAGCAGATGACCGCGTTCGACGGCGTACTCCCGCTGCTCCTGCTGGACGGTGCGCGCATCGATCAGCCGGCCGTGATACGCACTGACGAGCGGACGATACGTGCTTTCATAAAATGTCCCGTACGCCTCGGGCGTCATCACCGGATCAAGAAACACCAGGCCGCACCCGCTGCAGCAGACCGCCGCCGCTCGATATCCGTAGCGGTCGCGGTGCACAAGGCCGACGAATTCGGATCCGCCGCACAGATTGCATTGTCGAACGCCGATCTTCGGCTGCGCGTCGTAATCGAACGCCAGCGCTGCGATCCGCTCGGCACGTGTGCCGGAACCGACAGTAGACATCAATACGTAAGCTGCTTGTCGATCCGCAAATCGGCGCGGGCGAGCGCGTCCGCAATGCGTTCGCCCGCGCGCCCGTCGCCATACAGGTGGTCGGGCTCGGACCGCCCCCGCCGCGCATGCTCGCGAATTGCCGCGGCAATCGCAGAGCGATCGTGGTCGACATCGATGACATTGCGGCCGCGCTCCCTCCCTCGCTGACGGCTGCCAATATTCACCGCCGGCACTCCCAGGAACGAGCATTCCCGAATCGCGACGCTCGAATTGCCAACGATGGCCGACGCGCCGTACAGCAGTCGCAGGAAATCCTCGGGGAACATGTTCCGGAAGAAGTGAAAGTTCCCTGCCTTCTCCTTCTCGCGAAATACCCGAATGCCCTTCGAAGTGCCGTCGGAGCCGGCATCGACGTTCGGCCAGAACCAGAGGACCGGCGACTCGAAGTCCTTGACGGCGTATAACGTCTCCTCGACCTGCTGCCGCGCCTCGTCGTATTCAGTTGTCACCGGGTGCTGCATGACGACCAGGTAACCCTTCGAGAGGTCCTCGCGAGGCCCGACACCGCCGTACCGCCCAAAGGGATCGAAGTCGAGCTCCGGCTTCGCCGCGACATCCGCCGCGATGTCGATGGACGGGCACCCCGTCATCACGACCGAATCGGGATCCTCTCCCAGTTTGATGACGCGTTCCCTGGCGAGCGCCGTAGAAACGAGATGCAGGTTCGCGAGCTTGGTGACGGCGTGGCGCACCTTTTCGTCGATCGATCCGGTCACTTCGCCGCCCTGAACGTGCACGACAGGGATGTTCATGTACGAGGCCGCCACCGCCGTTGCGAGCGTCTCATAGCGATCGGCAACAGTCACTACCGCGTCCGGCTGCAGGTTGTCGAACACGGTGGCGAGCTCCACCAGTCCAAGACCCGTGGACTTCGCCGACGTCACGAGGTTTTCCCCCTCGAGCACCATGTAGACGCGCGCCGCCGGCGTGAAACCGTCGTGCTCGATGGCCTGGATGGCGTTTCCGTAACGTTCGAGGAGCGCCGACGCGGCAACAACCAGCTGGAGTTCGAGGGCGGGATGGGCCTGAATCGCGCGAAGGGCGGAGCGGATGCGTGAGTAGCTCGGCCTTGCGGTGACGAGCACACAGATGCGGCGTTTCGTCATCCGAATTGTCTAGCGATCGAGATCTTCGAGGCGAAGCTGCTCGTCGGCGTCGAGACTTCGGCGGAGGCGACGCCCCACGACATCGGAGATACGACCGGCGGGAATTCCGGTGCCAGGCTTTTTCATCGCCAGGTGAGCTTCAGTCAACAGCGTTCCGGCCGAGAGCGGCGTTCTCGCCACAATACTCTTCGTGAAGATTTCGCGGAGAGGTGCCATGTCGATCGCAACCGAATCCTTGTCGACCGGATGCGCACGCATCCGCTCCACGAACCGGACACCATCCACGAGCTGCCGCAGTTCCTCCATTGTGATCGACGCCGGTACGTCCGGTCCGAACATGCCACGGCTCATTGTCACGTGCACCTCTACGACCTCGGCACCAAGCGACGCGGCGGCGATTCCAGGGTAGATGGTGCCTGAATGATCCGAAAGACCGACGAAGCACTCGTACCGCTCGCGGAAGTACGGAATCATGTTCAGGCCGACGCGCTCCGGTGGACAGGGATACGCGGTCGTGCACTGCAGCACTGCCAGTGGCACACCAGCACGCCGGACGCGGTGCACGGCGGCGTCCAGTTCACGCATATCGCTCATGCCGCTCGACAGCAGGATCGGGCGGCCGGTCGAAATCATCGCGTCAAGCAGCGCGACGCTGCCGATCTCGCCGGATGGCACCTTCCACATCGCCATCCCGACTCGCGTCAGCAGCTCCACTGCCTCGACCGAGAAAGGCGAACTGAGGAACACGAGGCCTGCCTCCCGTGCATGGTCGGCGAGCCCCTGCCACTGGCTTTCGGTGAATTCCATCCGCTTCCAGTAGTCGTATCGAGAGGCGTCCTGCCTGCTGAACTTGACGCGGAACGGCTCCTGAGGCGTGCTTTCGGCTTTCGCAATGTGAGTCTGGAATTTCACCGCATCGGCGCCCGCGCGCGCGACCTCATCAATGAACGCATGGGCACAACCAAGGCTTCCGTCGTGCGCGAGTCCGACTTCGCCAATGACCAGACAGCGGCCCGCCTGCAGCGTGGGTAAGGGCACCAATCAGACCTTGACGTCGACTTCGGACTCCCGAGCGGCCGCGCGCACCAATTGATCGACCCGGCCGAGCGCCAGACGGACGACACTGAGATCCTTGACCTCGAGCGGTACGAACGAGCCGGTCTTGAGACTCGAGAAGACTCGCTTCGACACTTCCAGGTGGTCGAAGCGGAACGCCGTGGGATTGGAATAGAAGGCCACTGTGTTCGTGCCACAGAACGGGGCGAGGTAGGAAAATCCGCCGTAGGTGCCGACCAGCGCCTTCGCATTGCTGATGACGCGTGTCTGCACGTCGAGATTCGTCTCTGGCGTCATCAGGTGGTCGATCGCGTGGAGTCGTTCCCTGGACGGCGATGCGAAGTCCGAGTGGTCGTCGTACCGTTGTCCCGTGTTCAGCAGGACGACGTCGGTTGTGGCCGTGAGGTCGGAGAGCACCTGCGCGATCAGCGCGCGATTTGCCGCGGTGTCGGGGAGCGCCGAGTTCGCATAGAACTTGACTGCCACGTATTCACGTGGAAGGTGCTCGGCGAGGTCACCGAGTGGCAGCCTCGGCAGCGATCGGAACACGCTGAATGCTTCAACGAGCGTGATGGGAGCCTGCTGGCGCCAGAACACGTTGAACAGGTTGTACATCAGCGACGGGTGCAGGATCTTCACCTTCCCCAGTCCGCGCGCGCGGCGAACCTTCTCGATGATCTGGCGATCGAACTCGCCGGTGTCGAAGTGTTTCAGCCGCCCCTTCTGCTCGTGCACGCGCGCCTCGTTCATCCGTCGGAATTCATCAGCGCCGAAGAACGAGAGAATGTCGTGATAATTTGGCGTGATATGCCGGTACCACGAAGCTGCGCCGCCCCTGGAGATCACGAACAGCTGATCGTCGTGGAAGCTGCCATAGGCCTTGGCCCAGGCCAGAAACGGGATCCAATACAGCAGCTCGAAACCCGCCTCGGTCAGCCAGGGGCCGGCGATGATCGGGTGATTCTGCCGCCCGAGCATCGTGATCATCTCCTTGGTTTCCCCAACTTCTGGCACGCCTGGGAACACCAGGCTCTTTGCGGGATCGCGATGCTTGTTGAGCTTTGGCGTCAGAATGGCGTTCGATTCCCGCCTCAACGGCGGCGGCTCTTCGCCGACGATCTGCTTCAGCCGGGTCACCGCAAAATGACGAATCTTCAGAAACACCCGCTTTCTCGCGTGGCGGCGAAAACGCCTGTACTTGAACCGCGTCTCCTTGCGCCACGGCTGCGTGGTCGCCTGGAGCTGTGCGAACGCGAGCCACGGCAACAGGAACAGGCGCGCGACCATTGCCGCCGGCGGAGTTCCGACGGGCGCCGGGGCCGGGCGCTGCCCGACGCCTTCAATGGCCGCAGCGAACCGCGGCGTCGACGGCTGATCCAGCCCTTGCGGACGAATGAATCCTTCAGTGAAACGACGCGCCCGTTCCAGCGCCGGACGCGGATCCGCAAGCGTCGCCGCGAGCTGTACCCCGTGTTCCTCGAGGCTTCGTCCAAGAATCAGCAGACCACCGCCGACGTCGAGGAGATAGTGAAAGTGAATCGTCCCTTCCTGGTTGTCCCGGGAAATTTCCGGCAACACGACGGATAGCACCGGCTTCCCGACTACGGCCGCCTCGAGCATGGCGCTGGTGTTGAGACCCACGACAGCGGCTGAGTGATAGAGCGAATCGAAGTAGTCGTTCTTCGTGGCGGGATCCACCGGATGGTCGCCGAAAAGGGTCACGTTCTTGAACCCTGTGAGATCGGCCTGCTGCCACTCTTCGAGCCGGCGCGGATGCGGACGAATGAGGATGCCTGCCTCGCGCAGCATGGGGTCGGCACTGCTGCGAACCTGCTGAATCCATCGCTCGACGAATGCTGCCTCGTTCGCGGTGTTCTTGAACAGCGAGGAACACACATACAGGATGAACGGCCTCGCCGGGTCGAGGCCTACGTATTCGCAGAACTCGTCCCGCGCTCTGGAAGGACGGCGATTGAACCACTGGTCGTAGCACTGGGCGCCGGTGACGACGATCCGATCAGCGGGCACGCCGTGCATCTCGATTGCTTCGCGCCTCTGAGTGTCGTTCCAGACGGTGACGAGATCCGGCGCCGCACGCAGAAGCGACTTGCTCGAGAGATGATCCCAGCTTCCGACGCAGAGCACGGTGCGCAGACCGAGCGCCCGCGCGCTCGTGTAATGCTCGATCTGAGGAGATCCGAGGTCGACGAGCGGCGTAATCAGCACCACGTCGGGCGCCTGTTCGCGATAGAACACGTCGAGCTCCTGACTTCGTGGCACCGCCTGTTCGAACTGTTTGAGCAACCACACCAGAGACCTTCGCCCGCCAGGACCGCGGAACATCGGCAATCGTGCAAGCCACCGCACCGTCTGCGGTGTTCGCTCCTCCGAGCGGCCCCTCAGACGGGGCGCCGCGTCGTAACGCGGATCAAGAAACCGCACGTAGTCGATGCCGAGCCGCAGTTTCCGTCCCAGATCGGTCCACGCGCCCGACTGTCGACCCGGCGTCCAGCCGACCGTCACATTCGGGTAACGCGCTGCCAGGCGCTCAACGAGCCCTGCGCCGCCAAGCGACTCTTCACGATCGGCAGAGAGGTGAACCACATGACCGCGCTCGGCGAGCTCTGCAATCGCCGACTCGAAGAGCCGGAGGTACGAAAAGTGACGCGCCAGGAACAGAATCTTCATGAGGCGAGGCCGATTCGCTTCTTGATGCGTTGTTTCAGTTTGTGCATCGTTTTCGTCCGTCGCCATTCAGCCGCCCGCTGCGCCTTGTGGCGCTGCCGTCGTGCGAGGCGCATGTCCTTCTGCCGCTGCTCCGCCGTTTTGAGGGCGTGCTTGACGCGCCACGCGTCCGTCACGCGCTCCCGGTGTGCACGGTCCCTGGCCGCAAGAGCGCGCTCGTGCGCACTCGACACGAGCGGTGCTGCAGCCTCGAGACGCGCGAGCGCAGCCACCGGCGCCAACACCGCCCGCAGCGCGCCTGCCCCGACTGGGTCACGGGCAGGCTGAGTTGCGAGCGTCCCGAGCTTTTCCACCTCGCGCACAAACACCGGCGTGGCGGCCACGCCGATGCCGTGGGGGCGGATAAATGCTTCGACGAACCGGCGGCTTCGCGAACAGTCGCGGTCCGCGCCAGCCAGGAAGGCATTGAGCCGCTCGAAATGTTCAGCGAGTGTGCCGGACGCGTGGAGCAGGCCGCCGCCGACCTTTGTCAGATAGTGAAAGTGAATGGTGCCTTCCTGGTTCTCATGATGCTCCGGGAGCAGTGTTGCGAACGCCGGCCGCCCGACGATCGCCCCTTCGAGAAAGGCGCTGGTGTTGAGACCGACGACCGCCACGCTGTAGTAAAGCGAGTGGAAGTAGCCGGCTTTCGCGTCGGGATCGATCGGATTGCGACCCCAGACGACGACGTCGGGCTCGGGCGAAAGATCCACGTTCGCCCACTCCTTGATCCGCGCTGGATGCGGACGTACCAGAACGGCGGTCGAGGCAAGCGGTTCGAGTCCGCTGGTGCGAAGCTCCCGAATCCAGCGCCGCACGAACTGCGCCTCGTTCACGCTTCCCTGAAAGAGCGCCGAACAGACGTAGAGCAGATAGGGGCGATCCGAAAGGCCGATGTTGGCGCAGAACGTCGTTCGGTCCAACGACGGCTGGCGATCGAACCACTGATCGAAACATTGCGCGCCAGTCACGACCACTCGCTCCGCAGCAACGCGATGCATCGTCATGGCCTCGTGACGCTGCGTCTCGTTCCAGACGAAGACACGATCCGGGACGTTGCGGAGAATTGCCTTGCTCGACAGATGATCCCAGCTCCAGACACACAGTGCCGTCGGTAAGCCGAGGGCCTTTGCCGACTGCAGGTGGTCGAGCTGCGGCGACACGACGACACCGATGAGCGGGGTAAACAGAACGAGGTCGGGACGTTGATTGGAGAGGTATGCGTCGATTCGACGGCTGCGAGGCACAGCACGCTCACAGATGTGCAGCGCCGACCTCAACAGTCGGCGTCCGATGTTCGTGTGGGCGCCCGTCGCCGCCACCAGCCAGAGACCAAGTCTCGGGACGCGCTCCTTTGCGCGCGCGCGCAGCCTCGGCGTCGACGAGTACGCAGGCTCGAGATAGCGCAGGTAGTCGAGCGTCATCCTGAGCTTCGTCACGAAGCTCGCCCAGAGGTCTTCGCGATCCGGAATCCAGCCAAACGAGACGGCCGAGTAGTCCGCCGCAAGCCGCTCAACCAGGGCACGACCGCCGAGATACTCGTCGCGCTCCGCCGCGAGATGTATGCGATGGCCGCGCGCGGCGAGCGCGGCAATCACCGACTCGTAATTACGGAAATACGTGAAGTGGCGCGCGATGAAGAGAAGCTTCACACGTGCCCTCGCCAGGGCCGCGGCCGTCCCGTGAGACGCTCACAGAGACGCTCGATGAGTGGCGTTGCTCCAATCTGTCTGAGCGCGACGAGACTAGCGTAAACGCCGAGCAGGGCGGCGTGTTTAACGCGCTTATAGATCCATCGCGGCCAGCCGAGCACCGTCAGAATCCCCCGCTGGACGCTGGACTTCGCGTAGTGTCGCCACGCGTACGCGGTCGCATATCGAGCGATCAAACGAACAGCCGCAGCAGACGGCAGCACGACGCGTGGATGTGACCCGCGGCCGTAGACGTCCCACAAGGAACGCGCGTGCATGTACCAGGGCGGCGTCAATCTCGACGGAGGCGGCATGCCTGGAGCAAACAGCGTCGAGCGTTGCCGCTCGACACTGCCTGACGCGAACTGGCGCCGATACCAGAGCACCTCCGGAACCTGTCGAATTTCACCTTGCAGCGTCAACTCGGCGACGAGCAGCCGATCCGGACAAAGGACGGGGCGAAAGACACCCGCGTCACGCACCGCTTCGGCTCGCATCAGCCCGTAGACGATGTCGCCCGCTGCCACGGCATCGCTGCGGTTCAGCAGCGTCCAACGCGCATCGCGATCTGCGATGCTGAACGTCTCGAATTGACGTGCGGGCTTCGACAGAGGCATTCCGAGCGGGTCAATCCGCTGTGTCAGCGGGTATGCCAGCACCACGGCGGGACGCGCGTCCAGGACTTGCAGTAGCGTTTCAAGCCATCGCGGATGCCATCTATCGTGGTCACTCGCCCAAGCGAAGTACCGGACGCCCTTCGCGGACGTCCGTTCGAATGCCGTCCGCCACGCCGACACCATCCCCCGACGCTCGGGCAACCGGACGTACTCCACGCGCCGATCGGCCCGTTCGTACGATCGAGCAATTGCTTCTGTGTCGTCCGTCGAACCGTCGTCTACGAGCACGAGAGTGAAGTTGGGGTATGACTGAGTGAGCAGCGAGTCAATCGCCTCTTTGAGATAGGTGGCACGGTTGTGAAGCGTCATTCCGATGCCAACCTGAGTGGCCGCGCCCCGGTGACTCGAGCTCACGACGAGGACCCGACCAGCCCTTTCAGTCGACCTTTGATACGCGCCAATTGCTTCCGGCGCGCGCCCACCCAGTGCTGGCGCTGCCGTTCGCGGCGACGCGCCGCCAGAAACTCACGCTTCTCGGCCACGCGCCGTTCGCGCTCTTCGGCGGCCGCGTGCTTGTGGGCTGCCTTGCGCGCGCGAGCGTGGTCGATCGTCATCTCCGACCCGTCGCGGAATGCGGCCCGCAGCCACCCGTCCTCCGAAGACTGAGCGATCGCGCGGACGAGAGGCTGCAGCGCTCGATGGGATCGCCCCGGCTCTTCCGCGGGACGTGGATCGCTCGAGCCGATCTGCTCAATCGCCTCGACGAAGGCGGGCGTCGCCGGAACATCGAGTCCGGACGGACGGACGAACGCACGCACGAATCTGACGTTCTGCTCGTCGCGCTCGACAGGCCGTGCGAGCGTCGCACTCAGTGCGGCCAGATGATCACGGAAGGTGCGCGTGACCTTCAGGAGTCCGCCTTCGACCTCCATCAGGTACAGAAAGTGCTGAACGCCTTCTTGGTACATCTCGAATTCCGGCAGCAGCAGCGTGTGTACCGGGCGGCCGACGATCGCGGCTTCGAGAAACGCGCTGGTCACGAGGCCCACGACCGCATGGCTGTGATAGAGCGAGTCGAAATAGTCGTCCTGGGCCTGCGGGCTCACGGGATTCTGTCCGTACAGCACTGCGTTGCCAAAACGCTCGAGCGACACGCCCTGCCACTCTTCGCTCCGCTCGGGATGGGGACGCACGAGAATCGCGGCGTCTCGAAGGCGTGCGTCCGAGCTGCGGCGTATTTCGTCGATCCAGCGCTGTACAAAACGCGACTCGTACGGGTTGGGCGTCATGACCGAACAGACGTACAGGAGAATCGGCCGATCAGGAGAGAGGCCAACGGCGCGACAGAAAGAGGCACGATCGCGAGACGGCGGGCGATTGAACCACTGGTCGTAGCACTGTGCGCCGGTCACGGTAATGCGCTCCTCCGGGATTCCATGCCACCGGATCGCCTCCTGCTTTTGGGTCTCGTTCCACAAGAGGACTTGATCGGGCACCTGCCGCAGGAGCGCCTTGCTCGAGAGATGGTCCCAACTGAAGATGCAGACGCCGGTCCGTTTTCCCAACGCGCGCGCCGCGCGCAGATGATCTATCTGGGGCAGCCGCCATGCCGTCATCGAGGTGATCAGGATCACGTCGGGATCCTGGTGCTCGATGAACCGACGACTGGCTTCGCTGATCGGCATGATCGCCTCGCTCGCGCGCAGCGCGGCCCCGAGGATACGGCGTGCCGGGCGGCTCTTTTCGAGACCTGCATCCATCAGCCAGAGAATGCCCCGCGGAATCCGATCCCGAAGCGTGAGCCGTGTTTTTCGAAACGCAGCAAATGCCTCGTCGTGGAACCGGACGTAATCGCTGGCAGTACGCAGCTTGCGTGCAAGAAGGAACCACGCTTCATCGTCGAGGGACGGGACGAATCCGAACGTGATGCCCGAATAGCGCGCCGCCAGCCGTTCGACCAGCTCCTGTCCTCCGAGTGATTCGCGTTCGTCCGCGGTGAGGTGCACGCGGTGCCCGCGTTCGGCAAGCGACACAATCGCCGATTCGAAGTTGCGGTAGTACGCGTAGTGCGCGGCGAAGAAGAGAATCTTCATGCGGGACGCGCTGCCATCAGCAGCTCTGCCACCTTGAGGTCGAACGCCTCGTCTATGTCGAAGGACTCCTCACGCGACATGACGACCCCGCGCGTGTCCGCACCGTACAACGCATGTTCCGACAGGATGACCCGCGACTGGGTCGCCACGACCGCCGGTCCGTTGCGAGCGAAGAGCACCGGCTTGTCTTGCCGTCGCGTGGATGTCGGTCCGTCCGCCCACGGATCGAGACGATCGCCACGAAGCTGCATCAGAGAGGAAGGGGTGAACTGATGCGCTACCTGCATGACCGTGACGACCGAATCCGCGCCGGAGGAAGTGAGAAGTTCGACTGCCGCATCGATGTGTTCGGCGCGCCGAAAGGGTGACGTCGGCTGCAGCAGGACCAGAATCTCCGGGCGGTACCGCTCCTGTTCATCCAGCGTCCCCAGCACATCCACGAGGACATCGATCATCGGCGTATGGTCCAAGGCCAGATGAGGCGGACGGAGAAAGGGAACGTCGGCGCCCAGCCGCCTCGACACCGCAGCAATCTCCTCGTCGTCGGTGCTGACGATGACGCGTGAGAGGGAACGGCTCACCCGAGCGGCGTCGATGGTGTAGGCGATGAGCGGGCGACCCGCGAGCGGTGCGAGATTCTTGCGCGGAATCCCTTTCGAGCCCCCGCGCGCCGGAATCACACCGAGGATGTTCAGTACTGAATCCGCTTCTGGACGTGCAGCGTCGCACGTGACAGCACATCCGCGATGCGTTCGCCCGCCCGTCCATCGCCGTAGAGGTAGGCAGGCACATAGGACCCGCGCTCGACTTGACGGTGAATGGCCTCGGCAATCGCAGCACGATCGTGACCGACGTCGATCACATTCGGTCCACGCTCGCGACCGTCCTGGCGCGTACCGATGTTCACCGCAGGTATCCCCATGAACGCGCCTTCCCTCAGCGACGCGCTCGAGTTGCCAACGAGGCACGCCGCGCTCCGCATCAGTCGCAGAAACGTTTCCACGGGGAAGTTCTTGTAGAACCGGATGTACTCGGGCTTGTGCTTCTCGCGGAACTTTCGCATGCCGCGCGAGATGTCTTCCGAGCCCGCATCGACGTTGGGCCACAGCATCACGGTCGGCATGTGCACGTCGTGCAGCGCCATCAGGGTTTCCGTGATCTGGCGTTCGGCTTGTCCGTATTCCGTGGTGACCGGGTGCTGGCTCACCAGCAGAAACGGCTCGTCTGTGGCGATGTGGCCGCCGACGCCTTCACGCTCCAGCCATTCCGCATCGAGGGGCGCGTTGCCATTACTGACGACTTCTGCGACGAGATCGATTCGTGGGCATCCAACCAGGTGAACCGTATCGGGATCCTCGCCGAGACGGATGATCCGGTCAGCCGCATCCTTGTTCGCCGGAAAGTGAAGGTGCGCCAGCTTCGTTATTGCGTGCCGGATACTCTCGTCGATGGTGCCCGTGACCTCGCCACCCATCGTGTGCGCGAGCGGAATGTTCATGTAGGCGCTGGCCACAGCAGTTGCCATGGTCTCGAAACGATCGCCGACCGTCACGACGACGTCGGGCTTCAGCAACTCGAAGAGCGTTGGAAGCTCCAGCAACCCCAGTCCGGTGGACTTCGCCATTGTTACCGGCGTCTCGCCTTCGACGATCATGTTGACCCGCGCATCCGGCGCAAAGCCGTCCCGCTCGATGACATCGACGACAGATCCAAAACGATCGAGCAGCGCCGAAGCCCCAACGATGATCTGGAGGTGCAGCTCCGGATGCGCCTCTACGGCGCGCATCACCGACTTGATGCTCCCGTAGTTCGCGCGGGAGCCGATGACCACACAGACCTTACGCACCGGCGGGCACCTCGTGCAGGCGTGCGACGTCGCGCGTATCGAACCGGGGCAACTCGTAGCGCGGCTCCTGCCCGATCATCGCCTCGCGGCGAACCGTGTTGAATGCCATGGAATACCCGCACTCCTCGAGAGTTGCCAGAGTCTCCGCGTTGTACGTGTGCGGGAATCCATACGGATAACAGAACGACACCGTCTGCTGGCCCGTCAGATCACGGATCATCCGCGTCCCATGGCGCAGCTCGTTCCGCTGCTGCTCGCGGCTTAACCTCGAGAGAACGGGATGAGACTCCGTGTGGAACCCAAATGTCATTCCTCCACGTGCCATTTCGGAAACCTGGTCTCCTGACAGATAGAGTGCACGCGCAAACGCTTCACTATTCCCGACATGACGGTCGAACAACGTCGACAGAACTCGATCCGCCGTCGGATAAGGAGCTTCGTAATTCAGAATGCGCTTGATGCGAACGTCCGGCGCTTCGTCGTATCGATAGATTCCTTCACGACCGCTCGACGCAGTGGTGACGGATATACCTTCGGCGCTCAGCGACGCACCCACTTCGCGGGCAAAACGCTCGGCACCGAGCCGGCTCAAGAGGAAGTGCGTCTTGTGAACGTTGGCCAGCGCCGGCCGTTCGTTCAGGGTCGAACCCACCAGAAAGAAAATGCCACCCAGCCCACGCGACCGGAGCATCGGGAAGACGTGCTCGAAATGATCGACGAACCCGTCGTCGAACGTGAGCAAGGCCGTTGGACGATCGAAGCGACCTCCGGCAAGGACCGCGCGCTCGAATGTCGGGCCGTCGATGACGTCGAAGTGCGTCTGTAGCCAGTCGAGCTGTGCCGCAAAACCGGATACCGACAGCGCCTTGATGTCCGGAAACGGCGTCCGTTCGACGTCGCGCACGTAATGGTAGAAGACGATCGTGCAGCCGGCGCCGCTCACGCCACGCGCTCCAGCTCGATCAGCCGCAGCGCGGTGTCGCGCGCCGTTCGCGCCGCCAGATATTCGTCGATCATCCCTGTCTCGAAGTGTCGATACAGCGTACGCACGGCGTCCGCATTGAAATCCTTGCGCTGGTACAACCGTCCGCCGCCCCACTGTGACACCGGCCGCGCGATGCCTGCCGTGTGTGCCGACGCCGCCCGAAGCAGAGCCTGCGCGGCCGCAGCAATCGTCTTGTTGCCCAGATCATGCGGGCCGTCGCCGCGTTCGATGTGCGGCCGCGCGTGCGCCAGAATCGGCCCCGTATCGATTCCTGCGTCGAGATAATGGATCGTGGCGCCGACATATTCCGGCTGGCGATTCACCAGCGGCCAGAAGTTCGTGCCGGCGCCGCGATAGTACGGCGACAGCCCGAGATGGATGTTGATGATTCGCCCTTCGAACGCCGACAGGAATGGCTCGCGAAGAATGCCCGTACCGAACACCAGCACGACGTCGGGACGACAGCCCGCCATCAGCGCGACCTCATCGGGCGCGCTGCACGCTCCAGCTGACACGGTTCGGTGAAGAGCGCCCCGATCGACCCTGACATCGTCAGCCGCCGAAAAGTACCGTTCCTCGAGCCTGTCGCGGTCAGAGAAATGACCCCGGATGATTGCTTCGTCTGCCGCATCGTGCGCATATCGCTCGGGTCGAAACGTCTTTTCTTCTTGCCATACGCCGACGAGATCGCAGCTTGCCGCCGCCGTGTTCGCCACAAACACGTGTCGCCGGAAGGTACTCGTCAACAGGATGGCTCTCATGCAGTCAAGCCGCGCTCGACCTGCCCCAGCGATGCATCGTCGTGGACCGCTGCACCTGGTCCCAAGCGCTGCAACCCTGCCGTCGCCGCTTGAACGACGTCGGCATGCGCCACGTTGACTGCAGTAACGGTTGCCGCGCCAAACTGCTCGAGCACGCGTTGCGCGACGTACAAGTGGTGGAGCTTGAACGATTGCTGCGAGTAGAAGGCCACCGAGGGAACGCCGTAGAAGGGGGCGAGGTACGAGTATCCGCCGTAGGTGCCAACGAACGCGCGTGCCCTGCTGATGACTGCGCTTTGCAGGGCCAGGTTTCGCTCCGCAGTGCCGGCAGGGATTGCGATCACGCGTCCGTCTGATTCCGGCAGGAAGTCGGAGTGATCGTCAACGCGGTGGCCCGGATTGAGGACGACGACGCGCGTCTTCTCCGAAAGCGCATCGACGACCGCCTGCGCGACAGCACGGTTCGTTGGTTTGTCTGGAAAGCAGTTGCTGGAATAAAAGCGAACCGCGATGAACTCGGCCGGCAGATCTCGTAGAGTCGGTTCGTCGGGCGGTTCCATCCGCCGGTGGTGGGTGAACCGCGCGATCAGACCGAGTCCGGCCTCATCCTTCCAGAAGGGCGCCAGCGCGCGGTACATGAGCTGGGGATGGAGGTACGTCGCCCGATCGAACCCGCACCGCTGCGACACCGCTTCCAAGAGGTCGCCGTCGAATGACGACACGTGACGCTGCTTGTCGCGTTCGGCACGCTCGCGAAACATGGACGGTGACATGAATGAAAAGATGTCGACATACTTGGCACCAGGCATGCCGTACCATGAGTCCACGCCGCCGCGTGACACGATCACGAGGCGCTCTGTCCGCACGCGCCAGCGTGTCCGGAACCACTCCAGAAACGGAATCCAGTAGAGGATCTCGAAGCCGATTTCTCCGGTCCAGGGACCGACGACGATGGGCCCCTCCCCTCTCGCAATGTCATCCAGCGCGCGAAACATCCTGGTGGTGGACGGTCGTTCCTCGCCGGCTGTCGCCTCGGTGCCGGAGCGCTCCTCGACCATGGCGATGAGCGCCCGGATGGCATGAAGAATTTCGTTGGCGTCCTTGGCCGTGGATCGTTGGCTCACCAGATCCGACAACGCCCTCAGCCGCGTCTGCAGCGTCGCGGCCTGCTGCTGCTGCGCCGCCGCAAGGTCCTGCAGCGATCGAACCACGGCCTGCAGCTCGTGCCTGCCGGTAAGCCGCCCGATGATGCGATGAAACACGGATGCTTCGCGATCAGGCATGAGATCGGCGCGGCGCATGTTTCCGGACTATCACGTCGCGTCCGCTGAACGCGCCACGCAATCCGATTCTCGCCGCATGGTGCCAGGCCGGTGTCCACCTTCGCGGTCGCTTCACGATGAGGGCCGCGCGTTCGATCTCGTCCACCATCCCCGGCGCGACCGGCACGTTCATGCCTCGAGGTCGGACAAAGCGCTCCAGGAACTCCTGGCGTCGATGACAGTCCACACCGTTGGTCCGCAGCGTGGACGCGAGTTGCTGGATATGCTCCTCGATACTGCGCCCTTCAATCAGCACACCGCCATTCTGGCCCCGCAGGTACTGGAAGTGGAGCGTCTGTTCCTGTCCGCCGCTGAACTCCTCGGCGAGGATCGAGTGCACCGGCTTGCCGGCGATTGCCGCCTCGATCATGGCGCTCGTATTCAACCCCACAACCGCACTGGCGTGATGCAGCGAATCGTACAACCCCTGGTCCGCATTGAGCGTTTCCTTACCCGACCACAACGCGGTCTGCGCGAGCCCGGAACAATCGACGCCGCGCCACTGCTTGGCGTGCACCGGATGCGGCCGCACGAGCACGCCGCACGTACGGATGAGCGGATCGTCTGCGCGGCGGAGCTCGCTGTTCCACCGCTCCACGAATTCGACCTCACGTGGTGCGACGAATGGCGAGGAACACACGTACAAAATGAACGGCCGGTCCGGCGCCAGCCGCACGTGCGAGCAAAACTCTTCGCGCGACGTCGACGGACGCATGACGAAGAACTCGTCAAAGCGCGGGGCGCCAATCACCTTCACTCGATCGGCGGCTATCCCGTGCATCTCGACCGCTTCCTTCTTCTGGAACTCGTTCCACACCAGCAGGAGGTCGGGCTCGACTCGAATGAGGCCACGGTTTGTCAGATTGTCCCAGCTGAACGGCAGAAACACGACCGGTACCCCAAGCCGCTGCGCGCTCTTCACGTAGTCGGGCTGGTACGATCCGTAGTCCACGAGCGGCGTGATGAGGACGACGTCGGGCCGCTCGTATCGGATAAAGAGCTCAAATAGCTTATCGCTCGGAACGACGGCCTCGGCGGTCGCCAGAAGACGCGCCACACCCCGCCAATGCCGTCTGGCGAAGGGACGATCGAGAAGCGCGCGCAACCCATCCGGCGTATTCAATGCGGCTCGCTCGGTCAGCTTCTGTGCGTTCGAATACCGCGGGTCGAAGAACCTGACGTAATCGCGTGCTTGTCGGAGGTTCTGCGCAACGTCCTGCCAGCCGTCAACCCGGCGCGACGGACAGGGGATCATCTCTATCCGGCCTGGCATTCGACGCGACTGCAGCCGGTCATTGACCTGAACCAGGTTCTTCGGCAGCCAGGCCGGTCTATTCCGCTGCCGCGCGACCGCCAGTACGATCGAATGCCCCTTCTCCGCCAGCAGTTCGAGCACGCCGTCGAAGTGACGCGTCTTCGACACGTTGTGAAGGAGAAAAAGGATCCGCATCAGGACGTCCAGCGCCGGGCGCGAAGCGGCTTCACGACCGACTTCTCCCATTGCCGGGCAATCGTCTTCTTCGACCATCGCGCACGCCGCCCCGCCACCGCCGCGGATCGGCCGACCGTCTTTCGCGCGCGGTATGTGACTTTCTCCAGCCGGCGACGCATCGGCTTGAGCGGATCGGGTCGCATGAACCAGCCCACGACGGCGGCAGGCAGCGCTGCCGCGAGCAGCACCGGCTGCACCACGTATCTCCAGGCGGGGGCCGACTCGGGTTGTGGTGCCGGCGCCGCTGCGAGACGCTCGATGACGTCAGCAAAGATTGGCGTTGCAGGGTGGTCCAGACCGTTTGGCCTGATGAAGCTCGACACGAACTGCCGTGCCTCGGCGCGGGCTCCTTCGGGATCGCGAAGCCGTTCGCTGAGCTGCCGAACGTGTTCGTCGAGGGTCGAGGCAATCCGTACGCAACCACCGTTTTCGGGCAGGAGGTGATGGAAATGAATCGTGCCCTCCTGTGTGTCCGCGAACTCCTCCGCGTGCATCGAAAACACCGGCCGACCGATGATCGCGGCTTCGATCATCGCGCTCGTGTTGATCCCAACGACGGCATCCGAGTGATGAATCGAATCGTAGAAGTCAGCCCGGTTGTCGGGATCGATCGGGTTATACCCGCGTCGGGGAAAGAACACGGCCCCTGGCAGGTCGAACAGAGGGTCAGGGTCCCACGCGTGGCAGTTGTACGGGTGCGGCCGGACCAGGATGTTGATGTTCCGAAGCGTTGGATCGTCGCTCGCGCGAAGGGCCTTGATCCACCGGCGCACGAACGCCACCTCCGCGTGCGATTCGGAAATGAAGCTCGACGAGCCCGTGAACAGCAGGAACCGACGCGTATCCACCAGACCCACTCGGGCACAGAACGCGGTCCGATCGCGTGTCACCTGTCGCTCGAACCAGCGGTCGAACAACTGAGCCCCCGTGGCGACGATCTTGTCCGCGGGTATGTAGTGATACTCGTGCGCTTCCTGCTTCTGCGCCTCGTTCCAGACGACGACCAAATCGGGCTCGATCCGCATCAGCCCTTTGTTCGTCAGATTGTCCCAACTGGCGATGCACGCAGCGCTGCGAATGCCACTCGCCCGCGCCGCCTTGATCCAATCGACTCCTTCCGACGCCGCGTCGATGAGAGGAGACACCAGCACGACGTCGGGCGCCTGCTCGCGCAGCAGATCGACGATCGGACGGCAGACAGGAATGGCGCGCTCCGCCGCCATCAGTGCTCGTTCGAGAGACCGCACGCGATCGGCCGAGAGGCGCGGAACCACATCGAGCCAGCGGTACGCCGTCGGCAATACCTTCCGCTTCATCCGGGCGCGGAGCTTCGTCGCGCCGGCAAACCGCGGATGAAAATATCGGACGAAGTCCATCACGCCGCGCAACCCGTACGCAATTCCACCCCATACGCCTTCGTGCTGCGGCACGACTCCGAGCACCCGGACGCGGTCCGCATACGCCCGGAGCCCCTCGAGCCCAACCGGCTTTTTCACGCTGGCGTTCACGACGGCAATCGCCACGTCGTGCCCGCGCGAGGCGAACTCCTCAATCGCCGAATCGTAGAAACGCAGGTATTCAGGCGAGTCCCAGACGAACAGGATCTTCATGACGCTTCGACAAGGCTGCCCGACGTCGCAAGACGCACGGCCGGCCATGCCGCGACGTCGAGCGGTACGAGCGACGGGCCGCCGAGCGTGCGGAAGACGTGCTGCGCCACTTGCAGGTGCTGCGTCTTGAACGTCGACTCCGAATAAAACGCAAGCGAATTGACCCCGCAGAACGGCGCCAGGTAGGAATACCCGCCATACGTACCGACGAACGCTCGCGCTCCGGCAATTACTGCGGTTTGCACCGCCAAGTTCCGTGACGGCGACATCTGCGCAGCGACCGCTATCACGCGGCCGCCGCTGCGGAGATCGAAATCGCGATGATCATCGACCTGAAACGGCGTGTTCAGGAGCACCACAGGCATTTGCCTGCTGATGCCGTCGATCGTCGACCGTACGAACTCGCGGTTCGCCGGCGTGTCGGGAAAACACTCGCTGAAATAGAAGCGCGCCGCGACGTAGTCCGACGGAAGGTCGCGTACGATCGACTCGTCGGCGCGTTGGAGGCGGCAGTACGCGGCATATTTCTCCACGCGGGCGATCGACGCCAGCCCTTTCCAGAAGGGCATGAAGAGTCTGTACATCATGCCGGGATGGAGGAGATCCGGACGTCCAAGTCGATGCGTGTCGATGACACGTCGAACCAGCTCGGCGTCGAAGGCGGCCACACGGCGCTGCTTCTTAGCGTCGCCAATCGCCGCGCGGAATTCGTCGGGCGAGTAGAAGTCGAACGTATCCACGTATCGAGCCGCGATCTCCCCGTACCACGATGCGGTTCCGCCGCGGGATACCACGAGAAGACGTTGTGTTGGAATCCCGTACGTCTTGACGACCCATCGCACGAAAGGGACCCAATAGATCAGCTCGAAGCCCACTTCCCCCGTCCATGGACCGATGATCACCGGACGATTGTGACGAAGCAGTTCGTCGATGCGGCGCGCGAATCGCCGGTCTCCCGCACCTTGATCGTCGAGGATGCCTGCCCTCTCCAGCGCGGCCGAGAACACGCGTTCCTGATGCTGGACGAGCCGCTCCACGCGCTCGAGCCTTCGGTCGAGATCGGTCACTGCGTCTTCGCTGGCGCGAGTGGGAATACTCGCGCTCAGCTCGTCGAGCTGCCGCCGCTGAACGGCGAGCGCCTCCCGCTGAGCACGGCCGAATGCACCCACCTTCTGCTCGATCGCCGCCAGGCGTTCGAGGTGCCATCGGCCGGTGAGCCGCGCGGCGAGACGCGCCAACATGCCGCGCTCGCTCACGTCGCCTGACCTTGACGCCCGACTCCGAACCGGCTGAGCCATGTCTTCGCGCCTTGCTTCAGTCGAGCGCGGATGGCCGCCCGCTCGCGCCGACGCACGCGGGTGGCCTTTTCCCGCGACTTCGCCTGGACTCGCTGCTCTCTGTCGAGTTGGTGCCGCTTCCGCGCCGCCTGCGCCGTCTGCACGGCCGCACGGCGTGCGGCAGCTTTCTCAGCTCGACGCCGCTTGCGCTCGCGTTTTGTCGCCTCGGCGACGCGCTTGCGCGCCTGACGCTCGTGCTCTCGTGCTTCGAGGCGCAACTGGTGCTCGCGATCGCTGCGATGCCAATCGTCACGAAAGAGCTCGGTGCCATAGAGCCGACGCAGCATCAGGAAGACCGGATACGTCAACCAGCGCAGCAGCACCAGCCTGAACGGCGTTCGCTCGGGAGCAGGAACCGGTAAATCCGACAGGCGACCGACCGCATCGCAGAACAGAGCGGTCGCACTGACATCCAGTCCCTGTGGCCGGATGAATTCACGGACGAACTGTTCGGTGATCTGACGTCGCTGCTCCGGGTTCCGCAGCGAAGCGTCCAGTTGCGCATGATGTTCGTCGAAGGTGCGGCTGGTTTGCAGCACACCTCCGCCTACGTTCAGCAGGTAGTGGAAATGGAGCGTCCCCTGCTGATTTTCCGCGAACTCGGGTGTCAAGATGGTGTGCAGCGACCGACCGACGATCGCGCCTTCAAGGAACGCGCTCGTGTTCAATCCCACGACCGCACTGCTGTAGAAGAGCGACTCGAAGTAATCTTCTTTCGACTCGGCGTCCATTGGGTTCGACCCATAGACGGTCGTGTGCCCGAACGACGACAGGTCAATGGTTCGCCACTCATCCATCCGCGCGGGATGCGGCCGAACGAGGATGGCTGCGTTGCGCAACTCCGACGAGGTGCTCGCCCGCAGGCTCTGCACCCAGCGACGGACGAACTCCGCTTCCACGGGACTGCCCCAGAAAAGCGCGGAGCACACGTACAGGATGAACGGCCGATCAACCGGCAAACCAACGTGCCGGCAGAATTCTTCGCGCGTCCGCGCCGGAACACGTCCGAACCACTGGTCGTAGCACTGCGCCCCAGTAACGACAACGCGATCGGCAGGCACGCGATGCAGTCGCGTCGCCTCCTCCTTCTGTGTGTCGTTCCACACGAAGACCCGCTGTGGCAGGTCTCGGATGAGCGCCTTGCTCGAAAGGTGGTCCCAGCTTCCAACGGCAAAGACGGTGCGCAGGCCTTCCGCCAGCGCCGCGCGGAGCACCTCGAATTGCCACGATCCGAGATAGACGAGCGGGGTGATGACGACCACGTCCGGCTTGTGCTCGCGAAGCTGTTCGCGGATCTCGCGCACGGTCGGAAGCACACGTTCGATCACGCGAAGCGCGGACAGGAGGCGCTGCCGATTTTCCGGGCTGTGAAAGACGCGCCGCTGACTGATTCGAATCAGCCGTGGAGGCACGCGCTCTTCGGCCCTGGCCCGGAGCTTCGGCGTCGATGCATAGTGCGGCTCGAAGTAGCGCAGGTAATCTGCCCAGAGTCGTATGGTCTTGGCAAGCTCGAACCAGAACGCCGAGGTCGCCGGCGAAGGCGACAACCAGCTCCACGTAATCTGTGGATGCTCGGCGAGTACGCGATCGAGCGTTCGTTCCCAGCCGAGCGACTCTGCCCGGCTGACAGCCAGATGCAGCTGATGCCCGCGGGCGGCGAGCTCGCGGATCACCGGCTCGTACATCAAGAACGAGCCAAAGTGCTGCATCGAGAAAAAGATCCGCATCGACTCGGCTAGGGCACGCGATCCGGCTCACCCTTGCGCCAGACGAGGAAGGCGTGAATGCGCATTTTGCTCCGGTGCACAACCCATCGGGATGGAAGGACGAAGAGGCGGCGCACGACGATCACCGCCAGGCGGATCAGCCGGCCGGGAAGCCGTCGGACGAAACGCCCGACATAGACCAGTCGCGCCACACAGGCGCGAACGACCAGACGCGCCGGCCGCGTCCAGTGAAGCACAATCGAGCGAAGCTTCGCCCGTTCCATCGTAGCGATCGTGGCAACGACGGCAACGGGCACGAGCGCAACGCGCAGCACGCGAGCGGCGGCCGAGGGCGAATACGGAACCAGACACGGAGCGGCGGCCAGACGCTCGATCTCCTGAACGACCAGCGGTGTCGCGGGCACATCCAGGCCATGAGGTCGAACAAATCCCTGGATGAACCGACGCGCGCTCCGACTATCAGCGCCGTCGCCGGCCAGCAGTCGCGACAGCTGCGCGAGATGTTCGTCGAGATCGGCGGCCAGGTGCAGGAGCCCCCCTTCAACGTTCTTCAGGTGCTGGAAGTGCAACGTGCCTTCCTGGGTGGCGGCGAATTCGTCGACCTTGATCGAGTAGACCGGCCTGCCGACAATGCCGGATTCGATCATCGCGCTCGTGTTCACGCCGATCACCGCGTCCGAGTGGTACATCGAGTCGAAGTACTCCTCCCGGGCGGCACCGCCAACAGGGTTCACGCCGGTCTTCGGCCAGAACGCCACGTCGACAAACTCGCGTGACAGGTCGACGCCTTCCCATTGCCGCCAATTCTGCGGGTGCGGGCGCACCAGCACACCAACGGCGCGCAGGTGCGCGTCGGGGCTGTTCCGAATGGCCGCAATCCACGTGCGCACGAAGCCGACTTCCTGCGGCGCAATGAAGGGCGACGAGCAGAGATAGAGCAGAAACGGGCGCTGCGGGTCGAGGTTCATCCGGCGGCAGAACGCCTCACGATCGAGGGTGGGCGTCGCCGCAAACCAGTGGTCGTACGCCTGCGATCCGGTGACCACCACTTGCTCGGCAGGTACATCGTGAAGGTCGACGGCTTCGTCCTTCTGGGCCTCGTTCCAGACAAGGACCCGGTCGGGCACCTCGTGGATCAGCCCCTTCGTCGTCAGGTGATCCCAACTGCCCACGCCGAGCACGGACCTGATCCCGAACCGTCGCGCGCACCGAACGTGGTCGGCCTGGTGCGAGCGAAAGTACAGGAGCGGCGTCAACAGCAGTACATCGGGCTGAATTCGGCGAAAGACGTCCGCGACCTCACCAGGCGGCGGGAGGACTCGGTCGACAGCCCGGAAGAGACGGCGAAGAACGGCGAGACCGGCGCTGGTTCCGAGGATCGGCGTGCGCGCGAGAACAATCGCGAACCGGGGAGCCTGATCGACGGCACGTCGGCGGAGTTTCGGCGACTGATCCCAGCGCTGGTCGAGATAGCGCCAGTAGTCGAGCGACGCCCGGATCCCTGTGCCGAGCGCGTACCAGAGGCGGTGGCGACTGGAAGGAACGAATTCGGCCTCGATCGATGGGTGATCCGCCTTCAAAGTTTCGACCATCTTGCCACCGTCGATGGCATCCGTTCTCTCGGCAATTAGGTGGATCTGATGCCCTCGCTCCGCCAGCAAACGAATGGTGGACTGGAAGTTACGGAGAAATCCAAGGCTGGACGTCGAAAACAGGACCTTCATGGAAAGCCGATGTCACAGGCGGTACATGCTACCGCCCTCTCACCTACACAAAGGTGCACAAAAACGTGAATACGCGCACACAACGACCACTACCTCTAACGACGGAGCTTAACCGCCCCGGAGGCCGCTCCGGCGGGCAGACTGATCTCGCGATATGCCGTGTGGAGGAGGTGGTGCGTGTTTCTAACTCGTAGATAATATGAGATTTGAGCCAAGAGGGTCAACAATATCAGGCGCTTGCGTATTCTCTTCTCCGTCAAGAATCCGGACTATGTGCGTCACTACGCGTCCGTCCTCCGCGCGCTGGCCGCACGCGGGCATCAGGTTGAGCTCGTCAAGGAGTCCGCACGACATTCTTGGCCCCCCTTTGTCGTGAATCTGGCGAAGGACAACGGCGGCATCAGCCTGGCGACGCTCCCCAGCGTGGCTGGGAACCCATGGTGGGAGCTGGCGACGCGACTGAGGCAGGCGCGCCTGTACCTGCGCTTTCTCGAACCCACCGACCGAATGACCCCCGGGCTGCTCGAGCGCGCACGCCGGCGCGCGCCCCGACCGGCCGTCTGGCTTGGTGAATCGTTGCGTCTGAGACAGACCGGACGTCGCCTGCTCGGACGTCTGCTCGACGCGCTCGAGCGGGCCACGCGATCGGCGGTCTTGTTTCATCGCTATCTCGGCGAACAACGGCCCGACGTGGTCGTGCTGACGCCATTATTGGTGCTCAAGACCGCACAGCTCGATCTCGCGCGCGCCGCCAAGGAGTTGGGCGTCCGCAATGTGTTTGCGGTTGCAAGCTGGGATCACCTTTCGAGCAAGGGGTTTCTCAACTTCGTTCCCCAGCAGGTGTTCGTCTGGAACGACGCTCAAAGACGAGAGGCGATCGAACTCCATGACATCGCCGCAGACCGGATTGTGGTAACCGGCGCGCAGGTCTTTGACGACTGGTTCGGCAGGCGACCTTCAACGTCGCGGGAGGCTTTCTGTGCGCGAGTCGGGCTGCGGCACGATCGCCCGATTCTCTTGTACGTCTGCTCGTCGCTGCTCGAGGGCAGCCTTGCGGAGGCTCCGTTCGTCGTCCAGTGGGCGCACCACCTGCGCCAAAGCGGCCATCCCGTCCTGAAGGATTGCGGGATTCTGGTACGGCCGCACCCCCGACGCGGACGCGAGTGGCGTGGTGTCCGCTTCGCCGACCTCACCAACGTGGTCTGCTGGCCGCCAGCGGGCGAGCTTCCGACAGATCAACGGTCAAAGACTGACTATTTCGACTCCTTGTATTTCGCCGACGCAGTTGTCGGTCTCAACACGAGCGTGATGATCGAGGCGGCCATCCTCGGCCGCCCGGTGCACACGGTGCTGCTGCCTGAATTCCATGACAGCCAGGAAGGCACGGTGCATTTTCACTACTTGCTCGATGGGCCTGATTCCTTGCTCCGATCTGCGCGGTCGTTCGTTGAACACGCGCACGACGTCGCAGCGGTGCTTCAGGACGGGGCGGCGGATGCAACGCGCAACGAGCGCTTCGTGAGCACGTTCGTAAGACCGCGCGGCCTCGATGTGGCCGCAACGACCGCCTTCGTCGATGCGTTGGAAATATTGGGTACGTACCCGGCACCCGCACCAGAGCCTGAGCCTGTCTGGACAAACGTCGTCCGTCCATTCATGTGGCCGTTCGCGCACGCGGCAGCGCGTCGAGCACATCGCGTCCGTGAAGAGCATCGACGGCAAAAGCTCCAGGCGCTGGCCGAACATCGGCGCCGCAAGGCCGCGACGGCGGTAGATAATATGACCTCGCCGTAGACCGTCCATCGCAGCAACACACGTGCGTATCCTTTTCTCCGTTCGAAAGCCGTCGAACATCCGTCACTACGACTCGGTGCTGCGCGCCCTCGCGGCACGCGGGCACGAAATCGAACTCGTCAGGGAACCGTTGGGAGACTTCGACTGGCCGCACTTTGTGCTGGACCTCGCAAAGGCGTTTCCCGGGATCCGGCTGGAAACCGGACCGCTGACGGCCAAAACCCGATGGTGGGAGCTGGCAACACGCTACCGTCGCGCGCTGTTCTACCTCCGATTCTTCGACCCCGCGTACGAGCATGCGCCTGCGCTGCGAGCACGGGCGCGAAAGCGTGCGCCGCGGCCGGCCGTCTGGATCGCCGAAGTGCTGGGCGCGCCGGGCCGGTGTCTCCTTCGGCACATCCTCAAGATGCTTGATCAGTCAACGCAGGCAGCGGCAGTATTTCATCAATATCTGCGCGAGCGCCGACCCGACGTCGTCGTGCTGACACCGCTCGTCGTGCTCAAGACATCGCAACTCGACCTTGCCCGCGCGGCGATCGAGATGGGCATCCGCAATGTGTTCGCCGTTGCGAGCTGGGATCATCTGTCGAGCAAAGGCGCGCTCAGCATTTCGCCGCAGCAGGTCATCGTGTGGAACGAAGTCCAGAGGCGGGAGGCGGTCGAACTTCATCACCTCGAGGTCGACACCGTCGTGGTGACGGGCTCCCAGGTTTTTGACGACTGGTTCGACAGGGAGCCGTCGACCAGCCGCGAAGCGTTCTGCGCGCGCGTCGGACTGCGCCCCGACCGGCCGTTCATTCTCTACGTTTGCTCATCCCTTCTCGAAGGAAGTTCCCCAGAACCACCGTTCGTCGTGCAGTGGGCGCGACATCTTCGCGGGAGCGGCCATCCGATCTTGCGGGACTGCGGCATCCTCGTGCGCCCGCACCACGAGCATGGCGAAGCGTGGCGCCGCGTCAACTTTGCTGGTTTCGACAACATCGTCTGCTGGCCTCGGATGGGCGAAACTCCAGTGGATGTCTCCTCCAAGAACGACTACTACGACTCGATGTACCACGCCGCAGTCACCGTCGGCCTCAATACGAGCGCGATGATCGAAGCCGCCATCCTGGGCCGGCCGGTCCACACGGTTCTGCTGCCCGAATTCCACGACAGTCAGGAAGGCACGGTGCACTTCCAGTACCTGCTGGACGGTCCGGGTGCGCTTCTGCACGCGTCGCGATCGCTCGACGATCATGCCCGGAATCTCGCGGCCGCACTCGACGGGCGCGACCCCGACCCGGATCGCAGCGCCCGCTTCGTGCAGGCATTCGTCCGTCCGCGCGGCATCGACACCCCCGCAACGACGCAATTTGTCGAAGCGCTCGAGCAACTCGCCGCCTGTCCTGCACCCGTGCCGGCGCCGGTTCCGGTCTGGACGCACGTGATCCGGCCTTTCCTTCAGCCGTTCGCCTACCTGGCAGCGGAGCGGGTGCGTCGAATGGAAGAAGAGTCACGCCGTCGCAGTGAACGGAGGCTGCTCGAACACCGCCAGGCCAAGGAGCCGCTGCTCGAGGAGTACCGACGCCGCAAGCGAGAGGACGCCCGGGCGGCACGGGTCGCGGAGGCAGCCCAGGTCACGCGCGGCACACAGGACGCTCCGTGAGGATCCTGTTTCTTGCCCATAACCTCGGCAAGACGCGGCATTTCGACGGAGTCCTCCAGGAACTGACGGCGCGTGGGCACTCGGTGGTCATCGCGGCGGCCCACAAGCGAAACAAACCCCTCAAGCTCGGTGCGTTCGGTGACAACCCGCTCGTTGACGTCGTGTCCAATCCGGTCAGGCGAACCGACGATTGGGAGCCGTTCGTGCGGCAGCTGCGGTTGGCCCGCGATTACGTGCGGTTTCTCCAGCCGGATTACGCCGACGCGCGCAAGCTGGCCGAACGCGCCCGCACGTACGCCCCGCCGGGATGGCCCGACCGATTGGAACGCAGCGCCACATTGCGGCGCCACCGTGGGCTGGCCAAGAGGGCGCTGGAGGTGGCTGAAGCGTCGATTCCGAGCGAGCGTTACTACGAGCTGTTCATCCGTTCCCACGCGCCGGATGTCATCCTGATCACGCCGCTCATCGACTTCGGTTCATACCAGACCGATTACGTTAAGAGCGCCCACCGCCTTGGGATTCCGATTGTCTTTCTGCCATTCAGCTGGGACAACCTGACGAACCGAGGGCTGGTGCGGATTCCTCCGGACCGCGTGCTCGTCTGGAATGAACATCAGAAGCGTGAAGCCGTCACCTACCACAATGTGCCGCAGGACGATGTCATTGTCACAGGCGCGGCGAGGTTTGACGACTTCTTCGCGATAAGGCCTACCCCCCGCGAGGACTTCTGCACCCGCGCAGGCCTCGATGCCTCGCGACCCTTTCTGCTCTATCTCTGCTCTTCGCATTTCGTTGCACCGGATGAAGTCGGATTCGTCCGCCAGTGGGCAGAAGCGGTACGTCGCGCAGCGTCGCTCGACGGCTGCGGCATCCTCGTGCGGCCTCATCCCGCCAATGCGGAGTCATGGGCCGATGCCAACCATCGCAATATCGAAAATGTGGCGCTATGGACTGAACAGCCGAAGGTTCAGGCGGATCCGACCCTCTACGACTCTCTGTACCACGCCGCGGCGGTCGTAGGGCTCAACACGAGCGCGATGATCGAAGCCGGTATCCTGGGCAAGTCCGTTTTCACGATCGAGACGGCTGAATTCGCCGGCGGCCAGGCACAGACGCTCCACTTTCACTACCTGCTGGCTCGAAACGGTGGGCTGGTGGAAGTTGCGCAAGACTTGTCCCAGCATCTCCGTCAGCTGGCGGACGCGCTGGCCAACCCCGACGCCGGGCGGGCACGTAGCCGCCAGTTCATCGAATCGTTCGTGCGGCCACGCGGCATTGATCGACCTGTCGCGCCGATTGTGGTCGACGAAATCGAGCAGGCTGCGAAATTGAAGAAACGGCCTCGCCGCGCGACGCTCTGGCAGCGTGCCGCCGGCCGGATGTTGCTGACGACGCTCAAACGTCGCCGGAGCGCCAACCGCTAAAGCGTGTGCGTTCGCGATCGCTCTCGAGCTCGGTCCGTCAGCGCCGCACGCAACCGCACGGGCAGAACACGCCGCGCGAGTCCCTTCGTGCCGTGGCAGCGGTGCAATGCCGCCAACGCGGGATCCAGTGATGTAGCCGGCCGGGGCATGAGGGCTGAAGTACGCATCGCAACGAGTCGAAGCCGCTGAGGCTGCCCCTTCGTCAGTGCGACGTCCAATTCGCGCCAGTCGAGGCGCAAATGGGGACATCTGCATGCGCGGTTCCGGTGCGTGTGTGCGTCAGGACGCGGCATCCTTGTCGCCGGTGGGCGTGACGGCCCGGTGCTCGTGGAAGGTTCGATAGAGACCCCGCCAGGCTTTCAGCCGGATGCCCACCACATCGGCGAATGCCGCGGCACCGCGGCTGAATTTGACGCGGCTGTCCTTCCGGTAGACCCATACGACGCCAACCTCGCGAACCCGAAAGCCAGCGCGACGCGCGAGAAACAGCAGCTCGACGTCGAAGGCAAATCCGTCCGTCGTGACATAGGGAAACACACGCTGTGCCGCGTCGGCCTGAAGAAGCTTGAAACCGCACTGGGTATCCTGGAGGCCTGGCAGCAGGAACACGCGCACGACCCAGTTGAACACGCGACCAATCACGTGACGTGCCATGGGCTCGTCGATGCGGCGCGCTCCCGGTGCCTCACGAGACCCAACCAGCACTTCCGCATCGGTCGCCGCTGCCGTGTCGAGAAACACGGCCCAGTCGTCCGGAGACACCGACAGGTCGGCGTCGGTCATCAGGCGCCACGCACCCTGCGCTGCAAGCATGCCACGGCGGACGGCGGCTCCCTTTCCTCGATGCGGCTGCCTGAGAAGACGGATCCGCGAATCCGCCGCACTCCAGCGTTCGGCCAATGCGACCGTCTCGTCTTGACTGCCATCGTCGACGACGACGATCTCCCAGGGGCGCCCTCTGGACTCGAGAAAGCGCGACACCTGCTCGAGGAACCGCTCGATGCAGCGCGCTTCATTCAGCGTCGGCACGACGACGGACAGCGTAGGAGCGGTCATTGGGCAGACACTCTCACGCGAAACCCTCTCGAGGCGGGATCAGCGCTGCGCGATAGTCCGTGCCTCGGATCGCGAGAAATATATCAGTCCCGCCACGAGCAGCCCCGTGACGGCGAGCGCCGTCACGGCGAGCGCGTCGGGGTAGAACTGGCCAATGCCGAACAGTCCCCACTTGAACGTTTCGACGATGATCGCCAGCGGGTTGAGAAGCATCCAGCCACGGTGGGCCTCGGGGACCTGCGACAAGGGATAGAGCACCGGCGTCAGCAGGTACCAGACGGACAGGAGCTGGCTGAGCGCAAACCGGATATCACGTGTCATTTCGCCCCAGATGGCCGTGAAAAACGAGATCGCCAGCGCAAAGAGAAACGCCAGTGCCAGCGCCGCGAGCGCCCAGAATAACGCGACATCGGCCCTGAGGTAGAGTCGCCCGTCACGAGCGGTGTAGAAGATGACGGCCAGCACCAGAACGCCGATCTTGAGCGCCACATTCAGCAGGGCAGGCATCATGTTGCCGAACGGAAGAATTGCGCGCGGGTGATAAATCTGATCCGACAGGTCGCAGTGCATCTCCAGTGACCGCGTCCCCCACATCAGGCTTGCGGCAAAGACGTCCCACACGACTGTTCCAGCCAGCAGAAACAGGAAGTATGGAATTCCATTCGATCCGACGCCGAGCAGCGCCCCGAATATGACGGCGCGCAGAGCGATCGGGAACAGCGGGTTGATGAACAGCCACAGCCATCCGAGCACGGTACGGCGGTACATCTTCCGGAGCGCACGGTCGCCGATGAAGCCCAGCAGTCTCTTGTACCGCCACACCTCGCCGATGGTGGTGAGCGGACCTGGGTAGCGCGGGGTGACCTCCCAGCGCTCGCTCATATCTTGTCCATCGTTGCGCTCTCGGTGCGGGCAAAATACCAGATACCGGAAGCGAACGTCCCGGCGGTGATCGCGACCGAGTATCCAAACCACGGCCAGGAGTGCTCCGTGGTCGGCAGCGTTCCCCATCTGAAGGTCTCGATCGGAGCCGTGAGCGGATTCAGATACATGAGCCACCGGATATTCGGCGGCACCACCGACATGGGATAGATCACCGGGGTGAAATACAGCCAGAAGCCGACAACGAAGCGCAGGGCGAATCGCGCATCGCGGGCACGGGCCTGCCAGACCGACGTCCAGAGCGTCAACGAGAAGGCAAAAAAGAGGATCACGCCGATCGACGCGGCCGACGCGAACAGCCGCGGACTCGCCTGCACGTACCACAGGCCATCCGTTGTGCGGTAGTACACGAGCGCGCCGGCGAAGACGAGCACGATGACCGCGGGCTCGATCATACCGGCGGCCATCTGGCCGAGCGGCAGAATAATGCGGGGGACGTACAGCTTGGTCAGCAGCATCCGGTTGACCTCGAGGCCGCGGCTACCGCGAATCAACGGCCCGTCGAAGCAGTTCCAGGGGATTTGTCCCGCGATGAAGAATACGAAATACGGCACGACTCCGGAGGGAACGTTCATCACCGTGTCGAACACGAAGCTGCCGACGAACAGCGGCACGAGCGCACGAACGAACATCCAGAAAATGCCGAGGTGAGTCTTCGCATACAGACCCTGGACGGCTTTCAGAGAGAAAAACCCGAGAATGCGGCGGTACTGCCACATTTCGCGGATGCGGGCCGCAAAGCCTTCCCGCGTATCTGAGGCGATGACCCACGGCGCGCCGTCAGACAACGGACTTGCGCCTCTTGCGGACCCTCACGGGGATCTGCACGGTCCAGTCGAGTCGCGGGGCGACGACACCGCGCTTCACTTTCGCCCCGCTCTCAGGGCCGTAGGCCATGAACGTCAACGCGTTGTCGAGGACCACTTTCGTTTCCTTGCCGAGAACGGTGTAGATCGTGACGTTGACGGTATAGGTCGTGTCGGCCAGCAAATGAGCAGGAATCCGCACGAGCAGGTCGAGCAGGCCTCGCCGGTCGGCAACGACTTCTTCCGGCTGCGTTGTTCGGAAGACGGCGACGCGCTTCGCGTAGACGTCGGCGAAGGCGCGGAGCACGCTCCCCGGTTTTCGTATCTTGAGCCTGATGCGGAGGTAGACGTCCTCGGCCGTGGGGGCGGCTCCGATCTCCTCACCAGACGAGTTCAGCAGGCGCACCGAGGCAATCTCGGCGACAACGTTGATGTGCCGGCCCGGCCGTCCGAACGCGAGGTCGCGGCTCCTGCCCCGAAGGGCCGCCTCCTCGTATTCCGCGATCACCTCTTCGGGTTCGCCGTCCTGCACCGCCTCGCCTTTGTCGAGCCAGATGACCCGGTGGCACAAGCGAGACACGGCCGACATGTCGTGAGACACGAACAGCACCGTGAGGCCGCGTTCGGACTCCTCGGCGACACGCTGGAGACAACGCTCCTGAAAGGCAATGTCGCCGACGGCGAGGATCTCGTCGGCCAGCAGAATGTTGGGCTGCATGTTGATCGCCACCGAAAAGGCCAGCCGCAGGTACATGCCGCTCGAGTACTGCCGCAGCGGATTGTCGAGGAAATCGTCCAGCTCCGCGAACTGGATGATGCCAGCCATGCGATCGAGCACCTCGCGTCGCGAGATGCCGTGCATCGCGGCGTTCATCAGGATGTTGTCGTGTGCCGAGAAATCAGGATTGAATCCGGCGCCAAGCTCGAGCAGTGAGACCACGCGACCGACGCCGGTGACACGCCCTTCGGTAGGCCGCGTCACGCGCGCGATGACCTTGAGCAGGGTCGACTTGCCGGCCCCGTTGGCGCCGATGACTCCGAGGATTGTTCGTGCAGGCACCGTAAACGAGACGTGCCTGAGCGCCCACAGATCCCGGCCCTGCAGGACACGTCCCGGCAGCGACAGCCGCGGGATCGGCACGCGCGCGACTCCGAGATTCAGCGTCCTGCGTGGTGCGACGACCCGCCTTGACGCCAGGAAGTACCGCTTGCCAAGGTCTTCGACGACGAGGCTGTCCGGCGCCCGGGGCTGTTCGTTGGGGGGTGGAGGGAGGGTGCTCGTGCTCAATGTAGCTCGCGTTTGCCGGTCTTGGTGATGATCGGGATGTCGCGCATCCAGAGCTGCTTCTCCCACCAGGCCCGGTTCGCGACGTACCACGCGATCGTCCGTTCGAGCCCCTCTTCAAACGAGATCTGCGGCCGCCACCCGAGAAGTCGCTCTGCCTTCCTGACGTCGGCCGTATGACGGAAGACCTGACCGGGCCTGTCGCCGACATACGTGATCACGGCATCCGGATTCTTCATTTTTCGCGCCACCAGTGGAGCCATTTCGGCGAGCGAAATTGACGATCCGGATCCCAGGTTGATGACTTCGCCACGGACGCGACTGAGGTCGCAGTGCGCCACACAGTCGAGCGCCCGGCACGTATCCTCGATGTACGTGAAGTCGCGCGCCGCCGAGCCGTCTCCGTGCACCCGCAACGGCTCGTCGAGGATGCAGCTGGTGATGAAGCGCGGAACGACCTTTTCGAGGTGCTGACGCGGTCCGAACTGATTGAACGGGCGCAGGATGATCGCCGGCAGATTGTACGTCGCAAAGTACGAGTAGACGAGCCGATCGGCGCCCGCCTTTGCGCTCGCGTACGGGCTCATCGGCATGAGCGGAGCCTCCTCGTCCATCTTCGGCGCCCGCGCAGTCCCATACACCTCCGAGGTGGAAATGTGGATGAACCGATCGATGTTGCTGACGTGCCTCAGCACCGAGTTCGCGACGACCTGCGTGCCGAGCACGTCGGTCTCGAAGAAGTGGTAGTTGTCGTAGATGGAGCGCGTGACGTGGGTTTCCGCCGCGAAGTGCACGACGACATCGGATTGGCCAACGAGCGAATCGACCAGCGATGCATTGCGTACGTCTCCGTACCAAAACTGAAGCCGCCCGCTATTGGCACCCAGGCTCAACGCGCCGGGCAGATTCTCCAGACTCCCTGCGTAGGTCAGCAGGTCGAGGACCAAGATGCGGTAGTCCGGATATTTCTCGTAGAGATAGTGGACGAAGTTGCTGCCGATGAAGCCTGCGCCGCCGGTGACCAGAACGGTTTTCATGTGTGGTTTCACTCTAGTGCATGCCATCGAAGGCGATCAATGGCGCCTCGTCTCCACAGTTGAGAAGCAGATCCAAGGCCGAGAGGTACGGAATGAACTCGCCATGCAGCTGCGGATACGTCGGATGGACGTACTCCTCCCATTCGACTCGTATGCCGTTGCGCTCGAAGAGCGGCACGTCGAGATAATCCCTCGCGGCGTCGCCGCTCAGGTACCTGGTCGCACCAAAACGGCGGCACAAGTGCACCAGACGTTCGCTGCGATCGCCGGCGACGCCGAGTGCCGACGAGCGTTCGATGCGGCGCCGCAGGCCGAACCACTCCGCCATGAGTCCTGCGCACTCTATATCGAGATCCACCAGCCGCTCCCATTTGCGCTGCAGCAGCTCCTCCAACACGGGCAGATACGTCGAGAGAAACGGAGCGCGGGCGTACGCCTGCCGGATGCTCGACACGTGCTTCCGGGCCCAGGGCGTCCGCGCGTCGATTTCGACGTCCAGAATTCGCAGGAATGTCCCTCCACTGTGCCGAACGGGCACCGTCAGCCACAGCGGTCCGTTCTGCGTCTTGATGCGGTTTCGGTTGCGCCAACCGTGCTTGTCGTACTGAACATCATCGTAGTAGACGAAGACATCAGCCCGGCGGAGCTGATCGAAAAACCCGAGCCACGGCAGATACCCCGGCTGCAGAACGACGACGGTTGTGTCGGATGCCGCCTTCATCTGCGCCGGAGATCTGGGGGACATGCCAGCCAGACACTCGATACGAACAATGAAGATGCCCAGAAGGCCATGAGCCAGTCGAACAGCCTCGAATGGATCCAGGCGACCAGCCTTCCCTGATTGAGCCTGGTCGTCCCGCGGGGTGCGTTCGGAGCCGCTGCTCCGGTGCTGCGATCGATGTAGTGGGTATCCCCGACCGCGGGACTCCTCAGAAGTGCCTGAATCGTCGAAGGGGATGGCTCGGCGAGATCATATTCCCACGTCGAGCCGTCCCGACGCCGACCCGCCAGAAGGACGAAGCGTTCCTCGAGCTGGCTTCGCTGCGCGTCGGCGATACCCTCGGCCCATCGAACGTGGACTCGAGGTGCGAATGGCGACGGAGCCGAGAGACGAATCGTGACGCTGCTCGCCAGCATGATCCCGCTGACCGCCACGTACACGAGAACACGCCCACGATCACCGAGACCCGCAGCTGACCAGTCGCGGATCACCTTCGCGAGAATACCATACACGCCGTGGCCAATACGCTAGCATTGTCGCAGTGAGCGCGCTCGAAACCATTGATCTCGCATCGCGGCTGCTCTGCCTCAGCGGGGCCGTGCTGCTGCTTCCCGGGATGATGCTCCTCGGCGCGCTGCGTGTTCGCGCCGACTGGCATCAGCGCATCGTCCTTGCCTTCGCGTTGAGCTACTCCTGGATGTTCGTGCTGTCGGTAGCCATTCCCCTCCTTGGATGGAGCGTCGATCGCGCCGCCGTCCTGACGCTGGTGCTTTTCGCGATCGCGGCGTTCGCACTGGCGCGCGCTCGCATGCACGCCTCTATTACGGTGGTTCGCAACGGCGACCCTGTTGAGAAACTGCTGATAGGCCTGGTCGTTGTCATCGTCGCGGCCGCTGGATGGGTCATCGAACCGCCGTTCACAGGCGACGAGGCCCTCGATCTCGCGTCGATATCGCGCGTGGCCGACGGAGGTCCGATCAGCTTCGAAAACACGTCCGTGTTGCCAGACACCCGCCCGGTATATCTGTTTCAACCGTACCAGATGGCCGTTGGTCTGATTGCCCGATGGTCGGGAACCGATCCAATGGTCGCACTCGTCAAGTTGAGGGCGTTTCTCGCGCCGTTGGCGCTCGCGCTCGTGTACGGCCTTCTAAGGGCGCTGACGCTCACACGCGCGGAAGCTGGCGCGGCATTCGTTGTCGTGTTGCTCTTCGTCGCGCTCGACATCAACACGTGGGAATGGAATTCGCTGTTCCCATTCGTACGGCGCGGGGCCGTGACCGCGGGCATTTGCGTTCCGGCGCTCCTGGTGCTGTGTCACCTCGGCACCAGACGCGCGGCCGACGCAGACGCGGTGCGGACGCGTCGAATAGCGCTCCTTGCGGCGCCGGTCATGCTAGTGGCGTCCCTCGCCACGCACCCCCTCGAGCTGTTTCCGCTAGCGTTTTTCGCGGCTGGCATGGTGTTCGCGGTTCTGGCTGGACTCGACCAGGCCGGCGCTCGACGCCCGGCCGTCGTGCTCATGATCCTCCTGGCGGCCGCCACCGCGGCCTACGTTACGCTCCAGGCGCGAGCTGTCCCGTACGTCGCCGAGTTCGACCGCGACGACAAACGGACGCTGCGCGCCGAACTGATGCAGGTCGTCCGACAACCGCTCGAGGCGATCGCCGGCGGGCCTACCGAGGCGCGCGAGATCCTGAGTCGGACGATTCCGGCGACAACAGCGGTCGTCGCCGGCATTCCCGCGATGGCCCTCGTCGCCCTGCGCAATCCACCCGCCGCGGCACTGCTCGCGATGGGCATCATGCCGCTCGCGCTGTTGTACGCAAGCCCGGCGGGCTTCCTCGTGCTGACGCTCCTCACAGCGCCTGAGACGGTGAGAAATGTGAACGGCTACTTCGGCCTGTTGGGCGTGGTGGGCCTTGCCCTCGGCCTGACCTCGTTGGCCGTGGTGGCACTGCACGCCGCCAGGTGGCGTCAGAACGGACTCGCTCGAGTCGTTTCGACGTCAGCGGTGGGTTCCCTCGTCCTCTGGCCTGCGTCGACGTGGGGACGACAAGCCGTGCAATGGCTCGCCGGCCGGACTGTTGCTCAACCTGAGTTGCTGCTCCTGCTTGCCGTCGCCACGTCGCTTCTGGTCATGGCAGTGGCGGCGAGGCGGACGCGCGCGATGCCGCCTGCGCGCCTCGGCGTCGCCGTGGTGCTCGCGACCGCCTGCCTGGCCGTACCGTTTGCGCTTCCCGAGTGGGGCTTCGGCGGCGTGTTCTCCACGCGCGAGGCGGTGACCGCCGTCGACAGATTCGAACGCGCGCTCGCATCGCCAACGGTTTTGGACTGGCCGATCTACTACGAGCAACTGAAAGTGTCGATCCAGCCGCCCTTGCCGGTGCCGAGAGCCGTCATCGACGAACTTCGAAGAGTGTTGGAGCCGCGTCAGGTCGTGCTCGCCGATCCGCGCTACAGCTGCGCGCTCGTCGTCCTGATCGACGCGTACTGCATCAATCCCGAGGCGATTTACGGACACTACTTCCAGCCCGCCGCGCGATATCACACCGAGTACGTCACGCTTGGAGACAGTGGCGTTCCAGAGCACCCGTTCTACAACGCGAGCACGTTGCTCTCGAATGCGGAAGAACGGCTGCTGAGGGAGTACCGGGTCTCATACTTGCTCACGGATCCGGCGTACGCAGAACAGACTGCTGCGAAGCTGCGCGAGCTGGGCACTGAAGCGACACTCGAGATGGATCTGGACGGATATCGCCTTTACAGAATTGGTGCATCGTGAGCGCAGGACTTCAAGTCACAATGGCGCGATCGCCGTCGCGGCGTTTCCGCCGCAAAATGCATCACGACATCGCACTGGGCGCGACGAGCGATTCGACGAGCGAGGCGTTGCGCACGTCCTCGTACCAGAACTGCAGCCGGCCGTTGTTCGTCTCTTCGACTCAGGGCAGCTGGCAGTTTCTCGAGTGGTAGCATGTTGCGTCCATGATCCCCCCGGCTCGGTTGATGTGGACGGCGTTGGCGTCAGTGATGCTCGCCGCGGCCCTGCCGCCGGCGGGTCGCGCGCTTGCCGGTCCGCAGGGGGCGACCATCCACGTCAGATGGCGGCCCTCCGTCACGGAGTCGGAACGCCGGAGTATCGAAGCGCGATTGCGCCTGGCAGAGGGTGAGAGACTCGACGGGAGCACCTGGCGCTATGACCTGATCGACGTATCGAGCGACAACATCCTAGCGCTGATCATTGAGCCGGCCGTCGCCGACACGCACAACATCGACCGCCCGAACAATGCTCTTGATCCAAGAGCGAACAGGACGGCGCGCCGCCAGCGGTTCCAGGCGCTAGGAGACCTGATGGTCGCGATCGTCGATGGCCTGGCAATTGCCCTGGCCGCAATCGGCGCTCTGCTGGCGCTCATCGGGGTCACACAACGTATGCCGCGCGCACAGGCCCTCTGGTCGCGGGCGCGGAAGGCACTCCAGCCACCCACGGAGGACGCCCTGATCAGGGTCGCAGCGGATCCGGGCGACGATCGGCCGTACTTCTGGACAGCCGCGGTGCTGATGATCTCGGCGCCTTTTGTGGTCATCCTATGCGTGACGTTATGGCAATCGCCCGTCTCAATCACCGAGGTGGTCGCGCTGCTGGAGGACGTCGCAGAGCGGCCGCTTGGCCGCTTCTTCAGTCCAAACACCGCTTTCTACCGGCCCCTCTTCCACATCACGCTCTCTGCCTTCTGGCACAACGCCGGGAGCCTTGACGCGACACTGGCCTGGATCAAGCTGTTGACAATCGTTCCAGTTGTCCTGCTCGTCGTCCTCTTGACCTGTTACCTTCGACCGCGAACTGCGCTCGACGCTGCGGCCGCGACTGTGGCCGTCGCGGTCCTTGTGGGTAGTGCAGGGTTCCGCGACAATCTGGAAATCGGGCTGGTCTACACGATCGTCGGGATGCCGATCGCCTTGATCGTCTGGATCGTGTTGAACCTCGAACGGCGCATCTGGCAGACGCCGCTGATCGTGGTCCTCACACTGGTTGCCATCGGCTTCAAGGAGCAGGGGCTGACGCTCGTGCCGCTGGTGATCGTCGCGTGGTGGACTCGGGCACCCGGAGCCAGCCGCGGCATGGCCGCCACGCTCGGGGCCGTCGGTCTAGCGTACGTGGCGTTTCGCCTGGCCGGCGGCGCCTCCTGGGAGCCGTTTCAACAGGACGTTGGACTTGGCTTTACCGAGATCAACAAGCAGGCAGCTGCGGCGCGATTCGGCGCGTTCCCGTACTGGATGTACGCCTACAACGGAGCGAGTACCCTGGCCAACATCCTTTTTTCGGAACCGACCAGGGGAACTTTCCGCATCGTTCAGGCGATGATTGAAGGTGAACCGGAGCCGTGGCAACTCCTTTACGTTGGCTCGTCGGTCGGGATGACAAGCCTCATCGCCTGGTGGGGGATCCGCTCCGTGAGGCGCACGACAGCGAGCCAGCGGTCGATGCAGGCGCGACTCTTCATCGCCTTGGTCTTGGTCCTCCTGGCCTCCGGCGCCCTGAGCTTCAATTATTCGCGCGATCGCCTGGGGGGGATGGCTGTGGTGTTCTACGCGGTCGCGGCGTATTTCGCGGTACGTGAAGCCGTAGCGCGTCTGCTGGTGGCGTCACCTGCGCGATTGGTGGTGGCTGGTGTGGGCCTGGCGCTCCTGGCCGTCGCTTGGCAGACGAGAGCGATCGCCACACTCGAGTACGCCCGAACCCAGGCCGAGAGAAACCAGCAGGAATGGCTCGTCCTGTTGCCCGTACGGCGAATCGATTTTGCTCATCGACCCGTCTACGTGAACATCATGGAGTCGATGGTCGAGCAGGGGACGGCTCCGAAGGCGTCTCGTCGTAGGCGCCTTCCCGACAGGGTGTATCGCACGATCGGTGGTCGATGACGTCGCTCAGTTGTCCGCCGCCGCCCGATCGTCGAGAATATCTCCTGTTGTCCCTAACACTCAGGTGAATGTCCGACGAGGCACTGTGTCCGGGGTGTGGAGGCGCGCGCGTGGAAGTCGTCCCCACGTGGACGCTTGGCCGGGACCATCATGCCGTTGCCTGCAACGAGTGTGGGCTTCTGTTCGTCCATCCGCAACCGCCGCAGGACGTACTCGACGCTTATTACGCTCCTGACGGCGGATGGCAGGCATCGCGCGACGGTAAGCCACAGCCCGCACAGACGCGCACGAAAGGCGCGGCGCCAGCGATGTTCGCCGCGCTCGACCGGTACTTCCCCGCCAGTTCGCCGAAGCCCGGCGCGCGGGTCTTCGACTTTGGGTGCGGTCCGGGGCTCTGGCTCAACTCGTTTCAGGATCACGGGTGGGACACCTACGGCCTCGAGCCGGCGAACGACGAAGCGTTCGTCCGGCACAAGCGTCTTGATGCGATTCCCTCATCGCCGCAGTTCGATCTGCTGATCGTCTACCACGTCCTCGAGCACCTCCCCCGCCCGCTCGAGACGATAAAGCAGCTGGCGCAGACGCTGGTGCCCGGCGGGTATTGCCTCATCGGCGTCCCGAGGCTCGATCAACTTGCCGTACACCACGACATCAAGTACTGCCTCCACCGCCGCAACCACATCGTTGCCTTCACCGAAGTGTGCATGCGGGGGTTGCTGGCGCGCGCGGGCCTGGAGACGGTGACCGCCCTTCACGAGCTCGACCAGCGGTTTTCGAAAGGTGTTCCGCTGCGAATGCGGATCCTGGCCCGCAAGGGACC
>DATCJA010000017.1:0-26778 GCA_036507475.1 Vicinamibacterales bacterium
GAAGGGGAAAGGGGGCAGTCCTTTAAGCCGTAATGGCAAAAATCTTCTTGCCCTGCAGGATTGCCTCGGTCATCAGCAGCGGCACCGCCCAGGACGCCCAGCTCAGAAACGCGATGTTTTGCAGCGGCTCGCCGACACCGGCTGCTTGCATCGCGACGTCTCCAACCCGGAACGTGACGAAGGCGAATGTGACGACGTAGCTGCGGATCATCCATTCCTTGTGCTGCTGGATGAGGCTTCGCCGGATGGACGCGAACGCGAGGCCGGTCGTGATCACCCACGCGGCCGCCAGACTCAGAAGACCCGCGCCGAACACCCATCCGAACGGCGTCTGTACCGCGAGCGCGACGGCGCCAATGGCGCCGACCGTCACGCCGGCGATGTACGTCAGGCCCAGCCGGCGATGCACGTCCATGCGGCGGTCACTCAGGCCCAGCCAGAGCTGGACCGGACCGGCGAGCACCGCCAGCATGCCGCCGGCAATGTGCAGCAGGAGCCACCCGCGTCTGGGAAAGTACGCGCCGAATCGCGCCTCATCGACGAATTGATTCGGAGCATCGCTGTAGAGGAACGTGAAATACGGTAACGCGGCGAGGATGACGAAGCCGACCGCGCCGAGCATCGCCAGCCCGATCGCCGTCAGCGTGCCGCGGCCCAACCGATTCGTCGCCGCATGAGATTCAACGACACTAACGCTCATCGATCCACCTCCTGCGTCGTCATCGAAACCGGTGCTTTATACACCAAAAAGGAGCGAGTGGCGAACTCTTTCCGAGCGCGGACGAACTTGAACACGAACTGAGAACCGAGAACTCAGAAGGGAGAACGGCAGCGCGGCAGCGAAGCTACCGCGTGATCCAGGGCTTGAAGCGCTCTTCCCGCTCGAGACGGCCCGCGATGGACTCGGCCGCGCGCCGGTCGTCGTACTTGCCGACGCGCACGCGGAAGTTGGCGCCTGACGTCGTGACGAACGTCGGATAGCCTTTCGTGGTCAGCCGGCGCGCGATCGTTTCGGCTTCGGCGCGCTTCCGCACCGCCGCGACCTGCACGACGAATCCCTGTCCGGCCGGCTCCTTGAGGGAGGGATCCGCCGCGCGAAGAGGCGTAGGCGCAGGCGTTTCGAGAGCGGGGACCGCGGTCGCTCGAGGCAACGGCGATGGCGCTGCCGGCGGCTGTCTCAGCGGTTCGGGCGGAGGGTTTGGTCCTTCGAGGTGCTTGTCATACGTCAACTCCTCGTCGCGGGTGGGCGACGACTCGCTGCCGGCGTTGCCAACGGCGGACGGGGACTGCGCCCCGGCCGTTGGATCGAGAGCATCTTGTTCGGGAACGCTGGCAACAGACTCGGCGCGCTGGGCAGCGACGCCGCGGCCCACCATCACGCCGCACAGGAAGATCACGACAGCAACCACCGTCGCCGCCATGAAGAGGAACACGAGCTGCTTACCGTTTAGCTGAATCTCGTGAAATCCCTCATCCTGCATGAGTTGAGCGTGCACAGTGTAGCACAGCGGACCCGGCTAGCGAACGCTATCGAGGAGCTGCTTGGCTTCGGCGTTGGCAGGATCGCTCCACGCGGCAATCGTCAGTGCGTCGATCGCGTCCTGCCGGCGCCCCGTTCGAAGATAAATGCGGCCCAGCAAGAGATGGGCATCGCTCTCGTACGGCGCAAGGAAGATGGTGCGACGCAGTTCGGCAATCGCCTCTTCGTCGCGCCCCTCCTGGAACAGGCGGCGTCCGCTTTCGAGGTGAAATGTCGCAATCGCACGCTGATCGCGCTGCCCTGCCGCGCCCAAGGCCGCATCGACGCGAAGCGAGGCGGGCATGTCGATATCCAGCTTGAGCCGTTCCAGGCCGCGGGGGACCGCATCTCCGCCCTGCTTGGCCTCCCATTCCGCATACGTCGACGACAGCCGCCGCGCCAGCTCCTTCTCCCGCGTGGCTTCGACGCTGTTGCCCGACGCCTGGAGCGCCACACCGAGCACGTAATGGGCGACGTCATCCGCGGGATTCCGTCGCACCGCTTCGCGAAGCCAGTGAATCGCCCCCTGCGCGTCCCGATCCAGCCAATGGGCGTAGCCGACGTTGAAGAACAAGTCCGGGTCGCTTCCATCGACGCTTGCGGCATCGCCAAAGAAGGTCGCGGCTTTTCCGCCGGGTGCTCCCGGCGGCCGGCGAAGCTGGACAACGCCGATGTTGTTCAGCAGCGCGGCGTCACGCCTGACGCTGTTCAGCGCGCTGAATTCGGCAAACGACGCCTGGAGCTGCCCCAGATGCAGCATCGATACTCCAACCAGGAAGCGGGCCTGACGTGCGAGCGGATCATCTGCGGGCACCTGACGCACGGCATCGAGCGCTTCCTGATGACTGCCCTGATCGGTATGCACCTCCCACAGCGCCAGATACGCGCGATGGAACGTTGGCGACACGCGAAGCGCCTGAGTGAGAAACGCAATCCTGGTCTCGGGCGCTTCTGCGAGCAGCCCTTTGATGTACTGCTCGAACGCCGGCAGCGACGGGTATCCCAGGGCCAGTTGTTCGGTGGAGACCGCAGATTCGGGAACGATGCGCCGGGCCATGTGGCCGTATACGCTCAGCATGTCCGTGAGCGGGCCTCGCTCCACGAGCTCCGGCGAGATGCGGCCGGTGTCGAGGCGAATCGTCCGTGCCCGGACGGTGAGGTCATCGCCCTGAAGCTCGAACGCGCCGACAACGACGTATGCCGCGCCAACAACCTGACCGATGCGGATGACGGTGGCATGACTCAAGGGCGTCGGCGGCGGAAGGCGCAGCCGCTCGAACGCGCCAAGCCTGTCCTCGCGTCGAATCGACGATACGCCCAGCGCGGCAAGATTGTCGGCCAGCACGACAGCGGACGCCTCGCTCAGCCAGTAGACGCGAGGCTCGCCCGTCGTGTTCTCGAAAGGCACGACAAGATAGAGCGGAGGGCTCGATGGAGACTGTGCGGCAGTCGCTGCTCGCCCGGACACAAACGCGAGACAGACGGCGATCAACAGGCGCAAACGGCCGACAGGGCGCGGTGTCATCCCGCCACGTTGACCGGGCGCACCAGCACGACCATCAGGCATTGTTCCGCGCCTGTCGCGCGGCACTGCTCGGTTTCGACCTCGACGTCGAGCTCGAACATGTGCATCACCCGCCGTATGGCGGAGGCGTAATACTCACACAGCGGCTGCTCGACAGGATCGCGCACTTCGCAGAAAAGAGACCCACGGATGTCGATCGCCCCGCGCGCTTTTCGCCACCGCACGACCCCGCTGCTTCCACTATACGTGTTGCGTATCATCGTGCGAGCCAGACGCATCACCAGTCGTGCGCGTACCCCTATCGGGGTGGCGCGAATGACGGAGCGCCGGAAGCTCGGCAGATTTGCGACCGTCCACTCTGCCGCGTATTCACCCGCGCGCGCGGACACGAGTCGATACGCCTCGCCCTCGAGCCGGAGGAAGCTCAGCACGGCCGCAAGCGGCGCAAGTCCGATGCGACCCTCGCGCAGGCCCGCCGGGTTGAGCCATGCTTCGTAGAACTCGAGCCGCGTTGGCAGCAGGTCCGCGATCGCCTGGTGCAGGCTCGCCACGAGGAGTCGTCCAACGCCCCCTTCAGCCATGCTTTAATGAGATGATTCCCTGGACAGCAGCCATTCTTGCCGGGGGCCACGCGCGGCGGCTCGGCGGCATCGACAAGGGCGCGCTCCTCGTGGGCGCGCGCTCTATCCTCGATCGGCAGCTGTCGCTGTTGCACGGGCTCACTTCACATCTCCTGATCGTCACGAGCGACAGGTCGCGCGTGCAGGCCGTGGATGTTCCTGTCGTTGTCGATCGCATCGGCGGAGCAGGGGCGCTCGGAGGCCTTTACACGGCGCTCGTCGAAGCGCCAACGGAGCAGGTGCTGATAATCGGGTGTGACATGCCGTTTCTGACGGCGCCGTTTCTGCTGTACCTCGCCGATCGGGGCCGCGACGCGGAGGCGGCCGTGCCGCGCGACGACCAGGGACGTCATCCGCTCTGCGCTTCGTACGCCCGCCGGACGGCGCCGCATTTCCATGCCCGTATCCAGGCCGGCGATCTACGTATCGGCGAAGCGCTGATGGACCTTACAGTCCAGGAGCTCGGCCCGGGCGACCTGGCGCCTTTCAACCCGGACGGCCGACTCCTGCTCAACGTCAACACGCCAGAGGACTATGCGCGAGCGCGCTCGATCGCCGCTGCTCGTGAGGGCTGGCGTGGGACGGAGCCAGAGTCACCCGCCGGCTAGACAGCGTACTGCAGCAGAATCTCGATCGCAAACGCGCACATCACACATCGATAATCACGAATCACCAAATCGCATGATTTTGCCCGTTCACGAACGCCTCCGCACACACGTCCGGCGCCTGTTGGAACAGCTCTACTCCCTGGACGAGTCGCAGGCGCCGCCGATTCCGCTCGACTACCCGCCCACCCGGGAGCTCGGGGATCTCGGCACGCCGGTCGCGTTCGAGCTCGCGCGCCGGTTGCGAAGGGCGCCGCGGGCCATTGCGCAGGAAATCGCAGGCTCGTTCGGAACGGTCGAAGGCGTGGCGCGCGTTGTCGCGGCGCCGAACGGCTACCTCAACGTCTTCCTGGAGCGACGAGGCTTCCTGATCGACCGGCTCGGAGGGGGGGCTCCCCGGTCGCACCCCGGCGGTGCGAAAGCCATCGTCGAGCACACCGCAATCAATCCCAACAAGGCAGCGCACATCGGCCACCTGCGCAATTCGGCGCTCGGCGACACGCTCGTCCGCGTGCTGCGCTTCCGCGGCATCCCCGTGGAAGTCCAGAACTACATCGACGACACCGGCGTGCAGGTCGCGGACGTCGTGGTCGGGTTTCTCGTGCTCGAAGGAAAGACCCTCGACGAAATCCGGGAGCTCGCCGATGCATCGCGCTTCGACTACTACTGCTGGGATCTCTACGCGCGTGTCACCGAATGGTACGAACAGGACAAGGAGCGCCTGACGCATCGCGCGAGAACGCTGCACGACATCGAGCACGGCGGAAACGAAGCCGCCGACATCGGCGCGCTGATCGCCGATCGAATCGTGCGCCGTCACCTCCACACGATGGCGAGGATGAACGTCGAATACGACCTGCTGACGTGGGAAGGCGACATCCTGAGATTGAAGTTCTGGGCGCAGGCGTTCGACGTGCTCAAAGCGAGTGGCGCCGTCTATCTGCAGACAGAGGGTCGGCTGGCGGGCTGCTGGGTCATGCCTATTCAGGAGGACGGGGAGGCAAGTCACAAGTCACAAGGCACACACTCCAAAGCCCGAAGCCGAAAGCCCAGCGCCGCAGACCGAGAGCGAGCCTGCACCGAATTCTGACGACGAGGACGCGGCGGAGCGGGAAAAAGTGATCGTCCGATCCAACGGCGTCGTCACGTACGTCGGCAAGGACATCGCCTATCAGTTCTGGAAGCTCGGGCTGCTCGGTCGCGACTTCAACTACCGCGTCTTCGCCAACGGGCCGCACGGTCCGTTGTGGGCCACGTGTTCGTCCGACGGCGAAGACGGCCATCCGGCGTTCGGAGGCGCCGCCTACGTGTACAACGTCATCGACGTGCGGCAGTCGTATCTTCAGAAGCTCTTGAAGCAGGCCCTCGTGGCCGCAGGACACCCTGAAGCCGCCGCACGATCGCATCATTTCTCGTACGAGATGGTGGCGCTGTCGCATGCCACCGCGCGCGAGCTCGGCTACGCGCCGCCGTCCGACTCCGAGGAAGCCAGGCGGCCGTTCGTCGAGGTGTCGGGACGCAAGGGTCTTGGCGTCAAGGCCGACGACCTGCTGGACCGGTTGATGCGAAACGCCGGCCGCGAGGTGGAAGTGCGCAATCCCGAGCTGAGCGCGGCCGAGCGCGAGCGGATTGCGGGGATGATTGGCGTCGCGGCCGTGCGGTACTTTCTCATCAAGTTCTCGCGCAGCAAGATCATCGCATTCGATCTCGAGGAGGCGCTCAGCTTCGAGGGCGAAAGCGGACCCTACATCCAGTACGCCATCGTCCGCGCCAACAACATCTTCCAGAAGCTCCGTCAACGGGACGGGCTCGAAGAGGCGGATCTCGTCGCAGCCCTGAACGACGTGTCTGCGGCGGAATTGACCGGCGAACATGGCAACCACGAGCTGTGGCAGCTCGTGCTCGATGCGTCACGGCTCGATGAGGTGGTCGACCAGGTCATCCGTTCGCTGGAATTCTCGGTGCTCGCCAAATACGCCTTCGCACTCGCGCAGTCGTTCAACGCCTTCTACCACCGCTCCCCCATCCTCAACGAAGAACGAGACGATGTGCGGCGCTGGAGGGGGGCGGCGATAATCTACCTGCGGGATCAACTGGCACGAGCGCTGGACCTCATGGGTATCGCGGTCCCGCCACGGATGTAGAAATGTCAGTGCTTGGTGCGTGGTGCCTGGTGCTTGGTCGTGCTTGGTGCGCTGTGCCTACGTGGTGCCCAGCTGTGCGCCACCGGCGGAGTGTGCCATTCCCGGAGCTCGCCGGGGTTGGTGACCGGCGTCCGCGGACGCCGCGGCCGGGAAAGCGGACCTGCGCTCATACTCTGCCGCAACCGCATCGACTAGTTGTTGCTTCGCGGCGGCATCCGTTACGCGGCATGAAACGCCTGGAACGACTCGGAACATCGACAAACGCGTGGCCGGAAGTCGATGCGAACGGCGCGGGGTCCCCAGCGCGCACGCCTGCGCGCTGGGGTGCCAGTCGCTCCGGCCGCTTTCCGGCTTCGCCGTGCGCTCGGCCTTGCTTACGCGAACGCAGGTCACCAACCCCGGCGAGCTCCAGTCTGAGCACCACCAAGGACGACGCACGTCGAACGACCAAGCACCAAGCACGAAGAACCAGGCACTGACATGGCTCTTATCGCAATCGCGCCCTGCGAGAAGCTGCACGACTATGAGGAATCGGTCCGCCGCGCAGGCGGCGAACCATGGGTGCTCGACCCGGCAGCCGATCGGCCGGAGGACGTCATGCGGTCAGCGGGCGGCCTTCTGCTCGCGGGAGGCGGCGACGTGCGCCCGGAAATCTACGGCGATATCCCGCACGCTACGTATCACGCTGCGGAGCCCGGGCGTGATGAGTACGAAATCGAGCTCATCCGCCGCGCATTCGAGGCCGACCTGCCCGTCTTCGCCATCTGCCGCGGCCTCCAGGTGCTCAACGTCGCGCGCGGCGGCACTCTCGTTCAGGACATCCCGACGGAGGTCCCCGGCGCCGTCGAGCACGCGTTCGCCGTGCCTCCGAACCAGCCGTTTACGCTCGCGCACGAAGTGTGGATGGAGGAAGGGTCGCTGCTGGCGAGGCTGGCTGGCGAGGCCGGGAGCGACTCCGAGAGCCGCCAGGTCAACAGCCGCCATCATCAGGCAGCGAAGCAGCTTGGCGAAGGACTCGTCGCGTCTGCCACGGCGCCGGACGGCGTGATCGAAGCCGTCGAGGATCCGACGCGCCGGTTTTGCGTCGGCGTGCAGTGGCACCCTGAGAACTTCTACCGAACCGGCGAGTTCCGATCGCTGTTCGAGGCTTTTGTGAAGGCGTGCAGAATTTGAGGCATCGATGATCGATGATGTGAGCATCGATCATCGATCATCGATGTTCACGAACGCCGCCATCACCTCCACATGCGCGGTGTTCGGGAACAGGTCGATGCCCGTCAGCGTCTCGAGCTCGTAGCCCGCATCGAGCAACGTCCGCGTGTCGCGCGCGAACGTGGCAATGTCGCACGACACGTAGACGATGCGGGCGGGCCGGCTCCGTACGATCCCCCCGAGCGCGTCCTTCGACATGCCGGTGCGCGGCGGGTCGACGATGCAGGTGACGTGATCGGCGGGTCCGCTCCGCGCCTCGTTCCCTCCGCGTCGCGGGACCCGCCCCACGTACGTAGGGTGGGTTCCGCGCCTCGTCCGCCGTAGCCTTGGCGAAGGCGGAAGCGGACCCGCCGCCAGAAACGACTCGACGCTGCAGTGCGCCACGTTGACTCGATCGCGGTATGGTTCGGCGTTCTCCTCCAGCGACTTCCCGCTGGCCGGATCACTCTCGACGAGCGTGACGTCCGCGGCACCGATCGCAGCCAGCGACAACCCGAAAAGGCCGACGCCGGCGTACAAATCGACGACCGGCCCTGGCGGCACGAGGGCCACGACGCAGCGAACCAGCGGCTCGAGCAGGTACCGGTTTCCCTGGAAGAACGCCCTGGCGTCGCGGCGCAGTCGAACCGCCGACGCCGGGTCGTCCGGCCTCACATGCAACACGTCGCTGACCGTCGGAACACCGGCCAGCACCTCTACGCTCGCGCGGTCGGCACGCGTGACGGACAGTCCAGTCAGCCGATCCGCGAGTGAGGCAAATCCTGAAGCGTCGACGCCGGCCTGCAGGTCCAGATGACATGCACGCTCGTCGCCCCGCATGTTCTCGGCGATGTCCATTCCCTCGAGACCCGTCAATCGCTCACGTTCGATGACCCGTTCGGCCGCTGCAATCCACTCGCCTGTCTCTCGCAAGAGCTGCCCTGTTGACGCTGCATCGCACAACTGGTGCGTGCCTTCGCGGAAGAACCCGAGCCTTCCGTCCCGCACGTGGAGGCGAGCGCGCATCCGGTAGCCGCGTTCCGGCGACCCCAGCACCTCGGGGCGTGCAAGCGGCGACACGCGGCCGATGCGCTCCAGCGCGTCGCGAATGATGTCGCCCTTCAAGGCACACTGCCGCCCGTACGCGATGTGAGCGAAGACATTGCCGCCGCACTGCCAGTCAGGGCCCGCATCGCGGCGATCCGGCGAGGCAACCACCACGTCCGTGGTGCTCGCATACAAGACGCTCTTGGCCGAGCGCTGGACTCGCACGCGCACCCGTTCGCCCGGGATCGCGCCCCACACGAGCACAACCTGGCCGTCGTGCCGCGCCAGCATCCGGCCGCCGGCGACCGGCTTCTCTATCTCGACGGTGATCTCCGAACCAACTTCGACAGACATGGAACCACGATGACCACGAAGGGCTCGAATAGCCTATTAGAAACTCGTGACCTTCGTAATCTTCGTGACCTTCGTGGTTTGGACCGCTATGCGGCTCCTTACGAGGATTTGGTACCCGTTGCGTGCTGACGTCGAGCCGCACAGCGGTCCTAGGCGCGCGGAGCGCGCCAAGAGATGCTGGCCAACCAGCCGAGGGGCACTGCGGGGATATCAAGGGGCCGGGCCCCTTGGCTGGTTCAGTCGAATGCGATCGTCGGCAACCTGGCGTGTTCGCGGATCAGACGGTCGATGCACGCCTGTTGCGATTGAGCATACGCGTCGGCGGGCATACGGTCGCGGAACGGTGACAGTTGCTCGGCGGCTTCAGCCGCCAGGCGACGCAGAGTCTCGGCGTCGGCGGTAGCGCGCGCGGCATCCACGATGCGGCGATCCAGTTCACGCAGCCGCCGCAGCATCACATCTCTCCGCTCGCCGCGCAGGTTTTTCGAGCTCGCACGCGCGGCGTCCAGCTCGCGCACGATCTCGTCGAGCGCGGCGTCGAGCGAGCGATCCGCTCCGCCGCGCCGGGCGACCAGACGCGCGACGACCCAGTCGAGATGCGTCGCCAGCGATTCTCGCGGGCGGACGCCGCCACTTTCGTCGTTGACGTGCTGTTCGGAGTCAAGAGCGCGGTCCACCCCGACAGCGCGGCGCCAGTCATCGAACACGTCCAGGACGTCCGCCTCGCAGAACTCGATCCGCACCGGCCGTCGACGAGGGCCTTTCGCGTAGTACCGCTCGAAGTACCGATCGACGCCACGGAAGACCACCTTCAGCGGAATCCCCTGCGAAGCCCACGCACATACCTGCTCGAACGCCGGTCCCACGATTCGGACAAGGTGACCGTCGTTCTTGCGGCACAGATACGACTCCACGTCACGACAATACGTCTCGCTGTCGTTCACTCTTCTCGGTTCTCCCTTCTCAGTTCGTGTTCAGGTTCATTTCTGGGTTCGGGGCCGAATCGAACATGAACACGAACCGAGAAGCCAGAACACAGAAGGGTGAGCGACTGGCATTCACAGCCATGTCACTTCACCTGATGTCACCCGGATGCGCCCCGAACGGTTTCGCACGATGAGCGCGCCGGTCTCGTCGATGCTGTCGGCGATGCCTTCGAGCGGAACGCCTGCCGCCTCCCACCGCACTCTTCTACCCAATGTCGCCATCGCTCGCTCCCGCCACTCCTGGATCATCTCCGCCGAGCGTCCGCACGCCAGGTCGCCGTATCGTTCCGCGAGCGCCGACAGGCATTCCACGAGCAGCAGCCCGCGATCGACGCCCCGACCCAGCTCCCCCTCGAGACTTGTGGCCCTTGGAGCAACGTCGGGGGGATAGGTCGCCGGCATGACGTTGACGCCGAATCCGAGCACGACGTAACGAATGGCTGAACTGTCGCCGGCATTCGTGCTGGCTTCCGCGAGGACGCCCGCCACTTTTCGCGGTCCAACGTAGACATCGTTCGGCCATTTGAGCTGCGAGCACAGCCCGGTCGCGGCCTGGATGCCTTGAGCAACCGCCACGCCCGCAGCAATCGTCAACATCGGGACGACGTGCGGCTCGGGGCGGAGTACGACCGACACGTACAACCCCACACCCGGCGGAGAGGCCCACGTCCTTCCCTGTCGGCCACGCCCCGCTGATTGGGCATTCGCCGCCACTACAGTGCCTTCTGCCGCGCCGCGCTCGGCAAGCGATGCCGCCACGTCACTGGTCGATGAAAGGTCCTGGTACCAGACGATCTGTCGGCCGAACCGGCCGAGGCGCGTGGCTGCGCGCCCCAACGGCTCGGCGAACTCGGGGGGCAGAGCTTCGGAAAGGTTCATCGGTGCTCAGGTACTAGGGTGCTCAGGTTCCGGTTCACAGGTTCGCGGGTTCACGGTGCTCAGGTTCGGGTTCACGAGTTCACCGGGTTCGTCGGTTCACTGGTGGTTCACAGGGGGGTTCATCAAGTGAACCGGTGAACGACCCGAGCACCGTGAACCAGAGAACCTGTGAACCGGAACCCGAGCACCCGTGCACCAATGCACCAGAGAACCTACACCGGTTCACTTACGCTGGTTCAATCTCAAAGCTCAAGTCCGCCGCGGGCGCCGAGTGCGTCAGCGAACCGATCGACACGAAATCGGCGCCGGTTGCCGCCAGTTCGGCCATGCGCGACAACGTCACACCGCCCGAAATCTCGGTCTTCGCGCGACCGCGGCATCGCATCACGGCCTGCGTGATATCGGATGTCGACATGTTGTCGAGCAGGATGATGTCGGCGCCGGCCTGGAGGGCTTCGTTCACCTGGTCGAGCGTTTGTACCTCGACCTCGGTCGGCATCTCGCGATTCGCCTTTCGCATCCGGCTGACGGCAGCGCCGACATTGCCGACCAGCCTGATGTGATTGTCCTTGATCAGAATGCCGTCATCGAGGCCGCTGCGATGATTTTTCGCGCCGCCGGCGCGCACGGCGTACTTCTCGAGCGCGCGCAGCAGCGGGGTCGTCTTGCGGGTATCGAGCACGATGATGCGGCCTGCCGCGGCGTCCACGAACTGCCGCGTCAGCGTGGCGATTCCCGAGAGACGCTGCAGGAAATTGAGCGCCGTCCGCTCTGCGGTCAGCATCGCCGCTGCGAATCCCCGGTATTCGGCAACGGTCGTCCCCGGCTCGCAGCGGTCGCCGTCCTTGCGATGCACCGTGACGGCGACGGCCGGGTCCATCTGCCGGAACGCTTCGGACGCGATGTCGAGTCCGGCGATGACACAGGACGACTTCGCGAGGATGACGCCATGGGCGCTTTGATCGCGGTCGATGATCGTTTCAGTGGTGACGTCACCCCACCCGAAGTCCTCCGCCAGCGCGCGGCGAACGATTTCGCGGTACATGCCCGCCTCGAGCGGCTCGAGCGCGGGACCTGTCATGCGACGGGCTCCTCAGCAAACGTCAACTCCGACTCCGCGACGTCTGCGAAGACGAGCTCCCGAATGTGCATGGCAGCCTGGAAGTCGCGAGCCGCGGGCGCGAGCGGCTCGAAGCGTGCAGGCAGCACCGCGCGCGCGATCGGCGTCTTCGCCGGTCTCTTGGCCAGTGCCTTGAGGCGCCGCACGTCGGCCACCGCCGCCTGGCTTTGCAGAAATACCGTCAGCGCCGCCGCATCGTCCCCTCCGATCGCCTCGACCGCCTCGACGCTGGAGGGCCACCGGGCCTGATGCACCGATCCCGGGCGCCACCACGACCAGACCTCCTCCGTCACAAACGGCAGGTAGGGCGCGAACAGCCGCAGCAGCGTTGAGAGCGCCACCAGCATGGCGCTGTTCGCCGACGCGGCGCCCTCGGTCGTGAAGTCGCCGTAGCGCCGCGCCTTGACGAGCTCCAGGTAGTCGTCGCAGAAGGACCAGAAGAAGCGCTCGGTACGCTCGAGCACCCGTGCATAATCGTACGCTTCGAGTTGCGCCGTCGCCTCGTCCACGAGCCGCGACAGGCTGGTGAGCATCCCGCGGTCGAGCGGCTCGATGATTGGCCCACGCGGTTCAGCCTGCAGCAACGCAAAGCGTGCGGCGTTGAGAATCTTGATGGCGAGGCGCCGGCCGACTTTGATCTGGCCAGGATCGTTCACGTCGAAGGCCGGATCGCCGCCCGGCCGGACGCTCGCCGACCAGTACCGCACGCCGTCGGATCCGAACTGCTCGAGAAGCGCCATCGGCGTCACCACGTTGCCCTTCGACTTCGACATCTTCTTCCGATCGGGGTCGAGGACAAATCCCGACAACGCGGCGTTGAACCATGGCAGGGACTTGTGTTCGAGCAGGGAACGCAGCACGGTCGTGAACAGCCAGGTGCGGATGATGTCGTGCCCCTGCGGACGGAGATCCATCGGAAAGACGCGCTCCCACAGGTCGGGGTCGCTCAGCCAGCCGCCTGCGATCTGCGGCGTGAGGGACGAGGTGGCCCATGTGTCCATGACGTCCGGATCGCCGACGAAGCCGCCGGGCTCACGCCGCTGCTCCTGGCCATATCCGTCGGGAACGTCCGTGGAAGGATCGATCGGCAGACGCGGTTCATCTGGAACGAGTGGCCGCGAATAGTCGACGACGCCGTCGGCGCCGACCGGATACCACAGGGGAAACGGCACGCCGAAGAAACGCTGCCGGCTGATGCACCAGTCCCCCGCGAGTCCGTTCACCCAGTTCTCGAAGCGATGCCGCATGTACTCGGGGTGCCACGTGATCTCGCGGCCCCGCGCAAGCAGCTCCTCTCGATGTGCCATCGTCTTGATGAACCATTGACGGCTCGTGATGATCTCGAGGGGACGGTCACCCTTTTCGTAGAACTTGACCGGATGCGTGATCGGCTTCGGCTCCCCGACGAGATCGGCTGACTCGCGCAGCAGCTCGACGATGCGCATGCGGGCTTTGGTAGCAGAGAGACCGGCAAGCTGATCGTAGGCCTGCTGCGCCCGCGTGGCGTCGCCCGACTCCCAGCCCGGCGTGCCCCACGCCACCGGCCGAAGTGTGCCGTTCGGCATGATGACGGCGCGAACCGGAAGCGTCAGCTCGCGCCACCAGGTGACGTCGGTGAGGTCGCCGAACGTGCAGATCATCGCGATGCCTGTTCCCTTTTCAGGGTCGGCGAGCGCATGGGCCCGCACAGGCACGGGTGCGCCAAACAGCGGCGTGACGACCTCGGTGCCGAAGAGGGGCCTGTATCGTTCGTCATCAGGGTGCGCCACGAGCGCCACACACGCCGGGATCAGCTCGGGTCGCGTCGTCTCGATTTCGACAGCGCCATGTGTCCCTGCCGCAGTCGACTGGCCTTGCCGCCGAAAACGGATCCGGTGGTACGCGCCAGGCTGCTCGCGATCCTCGAGCTCCGCTTGTGCGACTGCAGTGCGAAAATCAACGTCCCACAGCGTCGGGGCCTCGAGCTGATACGCGATGCCGCGCTTCAGCAGCCGCAGAAACGAAGCCTGCGACACGCGTTGAGCCCGTCGATCGATGGTGGCGTAGGTCATCGACCAGTCGACCGACAGCCCCAGGTAGCGCCACAGATGCTCGAACGCCTTCTCGTCTTCCTTCGTCAGTTGCAGGCACAGCTCGACGAAGTTGGGACGCGACACCGCGACCGGTTGCTTGCCCGGCGTCTGCGGCGGCTCGAATGCAGGATCGTAAGGCAGCGACGGATCGCACTTCACGCCGTAGTAGTTTTGCACCCGACGCTCGGTGGGGAGACCGTTGTCGTCCCATCCCATCGGATAGAACACCGCCTTGCCCCGCATCCGGTGGAAGCGGGCAACGATGTCGGTATGCGTGTACGAGAACACATGCCCGACGTGCAGCGAGCCGCTGACCGTCGGAGGGGGCGTGTCGATCGAGTACACCTCGGGACGCGCGCGGCGTCGGTCGAACCGGTAGGTGCCGTTCTCCGCCCAGCGCGCATTCCACTTCGCTTCGAGGCCTTCGAGCGCCGGTTTGTCGGGCAGACTGATGGGGTGCTGTGGGTCGCTGACGTCAGACATCACTCACAATGATTCCACACGAGACCGCACGTTCTTGCGAATGAATTCGACGATCTCCTGCATTGGAGTGCCCGGCAGAAAAACGCCGCGAACCCCCATCTCCTCGAGCTTGGGAATATCGACGTCAGGAATGATGCCGCCGACAACGACGAGAACGTCCTGCAGGTTCTTCTCCTGGAGCAGCGCCATGATTCGGGGACAGATGTGCATGTGGGCGCCCGATAGAATCGACAGACCTATCACATCCGCATCTTCCTGCAGCGCCGCCGCGACAATCTGCTCGGGCGTCTGTCTGAGACCGGTGTAGATGACCTCCATGCCGGCATCGCGCAGCGCGCGGGCAATGACCCTGGCGCCGCGGTCGTGCCCGTCCAGTCCCGGCTTGGCGATCACCACTCGAATTCGTTGATTCATCTCAATTAATAGACAGTAGAACCGGTTTCACAACCATGTTGGCCGACTTCGCCACGTCGCTCCGCAAACCGGGAACTTACGCTGTAGAGCACGGTTTGCTTCGGCCGTGGCGCAAGTCGGCTTCCGCATCGGGTTCTGAAACCGGTTCCAGACAGTAGGCAGTAGGCAGACAGGAGGGAGCTTTTTCCCACCAACTACCAACTACCGGCTACCGGCGACGAGCTACCCACCTACCGTCTAGATAACCGGCGTCTCCTCGTACTCGCCCCAGACCTCCCGGAGCGCATCGCACATCTCGCCGATGGTCGCGTAGGCTCGCACGGCGTCGAGCAACAGCGGCATCGTGTTGTCGTCGCGCTGCGCGCCCGTCTGCAGCCGTTCCAACGACCGACGCACGAGATCGTTGTCGCGCGCGGTCTTCACCTGCTCGAGCCTCGCCAGCTGTCGGTGCGCCACCGACTCATCGATGTACAGAATGCCGACCGGCTCCCGCTTCTCTTCGACGAACTCGTTGACACCCACGATGATCTTTTCGCGCCGCTCGACCGACTGCTGGAAGCGGTAGGCGCTTTCTGCGATTTCCTTCTGCGGATAGCCACGTTCTATGGCGGCGACCATGCCGCCCATCCGGTCGATCGTGTCGAAGTATCCGAGCGCCTCCTCTTCCAGATCGCGCGTCAACTTCTCCACGAAATACGAGCCCCCTAGCGGGTCGACGATGTTCGTGACGCCGGTCTCGTAGGCGATGATCTGCTGGGTTCGCAGCGCGAGCGTGGCGGCTTCGGCCGTCGGAAGGGCCAGCGCTTCGTCCAGTGAATTGGTGTGGAGCGACTGAGCGCCGCCGAGCACGGCGGCCAGCGCCTGGAGCGTGGTTCTCACGACGTTGTTGTAGGGCTGCTGCGCTGTGAGCGAGACGCCGGCTGTCTGCGCGTGAAAGCGCAGCTGCCATGACCGCGGATTCTGCGCCTTGAAGCGGTCGCGCATGACGTGCGCCCAGATGCGGCGCGCGGCGCGGTACTTTGCGATCTCCTCGAAAAAATCGCTGTGGGAGTTGAAGAAGAACGAGACGCGCGGCGCGAAGTCGTCCACGTTCAAACCCGCGTCAATGCCGTATTGGATGTACTCGATCCCGTCACGAAGCGTGAAAGCCAGCTCCTGCGCCGCTGTCGCGCCCGCTTCGCGAATGTGGTAGCCGCTCACCGAGATGGTGTTCCACCTGGGCACGTGCTGCACGCAGAAGGCAAAGACATCGGTCACCAGGCGCATGGATGGGCGCGGCGGGTAGATGTACTCCTTCTGAGCGATGAATTCCTTGAGGATATCGTTCTGAATGGTGCCGGAGAGCGTGTGCCAGCTGACGCCCTGCCTCTCTGCGACGACGAGATACATCGCCAGCAGCATCGCGGCGGGCGAGTTGATCGTCATCGACGTGGTGACGGCGCTCAGGTCTATTCCGCTGAAGAGCGCTTCCATGTCCGCCAGCGACGTCACGTTCACACCGCACTTGCCCACTTCGCCGAGCGACAGGTCGTGATCGGGATCGCGTCCCATGAGAGTGGGAAGGTCGAACGCGACGCTCAATCCGGTTCCCCCCGCTGTGAGAAGCTGCTTGTAGCGACCGTTCGTGTCCTCCGGCGTTCCAAATCCGGCGAACTGCCGCATCGTCCAGAGCTTGCCGAAGTAGCCGCTCGGATGAATGCCTCGCGTGTAGGGGAACTCGCCGGGATCGCCGAGGTCGCGCCGGTAGTCGAGCTCAGAAATATCTGTCGGCGCGTAGAGCCGGATGATCGGGCGCCCGGACACGGTGGTGAACGCGCCGCGTCGTGCCGACGGCTGCGTTGCCTCAGGTGCGGACGTTGCGCTCTCCATCCCTGCTCATTCTAACTGCCGGGTCCGCAGCGCGCTGTATCCTTCGCGCCGCGGCACCCGGCCTACAATACACATACGCATGGCCGAACACGGCAGCATCTTCAAAGCGATGCTCCAGGAGTTCGACGAGGCTGCCCGCCTCCTCAAGCTCGATCCCGGCATCTGGAAGATCCTCACGCATCCCAAGCGGCAGATCGTCGTCTCTTGCCCGGTGCAGATGGACAACGGCGAGATCGAGGTGTTCACGGGATACCGGGTTCAGTACAACATCACGCTTGGGCCTGCCAAAGGTGGCATCCGCTATCACCCCGACGTGTCGCTCGACGAGGTCACCGCGCTGGCGGCGTGGATGACGTGGAAATGCGCCGTGGCGCACATTCCGTTCGGCGGCGGTAAGGGCGGCGTCGTCTGCGACCCCACACGCATGTCGCGCCGCGAGCTCGAGGCGCTGACACGGCGCTATGTCGCCGAGATCATCGACGCAATCGGCCCCGAAAAGGACGTGCCGGCGCCCGACGTCAACACCAACGATCAGGTGATGGCGTGGGTGATGGATACCTACAGCATGCACGTGGGCCATACCGAGACGGCGGTCGTCACCGGCAAGCCCGTCGAGCTCGGTGGCTCGCTCGGGCGCCGCGACGCAACCGGGCGTGGCGTGATGATCGTGGCGCGCGAGGCGGCGAAGCACCGAGGACTGGACATCACCAACGCCACGATCGCGATTCAGGGGTTCGGCAACGTCGGATCGGTGTCCGCCGACCTGCTGACGCGGCTGGGCGCGAAGATCGTGGCCATCACCGACGCGCGGGGCGGTATCTACAACGCGAAAGGCCTCGATATTCCGAAGGTGCTCGGGTACGCGACCGAGCACAAGACGATCGATGATTTCCCGGACGCGGAGCCTTTAACGAACGAACAACTGTTCGCCTTGGACGCCGATATCCTGATTCCCGCGGCGCTCGAGAATCAAATCACCACCGACAACGCCGGCGCGATTCGAGCCAGGATCGTCATCGAGGCCGCGAATGGTCCCACAACACCCGAGGCGAACAACGTCCTCCACGAACGCGGCATCTTCGTCGTGCCCGACATTCTTGCGAACTCGGGCGGGGTCACCGTGTCGTACTTCGAGTGGGTGCAGGACCGGTACGGCTATTTCTGGGAAGAAAGCGAAGTGAACGCCCGGCTCGAGAAGAAAATGCACGACGCCTTCCACGACGTGCTGCAGACGTCGATGAAGTACAACGTCGACATGCGGACGGCGGCGTACATCGTGGCCATTGCGCGCGTCGGGACGGTCACCAAAGTACGCGGCATGTACGCGTAGCGACGGGCCACGGAGACCGTAGAGCGCACGCTTCAGCGTGCGCGTCGGTGAGGAACGGCGCAGGCTGAAGCCTGCGCGCTACTTCGGGGCGAAGGTCGCTACGAACCGACGCGCAGCGGGACCAGCTCCTTCGCCTCGCCGGTGGCACCCTTGACCGTGATCTCGACGAGGTATTCGCCGGTTGCAATTGACGCAAGACTCAGGTCGATCTGGTGCGTCCCGCCGACCGTCGTCGCCGTCACGGGAACATCGGCCATTTTCTGCCCGTTTCGATTGAGCAGCACCGCCGTCGGCGCGGCGTTGCCATAGACGTCGAAGCGAATCAGCAGGCGCTCGGTGCGCGAGAATTCGCGACCCACCCCCGGCATCGCGCCCGCGTCGCCGGTAATCGTCCGGAAGTCGAGCGCGGTGCGCGCGCGATGGACGCGCGGGGTGCTTAGCGCCGCATCCGGCGACGTGAGGTCAGGCACGGCAATCGTGCGGATCTCGCTGTCGAGGGTACCGCCGCCGGCGGCGGCCTCGACCGACATTCGCAATTCCAGGTCGCCAGGCGGCGCGTCGAAGGTCAGCCGCTGCGGACCTGAGGCGGGCGCTGCTGAAGGCGTCGTCGGCGCCGCCGTCGACGCAAGGGCTGCATCAGGTGAGCGCCCACGGAAGACGAGGTCACCTTTCTGATCGGCTGCGATCACCGAGACTCGACCCGGCTGTGGTTGATCGCGGCGCGCTCCCGGAGGCGATGGCAGCGGCTCCCAGATGAGCGTGACCCGCGTCTTGCCCGCCTCGCCACGCGCGGTGCCCACCCACGTCCGCACGTACTTGCCGGACTGCACCGACGTGGCAATCGAGGCGAGCGCCTGCTGGACCGGCTTCGGCGTATCGGGCGTCACACGGGTCGCCCGGGTGATCTCCTCCGCCGTGAGCGCCCAATATCCCTTACGAGCCCGAACGTCGACACCGCGCCGTTTCACCCGAACGGTGATCTGGTGGAACTTGCCGTCGGTCGGCGCCTGCGAGGAGTTGTACCCCATGAGGTAGTAGTAGCTCGAGTCGCGCACGATCTGGGCGAGACCGGGCGCCAGATCGTTCTGATTCACGATCGCCCGGCCATCCGTCTCGTCAGCGATCGAGCGCAGCGTGTCCTGCGTCATCTGGAGCGCGCGACGGTCCTGGTTGGGCCCGACGGCCTCGTCGATGCCGAACTCGAACGGCGCGAGCCCGCGCGGATCGAGCGTGTAGATTGCGGCGTTGTTGCGATTGGCCGCGGTGAACACGTCGCGCAGTTGCGAATACAGATCGGACTGCGCAAACCACGCCATGGTTTCCTCGCGCGGGTTGTTTTCGCCGACCATTGGATTTCGCGCGGCCGGATTGCCGAGCGGCCCCAGCGAGGCGTCCGCCGTTCGCAGCTGCGGCGGCAACATCACCGTCAGTCCTTCGCTGACGTAAATGATGGCCTTGCGTCCTTCGCGCAGACCGCCGAGCCGCGTGGTCAGTCCGCGCAGCGCCGTCATGACGACCTGGTTACGTATCTGCTCGACAACCTCGCTCGGAGCCCGCGCGTACTGTTCTTCGAACATGTTGCGCGGCCGATAGTCGAATTTGCGCCCCTCGAAGCGCTCGATCGCGCTCACCACAGAGGCTGTGTTTCTCGTGAACGAAATGCCATCGAGCGGCGTCAGCGGGTACATGATGCCGACGACGTCGTTCGGCCGAAGCTGCGTCTGGACGAATCGGACGAGCGGCTCCTTCACGGCCAGCGAGTTGCCGAGTCGAACGTGGTAATCGTCGAAGAAGAACACGAAGAGCCGGACGTCGTCGCGCGAGATTTCGAGCTCCTCGTCGATCCGGTTGCGCAGCTCGCGAGGCGGCGGATCGCCAGGCCGCGGATTGCCATCCACGCGAATCAAGCGGAATTGCTCGATGGCCTGCGGCCTGCCGTCTTCGAGCACCTCGAAGTCGGCCTGGGTCAGATCGGTGACGGGCTGTCCTTTGCCGTCGTGGACGATTACATCGACCCGTACGAAATTGACGTCGGCGCGGAACGTGGGTTGCTGCGGCGCGGCGCCCTGCTCGGGCTGCGGCGCGGCACCCTGCTCGGGCTGCGGCGCGGCGCCCGTCTGCTGTGCGCCGCTGCCCTGAGGGGCGCTTGACTGCGGTGCGGCCTGCGGGCGGCTTGTGCCCGCCTGGATCATGGCAAGCGCAACGGTCAGGAAGACGGCGATCGGTGTGCGGCTCATACCTGTCGTGCTCCGCCTTTTCCGCGATAATACCACCTGAAAGTCGACGGCACGGAGATTTGCTGTTTGCATCTCCCGTGCCCGCAACGGACCAGTGCCACCCTCTGACACGCCGCGCAGCCTGACCACCTTACACGAAGACGAAGCGCTGTTCCGGGACAGCGTGTACGAATTCGCGGACCGGGAGATCCGCCCCCACGTGCGCGAGATGGATGAGCAGGCGAAGATTCCGCGCCAGCTCATCGACAGGCTGTTCGAGCTCGGTCTGATGGGCATCGAAGTGCCCGAGGCGCAGGGAGGGTCCGGGGCTGGATTCTTTCATGCCGTGCTGGCCGTCGAGGCGCTGTCGCGCGTCGACCCGTCTGTTGCCGTCCTGGTCGACGTGCAGAACACGCTCGTGATCAACGCGCTGCTCCGCTGGGCCTCCGACGGTCTCCGACAGGAGTACCTGCCGCGCCTTGCGCGCGGCACGGTTGGCGGCTACGCACTGTCGGAAGCGGGATCGGGCAGCGACGCCTTCGCGCTTGCAACGCGAGCGTCCGAGAACGGCGACAGCTTCGTCCTCAACGGGCGCAAGCTGTGGATCACCAATGCCGACGAGGCGGACGTGTTCATCGTCTTTGCCAACGCCAACCCTCATGAGGGCTATCACGGCATCACGGCGTTCATCGTCGAACGTGGATTTCCGGGATTCTCCGTCGGCAAGAAGGAGGACAAGCTCGGCATCCGCGCCAGCAGCACGTGCGAACTGCTGCTGGAGGATTGTCGCGTGCCGCGGCACAACGTCCTTGGCGACATCGGCAAGGGATACAAGGTCGCCATCGAGACGCTCAACGAGGGGCGGATCGGCATCGGAGCGCAGATGATCGGCCTCGCCCAGGGTGCGCTCGATCACGCGGTGCGCTATACGAAGGAGCGCAAACAGTTCGGAAAGGTAATTGCCGAATTCCAGGCCGTCCAGTTCGACCTGGCGCGCGCCGCCACCGAGCTCGAAGCCGCCAGACTCACGGTCTATAACGCGGCGCGCCTGCGCGACGGGGGCGCACCGTTTGTCAAGGAAGCCGCCATGTGCAAGCTTCTGTCGTCAGAAGTCGCCGAACGCGTTACGTCGCTGGCAGTGAATCTGTACGGCGGGTACGGCTTTGTAAAGGACTACCCGGTAGAAAAGCTCTACCGCGATGCGAAGATCGGACAGATCTACGAGGGGACGTCCAACCTGCAGCTGCAGACAATCGCGAAGCTGATACTCGGCTGATCAAGTCACAAGGCACAAGTCACAAATCACAAAAGGCGAACGGCATTGTGACTTGTGCCTTGTGACTTGTGCCTTGTGACTTGTTCTTAGTTCACCGTCCAGAGCGCGAGCGTCGAGACATCCTTGACGAAGATTCGGTTGCCCGAGATCGCCGGCTGCGCCCACGTTTCGGCGTCCGCGACCTTGTAGCGGCGAAGCAGCTGGAACGCCGTGCGGTTCGTCGAAAGCACGACGAGCTCCCCGTCGTTTTCCAGGCTGAACAGCACGCTCCCCGCGCGGGCGAGCGCGATGTTGCCCGCCTGCCGTCCGTCGGACGTCCACAAGGTCTTGCCGGTCTTGACGTCGAAGGCAAAGTACTGCCCCATGTTCCGGGTCGTCAGCCCGAACATCACGTCGCCGTCGAGCACCGCGTTGCTCAGGCGTGCCGGCAGGTCGGGACTCTCCCACGCCGGCTCCGCCATCCACTGATTGTTCCGTCTTGCAATGTTCAAGGCCGTCAACGACCCGATGTTGTTCCAGATGATGACTGATTGGCCGTATCGCACAGGCGTGATCGAGTTGGTGAAATTGGAGCTGGCAAACGGTCGCTCCCAGAGCAGCGCACCCGTGGCCGCGTCGACGCCGACCACCTTTGCCTGCGTGATCGTGACGACCTGGCGGACGCCGCCGAACTCTCCAACGATGGGCGAGCCATACCCGGGACCGTCGCCGGCCCACGTCCACTTCACTGCTCCGGTGTTCACATCGAACGCGGTGAGCGCCCCTTTGTCGTGCCCTCCGACGTGGAAGATCACGAGACCTCCCTCAATCACCGGCGAAAAGGCGTGCGTCGTGTACATCGGGACCGGCGCGGAGCCGGGCTTCTGCCAGATCTGTTTGCCCGAGGCGGCATCGTAGGCAGTGACGGTGCCCGTCATCCCAATCGCATAGAGGCGTCCATTCGAGAACACCGGCGTCGATTTTGGCCCTGGGCCGTGCTGCTTCGCCGCACTGTTCATCTCGAACGGCGCCGGGTACGCGGTTCGCCACAACACTTTTCCGCTGGCGGCGTCGACCGCGCTCATCACTTCGTCGCCGCCCTGCCGCGAGAACACAAAGAGGCGATTTCCCACGACGAGCGGCGTCGCATAGCCGAGTCCGATGTCGATCTTCCAGCGCTGCGTGAGACTCTCGGGCCAGGTCGCAGGCGCCGTGAAGCCGGTCACCACGCCGTCGCGGTTGGGGCCGCGCCACTGGGTGACGTCAGTCGCGGCTTGCCGCGCCTCATTTACAGTCGCCGTGCCGGCGACGAGCACGATCATCATGATTGCCCGGCGCATGCTGTTCTCTCCTCTTTGAACGGTTAGTGGATGGTGGTTGGTGGTTCGTGGTTGTTCTAACCGATAACCGCCAACTACCAACCACCAACCGGGTCAATTCGCCCGAATGTTATAGGCGGTAAGAATACCCTGATTCCGCACGTATAGACGCGCGCCGCTCACGACTGGATGGGCCCACGACGGCCAGCCCTGATCGGCAATCGTGAAGCGTCCCTTTTCGCGGTAACCGGCCGGCGTCGCTTCGGCCAGACCCACCACGTTGTTCTCGCTGAGGAGGTACAGGTGCCCGTCAGCGTAGGCCAGCGACCCCTTGCCGACGCTGCGGTGGCGCCACATCACTTTGCCGGTCGCAAATTCCAGACACGTCAGGATGGAATTGTTGAAGCCGTAGAGGTATCCGTTCACGAGAACGAGACCACCATGATGATTCTGCATGTCGCGCGTGAAGTAGAGCTGCTGGGCGCGCACCTCGCCGCCGTCCGCACGGAGCGACAGCAGTGCGCCGCCCGTGCCGTAGTCGGAGGTGTAGAAGACCTTGTTGTCGTCGAACACAGGTGTGGCGATGTTCGCGGTGTCGTTGGCCGCCGCCTGATAACGCCACATCAGCTTCCCGTCCGATGCACGCACGCCGACACCGGCTTCCGCCGTCAAGGTCATGATCGTACGAACACCCTGGATATCGGCGACGATCGGCGAGGCATACCCTGCCTGGTCGCTCAGCTCCTTGCTGGTCCAGATCGTCTTGCCTGTCATCTTGTCGAGCGCCACCATTCCCGCGCCGCGTCCACCGGGCGTGACGACAACCTGATTGCCGTCGACGAGCGGCGACTCACTGATCAGCCAGCCGATATTGCGGCCGCCAAAATCCTGCAGGATGTTCCGTTGCCAGACGATGGTGCCGTCCTGGAAGCGCAGGCACGCAAGATCGCCGTTCTCCGTGAGCACGTAGATGCGGTCTCCGTCGACGGTTGGCGTGCCTCGCGGCCCCGGTCCCTGATAGTTGTCCACGGCCCGGCCGATGACGCGGACCCACACGAGCTTGCCGTCCGCGCGGCCGAGCGCCGACACGACGCTTTGGGAATTCCGCATCCCCTGAACGAAGACCCGATCGCCGCGCACCGCGATCGAGCCGAACCCGGCTCCAAGGTTCGACGTGGACCACACGCGCGGCGGACCGGATGCCGGCCATTCACCCAACAGGCCGGTTTCGGGTGACAAACCGGAACGACCAGGGCCGCGCCACTGCGGCCAGTCGCTGGACGGCGCCTGCCCGCTCACCGCAGCCGAGGCGAGGAGCAGTGCGATGCAGATCGCGGCACGGCAATTCACCATCATTTATCCCGGTCCAAAGCAGATTTCGTAGAGCGCAGGCTTAAGCCTGCGCGCTACATTTCGCGGTCTTCGTGACCTTCGTGGTTCGAATAAATCCGTCAATTCGTCAATCCGTAAATTCGTCAATTCTAAAACCGCACTCCGCCGGTGATCCCGTACGTCCGCGGCGCGCCACTCTCGCCAAGAAACCCGGAGCGCGCGAGCTGCGGGTCGAACGCAAACGCCACCGGAATATACCGTGAATCGAACGCGTTTCTGACCCACCCTTCCGCGAACAGATACCTGTTCTGGATCCCGGCGCGAAGGTTGACGAGCGAATAACCGTCCTGGCCTGCCCTGTTCAGGTCGTCGTACAGGAACGCGCCGTAGAACGTCACCTCGGCACGTCCGTACGCAGTCGCATCCGGTCGCACCGCGCGAGAAAACTGCGTGCCGAAGGTGGCCGTGTAGTCTGGTGTGTTCGGAATCTCGTTCCCCGCGACGTTCACACCGCTCGAGATGCTGCCCGCCTTGAACGTGGCGTCCGTGTACCCGAACGCCCCGAACAGGTCGAGGCCGGGCCCAACGCGAGCGTTCAATTCGAGCTCGATTCCCTGGCTTGACGCGCGGCCGACGTTGGCGATGTAGAACTGCGCCGGCACGAACGGATCCGGGAGGTTGAGCTGCAGGTCGTCCCAGTCGATCCGGAACACCGCGGCGTTGGCCGTCACGCGGCCGGCCCACGTCGTCTTCACGCCGCCCTCGAGGTTCCATGTCTGCTCTTCGTCGTACGCCTCGAAGCCCGGCGGAGAGGCCGCGTTGAAGCCGCCCGCCTTGAACCCGCGTGCGACGACGCCGTACACCATCATGTCCGGCTGGAACCGCAGCGCCACCGAGAACTGCGGCGACACGTTCGAAAAGCTCTTCTCGGCAGTCACGAGGCGTCCCGGCGCAATCGCCGGCGCGAAGAACGTATTGAGCGACGCCTCTTTGTTCTCGCGATCGACGCGCGCGCCAGCCGTTACATCGAGCCTGTCGTCGAACGTCGCGGTCGCCTGTCCATAGGCGCCAATCCCGACGTCATCGAGTGTGGACTGCGGCGCGTGCTGGCTCACTCGAAAGATCACCAATGGCGAGAGCACGAACGGAGAGAACGTGTTGACCGCATCCTGCTCGTAGTTCTGCGTGAACAGGAACACGCCGGCCTGCCATCTGACAGGCACGTCGGCCGAAGCGCGCCACGGCGCGTTTGCGGCGGAGCCGACGCGCACTTCCTGCGTGAACTGAAGGCTTTCTTCGGTATTGCTGCGCCTGAGCAGCGGCAAGGGCGTGTAATCCAGATCGGTCTCGTCAACCGTCTTCCAGTTCACGAATCCGGTGGTCGTCGACAGATTGATCCGGCTGCCGGCCCTGCGCGCGAGCACCGTCGTCGCCATCAGGTCACGATCCGTGTGCCCCTCGAAATCACGCGCCACCTGGAATGGATTCGAACGCAGCGCCGCGAGATCGTTGAGCGCGTAGTCACCATCGCGCGCCCGCTCTCCATTGACGATGAGGCGCGTTTCCCAGATGCTCGACGGCGTCCAGAGCAGCTGCCCCTTTCCCGCGAAGGCGGACCGATGGTCGACGTCGTTGCCCGTGACGACGTTCCGCGTGAACCCGTCGCGCCGCCCGTAGCCGATTGCGCCGCTGACGCCGACCCGACCGGCAGCAAGGGGACCTGATACGCTGGCGCGAACGTCGCGCGCGCCGAAATTCGCGACCGGCGCCGACGCGGCATACGTCCAACCGGTGAGTGATGGCCGGACACTGACGACGTTGATGACGCCGGCCAGCGTATTACGGCCGAACAGCGCGCTTTGCGGTCCACGGATGAACTCGATCTGCTCCACATCGAGCAGGTCGATGCTCGACGTGTTCGAATGAAGCTGCGGCACGCCGTCGAAGTTGGTCGTGATGGCGGGATTGGCGGGGCTCGAGCCGATGCCACGGAACCGGGGGTTGCTCAGCTTCCGCGCCGTAAAATCGGAGAAGTGCGTATTCGGCGAATAAATGGAGGCCTCCCGCACGACGCGGACGCCCGCGTTCGAGAGCGTCTCCTGCGAGATGGCCGTGACGCTGACCGGAAGCGTCTGCGGGTCGGCGGGCTCCTTTTGTGCGGTCACCATCACCGTCGGCAGCTGAATGCGGCCTACCGGCGTGGGCGCTGTCCCCTGAGCGCTCGCGACCGCCGGAGAAAAACTGCCAATAAACAGCCCTGCAACGAGCGTTAGCCACGTGGTCTGATCCTGACGCATGAGGGCCATTATGCCTGTCTGCCGGGTCCGCCAGTACCTGGGGCGGGTGCCGCGACCTGTCCGCCGTAGCCTTGGCGAAGGCGGAAGCGGACCCGCCGTACGTGGCGGGTGCCGCCACCTGCCCGCCGTAGCCTTGGCGAAGGCGGAAGGACCCGGCCTACGACGTACGTACGCACGCATTCTCTGCCGTAGGGCGGGGCC
>DATCJA010000018.1:0-8461 GCA_036507475.1 Vicinamibacterales bacterium
CGCCGCGACGGGGGCCGCGTGACAATCGAGTTCGATGTGCGCGACATCGACTCATCCGTCCAGAAGGTCGAGTACTCGCTCGACGGCGACCGCTGGCAGACGATCTATCCCAAGGACGGCATCGCCGATTCGCGCTTCGAGCAGTTCGATTTGATCTTGGAAGGTGAAGCTGCAGCGCGCGCGGTGATTATCCGCGCGACCGATGCGCTGAACAACGTTACGAGCGCGCGGGGCGAAGCAGCGCCCGTGCCGGCGCGGCGGTAACCGGAACCTCGTCCCCGTCGCCTGCCTTCGCGGACGGCTTGACCGTGGTCCGCGCCAGGAGCCACACCATGTTGACCGCGACCACGCCGTCAACGGTCTGAGCCGGCTCGAAGCGCGAGTCTCTGACCGCGTTGAGCACCGCAGTCACTTCATCTGCCCGCGAGCTGGCCGGATGGCCTACGAGCGGCTCGCGAACCGACTGCAGCAACTCGTAGTTGGACACGCGGCCTTCGCGTGTCACTACCGCGGCGACCGCGTAGACTGCGTCTTCCTCCGGCATCGACGAAAACATCGAGCCTACTTCGAGGGTGCGCGGCACCAGCATCCCCGACTCCAGATGAAGCGGGTTCTGATCCGACCCTGGGTTCGCCATGATCGAAATCAGCGCCGCCATCGAGTCCGGGCGCTCGGCCCGAACGCTCTGATTGACCAGCGTCGAGGCGCACACGCAGAGGATCACCGCCGCCGTTGCGCCGAGCGCCGGCCACAGATACCGCATGTCCGAGAACAACTCGCGCCAGTGGACGGCCAGCGACTGATCGCGCTCGGCCGACACCCGCATCACGACCTCGTCGTGCATCGTGGCAATCGCCGCTGTCTCCGTGTGGCCGGCGGCCGACACGACAGCCCCCAGCCGGAGGGCCGATCCAATCAACTGCACGTCCTCGACGCGTGCCTGGCACGTATCGCACCAGCGCAGGTGCGCTTCCAGCACGACCTGCTCCGAGACGGGGAGCTCGCCGTCCACGAACGACTCGAGCATTTCGCGCGCGCCCTGGCACCCGAGATACGGAATCATGATCGAAGCCCCAGCAACTCGGCGCGAAGCGCCTGTCGCGCGCGTGTGAGTCGTGACTTGACAGTGCCAACCGCAATATCGAGGGAGTACGCGATCTCGTCGTACCTCAATCCGTCGACCTCACGCAGAATCAGGGCAGTACGCTGGTCGAATGGAAGCTGCTCCATCGCTTGCCAGATCTTGGCCGCCGTTTCTTTGCTCGCCAGCAGCCTGTCAGGCAGGATGTCTTGCCGCGCCTCGAGATCGCCACAGTTGCGCAGATAGTCGTCGAGCGACACCTGCTGGGCGCGATGGCGCCGCCGCCACCACCGTTGGCGGTTGCGCACCTGATTGATGACGATGCGATATATCCAGGTGCGAAGCGCCGACTGTCCTCGGAAGCTGGAAAGGGTTCGAAAGACACGCAGGAACACTTCCTGAGAAAGGTCGAGGGCCTCGTCGGGGTCGCGCAGGAGGTTGAACGCCAGGCCGTAGACCATGCGCTGGTGGGCGGCCACGAGCTCGGCGCACGCCACCTCATCGCCTTTCGCGCACCGCGCGATCAGCGCAAGCTCCCCGCTCTCGACGTTCGACCAGCTGATGGCGCCGGCGTTCTTCACAAGCTCTCCGGAAGTCCCAGTATTCATGCAGTGTACACCTGTCAGACGCTACTTGTTCCTTTAGACACCACCGGCCGCTCCCAGTTCCAGGTCTGCTACGATCGTCCCGGCAATGAGGCGGCTTGTCGTGGCATCGGTCGGCCTGGCAGCCCTGATGGTGGGCGTCGTGCTGGCGTGGTACGCAGTCCGGCAGGAACGTCAATTCCAGATGCTGATTGCCGCAGGTGATGCGGCGCTGGCACGGGATCAGACGTCAGACGCCATCGAGGCGTTCAGCGGTGCGCTGGCGCTCAAGCGCGACTCGATGCTTGCGCATCTGAAGCGTGGCGACACCTATCGCCGGCGTGGCGACCTGAACGCCGCGCTCCGCGACCTTGGCGAAGCGGCGGTTCTCGACCCCTCCGCTCCACGTCCCGTCGAGCTGCTCGGCGACGTCAACTCCGCGATGGGTAATTACGAGCGTGCGGCCGCGCACTACCGCTCGTTCACCCAGCTCGACGACCGGTCTCCGCGTGTCCTCTACAAACTGGGCCTCGCACACTATCGAAATGGCCAGACAGCGGAGGCCGTCGAATCGCTGCAGCACGCGGTCGAGCTCGACAGCCGGTTGGCCGAGGCACACTACCTGCTCGCCATGTGTCTGCGCAGCCGATCCGACGACAAAGCCGCGCTCGCGGCGTTGACGCGCGCCGTGGACATCGACGCAGCCTTCGTCGAGGCGCGCGAAGAACTCGCGGATGTGTACGAACAGGCTGGGCAGCGTCAGAAGGCGATCGAGCAGCTCGAGGCGCTGGCCGCCCTCGAGCCTGCGCACGGCGAGCGGCTCATCGGCGTGGGCCTCGTGTACGCGCGATGGGGGCGCAGCGAAACGGCGATCCTCACGCTCGGTCGCGCTGCCGAGCGCTTTCCGGATCGAGCCGATGTCTACGTCGCGCTCGGCCGTGTGTGGCTCGAGATCGCCGAACGCCAGGACGACGGCGTGGCGCTGAGCAAGGCCGCTGAGGCGTTGCAGCCGCACGCGACAACAGCCGACGCGTCGACCGACGCCCTGATGCTGTACGGCCGGGCGTTGTTCCTGTTGGGCGATGTGATACGCGCCGAACGCCTGCTCCTGCAGGCCGCATCGAGGGCACCGGTCGATCCCATGACGTTACGCTATCTCGCCGACGCGGCGGAACGCCTGGGCCATCGCGCCGAAGCGCGGGATGCGCTCGTTCGCTACACCGCGCTCGTCCGCGACAGCGCCATCGACCCGACGATTGCCGAACGTTTCGCGCGGCTGGATGGGCGGTAGTTGATAGCTGGTAGCCGGAAGCCTTCAGGCTGCCTCCGGTTGACCGATGGGGCGAATGCCGGCCCAAACGCGAGAGCCGAAAGCCCAGAGCCGCAAACCTACGCCCAGAGCCGATCTCCTCACAACGAAGACCCCCCCAACGCCTTCACGCTTCGAAGTGTAAAAGCGTGCGATCCCTCGGCCACCCCGACAGTAACTAGGCGCCGTCTTTCCGGTACGGCCAGCTTGGTGACGTGACGCTGCGCGGACAGCCGTTCCAGGACAACTGGAAGCACAACGTTGTCGACTTCACGGTGGGAGTCACGTTTCACTGAGATACGCGGACGGGCGGTCAGTCTCTGGTCTTTGGTCTCTGGTCTCTAGTCGGGACCAGAGACCAGAGACTAAAGACGAAAGACTCTAAGACTTTCGAGCGATTCGGGATTCGTGCTGCGATCTGCCTGGCTGCCGAGGCGCAATTCGAGGGAGAATCCCAGACGGACCGGAATCGATTGCCGTTCCGCCTCCATCCAGTTGGGCCGAACCGGCGTTTCCCTCGCGTTCGAGGTCGCATGAGTATGGAACCCGAATCCGCGCCCGGCAGGCGCACCGTGCTTTCAGCGCTCGGCGTGTACGCCGAGCGCCGCGCACTAGTGATGGTGGCGCTTGGATTTTCGGCCGGCCTGCCCTACTTCTGATCTTCGACACGCTGTTGGCCTGGCTGCGCGCCTCCGGCCTTTCCCTCGAAGTGATCGGATTCTTCAGCTTGGTCACGCTCGTGTCGAGCGTCTCTGTTTGACGGCTCAGCGTGCTGACTGGAAAGGCGTTGACGCAGCGGCGAGGGAGGCGGCTAGACGTCTCATGAAGGGCCAGAACTCGTGCGAATGAGTCAAGTTTTCCAACAGCCTTTCAAGACGTCTCGCCCGCACGGAGTGCGGGCAAGCAGACACTGCCACTAGCGAGGCGGAGCCAACAGGCTCAGCGGTCTGAGGCGGAGCCTCGCTAGTCTTCAGCCGGGGTCTACGCTTCCTTGCCTGCCGACCCCATTGATACGTCCGCAAGGCCGGAGCGGATCATGTACCAGAAGAGAATCACGCCCGGCATGGCAATGAACGTCGTCAGCAGGTAGAAGTTGAAGTATCCCATGTGCTGGATCAACGACCCGGCCGTGGTGCCGGTCAGGAATCGTCCGGCGATGCTCGCGAGTGCGGAGAGCAGCGCATATTGCGTGGCGGTGAACCGCAGACTGCACAACGCCGATAGATAAGCGACGACGGTCACGCCCCCGATGCCGCTGGCAAAGTTCTCAAAACCGATGACGGCAGCCATACCCATGTTCGTATGACCCGCTGCGGCAAGCGCGGCAAAGCCGAAATTCGAGACGGCCATCAGCACGAGACTGATGAGCACCGATCGCTTCATCCCGAGCTTGGCATAGAGAATCCCGCCGATAAACACGCCAACCAGCAGCGCGACGAACCCGATTCCGACGTCGTAGAACGCGATTTCGTCGTTTGCGAATCCGAGATCCTGGAACAGCAGCCGCAGCGTCATGTTCGCGAGCGTGTCGCCAATCTTGTGGATCAGCACGAAAATCAAGACGACGAGGGCGCCCTCACGCTTGATGAACTCGGCAAGCGGACTGAAGTACGCACCGATTGCGTGAATCGCGCCGCGCGAGACGGCGGGCTCGCGGTGTCGCCCCGGCTCGCCCATGGCGACGCCAACGAGCATCGCCGGCAGCGCAAACAGCGCACATGCCGTGTAGGCGACGGCCCATCCGTAGCGCGCGGCGAGAACGAGGGCGACGGCGCCTGCTGTCGCCGCGCCGATCCTCCAGCCGTACTGCGACATGCCTGAGCCGACGCCAAGCTGGCGTGGCTCGAGCAGCTCGATGCGATACGCGTCGATGATGATGTCGAACGTGGCACCGGCAATACCAACGAGGATTGCGGCCATCGCGACCGTACTCAGCGCCTGCTGTGGGTCGAGGCTGCCGAGAAAAACGATCGCAGCCATGACAAAGACCCCCGTCAACCACAACCACGACCGGCGCTGGCCAAAGCGACCCAGCACCGGGATGCGAACGGTGTCGACGAGCGGCGCCCAGAGGAACTTGAAGTTGTACGCGAGAAACGTCAGCGCGAACATCGTCACTGCGCTCTTCTGGATCCCGTACTGTGCGAGCCGTGTGGTCAGCGTGGCACCGATCATCGCGAAGGCCAGGCCTGAGGAGATACCGAGACACATCGCTGCCAGGGGCGCACTTTCGATGTACGGACGCACGCCTTCGGGAACGTACGAGCGCCAGTTGCGACCCTCGACCGTGGCGCCGTGGTCGTACACGCGTGGATGCGCGTTGCCCACTAAGAGCCATTATCGGAGATTCGAGCGGTAATAACGAGCCGGGCCATGAGTCGGTAGTGGTCTAGTTTCGAAACTAGACCATTACCCATGAGTCTCACTAGCCCCCTGTCGCGAAAAGCCCGATCTCTGGCGCGGTTGCCTGAACGACACGGCCCGCCTGAAGGCGCGAGCGCAGCGCGCACCGCGTCGTCATGACGATGTTCGGCGTGTTCGTTGGCGGCTGGCGGACGAGAAACCGGACCACGGATCCCTGATTAGCAAACGTGCAGTTCACACTTCTCTGTTCCGGGTTCTCGGTTCGTGTTCACGTTCGCGCGGCGGGACCAAAGGGGCGTCGCGGAGCGGTCGAACCTGAACACGAACGGAGAACCGAGAAGCCAGAAGTGTGAACGACAGTTCAGCATGCTGACAAGTGATCCTCGCCTACTCCTCGAGCGCGAACACGTATAACGCGTTCCCCGTCTGTGGATGCCGGACGTCCGGAGAGATCGTGCGCGGGACATTGCGAGGACTGCCCCCGCCGAGTCCGGTCGTGACGGCCACGTACTGCTTGCCGCCGACGGTGAACGTCACCGGAAATCCCTGCACGGACGTGCCGAGACGGATCTTCCAGAGCTCCTTGCCGGTCCGCACGTCGTACGCGTGGAAGTACCGGTCCAGATCGCCCGCGAAGACGACTCCTCCACCCGTCGAGAGCGCCGCGGTAAGGAACGCCGCGCGCTGCTCGACGCTCCACACTTGCTGCATCGTGTTCACGTCGAACGCGGCCAGCTTGCCGATGTTGCCGTTGGAGCCGGGCATCTCGTAGAAGCGGCGGTCGCCGGCCGTGCCGCCGGAACCTTCCTTGAATTCCACCAAACGGCCCGAAAGCTCCATGCACGACTGGGCGAGCGGGATGATGAGCAGCCCCGCGCCCGGGTGGTAACTCGTGGCGTGCCAGTTGTGGCCACCTTCGGTGCTCGGGCACGCCTGCACCCAATCGCCAACCTTCGCCGCCATGATCTCGGGCCGGTATCGCGGCACCCCAGACTCGAGATCGATGCGATCGAAGACGTTTGTGAAGACCGTCTCCTTGAATGAGACGTATTCGCCGCTTTGGCGATCGATCTTCCACAAGATCCCAGGCTTGCCGATCGTGAAGACGAATTTGCGGGGACCAACGTCAACGAGCACGCGCTCGTACACTTCGTCGAGGTCGAGCGACTCACCAGGCGAATGCTGATAGAACCAGGCCAGCTCGCCGGTATCGGGTCTGAGCGCGACGGTCGAGCTGGTATAGAGCACGCGATCCGACGTCTTCATGTTGCGACTCGCCGCCACCCACGGCTTCGCCTGCGCGACGCCCCAGAAGGTGAGATCGAGGTCCGGATCGTAGCTGCCGGTGATCCATGTCTCGCCACCCTTCCGGAACATGTCGGCCACGTCGCCCCACGTGTCGCCGCCGCGCTCGCCGCGCTGGGCTACGGTGTTGAACCTCCACAGCTGTTTGCCGGTGTTCGCGTCATACGCACTGATGTAACACCGATCGGGCTGGAAGCGCGCGCAGCCTGTCAGGCCTTGCACGACCTTGCCGCGAATGACGATGGGACCGCTGCTGTTCGTAAACCCTTTGTTCCGTTCGGTAAGCGGGACGTCCCAGACGAGTCGGCCGGTGCGCGCTTCGAGAGCCACCAGACGCGCGTCGCCCGTCGCCACGAACAGCTTGTCCTGATAGATCGCGATATTGCGCATGGTGCTGGGGGTTTCGGGACCAACGTGGTGCTCCCAGATCAGCTCGCCCGTGCGCCCATCGAGCGCCTGGACGATATTGCCGGTGTTGATCAGGTAGATGATCCCGTCGTGGACGAGGGGCGTTGGCTCACTCTGACCACCCTCGTTCATCGCCCACACCCAGGCAAGCCTGAGCCGTCCGACGTTGGCGGGCGTGACTTCGCTGAGCGGGCTGTAGCTCCATGCCTGGTAGTTGCGCCGGACCATCAGCCAGTCGCCGGGCGGCGGATTGCGCAGCATGGCGTCGGTGACCGGGGCGTAGTTCGGCACTTCTCCGGCAATCGTCAGGCCCGGCGCCGGGGGGGTCGCCGCTGCTCCACCCGCGGCTTGTGCGGCAGGCGCGGCGGCTGGTGCGATTGCAGCCTGGGATGCGTTCTGCCCCTGCCCCGTCGCGATCGCGCCGATCGGCGTCGTGGTGCTCGCGGCCAGTGGCTGCACACCGGCCCGCCCACCGTTCACCTGCAGAATGTACGCGGCGAGGACCAGCGCCTGGTCCGCCGAGAGTCGCGGACCCGCCGGCGGCATCGCCGTCTGGATGTACGTTGCAAGAAGATTTGCGGCCCGCGCGCCCCAGGTGTTCATGAAGTTGGCCCCGACAAGCGTCGGAGCTTCATTGTTCCCTCTGAGATCGGGCATGTGGCAGCCGGCGCAGCTTGTCGTGTAGGCTTGCTGGCCTGCCGACGCCTGCGCGGCGGTGAACGTCCCACCCACCGGAGGCTGCTGCCCGGCAATGACGACAACGCCAACGACGGCTGTCGTCACGCAGGCGAGTAGCCGTCCCATTCGATGTGTCGTGCGCGTCACCGTTTCACCTCCTGCGGAAGGAGCCACCCCCATAGATTGCCGTCGGGTGCCTTCTCACTGTGAATTTGAATGTACAGCGAACTCTTCTCGAGCGCCTGCCGCTGCGGTTCGGTCAGTTGGACGACAGCCTTGAAGCTGCCGCGCGTGGCGCCGGGGACCATGATGTCGGCGACGGCCGGCCCACGAATGGCGCGGGGCGCGACGTGGAGGCGAGCCACGGTGGCCGGCGATCGCAGCCCTTCGAAGGTGCCCTCGATGGTGAGGCGATTGTCGGCGAGAACCGCCGTGACGGAACCGTGACCCGCAACCGCCTCCTGCATCGCTACCGTAATGGGCACCGGCGAGAGGCGCCCGCCGTATGTCTTCGTCTGCGCCGTGGCCGGCGGACTCCAGAGCGCGAGCACTCCCAGCGCACCCAGACCCACGACAGCTACCGGATTCAACCAGCCCAGGGGCTCTGCCCCTTGAGATCCCCGGCAGCGCCCCTCGGCTGGTTGGCCAGCATCTCTTGGCGCGCTCCGCGCGCCTAGGACCGCCATACGGCTCGACGTATAGGCGGCACGCAACGGGTACAGAATCCTCGTT
>DATCJA010000019.1:0-30745 GCA_036507475.1 Vicinamibacterales bacterium
CGACGGCGTGTCGCATTGGCGCCTCCCTGTGAAGGAGAAGACGACGGCTTGGCGGTGCGCTTGGTGGTGCGCTTGGCGATGGCGGCATCGAGCAGCGTACGGGTGGCCCAGGCGCTGGCTGCGGCCGCCTCGTCGGTGGACAGTCCGCACTGCTCGGTCAGCAGATGCCAGCCCATCGTCGAGACGAACATCCGTATGACCGCGGTCACCTGCCGCGGCGTGAGCGGTATTCGTCCCGACTGCTCGCGGGCAATGAGCTTCTCGGCCGTCAGCGAGCGCTTGCGCCAGGCGCTCATCGGTCGGCGGTTCCCGATCATCAGCATCACGTAGGCGCGGGCGTGGCGGTCGCGCAGCGCCAGCGTCCGATACAGGTCCTCCACGAGCAGCGGGATCGAGGCCAGCGACCAGGTGGGCTCTGGCGCTCCGCTGCTCGCCACCAACAACTCGTCGACGTAGTCCGAGAACGCGTCGCAGAGAGCCTCGCGCGTCGGAAAGTGGTTGTAGATGGTGCGGTGAGTCACCCCTGCCCGGTCAGCCACCGCCTGAACCGAAAAGCCGATCCCATCTGTCTCCATGATCACGTCAACCATGGCCTCGAGGATTGCGCGCCGGGTCCGTTGACGAGTGCTGCCGGAGGCTCTCGATTTCATACGTTATGAACTAAGTGCATAGACTATGCACGAGACCCTGCGCCTGTCAACCCGCCGGCGCAATCGGCCGAAGGTGTCGGCCCTGGGCCGGGTCCGTCTCGCCGGCCTCCCGCTCGATCGGCTGTGCTGTTCTTCGTGCTGCTCGATAGCGACGTGGAGATTGTCGTGAAGCCGCGCCCCGGGCAACGGGCCGAGCCCGGGTGCTGGTCGCCTGAGACCTGTCCGAAGTTTGTTTACATATTTAAACTGGGACTCGAAGCGACTTCAGGCTGCCTCACAGATGAGCCAGTTGCGGAAATCGTCCAGTGCGGCGAGCCACCTCCCCTCCGGAATTTGCAACCAGATTGCAACCCGTGCCGTGAGCACCGATGAATTTCGATCACCTCTCCGACGGCGAGTTCGAGGAATTTGCGTACGACTTGCTGGCTGCGCTCGAGTTTGCCAACCTGACTTGGCGCCGCGGGTCTGGTAGGGGCGGCGCAACCGCTGACCAGGGCAGGGACATTGAAGCGGTCCTCCGTCGAGAAGATATCGACCGCCACGAACGTCTCGAAAGGTGGTTCGTGCAGTGCAAGCGCCACACGCGCGGTGTACCTCCGGAAGCCCTAGAGATGGTGCGCTGACGTGGGCAACGTCAGAGCGACCAAACGTGCTTCTGTTTGTCATTTCGAATTTCCTGTCGAATCCTGCGAAGGCTTCGCTTGGGGCCTATGAGAAGGAGAACCGCCCGTTCTTTCGAATCAAGCGTCTGGGAGCGCAAAGACCTTGAGCGATTCGTTTCCTCGAAACCTGCCCTGGCTAGGCGGTATCGGCTAGACATCGGTATTTCGCTGCACACAGTCCACACGGCGCACTTGCTCTACGTACTTCGGCCGTGCTTCAACTCATTGGGTCATTTTTTTCAAGTTCTCGACAAACTGGACCCCGTCGCCCGTGATCACCTGTTCGGGTGGGCCTATGTTCATGTCATCAATCCGCGCTTCCGGAATCCGAAAACCGGCAAGGAAACCATGGGTGAGCTCCGGATCGATGCGGTCGACTATCCAGCGTTCCGTGCGAAGTCCTATGAACTCTGGCGGTCACGCAGTATGTCTGACGATGCCCACTTGCGGCGTTACGTCGCATGCACCGTACCGAATCGTCAGCCCTTACAGCCGCGACAAAGCAGGAGACGCCACGATCGTCAGAACACTCGACAACCGCCAAGCCTCAGATCGTCGGGTCAGTCGCGCAAACGTTGGTCGTCGAGGATCGATTCGGCCCTAAACCTCCTCGAGCTTCGCCGGGTGAAGGAGGGCCTGCGTGGGTATCCACCCGCCCGCCACTGTTCTGGTAAGACATCGGACCATCAATCTCCGGAGAATCCGCTCAACTACGCACGCCGGGCTGATGTCATCCGGTATCGCTGAGATCGGACGTCGGCCCCCAAGTGACGCATCTCGCAACCACGCGATCACGCGGCGGAGCGTCTCTGCCCGATCGCGATGATTTCGTCGCTCGACGAACACCATAGCTCCCCCTTTGTTCGACGTGCGAAGTCTGATCAGTGGTTCGGTTCGCTCCAGCCCATCTCCACCAGAACGTCCCGTATTTCGTCGGCCCTGTGAAAAGCGGCATCGTCGCTGGAGCATCGCTCGTACAGCGTGATTGCCTGCCCTGTGCGCACGAAACGGCCCAGGCGGCCTTCACGCTCGGTCAGAAAACAGTGAGCTGGGATGCCGGATTTGTTGACCAACCGCCACAGCTGCAGCATTCCCGCCGTGCTCCGGGGGGAGCTTTGTATGGCCGTCGAGTGGCGTGAATGCAAGCACCTTACCGGGACGCGTGACAGTGGTTGGACCTGAGCAATGCCCCACTCGCCGGGTAAGCGCGGCGGACCTATGGTAGGCAGGCGACCGAGGGACCACCTCGCCGCCCAGAACGGAATAGGCGCGTCTGACCTGAAATCGAGGGAAGTGTGAACGGAATCTCCGAGACGTCGGCACGCCGAAACGCCGACGCGCAACGTAACGTGCAACAACGACATGAACGGGAAAGCGAGGAACACTCAGCAGGTCGCCGCTGATCAGCTACAGGGGGGCCGATTCCAGCCGTGAAAACGCCGAGAAGGCTGCGCGCGAGTGGAAGAAGTGACAACTAACCGGGTGTGAGGGGCAGCGGCCATCACCTTTCGGATTCGTTCGGGCGCCCTCAGCGCGTGTGGATGGTCACGAGTGGTTCAACCGAACCGGATTCCTTTTTGGCCAATGAAACGAGCAACGTGTTTGCAAATGACTTTCGCCGGTGCAGACGCAGTGCGCGCAGCGGCGAAGGCGATGCCGTGGGAGCACTACGCTCCCGCGGTGCTGATTCAGCGAGCGGTACTGTCCTGGAACCCGCCGCGTCAGTCACCAACGGTTGAGAGCGATCCAGAACTGGTTCAGTGGCTCGCGCGCGAGATCGTGCGCCTGTCGAACCCACGTCTTTTCGACGAAGAGGTACGCCGATAATGCCTGGCGGCGCCGCGGAAGCGAGAGATCCCACAAGTGCAGCGTCTGAGTGGCCAGCGTTGCGCTGGGGGGTAGACGCCGCCCAGGTGTAGGACCTCTCACATCACCCGCCTGAGCGAATCTGGTGCCGGTTCAAATACGGCAGAATTTGCGGTTGCGATGTGAGAAGTCGCCAGACACATGCCCTTTTCTCCCGGCAGCGCCCGAATGTTCTCCCGGCAGCGCCCGAATGCGGAAACGCGGCATCAGCGACCTTGGAACGCATCCGGACGCGTACATCATCTCTCTCTTGGAGCTGATCACCTTGCGATGGGGACTTCAGTCTCCTCGACGCGGCGTAGGCGAGCGCTTCACGCACGTCCTCTTCTTCCAAGTAGGGTACACAGCCAGGATCTCGGGAATACTGCGGCCGCTCGCGACCAGACCGACAACAGTCCCGAGCGTGATGCGCATGCCGCGATGCAGGGCTTGCCTCCCATCACATCGGGGCCGAGCATGATACGGGTCAGTGGCGTCATGGGGTTGCTCGCGTTACTGGGACACTTCCGGCCAGGGCGCAACGAACCGCCAGCCGCGCAAGACGGTCTTCAATCGCGCGAAGTCGCGGTCGCGCGTGATCAAGGTTATTCCGGACTCCCGACACGATGCCGCCAACAAGGCGTCGTGTACGAGGGACGGGTGTGCGTCAGCGGTCCACCCTTCACGGTTCGCCAGGCTGGCGAGTAGCCTGCCAGCTGCGGAGAAGGCGTCCGGTGAAGGCGTAAACACGCGATTCACCCGAGCGAAGCGCTGGACGACCTCCAACTCCAGCAGCTTCGCCTGTCCGGGCGTTCGCGCGCCGGCGCGTAGCTCCAGAATCACGACGGCACTCAGGTACCGACTTCACCTGCGACGGGTGCGGCGGCAACGCGGCGTTCTTCTCAGGCCTCCCGGGCGGCGGGCAGCCGGGCGTTGGGGTCCAGCAGAAGCGCTACGCGCTCGTCGCGGGGCACACGTGGGTGATGTCGTCGCGCATGCTCAACGAAATGCGCGGACAGTATACGAACTACCAGTTCCGCCAGCACCCGCCGGGCCTCCGGGCACAGGAGGACCTGTTCGACACCTCGCCGGCGCGCTTCGCGCCGCTCACGCGGACGTTTGTGTTCCCGAGTCTGATCTGGGGCACGAACGCCAACAAGCGCGTTCGGCGCCATCGCATTCACGGTCGGACGATTCGGGCCGTCGTCGCTGCTCGCGCTCGGCAACCTGGTCGTGATGTTCTACGTCTGCTGCGCGCTGTTCGTCCTGTTGGTGCTGTGGCCCATCGCCTGGGATTCAGGATCGACATGCTGCGACTGGTCCGCTACATCAGGGCGGAGCTGATGATCGTCGTCGGCACGAGATCGAGCGAGTCGGTGTTTCCCCGACTGCACGCCAAGCTGCGGCAGCTGGGGGTCGATCCCCCAGTCGTGGCCCTGGTCCTGCCGGCCGGCTACGCCTTCAACCACGACGGCACCTGCTTGTACTTCTCGACGGTCGCCGTGTTCCTCGCGCAGGCCGTTGGGATCGATCTGTCGATCGGCCAGCAGCCTGGGGCTGCTCGCGATTCTGCTGGCCACGTCGAAAGGGGGTGCCGGCGTTGCCGGTTCGGCCATCGTCGTCCTCGCATCCACGCTGGCCGCCACGGGGACGATCCCGGTGGCGAGCGTCGGCCTGATCCTGGGCGTGCATCGGCTCCTGTCATCGGCCTTCGTGCCGGTCAACGTGCTCGGCAACGCGATCGCGACGCTGGTGATCGCCCGCATGGAGCAGGCGCTCGACGTGCCGACGTTCGAATCCGAGCTTCGCCGTCCGATCGGAGCCGACGTACCGGTTGACGGCGTGGAGCTCGAGCCCGGCCGACACAACGAGCGGCCTACGCCAGTCGTGTCGTGAGGCGGAGGTCGGCGACGTCGAGGCTGTCTGGAAGACATGAGACGAGACGAGAACCAGCCAAGGGCTCGCCCTTGATATCCCGATGAGAATCCTTGGCTGGTTGGCAGTATCTTTTTGGCGCGCTCCGCGCGCCTAGGACCGCTATGCGGGGGACTAACGAGTCGAAAATTCACGCAACGAGCCGCATAGCGGTCCAAGCGATGGTGAAACGCAGGAAACGCGCCTGGCGGCCGTGCATCGCGCACCTCTCAAGACTCGTATGGTGATCGACTGCCACGGGCACTACACGACCGTGCCGCGAGAAGCCCAGGGATTTCGCGACGCCCAGATCGCGGCGCTGGCGCGCGGGGCGGCGGTGCAGCTGAAAGCGACGATCGACATCAGCGATGATCGGATTCGAGAGAGCGTGCAGCCGCAGCTCGCGTTCCAGGCCTCACGCGGGACCGATCTGACGTTTTTCTCTTCGCGCGCTTCGGCGATGGGGCACCACGCCGGCGATGGGACAGCCAATCTGCACTGGGCGCAGCTCTGCAACGACCTGATTCATCGGGTCTGCACGTTGTTCCCGAAGCAATTCGTTGGCATCTGCCAACTGCCGCAAACGACAACGCGTCGCCAGCCGATTGCGTCGGCGAGCTCGAGCGCTGCGTGAACGAGCTCGGTTTCATCGGCTGCAATCTCAATCCCGATCCGTCGGGCGGGCATTGGACGGCGCCTCCGCTGACGGACCGCGCGTGGTACCCGCTCTACGAGAAGCTCGTCGAGCTCGACGTGCCGGCAATGGTGCACGTGAGCGCCTCCTGCAATCCCAGCTTTCACGCGACCGGCGCGCACTACATCAACGCCGACACGACCGCTTTCATGCAGTTTCTCTCGAGCGATCTGTTCCGGGACTTCCCGACCTTGCGCTTCGTCATTCCCCACGGCGGGGGCGCCGTCCCGTATCATTGGGGGCGCTACCGCGGACTCGCGCAAGACATGAAACGGCCACCGCTCGTCGACCTGATTCGCGACAATATCTTCTTCGACACGTGCGTGTATCACTATCCTGGGATGGAGCTTCTCCTGAAGGTCGTGCCGGTCGATAACATCGTGTTCGGGTCCGAGATGGTGGGTGCCGTCCGAGGCATCGATCCCGAGACGGGGCATTACTTCGACGACACCAAGCGCTACATCGACAGCATCCCGTGGATGGGCGCCGCCGACAGGATGAAGGTATTCGAGCTGAACGTGCGGAAGGTCTATCCCCGCCTCAACGACGTGGTGCCGCTGTGAAGCTGCGCTCGCGGTGTATGGCGTCGCGATTATCCAAGAGGCTCAAGGGCTTCGTTCTGGAGGGAGGGTCAGATGCGGATCTACCAAATCACCGCATGGCGCGGTGGGATGTTTGCGCTCGCGTTGGTCTTCGCCGCGCACAGCACTGCGGTCGCCCAGTGGCTGTCGCTGCCGCTTCCCGGCACGCCGCGCACGGCCGACGGTAAACCCAACCTGAGCGCCCCGGCGCCCCGGACGGCGGACGGCAAGCCGGATCACTCCGGCATCTGGCGCCTCAATACTTCGCGCCACAATCCCAACGCCAACCTGCTACCCAAGGGGACCGAGGCGCCGATGCTGCCGTGGGCGGCGGAGCTCTACAAGCGGCGTGTGGCCACGCACGGCTACGACCGGCCGATGACCGTCTGCCTGCCGCACGGCGTGCCCGATGGGCTGACGTCGCCGTACGGGTTCAAGCTTGTCCAGACGCCGAACCTGGTGGTCCACCTGTACGAGGAATTCACGATGCACCGCCAGATTCACACCGACGGACGACCACTGCCCGTCGATCCCAACCCGCAGTATTACGGGTACTCGATCGGCCGGTGGGAGGGCGAGACGCTCGTCGTCGAGACCGCCGGCTTCAAGGAAGGCAGCTGGCTCGACAACGACGGCCATCCGCATACCGAGGCGCTGCGCACGACCGAGCGTTTTCGCCGCATCAATTTCGGCTCCATGGAGGTCGACGTCACGATCGACGACCCGAAGGCGTACTCCCGGCCCTGGACGGCGGAGACGATGCGCCTCGTCCTGCAGCCCGACACGGAGCTGCTCGAGCATCTCTGTGAGAACAACAGGGATCTGGAGCGGCTGCAGCAGATCTGGCAGGACCGGCAGCCGGCCGCTCCACCAACCACCGGGAGACAGTGATGAAAGCACGACTCGCGATTCTGATGTGCATCGCCGCGATCGCCGCGTCCGGACGGGCGCTGGCTCACCATTCGTTCGCGGCGGAATTCGACGAGAACAAGCCGGTCAAGCTGACCGGTACTGTTACTAAGGTCGAGTGGACCAATCCCCACATCTGGTTCTTCATGGACGTCAAGAACCCGGATGGCACGGTGAGCAACTGGGGACTCGAAATGGCAAGCCCGAATAACCTGCTGCGGGCCGGCTGGAAGCGCGACTCGATGAAGGTGGGTGATGTGGTGACGGTCGAGGCCCGCCAGGCGCGCGACGGCAGCCACAACGCCAACGCCCAGACCGTCATGCTGACCAGCACAGGGCAGCGGCTCTTCGCTGGCTCGCCTGTGCAGCCTGCGCAGTAACTCATTGAAACGCGGCCGGAGCCATGCTCCAATACCCGCGAATTCATACGTCTGGAAGCGTGGATGAGGTTCCCCGTCGTCGCGAACCTGACTGACGAGGACATCGTCGCGCACGCCGAGCCGCCGACGAAACGAGGAGTCGTGGCGAACTGGTTTACGAGCATGAACGTGCGCGAGCGGCGCACGTTCTGGGCCTGCTTCACCGGATGGGCGCTGGACGCGATGGACGTTCAGCTCTATGCGGTCGTCATGCCGACGCTGATCGCGGTGTGGGGCATGTCGCAGGCGCAAGCGGGCACGCTGGGCACGGCCGCATTGCTGTTCTCCTCCGTCGGCGGCTGGCTGGCCGGCATTCTCGCCGATCGGTACGGCCGCGCCGCGGTGCTGCGGCTCACCATCGTCTGGTTCGCGCTGTTCACGTTTCTGTCGGGGTTTACCCAGTCGTTCGAGCAGCTCCTGTTCACCCGCAGCATGCAGGGGCTGGGCTTCGGCGGCGAATGGGCCGCCGGCGCCGTGCTCATGAGCGAGGTGATCGACAAGCGGATCCGGGGCCGCGCCGTCGGCAGCGTCCAGAGCGGCTGGTCGGTTGGCTACGGCACGGCCGTGCTCCTGTTCACGATCGTGTTCAGTGTGGCGCCGCCGGAGATGGCCTGGCGCTATCTTTTCTTCCTTGGGTTGCTTCCCGCATTTTTCGCGCTCTGGATCCGGCGTTACGTGGAGGAGCCAGAGGTCTTCCGGGAGATGCGCGCGACGACGCCGGCGCGCAGCGGGCTCCAGTTCCTCGAAATCTTCGGTCCCGGCCTCCGGCGCCGCACGATCCTCGCCTCGATGCTCGCGGCCGGCGGCCTGGGCGGGAACTACGTGGTGCTGACGTGGCTGGCCACGTACTTGAAAACGGTGCGAGGTCTGTCGGTGCTCGGTACGGGCGGCTATCTGGGATTCAACATCCTGGGCTCGTTCCTCGGCTATGTCATCAGCGCCCATCTGAGCGACTGGCTGGGACGGCGCAAGACGTTCGTCATCATGGCGTGCTCGGCCGCCGTGACCGTCTCCGTGTACACCCTGCTGCCGCTCGGCGACACGGCGGTGCTGCTGCTCGGCTTTCCACTCGGTTTTTTTCAGTCCGGGATCATCGCCGGGATGGGCGCAACGTTCGCGGAGTTGTTCCCGACGCGCGTGCGGGCGACGGGCCAGGGGTTTTCGTACAACACCGGCCGCGCGGTGGGTTCGATGGTGCCGGCGCTCGTGGGCGTGCTGGCCGGGCTTATCGGACTGGGGTCGGCGATGGGCGTCTGTGCCGCCAGTGCCTATGTGCTGGTGCTCATCGCGACCGCCATGCTGCCCGAGACGCGTGGGCGCGAGCTCGAAACGGCGGTCGAGGCGCAAGCCGAGGCCGGTATCCCCCGCTACGTGGCGCCGCCGCCGGTCCCGTCCTTCGGCGAAAAGTAGTACGTCTTTCAGTCGTACGTAGTGTCCGGCTTTAGCCGGACCAGTGCGATGGCGCCGAACAATCCTAGGTCGGTCTGAAGCCGGACACTACGGCTGTGTGAGACGCGCGATAGCCCGACCCGATGTATCGGCTCAGGCGCTGAGCCGACGGTCGGGCGTGATCTGATCCCGATCCATCACCAGTTCCAGCACCGCCGAGCGGCCCGCGGCGCACGCGCGCTCGAAGGCCGACGCAAAGCCTTCCGTTGTTTCGACGCGCTCGGCGTGGGCGCCGAATGATTTGGCCAGCGCAATGAAGTCCGGCCCCGCCAAGTCGGTGCCCGAGACGTGTCCGGGAAAGCGCCGGTCCTGGTGCATACGGATCGTTCCGTACATCCCGTTGTTGACGAGGAGCACGATCACTCGGGCGCCGCACTGCGCCGCGGTGGCGAGCTCTTGCGGATACATCAGGAAATCGCCGTCGCCGGCGACACAGACCGTTGTCCGGGCGGGATACCGCAAGCTCGCAGCAATGGCGGCAGGGAAGCCGTACCCCATCGAGCCGCTCGTCGGCGCGAGCTCGGTTCGTGGCTGCCGGTACGTAAAGAACCGGTGCACCCAGACCGTGAAGTTCCCCGCGCCGTTGGCGACGATCGCGTCCGCGGGAAGGTGTGTCGCCAGATGACGGATGACGACGGCCAGATCGACGCCACGGCGCGGCCGGGTCTTCGGAACCTCGATGAACTTCTCGTACTCGTGTCGGGCCGACGCGGTCCAGGCGTTCCAGCGCGGACCACTTATGGGCGCCAGTTTCGCGAACCCGATCGCCGCCGCCGACGGTGAGGCGGCGATGGCGAGGTCGGCCTGGTAGACGCGATTCAACTCGGCCGGTTCGGGGTGCACATGCACGAGTCGTGCGGCGAGGCGCGGGGGCCGAAGCAGCGAGTACGTCATCGTGTTGATATCGCCGAGGCGCGTCCCGAGGGCGACGATCAGATCGGCCGCCTTGATGCGCTGCTGCAGGTGCGGAGGCATCCCGAGGCTGAGGTGTCCCGCGTAGCAGGCGTGGTCGTTGTCGATGAGGTCCTGGCGCCGGAACGACGCCAGCACCGGCAGCGCGTTCGCCTCTACGAAGCGGGCGAGCGCGGCGCACCCTTCATCGGACCAGCACGAGCCGCCCGCAATCAGGAGAGGCTGGCTGGCGCGCTCCAACTCGTCACGCACCGCCGCGAGTTCGGCGTCGGCCGGCGTCGCCTGGACCGGGTGGAACGGTCGCGTATCGAGGGCCGAAGACTGCTCCGCCAGCACGTCCTCCGGCAGCGCCAGGACGACGGGTCCCGGTCGGCCGGACGTCGCCACCTGGAACGCGCGCAGGACGTACTCGGGAATCCGATCCGCCGTCTCGATCTCGGCCACCCATTTGGCAAGAGGGGCGAACATCTGCCGGAACTCGACTTCCTGGAACGCTTCGCGGCCCCGCGCATTGCGCTGGATCTGGCCGACGAACAGGATCATCGGCGTCGAATCATGGTAGGCCGTGTGGACGCCGACGCTCCCGTGCGCCGCGCCAGGCCCGCGCGTCACGAAGCAGATTCCGGGTCGCCCTGTCAGCTTGCCATCCGCTTCCGCCATGTTGGCTGCAGCCCCTTCATGCTTGGCGACCACGACAGCGATCTGCGGCGTGTCGTAGAGCGCGTCCAGCACGTCGAGATAGCTTTCGCCCGGCACGCAGAAAAGGCGATCGACGCCGTGGATGCACAGCGCGTCGACGAGGATCCGCCCTCCCGAGCGGATTCCGCGGGTTTCGGACATTGAGTCTCTCCTGCGGGACTAGATCGTATGTTTCAGATAGACCGTTCGACTCTCGGTGTAGAAGTCGAGCGCCAGTTGCCCCTGCTCCCGCATGCCGAAGCTGGATTCCTTCGTGCCGCCGAAAGGCAACTGGTACTCCACGCCCGCCGTCGGCAGGTTGACCGTGATCAGCCCGGCCTCGATGCGATTGACGAACTGATGTACGCGCGACAGGTTGTGCGACACGATTGACGCGGACAGTCCGAATTTCACACCGTTCGCCAGCCGGATGGCGTCGTCGAAGTCCTCTGCGACCATGAGCGCGAGGACCGGCCCGAACACCTCCTCCTGCGCGATCCGCATCTCCGGCGTGACGTCGCCGAAGATGGTGGGCTCGATGAAGTAGCCCTTGTCGTACCGCCCGCCAGTGAGCTTGTTGCCGCCGCATAGCAGCGTTGCCCCCTCGTTCCTGGCGATGTCGATGTACGAGAGATTCGTCTGCAGCTGCGCCTCATCGACGGCGGGCCCGATGTCGATGCCGGGTTCCAGCCCGTTGCCGACCTTCAGAGCGCGCGTCTTGGCCAGCAGTCTGTCCACGAGCGCGGCGTAGATCGGTCGTTCGATGATGGCGCGGCTGCACGCGGTGCACTTCTGGCCGGTGGAGAAGAAGGCGCCGTTGACGAGGAGCGACGCCGCGTAGTCGAGGTCGGCGTCGGCGAGGACGATCGTCGGGTTCTTGCCTCCCATTTCGAGCTGGACGCGCAGCTTGCGCCGCGTCGCCTTCTCGTAGATCAGGTTGCCGACATCGATCGAGCCCGTGAACGACAGCGCGCGAAGCGCCGGCTGCGCGAGCATGGCGTTGCCCACCGCGCCGCCCCCGCCGGTCACGAAATTGACGACTCCTCCCGGGACGCCTGCCTGCTCGAGCGCCTGCACGATGCGCAGCGCGCTGAGAGGTGCGAGTGACGCCGGCTTCAGCACCACGGTGTTCCCCGCAACGAGCGCTGGCGCCATCTTCCAGGCCGGGATGGCGCTCGGAAAGTTCCAGGGCGTAATGAGGCCGACGACGCCGAGCGGCTTGCGGATGGTGAAGCAGAAGACGTTCTCTCGCTCGGACGGGATCTGATGGTTGAACTGTCGGGCGCCTTCGCCGCCGAAGTAGCGGAGGATGTTGATCGTGCGGTTGATCTCTGCGGTCGCCTCCGGCAGCGTTTTGCCCTCCTCGCGCGTCATCTCCTCGGCGACCGACGAGAGCTTGCCGGCGAGAATCTCCGCGGCCTTGAACAGGCATTCACCGCGCCGCGGCGCCGGCTGCGCCGCCCACGCCGGCTGCGCGGCCGCCGCCGCGGCGAATGCGGCATCGACGTCGTAGGCCGTCGACGCCTGGAAGAGGCCGACGATCTCGTCGACGTTCGCCGGGTTCAAGTTCGCGAACGTCGCCTTGGTACGGCACGCGACCCATTCGCCGCCGATGAAATTGAGGAAGTGGGAGGGCATGAGGTCCTCTATGTCGCCTTTTTACTACCTGTGTAAATTTCCTTGGCGTGTTGCGGCAGTCGCCCTACCGTGCAGCGCGGTTCGGTCGTGCGGTACAGCGCGCATTGTTATTAGCACGGTTTGTTTCGTCGCACGAACAGCAAATCGCGGGAAGGAAGATTTGTGGGGAGGTCGCGGCGAAGAGCCAAAGGGGCGGCGCCTTTATGATCGCTCCGAGGTCATCAGCGCGGCAGACCTGTTTTCGACCATGAGCTATCCGGTCATCGACCGCCCGAAGGGCGGCAGGACATGTAGTCGTTCGCACCCTGGAGTCAGCGCCATGTTCGGTGTATTGACAAATAGATCTTATCGTCAATACACTTGGGCATGTCTAATGCCGCCGGTCGAAAGCGCTCGTCCCATCGGGAGGAGCGAGTCTCTCGTACGTACCGGCTGCCGTTGTCCAAATTGAGAGCCGCGAAGCGGGCGCTCGGCGCAGCCACTGCGACGGAAACGATCGAGCGGGCACTCGATCTCGCCGTCTTTCAGCGTGAACTTATCGACGGAACGCGAGCGATGTTGGGTATCGAGATCACGCCGCCTGACGCTGAACGGTGACGAGGACGGCTCGTAAGTACGTTCTCGACACGCAACTCTTCATCAACGCCTTTCGCGATCCCGCCGCCAACGAGGCGCTCCAGCAGTTCCATAGAGTCTTTGCGCCGTTTGAGCACCTCAGTGTGATCGTCGCCCAAGAATTGCGGGCTGGCGTGCGACGAGCGCCAGACCAGAAAGCGTTGGAACGTCACGTTCTCAAGGCGTTCAAGCGTGCAAATCGGACGATTATACCGTCGGCCGAGGCCTGGCACAGATCGGGGGATCTTCTGGCGGAAATGGCGCGGCAGGAAGGACTGGAAATCACCCGAGTCTCGAAAGCGTTCGCCAATGACGTCCTCCTAGCGTTGTCGTGCCGCGAAGCGGGATGCGTCCTCGTGTCGGATAACGAAAGGGATTTTCAGCGTATTCGTCGCCTTGTGCAGTTCGATTTCATGAAGCCTTGGCCCAGTGCAATTCAGATGACTGAGTGAGCATCGAGATGTGGGCGTGGTACGGTCATCATGGCCTCCGGTGCCGGCATCCTCGGCTTGGCGAGTTACGGGCCGACATCAACCGCGTAGGAATCTGACAACGGCCGGAGTTCAGACTGGTTTCTCGGCGGGTGGGGCATCGGAGGTAGCAGGTGCGCTGCTGGGTCCTTGCTTGCCACGAGCCCGTCGCCACATCCAGCCTGCGATTCCAAGCATCCCCAATCCGACTGCGCTTCGCACGAAGAGCCGACGCTTGCCGGCGCCGGAAGGCTGCTGCCCGGTGATCTGGCGGTAGGTTTCCACCTCAGGACGTTCGGGAGAGGGCCGGGTTGATGGCGCAAGCCTTCCGTTGGAGCGCGGCACCCAGCGCGTCAGATAGGCGAACACTTCTGAGGCACAGGTCGGACAGCGTTCGAGGTCATGCACTTCGTCACAGTCGAGACACAAACGAGCGACGCCAAGTTTCATATGTTCGAGTGTAACGCTGCGACAATCCACGCGTCGGCCACCAAGCGCCTGGTAAACCGGCGAGCTTGCGGGCCACTTTGGAAATCGAGGCCAACGGTCGCCGACGCCGCTGACGCAGTCCTGCGCTGAGGGTTCTGCAGCGCTTTTCACGCGGACGTAGTGTCCGGCTTTACCCGGACCACGGATCTTTCGGCGCCATTGCGCTGGTCCGGCTAAAGCCTACGTGCTCGTCCGGCTGAAGCCGGACACTACGTACCGATCGCCCTACCTTGACCGGAAGACGAGTCCGATGGTGAACGCGCGGGTGCAGATCCGAACTCGAGGCCTCGCACTCTCGACACCCGTCACGTTGCTCGCTGTGCCTGGGCTGTACGCGGTGTTGACACGGCGTCGCCAATGACGCTTGACAGCTTCGACCAATCGCGCCGAGCGAAGGCCGCTCAATTGACGTGGCCCTGGTTCGCATATACCATCAGCCGCCATAAGGACCTTCCGGATCCAGTCCTATGCGAAAGTGGCTTAGCGACTCGTCGATCCTGGGCGCCACGGCAGCCGTCGGTCTCGTGCTGGCCGCGACGCTGGCCGCTGCGCAGGCCCCTGCGTACCGTGCGCCGCGGACCGCGGATGGACGGCCAAACCTGAATGGGATCTGGCAAGCCCTCAACACAGCGCATTGGGATCTCCAGGGGCACGCCGCGGCAAAGGGCCCGGTCCCCTCGTTAGGAGCGGTCTTTTCCGTGCCCCCGGGTCTGGGCGTGGTCGAAGGCGATGAGATCCCGTATCTGCCGGCAGCGGCTGCCAAGAAGAAGGAGAATCAAGCAAATTGGACGACGCTCGACCCGGAGGTCAAGTGTTACCTCCCGGGCGTGCCACGCGCCACCTATCTCCCGTATCCCTTTCAAATCGTCCAGTCTCAGCAGAACATCTTGATCTCCTACGAATACGCCGCCGCGGTTCGCGTCATTAATATGGGGACACCGACGAAAGCCCCTGGCGACAGTTGGATGGGGTGGTCCAACGGTCGTTGGGACGGCGACACGCTGGTGGTCGACGTGACCAGCCTCGACGAACGGACGTGGTTCGATCGCGCCGGGAATTTCCATAGCGACGCCTTGCACGTGGTCGAGCGCTATACACCCCGCAGCGCGGACACGCTCAATTACGAGGTCACCATCGAGGATCCGAAGGTGTTCTCGCGCCCCTGGAAGATCAGCATGCCGCTGTATCGTCGCGTCGAGAGGAATGCCAAGCTCCTGGAATACAGGTGCGTGGAGTTCGCCGAAGAGTTGCTGTACGGTCCTCTTCGCAAGAAGTCTAGTAACTAGGTACGAAAAGGAGACTCCCATGAGTCGTCGCTCTCTGGCTTCAACTGCGGCGCTGGCAGTCCTGGCTCTGGTCGCGCTGTTGACGCAGGTGCCCGCCGCCGGACAGACCCCATCGGGCGCCTCGAAGCCAACAGCAACCGGGAAGCCGTGGACACCGCCCCGCACAACTGATGGCAGGCCCGACCTGCAGGGGATCTGGACGGACAACACGGTGACGCCGTTCCAACGGCCGCAGCAGCTCGGCACCAAGGAGTTCTATACCGACCAGGAATTTGCGGAGCTGAGCCAGCGTGCCCGTCAAGGGGACGTTGGCGAAGAAGGCAATCTTGGAGCGGCCAATCCGCAGGAGGTGCGGTACGACCTCGAGCTGTACGGTTTTGACCGCACCAAAGTCAGGTTCGGTTCCAACAAACGCACCTCGCTCATCGTCGGGCCGGAAGGCGTGGTGCCTCCCATATTGCCGGAGGCGAGACAAAGAAACGCGGACCGCGTCGCGAGAAACAAGGGACACGAGTTCGACAGCCACGAGAACCGGCCGCTGAGCGAGCGCTGCATCCTGCTGAACCAGGAAAGAGTTCCGCTAATCCCCGGCGCCAACGAGGGCAACCTCATACAGATTGTTCAGGGACCGGGATACGTGACCCTGCTTCGCGAAACCAACCACTCCACGCGCGTGATCCCTACCGACGGCCGCCCGCATGTCCCGCAAAACATCCGCCTGTATCAAGGCGACTCGGTGGGACGTTGGGAAGGGAATACGCTGGTGGTCGACACCACGAATTTCACGAGCCTGAGCGCGTTCCAGGGATCCGGCGAGCGGCTGCACCTGGTGGAACGCTTCACGCGCGCCGCGGATGACACGTTGATTTACCAGTTCACGGTTGAAGATCCCACCACGTGGGCCAAATCCTGGAGCGCGGAAATTCCCTGGACGAAGACGCGAGGGCCCGTGTACGAGTGGGCCTGCCACGAAGGCAACAACATGATCTCCAACATTCTTCGCGGGGCGCGTGTCGCCGAACAGGAAGCGGCGCAGAAGAGAGAAAGGTGAAGGTGTCACATGAGAACGAGGCTATTGGCTGTCGTTGCTGGTGTGGGCCTGCTTCTGGCGGCGGGGCCGGCGCGGGCGCATCACGCGTTTGCCGCGGAATTCGACCAGAACAAGCCGATCAAGGTGCAGGGCAGCGTCGTCAGGTGGGAGCTAACGAATCCGCACTCCTGGATTCACATTGACGTCAAGGGTCCCGATGGCAAGGTGGCCACGTGGATGATCGAAGGCGCCAGCCCGAACAACCTATACAGGCTCGGCTTGACGAAGGAGTCCCTCCCCGCGGGGACCGCCATCACGGTCGAGGGTTATCAGGCGAAGGACGGCACCACGAAAGCCGTTGGCAGAAACATTGTGTTCTCTGACGGCAGAAAGTTCTTCCTCGGGTTGTCCGAAGCGGAGGGCGCGCCAAAGTAGGCTAACTAGCCACGGAGTTCCGCGCCTTGATATCCGCGCAGCCCCGCGGCTAGTTAGCCACTATTTCTTTCTTGGCGCGCTTCGCGCGCCTCGACCGTTATGCGGATTCGCAACGAGTACGAATTCACGGTTGGGGCCGATAACGGTCAACGGGGTTTGAGCGGCGCCGGTCGACCGAACTTCGCCAGGTCGATCGCCACGTTCGTCGTGATGTTGTTCAGGACGATCGAGTCGCGTCCGTCCAGCCACGCGAAAGTGATTCGGAACGGCAGCTTGATTCCGTTGACGTCGCGATAATCAGAGAAGTCAATCTGGGTGGGAATGCGGCCGATGGGCGAGCTGCCGTACCGCAGCTCGCGCAACAGCAATCCACTCTGCCTGTCGAAGTACAACGTGACCAGAAGGCCCCTCGGCCCGGTCCCCTGGACGACGTCGACCACGTGAGTCTGCTCCGACGGGAGACCCTGCTGCAGCACTGACTGGCTGGTCGGCGCCGGCAGATCGGCAATCGTGGTCGGCGGACCGGTACGCAGATTCGTGAGAATCTGCTTGATCTGCCCTGGAAACGACAGCTGTGCGTCGACTCTGGCCCCGTCGAGATCTGTCCCCGTCAGCTGAAACTCTCCCAGCACGTTGAGCGGCGTTCTCAGCCAACCGGTGCGGCCGTCATAGGTTCTGACCTGGTCCCCTCGGCCGGTCTCTTCCTTGAATACGATGATCGTGGCGCGCTTGTCGGGGGCTTGCGCGACGATTTCGACGTCACCACCGCCCCCGAATCCCCCGAAGCTGACGCTGGTCCCTTTGCCGACAAAGCCGGTGAGGCCGGCGAGACGTTGGGCGCCGCCGGCTGCCTGGATGTATCTGTCCAGGATCGACTCTGCGGAAGGCGCGCCAGGAGCCTGCACGATGACGTCGTCAGGTTCGACGGTCGGCGTGCCATAGATCGTGGCCATGACCGGCGTGACCAGTGGCTTGTCGCGATTGCGATGACAGGTCCAGCACGTCACGAGCTGGCGTCCGCCGAAATTGTTCTTGTTGATGGTGGCAACCATGGTCACCATCGCGCGCGCCATCTGCTTTCTCGGCGTATCAGCCGCCCAATCCACCTTCTCCGTGCCAGCATTGACGTGACAATCCGAGCAGTCGAATTGAAGCGCGGCCGCCATGATTCCCATCGTCCCGAGGAAATCGTCCACGGGAATGCCTTTGAGCACCTGGACGTTCTTGAAAACTTGTTCTGATAGGAGGGGTTTGTCTTGTGCGGCGGTGCGCGCGGCGGTGAGCCCGCCGATCAGCCCGGCCACGGCGATGACGGCGGCCGCGAGCATCGTTCGTCCGGACCGCAGTCTCATTTGTCTCCGCCCGGCACGGTCGCCATTATAGTCATAGTCCCACAGCGGGGCTCACTCGCCAACGATGACGCGCGTCCCTGTAAAGATCAGGCGCGGCGGACCATTGCCGGCACGAGATGCTTGACGCTTGGAGCGCCAACCTGCTGCATGATGGCGTAGAGCTCGGCGCGCAGCAGCTCCAGTACGCGCTCGACTCCGGGTTGACCGAAGGCGCCGAGCCCCCAGATATACGGCCGGCCGATGCACACCGCGGTCGCACCCAGACACAGCGCCTTCGCGATGTCGGTGCCGCGGCGGAAGCCGCTGTCTATCAGGATCGGCATGCGCCCGCGGACCTGTGCGACGATTTCCGGCAGGGCGTCGATGGTCGAGCGTCCGCTGTCCTCGCTGCGCGCGCCATGGTTCGACACGATGATGCCGTCCACGCCAGCCTTGACGGCGAGCTCCGCGTCCTCATGAGCGAGGATGCCCTTGATCACGATCTTCATTCGTGTCGTGTCGCGCATCCGTTTGATCGTTTCCCACGTCAGAGCGGAAGACTGGATGTTCGACAGACCCGACAGATCGACTCCCTCGTACATCGGTCTGGTTCTGTAGTTGGCCTCGAGGCTGCTCCTGTCGTGGCAGGCCGAGCAATTGCGTGTGTCCGTGCGCTGCAGCCGGAACAGCGTTTCCTGATTGCGACCGCCGTTCCGGTCCACCGTGACCGCCACGGCGAGACATCCGGCGCGCTCCGCTCGCGTAAGGAAGGCTTTGGTGACATCCCACTTGTTCGTTGCGTAGAGCTGGTACCAGATGGGCGCACCACGTGCTGCCATCACGTCCTCTGGCGACGTAGTGGACTGGGTCGAGAGGATCATCAGGTGATTGCCCACCTTTGCCGCCCTTGCCACCGCTTCCTCGCCACCTGAGTGATAGGCGCGGTGACCGCCGATCGGCGAGATGACGATCGGGGTGTTGTATCTCACGCCGAGAATGTCGGCGCTCATGTCGACGTTGCTGACATCGACCAGCCGCCGCGGCCTGAGTTGGAATTTCAGAAAGCCCTCGCGGTTGGCGCGCAGCGTCGCCTCGTCGTCAATGCCGGATGCCATGTACCCGAAATGTGCGGGCGGAACTGTTTTGCGCGCCACCGGCTCGAAGTCGAACACGTTGATTGCATCCTCAGGCCTTGTGATGAGGTCTTGAAGGTTGGCCGGCGCCCAGATCATCGGATCGGGGCTTTTCTGCGGCCAGGGGGGCGGAGTCTGCGCGGCAAGTCCGGCAAGCCCGGGAAAGGCGAGCAACGGGGTTCCGGCCAGCCACTTCAGCAACTGGCGACGGCTTGCGGCTTTGTCGTCTGAATTCATGACGTCCTCAATTCTTCTTCTCGGCCAGCACGCGCTTTGCAAAGCGCAGAATCGTCGACGAGGTGTCCTCCGACTCTCCGTCCAGCATGTTCGTCCAGACGCTCATATGCGTGCGCCCTTTGACCTTGTGCGTCGTCACATCCTTGTGACCGGCCGCACGCAGCGCCGCGGCCATGTCGACATTCTGCTGCTGTCTCCACTCCTCGTCACCGTCGGTGTCGATGAGCAGCACCGGGGGGAGATTCGCGCGGAGGTAGCGTGACGGAGAGGAGTCTACCCAGACTTTTCGATCCGTACCCCACACATACGTGGGACGGTCGGGTGCAACTCCCGGCTTATCGACCCAGAAGAACCCGCTGACCGGCGCGATTCCCTTGATGTCGCTGGGAGAGAGCTTGTGCGCGGCGAGATAGCGGGTATCCGCGACAAGGAGCATCGCCAGGTACGCCCCTGCAGAGTGGCCGATGACGACGATTCGGTCCGGGTCGCCTCCATGCCGCCCGATGTTGCGTTTTACCCATGCGAACGCTGCCGCGGCGTCCTGAATATGAGCGGGGTGTGACACCCCTGGCGAAAGACGATAGCTCGTGACAACGGTCAGGTAGCCAGCCTCGGCGAACCGCTGGCCGACGAAGCTCTCCTCGCCTCGGTCGCCCATCGACAGGGCTCCACCATGAAGCGAGAAGATGACTGGCGCGTTCTTGACATCTTCGGGGATGTAGAGGTCGAGACGATCTTTGCCACCCGGGTACTCGACGCCCGCGACGTAGTCGAGATTCTTGACGATGTTGACCTTGTGGGACTGTGCCGTCGCAGACACCGCAAGCAGGAATATCCCAAGCGCACTGAACACCCATTGCGTCCCCCGCATGACTCCTCCTTCGCCGAAGCTCGGGTGATTATGCCGCTGAGGGCGCTCGAGCGTAAACCATCCTTTGAAAGAAGAACTGGCCTTATCGTTGACGTGAAAGGGTCAGGGGAAGGAGAACGTCGGCAACGCAGCTGGAGCTGGGCGGATCATGGGATACTGTTCAGGGTGCTAAGGAGTCCGTATGGAAACCCTACCAGTGAGACCCGAACGCTTGGCCCAGCTCGAGGAGTTGGCGCGTCGGCGTGGCAAGAGCACTGTTGATGCTCTAGATGATGTCTTGGCCGATTATCTGGAATGGGAGCGTCAGGACTATCAGGAAGCCGTAGAAGGCATCCGCCAAGGCTACGGCGACGTGGCGGCCGGTCGTACCAAGCCCGCCGGACTTCCTCGACGAGTTCGCGCGGAAGCATGGACTTGCGCGTTGAGCCGTCGGATCAAGCACAGTCAGACATCGCCGGGATCGACGACTGGCTCCGTTCTCAGCGGGCTGGAGATGCCGGCGAGCGCTGGTTGGAGTCCAATCTGAGGAGCCAACCTTCACGTTTCTGCGAACCTAGCCGAAACTCGTCCAGCTCAAACACCTCCAGGTCGAGCTTCTGGGGATGGACGGTCACTCCTTTGAGCACGCATTGCAGCGCTTCCGATTGTTCCGGTGGGCGAGTGTCGCAAAAGCTGCACGGAAGTCACTGAGAGTTCGCTGCAAAAGCGCAGCGTCCTAGCTGAAAGGGCGACTGCTGTCCTCCGCCACGAGTGGCAACACAGCTCATATGTTCGAATCCGATCGCGACATCAGGAGCGGGCCGGCCTCTTTCACGCACACACGCACGTGTATGCGGAACGACAGAACATGACAATGTGGATGTCGATGCGACGGTTTACCCTGACGAATGCGTACGCGAAAAAGCTAGAGCGCCACACCGCGATGGTGGCCCTCGTCTCGCTTTTCAGGGGATGCTCAAACTGACCCACTACCGCGCCCGCCTCGCGGGACTATAATCCGACAAAAACCTGGTACCATCCCGGGCGTAGAGGGGAACTTCATGCCCACCACAAAGGCCACGGGGAAAGCAGAGGCGGGGACCAGCGCCGGCTTCCCCATCGTTGGCTTGGGTGCATCCGCCGGTGGGCTCGAGGCCTTCGAGCATTTTTTCCGCAATGTCCCGCGCGATAGCGGCATGGCCTTCGTGCTGGTCCCGCACCTCGATCCGGGCCACGCCAGCATCCTCACCGAGATCCTGCAGCGCAGCACGACCATGCCAGTCGTGGAGGCGCAGCACAGCATGCCTGTGGCACCCAACGGTGTCTACGTCATCCCGCCCAACCGCGACATGGCGATCCTCCACGGTGTCATCCAACTGAGCGTGCCGGAACGCCCGCGCGGACATCGCATGCCGATCGACGCTTTCCTGCGTTCCCTGGCGGAAGATCAGGGAGAAAAGGCCATCGGCGTCGTACTCTCCGGCACCGGCACCGACGGTACCATGGGGCTTCGCTCGATCCTCGGCGCGGGCGGGGTCTCGTTCGTGCAAGACCCGGCCTCGGCGAAGTACGACGGCATGCCGACGAACGCCATTCAGGCCGGCTTTGCCACCTATGTCCTGCCCGCGGAAAAAATGCCGGAAGCGATGCTCACCGGCGCGCGCACCCTGGCCGTGAGCCAGGAATCGGCCCCGACCGACGTGAGCAGCCTCAATCGTATCCTGATGCTGTTGCGCTCCGGCACCGGCAACGACTTCTCAAAATACAAGAAGACCACCATCGGCCGTCGCATCGCGCGGCGGATGTCGCAGCACGACATCGAGAGCATGGAGGTCTATGCCCGCTATCTCAAGGAGCATCCCCCTGAGGTGCAATCGCTCTTCAAGGAGTTGCTGATCAACGTCACCAGCTTTTTCCGCGACCCGGAGGCCTTCACCGCACTGAAGAAGGACGTCCTGCCACAATTGTTTGCGGGCAAGCCGGAAGGCTACGTGTTCCGTGTCTGGGTAGCGGGCTGCTCCACCGGCGAGGAGACATACTCCGTCGCCATCCTGATGCGCGAGTTCATGGATGAGACCGGGCAGGATTTCAAGATCCAATTCTACAGCACCGACCTCGACGAGGACGCCATCGGAGTGGCGCGTGCGGGTACTTATCCGCCCAATATCTCCCAGGACATTCTGCCCGATCGGCTGCCCCGCTTCTTCGTCAAGGACGATGCCGGCTACCGGGTGAAGAAGGAAATCCGGGAGATGGTGGTGTTCGCCATCCAGAACGTCACCAAGGACCCGCCTTTCACCAAGTTGGACCTGGTCAGCTGCCGCAATCTCATGATCTACCTGGAGCCGGAACTGCAAGATCGCCTCATCCGGGGGTTCCATTACGCCCTCAAGCCGGGAGGGGTGCTTTTCCTCTCGCCCTCGGAGAGCATCGGGGACCACGACGATCTGTTCGCGCCGCTCAGCCGGGAGTGGAAGCTCTACCGGCCCATCCATTCCCTCACCGCAACCAAGGACGTGACGCCCGTCGGCCCATACTGGCCCGCGGAGACCGACAGCAAGCCGACAACGGTCGAGCCGGTGACGACCATGAAGAAGACCCACTTCGCCGAACTGACCAAACGCGTGTTGCTCCAGTCCTACGCCCCCGCCTCGGTCGTGACCGACCTGAAGGGAAACATCCTCTACGTGCACGGCGACACCGGCAAATACTTGCGCCCGGCCCCCGGCCAGGCCACGCTCAACGTGGTCGAGATGGCGCGCGACTCCTTGCAGCCGGAACTGAGCGCCGCAGTTCAGAGAGCCGTCAGCAAAAGCGTGCCGACGTTGAGCCGGGAACTGTTGGTCGAGACCGAAGGCGACCGCCGGACCGTAAGCGTCAGCGTGCGCCCGCTCGCCGACCCGGACGCCGGGGAGGGCCTGCTGCTTCTGAGCTTCCAGGACGTGGCGCGCGCTGCACCCAGTAAGTCCGCTCGCGGCAGACGCGCGGCCGGCGCGGTCGACGACCGGCGCATCGAGGAACTGGAGCGCGATCTGGCCTATACGAAAGAAAACATCCAGGCCACGATCGAGGAACAGCAGGCCTCCAATGAAGAACTGAAATCCACCAACGAGGAGATGCAATCCACCAACGAAGAACTGCAATCCACCAACGAGGAACTGGAGACCTCCAAGGAGGAGCTGCAATCCGTCAATGAAGAGCTCGTGACGGTCAATGCCGAATTGGAGACCAAGATCAGGCAACTGGCCGACGTGCAGAACGACATGAAGAACCTGTTCGACAACATCAACATCGGCACCATCTTTCTCGATGGACACCTGGTCATCCGGAACTTCACGCGCGATGCGGCGCGGGTCTATCACCTGGTCTCCTCGGACGTGGGCCGGCCGCTGGTCGACATCAAGTCCGAATTGGAGGGCGCGGACATGCTCGCCGAGGCTCAGTCCGTGCTCGAGACCCTCAGGTCCTACGAGCGCGAGGTGCGCACCACAGGCGGCGCTTGGTATCTCGCGCGCATCCAGCCTTACCGCACTCTGGACAACGCAATTGATGGTGTGGCGATGACCTTTGTTCCCCTCACGGATATGAAGGACATGCAGGAGGAGTTGCTCAAGGCGCGGAACCTGGCGGAGAGCATCGTCGATACGGTACGCGAGCCGCTCGTCGTGGTAGATGGCGCCTTGCGGGTCGTCTCCGCCAGCCGGGCGTTTTACCGGCACTTCCGCGTCACGCAGGAAGAGACTGTGGGGCGCCTGCTCTACGAGCTGGGCAACCGCCAGTGGGACATCCCCGCGTTGCGGGAACTTCTGGAGACCGTCCTGCCCGACCGGCGGAGCTTCGAAAACTTCGAGGTACAACACGAGTTCCCCGGCATCGGTCGGTGCACGATGCTGGTCAGCGCACGCTGCATCGTCGGCACCACGGGGGAAACCCAATTGATCCTGCTGTCGATCGAGCTAGCTCGCCCCGTGAGTGAGGAGAGCGCGTGACCACGAAGCGGGACGGGATGAAGAGGCGCAGATCAGAGATGCGGACGGACGCGGAGGCGCAGCTTGCCCGCGCCCCGCAGACGGGTGCAAGGGCAAGGCCAGCCGAGGAAGTCCTGCACGAGCTCGAAGTGCACCAGATCGAGCTGGAGATGCAGAACGAGGAGTTGCGGCGCGCCCAGCTCGCCTTGGAGGAATCCCGCGACCGCTACGTGGACCTTTACGAATTCGCCCCCGTTGGCTACCTGACCCTGACCAGCGAGGGACTGATTTCGGAAGTCAACCTGACGGGCGCCGCCTTGCTGGGGGAGGAGCGCAAGAAGATGCTCCGCCGCCGCTTCAATCGATTCGTCACCAGCGAAGACAAGGACCGATATCATCGTCTGTTCGTAAGTCTGATGCAGCACGACGAACGGCAGGCCTGCGATCTGGCGCTCCAGCGCGGCGACGGTTCCACGTTTCACGCCCACCTGGACTGCCTGCGCGCGGCGGCCGGCGACAAGCCACCCGTGGCGCGTATCACGCTAACTGACGTCACCGAGCGCAACCGGGCGGAAGTAGAGCTTCGCATCGCCGCCGCCGCGTTCGAGTCTCAGGAAGGCATGTTCGTTGCCGATGCCAAGAGAGTGATCCTGCGGATCAACCGGGCCTTCTCCGCTATCACCGGCTTCACGGCCAAGGAAGCCGTGGGACAGACGACGCGTCTGCTCAAGTCGGACCGCCACGACGACATCTTTTCTGCGACGATGTGGGAGAACGTCAATCGCACTGGAGTGTGGCGCGGAGAGATTTGGAACCGGAAAAAGAACGGCGAGGTGTCTCCCAGATGGCTCACCATCACCGCAGTGAAGGGGAGCGACGGAAGCATCACCCACTACGTGGGCACCCTCGTCGACATCACCCAACGCAAGGCGGACGAGGCAGAGATCGAGAATCTGGCCTTCTACGATCCGCTCACGCAATTGCCCAACCGACGGCTCCTCGCGGACCGGCTGCAACAGGCGTTGGTGGTATGCGCTCGGAGCCAGCAGCAGGGGGCGGTCCTCTTCATCGATCTGGACGATTTCAAGACCTTGAACGACACTCAGGGCCACGACGTCGGCGACCAACTGCTGCAGCAAGTGGCCCGTCGGCTCCTGACGTGCGTGCGCGCGTGCGACACGGTGGCCCGCCTGGGTGGCGACGAGTTCGTCGTGATGCTGGAGGACCTGAGCGGAAGTTCGCAGGAAGCCGCAACCCAGGCCGAGGTCGTCGGCAAGAAGGTCCTCGCCGCCCTCGCGCCGCCCTACCTCCTCGCCGGCCACGAATATCACAGCACCGGGAGCGTCGGCGGCACGCTGTTCAGCGATCATCGGGAGACCGTCGATGACTTGCTGAAACGGGCGGATCTCGCCATGTATCAGGCCAAGGCAGCGGGCCGCAACATTCTGCGCTTCTTCGATCCGAGGATGCAGGTCGTGGTCACCGCCCGCGCTGTCCTGGAGGCTGAGCTGCGCCGAGGCGTGCGGGAGGGCCAGTTCGTTCTTCACTACCAGCCGCAGGTGGATCGCGAGGGCCGCGTCACGGGCGCCGAGGCGCTGGTACGTTGGCAACATCCTCGCCGCGGCTTGGTCTTGCCCGCCGAGTTCATTCCCCTGGCCGAGGAAACGGGGCTGATCGAGTCCGTCGGCAATTGGGTGCTGGAATCTGCGTGCGCTCAGCTTCTGGTTTGGAGTGCGCGGGCGGAGACGGCCCATCTTACGCTGTCGATGAACGTCAGCGCTCGCGAGTTCCGTCACCCGGAGTTCGTGGCACGGGCGCTGGCGGTGATCGATCGCACCGGCGTCGATCCGCAGAAGCTCATGCTCGAATTCACCGAAAGCCCGCTGCCGGACGACTTGCAGGAGACCATCGCCAAGATGACCGCCATGAAAGCCCATGGCGAAAGGTTCGCCCTGGACGACTTCGGCACCGGATACTCCTCGCTCTCCTACTTGAAACACCTGCCCCTCGACCAGCTGAAGATCGATCAATCCTTCGTCCGCGATGTACTCACCGACCCCAACGATGCCGCCTTTGCCCGGACGATCATGGCCCTGGGTCAAAGCCTGGGTCTGGCGGTCATTGCCGAGGGCGTGGAAACCGTGGAGCAGCGCGACTTCCTTGTCCATCAAGGCTGCCGCGCCTTCCAGGGTTATCTGTTCGGCCGGCCGGGACCTGTCGAACTTCTTATCTGAGCGTTGATCGGACTATCGTCGATCCGCCGCCTGGGCGCCCAGAGTGCCGGCGTCGTGCGGTGCATGGAATCCGCATTCACTTTGAGCGGGATTTTTGCTCTCGGAAGCTCACAGGGAACTCAAATCGAAAGGTTCGCAGATCGTACAGGTCGAGGAGCCAACGTCGCCGTCGACGAGGTCGGCACGCGCAATGCCCCGGCGGGCGAGCCGGGTGAGCTCACGCTGCGCGCTACCCGCTCCGCTACGCCGAGCCGTCACCCGAGCCAGGTGCCAGGGTCGTCAGCGCACTCTTCGAACCACTCGGCAAGGGCGGCGTACTCCGCATTCCTGCTTTGTCCAGCGGCGAGCTGAACGCCGAACAGCTCGGCGCACACGCCAGGGTCCTCGAGCGCCCCGTGCAGATACGTGCCGATGACCCGCTCGGCGCGCACGCCCTCGGGAGTGCCGTCATCGAACCACGCGAACGCCGGGAGAGAGCGCGAGCCGGTCGTGACGCCGAGATGGATTTCGTACGCGGAAAACGACACGCCTCGTCCAGTGGCCGCCTGCCGAAGTCTCGTCGTCTTCTCGGAGCTCAGCACCGTTTCGACCGGCAATAGTCCAAGGCCGCGCGCGGTTCCCCGTAGCGACTCCATCCCTTCGGGATCGTGAATGACGTCCCCCAGCATCTGAAACCCGCCACAGATGCCAATGACCGTGGCACCGCGCTGGTGCTGATCCCGCACCCATGCCTCCAAGCCGCGCTCGCGCATCCAGTTCAGGTCGCCAATCGTGTCCTTGGTGCCGGGGAGGATCACGAAGTCGTACGTTCGATCGGAGGGCGCTGACACCCAGTCGGCCCACGTCAGCAGCCGGAAGTCCGTACCGTTCGACAGGCGTGGCAGTTGGACGATCGCAATGGACGCTCCATCCGGCGGCACGGACCGAGCGTGTCGATCGAGCGCGAGACTATCCTCGGCATCGACCCTGAGATGGTCGGCGTACGGAAACACGCCAAGGCACGGCGTGCCGGTGTGCGACTCGAGCATCCGGCGTCCCTCGTCGAACAAGGATCGATCGCCTCTGAACTTGTTGACCAGGAATCCGCGACAGAGCGCCCGCTCCTCAGCCGTCAGCAGCGACATCGTCCCGATCACGGATGCGATGACGCCGCCGCGTTCGATGTCCGCGACGAGGGCCCACGGCGCCCCAATTCGCGTCACGAGGCCGAGATTCACCAAGTCGGTCGACCTGAGATTGATCTCGCTCACGCTGCCCGCCCCTTCGATGACGATCGCATCGAATCGACGGGCGAGATCCTCGTAGGCCGACAACACGTGTGCCAGCAGCTCGTCGAAGTGCGCGTAGTAGTCGCGCGGCGCCAGCGTCTTCCAGACGCGTCCGTGCACGATCACCTGGCTCGTGCCGTTGCCGTTTGGCTTCAGCAGGATTGGATTCATGGCAGGCTCTGGGTCGAGCCCGCAGGCCTCCGCCTGCGCCACCTGCGCACGGCCGATCTCGCCGCCGCCCGGGCACGGATACGAGTGGTTCGACATGTTCTGCGCTTTGAACGGGGCAACCCGCGCGCCCTGCTTCCTCAGCCAGGCGCACAGGGCTGTCGCCATCCAGCTTTTGCCGGCGTTGGACGAGGTGCCGCCGATGAAGAAAGGCCTGGCGCTCACATCCGCTGTCGAATCAGCCACACGAGGTACGGTCCACCGATGAACGCCGTGATCGCGCCCGCTGGCACCTCGGCGGGCGCCAGCACCATGCGGCCGATCGCGTCACACGAGGCAAGCAGGATGCCGCCAAGGAAGAAGGCGCAGGGCATCAAGATTCGGTCGTCGGCGCTCACTCGCGTTCGCACCACATGCGGCACCACGAGCCCGATGAATCCAATCGGGCCTGTCAATGCGACGGTCGCCGCCGCGAGAATCGAGCCCGACGTGTAACCAACGAGCATGAGCCGGTTCACACGCGTTCCGCGCGTCGCGGCCCAGGCTTCGCCCACCGCAAGCAAATTCCAATGTCTGGCTCGGCGGACGATGAGCGCTGCCAGCAGCAGCACGATGGCCACGAACACCAGGAGCGGCAGATAGTCGACCGCATCGAGGCTGCCGATCAGCCAGCGGGAGATGGTGAAGGACTCCGACATGCTGGAGAGCCCATGGATCAACAGGATCAACGCGGAGCACACGCTGTTTGTCGCCACGCCCGCGAGCAGCAGTCCGAACGCCGACATGTGGCGCTGTCGTGTCGCTGCCGCGACCACCAGCAACAGCACTGCTGCGGCGCCCGCAAACGCTCCTGCCCAGACTCCGGGCACGCCGGCGAACGTGTGCCATCCCAGCGCGATGGCGATGACGGCGCCGAGCGAGGCGCCTGTAGAGACGCCGAGTGTGTACGGCGTCGCCAACGCATCCCGCAGCATCGCCTGAAACATGGCTCCCGCCAGCGCGAGCGCCGCGCCGCCGAACAGGCCGAGCAAGGTGCGCGTGACGCGCAGGTGCACCAGGATCGTCCAATCGGGCTCGGCGCGTGCCCATACGCGACCGAGGTCGAGCGGCGCCGGCCCGGCGAGCGGCAGCACCATCGCGGCGACGAAGAATGCCAGTGCCGATCCGACCACCCAGCGTACCGGGCGGCGGGTTCCCGGAGCGCTCATGGATACCATACCCAGGGGCGCCCTTCGGGCGTTCGCATCACGTCGAGCCGCGGCGAGAACAGGCGCAGCCACTCGGGCGAGGCGCTCGCGGCTTCGACCGACAGATCGCGAGCGACGGTGTTCTCTGCCAGCACCACCAGCCTCGTGCAAAACGTGAGCGCCAGGTTGATGTCGTGCGTCACGCTGATACAGGCGGCGCCGTGCTCCGCCTCTTTGCGCAGCATGCCGAAGCACTGGAGCTGGTGATCGACGTCGAGAAACGTGGCAGGCTCGTCGAGCAAAAGCAGCCGGGGCTGCTGGGCCAGACACGCCGCCAGGAGGACGCGCTGACGTTCGCCCCCGCTGAGCGTCGCTGCCCGTCGGTCGCGGAGCGCCAGGCATCCGCATCGCTCCATGACCTGCTCGACGATCTGATCATCCGCCGCGGACTCCTCCCAGCCGACCGCGTACGGATAGCGTCCCATGAGCACGAGCTGCTCGGCTGAGAACGGAATGTCGGTCCGTACCATCTGCGGCAGGTGGCCAATCATCCTCGCCAGTTCGCCCGCTGGCCAGGCCGTGAGAGGCCGGCCGTCGAGGATGATGGCGCCTTCGCTCGGTTGCCGCACGCCGGCGATCAGATCCAGCAGCGTGCTCTTCCCGGCGCCGTTGCGACCCATGAGAGCGACGAATTCTCCCGGTCCGACGTCGAAGTTCACGTGCTCGAGAACCCGCAGGTCCCCCACGCGCCATCCCGCATTCACGACGCGAAGCAGCATGTCCTCAGCGCGCCGTTCCATGCAGCCACACAGCCATGGTCTCGGCGGCTTCGACGACTCTCGGTCCCGGCACGACGAAGGCGTCGCTGATGACGGCATGAACGCGTCCGGCTCTGGCGGCTGCGAGCGGTTGCTGTTTCCATAGGTTCTCCGTAACAGCCTGACGCGTGCGTCGATCCTCCGGCGTATCACCCATGTCGCCCGCGTCGATGATGACGTCGGGCGCGAGCCTGATGGCCGTTTCCATCGAGATCCGTGGATATTGCGGCAGGCTGTCGGCGGCCAGTACGTTGACGCCGCCGGCAATCGTCGCCAGATCGCTGAGATAAGAATTCCGGCCAACTGCCACCAAATCGGTCAGCGTCCCCGGGCGCCGCCCGACGATGATCAAGACCTTTCGAGGTGTCCGCGATGCCACCGCCGCGCGAACGCTGTCGAGTCGCATCTGCAGTGTCGCGATGAGCGCACGTGCCCGATCGGAGACTCCGGCTGCTGCGCCGATGATGCGAATCGAGGAATACACGCTCGCGAGGCCGCCTTGCTCCACGGTCACGAACGGGACGCGAAGCGTCGCAAGCCGCCTTCCGACGCCGCTCGGGCCCGGATCCGGGTGGACGATTGCCAGGCCAGGCTCGAGCCGGGCAATCAGCTCGACATCGGGCTGCAGGAAGGTCCCCACCTTTGGGAGCGCGACGACCTCGGGCGGATAGCGGCAATAGCGCGAGACCGCCACGACGCGCTCGCCGAGGCCGAGCGCGAACAGCGTCTCGGTGATGCTTGGAGACGTAGACACGATTCGCGCCGGAACCTGGACGGCCTGCAGCACGCACGCCCACAGACACGCGAGGAGGAGGGCGGCCGGTTTCATGGAAAACGAGACCGTGAGTACCCGATCTTGCCGGGTCCGCTCGCGT
>DATCJA010000020.1:0-2763 GCA_036507475.1 Vicinamibacterales bacterium
ACGTCAAGAGCGATAACCGTGCGACGGGGCGGGGTGAACGAACGCCTCCCGCCTCGGCTCGCCAAACGTCACGACGAGGTGGTGGCCGCCGCCCATGAGGTGGAGCGCCGATCGTGAGTCCCCACCCGGGGCCGGTTCCTCCGAGATCGATGCAACGAGAGCGAAGAATGCGCCTGGCCGTACCGGGAAAATCCGACAGTTCTTGCGAGATTTTCGTGCTGCTTCATGGTCCGTCTGACGGGATCGAAGAGTGGATTGGTCTTGCACATGTGTCCACGACCGCCAATCTACTGGTATGGCAATTGCGGCCTGATCGATCGGAAAACAGGGGGCCTGTCATGACATTCATCAATGAAGCCACGTGGGATCGCGTGATCAGGATTCTCGCGGCGATCGCTCTCGCGTATGCGGCCTGGATGACCTGGCCGGGAACGACGAGCATCGTCTTGCTTGTCATCGGCACTATCGCGCTTGTGACCGGACTTGTCGGTTGGTGTCCGGCGTACGCTCTTTTCGGCATTTCGAGCAAGAAGAAGGTCAGCGCGTGAAGCCAGGACAGATCGTGTGAGACGTTGGAAGGAGGAGCGATGGCGACACAGCTACGGACGTTCGGATGGAGCACGTGGACCTTCATCTTCGTCGTGCTGATTCTCATCCTGAGCATGGTGTACCTCGCGTATTAGCGCTCGAAAGGGTGGAGTCGAGTCATGCGCTTCAAGAATCGCAACGAGGCGGCTACCCAGCTCGCCGGACGGCTGGTCGCGTACAAGAGCCAGAATCCACTTGTCCTGGGCGTGCCACGGGGCGCGGTGCCGATGGCTCGGATCATTGCCGACGCGCTTGGGGGTGAGCTCGATGTGGTGCTCGTGCGCAAGCTTCGGGCGCCGGGGCAGCCCGAACTGGCGATCGGTGCCGTCGACGAGGCTGGAAGCGTGCTGAAGGGCAGGTATTTCGAGGTCGCCGACGAGGAATACGTGCGTGAAGAAGTCCGCGCCCAGCAGGACATCATCCGCGCGCGCCGGCAGATGTATACGCGCGCGCAGAAGGCTGTCGATCCGGCGGGACGTATCGTCGTGATCGTCGATGACGGGATTGCCACCGGATCGTCCATGCTCGCGGCGATTCGCTCGGTGCGGGCACGGAAACCACGGAAACTCGTCGTGGCAATTGGCGTCGCTCCTGCCCAATCGCTTGGGGCGATCCGGGCGGAAGCGGATGAGGTCATCTGCCTGCAGGCACCGGCTGACTTTTATGCGGTCGGCCAATTCTTCGACGATTTCTCGGAAGTGACCGACGAGATGGTCGTGACGGCTCTGTCGCGCGCAGCTCGCGCGGCATGAAGCGGCCGCCTTCGCAAGCGGGTTGTCCCGTGCACGTCGAATCGCTCGGTCCGGACGCGGCGCTCGCCGGTAAAGCGGTCCGCCACACCGTCCGTTTCATACGTACGGCGGAGCGCAACGCGGTTGGATACACACATGGCGCGCATGAACGGCACGATTAAACGCCTGGTTCGAGACAGGGGATTCGGGTTTATCGCCGCCGAACGCGGCGTCGAGTACTTCTTCCATCGTTCCGCGTGCATGGGCGATACGTTCGATCGATTGCGAGAAGGGCAGGCAGTCAGTTTCGAGGTCGGTGAGGGCCCGAAAGGACCTCGCGCGGAGAACGTCACAACGGCGTGATCGCTCTTTGGATGTCACTAAGGCCGAGTCGGGAATCTTTCTCTCCAACCGCCAAGAATTTCGCACCATCGAGTTGGGCGATTCGGCCTATCGAAAGATAGAGTGACGAATTCGCCGACAGCATCGCGATCGCAGAAGGAATGGCTGTTGCTGTTGGAACGCCGTTCATTGCGGGAGCGCAGACCGGAAGCAACTGAGATCACGTCAGCCCTCGCATCGATCCAGAGGCACGCAACAGGGTGAGGACAGCCATGTTCAAGACTGCGACGATCGAGGCGGTGGAGGTTCCCGCTGGAGCCACCACCTTGAAGGCAGACCTTCGGGTCCCCGCGGGCGCGCAGGGACTGGTCGTCTTCGCGCACGGCAGCGGCAGCAGCCGGTTCAGCAGCAGGAACCGTCAAGTCGCCGAGTTCCTGGGCGGACGCGGGTTTGCGACGTTGCTGCTCGACCTGCTCACGGTACAGGAGGAGGCGATCGATGAAGAGACAACGGAGTATCGATTCGACATCGCACGCCTCGGACCGCGCGTCAGCGCCGCCGCCGACTGGGCGGCGACTCGGGCTGATATCCGGACGCTTCCGATCGGGTGCTTCGGTGCGAGCACCGGTGCGGCGGCCGCGCTGATCGCAGCGGCCGAACGGCCCGCCGCGATCGGTGCGGTCGTGTCGCGTGGGGGCCGCCCGGATCTCGCCGGTGACGCGCTCGGACGCGTCACGGCGCCGACGCTGCTGATCGTCGGTGGGGACGACGAGCCGGTCATCGAGCTCAATCGTGAGGCGATGCGCCAGATGCACGCGCATGTGGAGCTCGAAATCGTGCCTGGCGCCACGCATCTCTTCGAGGAGCCGGGCACGCTCGAGCAGGTGGCGGATCTTGCCGCCAGCTGGTTCGCGCGGTACCTCCACCCTGGGGCGCCGAGCCGGCCGTGACACGCGAAGTCAGTGAGGTTGTGAAATCCGCCGCAGGCGGATCCCGTTCGATTCACTCTGAAGGAGGAGATTCCCATGGCACCCAAGAAAGAGACCGAACTTGCTCCGAGCCGCTTCGTGCGCGATCCGTTTGCGTTGATGCGGGAGATGAC
>DATCJA010000021.1:0-79631 GCA_036507475.1 Vicinamibacterales bacterium
GCCGATCGTCGTCACGAGTGCCCAGAAACCAACGGATGACGCGTCGATCGCCAGGGCCGTCAGGAGCGTCAATGCGACCCAGGCCGCAGAAATCAGCCATGGAATTGAAGACGATGTCATAAGACTCACCTTTCGAGAGGATTTTGATGAGGTGCTGACGCGCCTTTGACTGTATCCCCCTCATGAAGATCGCGCTGTTCACTTGTGGACAGTCGCCGGACGTGCGCTACGCCGGGACTGGGCCCTCTCTCGCCGTGGACACGCCGGTCGGGTGGGGGCCCCCTTCCTCACATACGGTTGGCGATTTCTATCAGCAGGCGCACCAGCAGGGCCACGGGGGTGCCCACGATGATGATCGCCACCGGGCACATCAAGACGAGGAGCAGCAGCAAGAGCGCGTCCTTGATCAGGGGCTGGCCTCCGGGGAACGGCGAAGGTGTCATTCCGGGCCCTTCCCCCGGAGCGCCTGTGCAGAAAGGCACAGATGTTTCGCTTTCGCGCGACTACGCTTTAGACGAGGTGGCCGCCATGTTGATCCTCGTTGCGCTGAGCCTTCTTGTCCTGGGCATCATTACGGTGTTGCGCAAGACCGCGACCGGAGGTCGCCGGGATCTCGGTTGGGTCAGCGAACACTGGTTGGCGGAGTATCGTGCGGATGAGTCGAGCCCGTCGTCGCGGTGACCCGACGTCGAAACGGGTGCCGCGTCCGTCAGTCGTGCAGCACCACGCTGAGAAGGGAGCTGTTGATCTTGAGACCGCCGTTGTACTGGATGAACCCCAGTTTTCGGAACTTGTTCATGAAGAAGTTCACGCGTGAACGGGTCGTGCCGACCATCTCGGCAAGCGTTTCCTGCGACAGCCTCGGCAATGTCCGCTGCGCATTCCCTGTGTCCCCGTATCTCGCCAGCAGGAGCAGGGTGCGCGCCAGTCGCTTTTCGCTCGAGTTGAAGAGCTGATCGACGAGGTCCTCCTCGATCCGGATATTTCGCGTGAGCATGTGAGCGATGAATCGATCCGACAATGCCGATTGATGGTGCAGTGTGCGCATCATCTCGCGCTTCTGGATTTGTAGCACCGTAGTCGGACCGAGAGCGGTCGCCGTACCCATTCGCAGCGATTGGCCGGCCAGGCACCCTTCGCCGAAGAAGTCGCCGGGACCGAGCATGGCGACGACCGCTTCCTTGCCTCCGGAGGACAGGACCGACAGCTTCACGCCGCCCGCCTGGATGTAGAAGACGTGGTTCGCCTGAGCTCCTTGAGCGAACACTACCGCCCCACGGGCGAACCGGACGATCCGGCGCGACACGCCCGCCGAGTCGAGAAAGGCGTGCACGTCAAACGGCGGAAATGGTGCGGGTGCACCGCTCTTCTTGGCCGCCACTCGACCAATAATCGCACGACTCACCGCCAGAATCGCAAGGTGCGGTGAAGCTCCGCGATTCTCTCCAGCGCCTTGGCTCTCAATGCCGCCGCGTCACGGGCAATGTCGATCTCGCTTGTGCGCTCCACGCGCGGCACGCGCCGATCGAGCGCCGCGATGAGCTCCCGCAAGTCTGTAATCGTCTTGCAGGCTGTCGGATCGACCGGCTGATCCCCATTGATGACCTTCACGTGCGCTGCAGGCACGGGTCTATTCGTTGTCGTATCCGTGGGCCTGGAGACGGAGCTGCGCATTCGCGTTCGGGTACCATCGGAAGGAGATCGCTCGCACGCGAACCGGTGAAGTGGTCGACGAGAAGCGTCAGGTCAGCCAGGCGTTCGCGGAGCAGCGGGACGTGCACGTGTATCACATTGAGGCGGTAGTACAAGTCATCACCCATTTCCGTTTCGTTGGCTGCTCAGAGAGCATCATGTCTGTGGATGTCGAAAACGAGGGCGCCGCCGAGACACCTCAGCATGTCAATGAACAACGTCTGACGATCCTGGGCGAAAATTGCGATCCTCGATGAGGCGGTGAGTGTCGCATGCTCCGGTGCGCCGATCTGTGCTGAATTGCACAGGCGGAGCGACACCGTGGGACGCGCTCCGCTCGGCTTGATGAGCGTTGTGCGGGAAATCGTTGGGCTCCACGAGGGAAGAATTGAGGCGCAGGCTCCGGCGGCGGTGTAGGCGCATTACGGCCGGAACACCGCCTTGTTCGTCGTCCGCGCCTCGTCGCGCGCCGCGCTGGCGTCCGCGGCCTCCTTCTTGAGCCGCTCCAATTCACGTCGTGGCGCCTCGATCGCATCCAACCTGATTGCCTCTTTGATCGCGCCCCGGGCACGCGCACTCAGTGGCTTGGAGGTCAGGAGCAGTTGAAATTCAGGCGCGTATACATCTCGGACGAGAGTCACCGACGACGTGGCGTCTTCCCAGCGCGCCAGCACGATGGTGTCCAGCGGCGCGTCGGCCTGTGGACTGCCTCGGGTTCTCGCAGACGCACCCAGGGGCACGCCGTACGTGACCGCGAGGGAGTCGACGATGTCCGCGTTCGTCAGACCCTCCGTGCGGGCCCGGTCGTAGCGGACGACGACCCGATACAACTGGTCGTCGTAGAAGGCGAATACCACGGTCCGCACCGGATCCGTCAGCTCGCCTCCGGCCCGTCCGTACGGGGCGCGCCATTCCAGCTCCTGAATCCGCGCGGGTCGCTCGTGCAATGTTTTCGTCTCGGAAGCGCGGGCCCCACTCGCCGCGATCACGGAGCTAAGGCTGCTTTCGAGCGCGTAGTCCCGATAGCGAGAGAGATCCTGCGCGGATAACGAATGCCCGCTGAGGATGATGCCGACTGCCGCGATCGCGAGTGCACGTATGCTGATCATCGAAGTTCCCCCTAGTGGGTCTGGCGCGGCAGGAGATCCCAATCTGCCTGCTTGCCGACAATGAGCGTCGCGGAAGCCCGTTCTGGCGGCGGGCTCGGTTCCGCCTTGTACAAGACGATGAGATGTGGCACCGCCGACACTGACGCAGGCGAGAAGAAGAGCTCCGCCCCTTCAGTCCCAGCGTCCAGAGTTGTCACGAAGAGACAAGCACCATCGGGCCAGCTGGCGGCCTCCAGAGCGGTGGCAAACTGCTCGCCAATAGCGGCGATGTGTCCAGCGACGTTACGCTCATCGCTCAACAGACCTCGGTACCACAGACCAGACATCATGCCGCGATGCGTCCGACATCCTACTGCCGGGATTGATGCGTATTTTTCATATGGCAATGGCGGACGGTTCTGCTATGCGCGAGAGATCTCTTCCCCGGAACGACGGTCACAGCAGCCGGAGGCTGAGCCAGGTGAGGACCACAGTCACGACGAGGGCGAACGCGATCCGCGCCTGGATCTCCCCTTTCCGGCTGCTCTTCGCGTTCCCGAGCTGCCACTGCCGCCAGCGCTCCGCGAACTCGTCTTCCTGCGAGACCGTTGTCGTGACGCTCATGAGTCACCTCGAGGCTGAGTCGTTGTGCCCGGACACCCAGATGGCATATGCCGCGGCCGTCGTCAAACGGCGAGCGTTCCATGTCTGACCGCATCGTCCACATTGCCAGTCTGCGCCGTCCCTGACAGCGTCGTTCGTCATCGTCGCATCGGTCGTGTGACACGACGGGCAGGTCGCGAAGACTGGCAGCTTGGGCGCGATAGGCAGCAGTGTGGACGCGCTCATCGCCGGATCTCGGTCGCATAGAGCACTTCGGCAATTGTTGGCGGAGGGCCGTCGCTCCACAGTTTGTGGAGGATCACAGTGGGCACGATGCCGATGGTCGTCATGAGAGCCCAGCTGTAAACAGATGAGGCGTCGACGGCCAGAACGATCAGAAGCGTCAGTAAAATCCAGACCGCGGAGATCCACCGGGGAATCGAGGACGATGTCATGAAGCCCGCCTTTCAAGACAATCGTAGGCTCGTTCTGGACATCGCGATGTTCACATGTGGACAGTCGCCAGATGATGCATCGGGTACACTGAGTGAGAGGGCCATGTTCTTCACGTCCATTCGCGTCACCAGGATTCCGCTGTTACCGTCTCTGGCGGCGGTTGCGGCTCTCGTGGTCGTGGCCGGAGTCGCTACGGTCGCGTTCGTCGTCGTCGGTGTCGCGGCGTGTGGCGTCGGGCTCCTCCGCGCCATCGGGCGAATCGGGTGGGCGGCCGAGAGAAGCGCGCCGTTCCAGGACCGCACGACCATCGAGGGCGTCGTCGTGGATTCGACTGATGCGTCCCCTCAGCCGCTCTGCACGGACGGTGATGCTGAACGCTGACGGGCGCCGTGCGATTCACGGCGGAGTCGTGCGCCCGACTGTCCAAGATTGAACACTACTCGTCCGTTGGACGAACGCGAGCCGCTTCGCAACATCGGTTGACCGCAATCGGACGTCGCCGGGGGGCCGGGGGGACCAGTGGCAAACTAGATTTTGCCAGCGTGCTCGTTGGCTCGCTGTACAAATTTGCACACGCCAAAGACTTTGGGTCAACGGCGCTGTTCGGTTGCGTCCCGGCCATCTCGCGGGGCGCCCGTGCCGGACGAGCCGAGAAACAGCCTGCGTCCATCGGCAAACGTCAGGTCCCTCCCGTTGCCCTTCCGCGACCCGTCCTTGGCCTGAAATCCTTCGACCACGATTTCAATACCCGTCGGCAGGGAATCTCTGGTGAAGCCGCGCCTGAACAGCGCGTTCGGTGGACCGCCCTCGATGGCCCAGCGTTCCACCGCGCCGTTCGGCCTTTTCACTTCGATGTGGATCCAGGTGTGGGGATTGATCCACTCCATCTTCGTGACCGTTCCCCTGAGCTTGATCGGCTTGTTGGCGTCGAATTCCGCCGCAAACGCATGATGTCCAGACGCTGCCCCCGCAGCCCCGAGGACGCCGAGTGCGGCATACAACGCAAGCAGAACAGTGCGCATGGGACCTACCTCACCTCGATGATGTCTGTCGTCGGGCCGCGTCGGCGCGCCCGGCGCTGAGAAGGTTCGGCATCGCGTAGTTTCCTTCATGGCACGCGTACTCGTAGATCTGCGTGTCGTCCGCAAGCCTCAAGATGGGGATAACCGCCGTCCAGGGCGCCGAAAAGGTCGCCGGATCCTCGACGGTGATCTTGTATTCAATGGTGTCGGCGTCGACCCTCGTGAAACGCTCGACGAGATGCAGCGTCTCGGACGGCCGCGTCCAGATACTCGCCCACTCGTAGTTGGTGCGGTCGAGAAAGTTCGTGGTATCGACGACGAGGGTGTCGCCCTCCCAACGTCCGACGGCATCGCCAAACCACTGGCGCGCGCTGCTGTGCGGACGACCGTCGGTCGGGATGATGCGCCGATCGCGGTACTCTTCGTGGAGGATCGTCACGTACCCGGGACTCTGCACGATCTGATTGTGGCCGCCGTTTGGACCTTGCCACATCATTCCTGTGACGCCGTCGGTCAGGCAGCGTTCTCCCGTGTCGGGATCCAGAAACGACTCGTACGGCCCGACTCCATATCTGGCTGCCGATCGCGCTTCCGCCTTCCGTGCGTCATCGGTGTACGGCACCCGCCCGTCGGGGGGATCCACAATCAGCGACGTCTGTTTGTAGACCCTTCTCGGTCGCCCATGGTCCTGCCAGAAGCTGTTGTACTCGTTTCCGCGGATCGGTGATTCGCTGATGGAGCGGCGTCCCACCGCGGCGCCTTCGAACCCTGCCAGCCGATTCGCCGCCTGATCCTTTTCGACCTGGTCGCGTTGGGCAACCTCCTCGTCGGTCAGGAGCTCACGTCCCGCGAATTCTTTCGGCCGCTCGAACGGAACAGTCCCTTCATATCTCCAGACGCCCTGCAAATCGGGATCGCCCCACGCGGTGCGCGGCGGCGTCCACGTGCTTGCACCGGACGTCCCCTCGGTTGGAGAACTCTGTGGCGTGCTGCATCCTGCGGCAAGCGCCCCGATCAGCCCGACGGCCGGGATTACGTATCGGTAGCTCATCTCACAGCTCCCTTACTTGTTCGTCTGCCCGGTGGCGGGGTCGACAGCGCCGAGATGGCCGTACAGCAGCTCCTCGACGAACTCGGTGCACTTGTATTCGAGGATCTTCTTATCCGGCTCGAAACGCCGATAGAGCGGCATTCGTATCGTCCAGGGCCGGGTGAATACCTTCGGGTCCTCAATCGTGGCTTCGTACAACAGATGAGATGGGCTCACCGGCGTATAGCGCTCGCTGACATGCAGCGCATCACTATGGAAGTTGCCGGCCCTGTCGAACCATGTCTGGTCGTTGAAATCGGTGACGTCGACGACGAGCGTCTCGCCGTCCCAGCGGCCGCGCGAGAGTCCCATCCACGTCGCGGCGGGATTGTTCTGCACCTCGTTCAGATGAATCGTCCTCGTCGTCCCCGCGAACTCGTAGGCAATCAGAACCTTGTCTGCGCTCTGAAAAATCTGGAATGGATACGGCATATACGTGGCGCGCGGCACGCCAGGCATGAAGCACCTGATCTCCGGATCGCGCTCCAGCCAGTGCTCGAAGTTCTCCTTTTTCTGTGCAGCCGCCCACGGCTGGTAAGGAATCTCACCGCCCTGCACGACGCCTTCTCCCGCCGGAACGCCGCCGACTGCGCCGAGCGCACGCACGGACTGGGCCGGAAGCTCCACGGGCTTCGACCGGCCGAGTCCCGGAACACCTGTGTGCGGCGGCGCGGGAATCAGCGCCAGCGCGGGTCGCGCTGAATGACTCTGAAGGTCGTAGTTCGCGGTGTTGAGGGCCTGCCAGATCCCGCTCAGGTCGGGCCTGCCGTCGACGGTACGTGGCGCTCGATAGGACTCGGTCTGACCCGTGACGGGTGCCACCCGCGTCCATAGCAACGCGAAGACCGCGCCTGCGGCAATGACAATCGCTGCGCCCTTGAGTCCAAATCGCAAAGCCGGAATCCTTCCCGAAGTTCGAGATTATCGGCCGTTGGTCCGTCGAACGCAATGACCCTCCGGGCGGCGGACCTGACTGGTGGCTTTGTCGTACACTCCCCGGGCATGACTAGACGTCTTGAAGGGCCAGAATCCGCACCAAATGAGTCACGTGTTTCGCCGGCCCTTCAGGACGTCTCGCCCGCACGGAGTGCGGGCAAGCAGATACTGTCCCTAGCGAGGCGGAGCCACATGCTCGGTGGTCTGAGGCGCAGCCTCGCTAGGACTTTCTGGCTCGTGAGCGTCGCCGCATCCGTAGCCGGACTTGCCGTGTTCCTGGATTCGGCCACCGCGGCGCGGCAGCAGCCGCCCGCGCCCGAAAGGTGGATTACCGCCTGGGGCACGTCACAGAACGGCCTCGGCATGAACACCGTGACGAACACCACGGTGCGCATGATCGCGCGCGTTACGGTCTCCGGCGAGGCGATGCGTATCCGATTGGACAACACGTTTGGCACTACGCCGTTGGTGGTCGGCAGGGCGTACGTGGGGCAGAGGATTCAGGGGGCGGCGCTCGCGACGGGCTCGAACCGACAGGTGTTCTTCAACGGATCCGCACGCGCGCTTGTCCTGGCCGGCGGCACCGTCACGAGCGATCCCGTGCAGATGAAGGTCATGGCACAGCAGGATCTCGCTGTCACGCTGTACATTCCCGAGACCAACGTACGGCCCAGCCAGCACAGCGGCGCCCAGGTGACATCGTACGTGGCGGCCGACCGATCGGGCGACGTGGCGGCCGAGGAAACCGCGACATCCTTTACCGGCACCAGCACGTCGATGTGGTGGTTGAAGGCGATTGACGTGTCCTCGCCAGCCTCAACCGGTTCGATTGTCGCGTTCGGCGACTCGATCACCGACGGCACGTGCTCGACCGTCGATGCGCACGACAGGTGGGTAGACCTGCTCGCCGTGCGGTTGGCCCTCGACGCGGTGAGTCGGGGACAGGATGCGCACAAAGCGGTCGTCAACGAGGGCATCGGAGGCAACACGGTGACGCGTGAGAAGCTGCAGCCGTCGCCCGACAGCCCTCCGGGGATCGAGCGGATCGAGCGTGACGTGCTGAGTCACCACGGCGTGACGGACGTCATTTTCTTCATGGGCACCAACGACATTCGTCGTGAGGCTTCGGCGGGACAGGTTATCTCCGGAATGGAGAACATTGCGAAGCGGGTGAAGTCGCGTGGCCTGAAGATCGTCGGCGTCACGATAATCCCTCGCCACAACCGCCCTCCCGCCGAGAACAACACGGGATGGAACGCTGCGAAGACGCGAATCCGCAACGAGGTCAATCAGTGGATCCGCACGACGGCGCCCTTCGATGCGGTCATCGACTTCGACAGGGTTGTGCAGGATCCGAAGGACGCGGACCTGATCTATCCGCCGTTCAACTGTGGGGACGGCATCCACCCGAGTCCGCGCGGCTATTACGAAATGGGCAAGTCGGTACGGCTGGACCTGTTTCGCTGAGTCCACCGCTTTTCACCTCCACGGACCACCGAGACACTGAGGCACCGAGGTCAAATTGGAATCAAGAACCCGGCCGAGCAGGGCATACCCGTGCCACCAGCAGAGCGCGCCCAACGCCAGGGTCACCACTCCGATGCTCGAGCCAAACGATCGTTCTGTTGGGGGGCCTGTCGTGCTCATCGTGGCGCTCATCGTCTCACGACTTTGGGAGAGACACTGATGCGCTCATATTCCTGAGCTCCTGTGGCCCTGCCGTAAGTTGGTATCGCTCTTGCCTTTTGCAACGCCATGTCGGGCACCGAACAGACGGTTCGTACACCACCTGATCAGTGTTGGCCGCTTGCCCTGACGCTGCTCGCGCTCCATGTGGAACCTGGAGGCTTTCATGTTGGCTCCCCCTAGCGCCCCGTCTTTCGTCTTTCGCGTCCTGCTGCTGCTCCTGCTCCTGGCGAGTCCGGCGCTGGCACAGACTGACCCGGCGAACCCGCCGACACAGCCGCCCGCCACCGCTGTCTCATCGTCGCAATCGTCTCCGGGCTCGCCACCGCCGTTGGCGCCCGATGGGTTCCTTCGAGAGCCGCTGTTCCTCTCCACGGGCATCGACTTCATGATCGACAAGTTTGGAAACGGTGACGGTGAACCGGAAAGCGGGTTCTATCCCGAGCTCTCGAACATGATTACCGGCGCAGGCTGGGTTTCGGCTGGTCCGGGCTACCGTCAGTACCTGCTCGACAGGCACCTGCTGCTCGACGGTTCGGCCGCGGTGTCGTGGCGTTTGTACAAGATGGTGCAAGGCCATATCGAGCTGCCGGATCTGGCCAACGATCGCCTGACCGTCGGCGCGCAAGTCATGTGGCAGGACCACACGCAGGTGAACTACTTCGGCATCGGCTCCGATTCACTGGACAGCGACCAAAGCCATTACCGGATGCAGAGTACCGACGTCGTTGGGTACGCGTCGGTTCGGCCGCGTGATTGGCTGGCGATCGACGGTACGTTCGGCTGGCTGCCGGAGCCAAAGCTGATGGCGCCTGGTGGAACGTTCAAGGGTGACTTTCCCGACTCGCGGGTATTTTTTCCGACCGACCCGGCCGCGAGCCTTGCACGTCAGCCGGACTTCCTGCACGGCGGCGTGGCGGTGACGGCCGATACACGCGACGATCACGGCCGTCCAACGAGCGGCGGGCGCTATCGCGCGGCGTTGACGACCTACTCGGACCGGACGACCAGCATCTTCAGCTTTCGTCAGTACGAGGCCGAGGCGACGCAGTTCGTGCCGCTGGCCGACCGACGCTGGGTTCTGGCGTTTCGCGGCTGGGCCGTGCTGAGCGACGTTGCCCCCGGCCATGAGATTCCGTTCTACCTGCTGCCAAGCCTCGGCGGCCACAACACGCTCCGCGATTATCACAACTTCCAGTTTCATGATCGCAATGCGCTCGTGGTGAACGCCGAGTCTCGATGGGCCGTGTTCACACACCTCGACGCTGCTGTGTTTTTCGACGCCGGCAACGTCGCGGCGGCCGCCAGGCAGTTGAACCTGGACAAGACTTCGTACGGCGCTGGACTGCGGGTGCACACCGAGCGCGCGACCATCGCGCGATTCGACGTGGCCACTGGGGCGCAGGGATGGCAGATCATGTTCAGAACGAGCGACCCCTTTCGGCTTTCACGTGGCAGGCGACACGTCGCGGCTATTCCGTTCACGCCGTAACCGGGGTCCGAACATGAAAGGTCGCCGGCGCACGCGCGGAACGTTCTCTGCCGTTCTGGCGATCGCTCTCGCACTCGGCACGTCGACGGCGCGGCCTTCCGTGGCGCGCGAGGCCGAATCGCTGTCGGCGCTGTGGGAACAGCCACAGGACCTGCGCGGGCGCGATCTCTTTTACGGCCCGTGGGGCGCTGCACACGCACCCGACCCGCGCGCCAGCTACACATTCATCCGTCCCAAGGAGGACGGCACGAACCCTGGCGTTGTCGTGCAAGATCCGCTCGGACAGACATGGCACGTCAAGCAGCCGTCTCAGCGCTGGGCCGAGGGGCCCCCGGAGGTGGTGTTGTCGCGCGTGCTCTCCGCCGTCGGGTACCACCAGCCTCCTGTGTACCTCCTGCCGTCGTTCACGATGACCGATGCGTCCGGCGCGCACATCGAGCCTGGAGGACGGTTCCGATTGGAGCACGAGTCCCTTACGGAGCAAGGCAACTGGTCGTGGCGGATGAACCCCTTCGTCGGGACGCCGCCGTACCAAGGGCTGCTGGTGATCCTGCTGATGTTCGCCAGCACCGACCTGAAGAACTCGAACAACACGCTCTACGAGGTCGCGCGCGATGGTGGAGCAGAGCAGTGGTACGTGGTTCGTGACCTGGGTGGGGCGCTCGGTGAGTACGGGCTTTTCCGGCCGATGCGGAATGATGCAGCGCTGTTCGAGGTGCAGCCCTTCATTACCGGTGTCGCCGGCGGCTTCGTCGACTTTGACCATCCGATCAAGCAGCGGATGCTCATCAAAGGACGAATCACCCCGAATGAAGTGGCGTGGGCGAGCAACCTGCTGGCCGGATTGAGCGACCGCCAATGGCACGATGCGTTCCGCGCGGGCGGCTACGAGCCGGACGTGGCTGCGCGCTTCATTCGAAAGCTTCGCCTCAACATCGCCCACGGGCAGCAGCTCTCGTCGACCCACGCGCGGTCCGACTCGACACGCGCTGACGAACGCTTTTCACACGCACGTAGCTTTTCACACGGACGTAGTGTCCGGCTTTAGCCGGACCAGGGGAGGGTTTGCGACTCACCCTCTGATCGACTCGGCCTTGACTCGGTCAGCAGTCAGAAGTGTTCGATTTCGTTCCGTAGCTGCCTTCGCGGGCGCATCGATGCATTGCACACTACGGCGCCGAAGCCGTCGACGGAGGCGGACAAACGAAAAGGTCGCCACAAACGGGCGACCTTCTCGTGCCGGTACAGCCGGTTGCCGGGGCTGCCATGCCCGCGCTATTTCGCGAGGGGGCTCGGTCGCACCTGGAACTTCACCACCTTCGGCCTGGTGCCCTTGCCGCCCTCTTGGTGCCAAGGCGTGTACATCGAGTAGCTCGACCAGAGCCCGCGGCCCTTCCAGCCGGCTTTCGGGTCGTCGATCCGTCCGGCCGCGTGACGAGCGGAGAATCCCAGCGGGTAGGGCACGCGCAAGGTCAATGTCTTCATCTGACCGTTCTGCGGCATCACGACGAAGAATGAATCGGCGTTGAAGTCGCCGCCCAACAGAACGTCCTCCCCGAGACCGAGCGCGTCGTGGTGATCGATGTTCGTCAGATACAGCATGTCCGTGCTGAGATCCGGCGCCCCCTTGAACGTGGGGCCGGGCTTGGTGTACTCGGTCCACCCCTCGGGGCACTGCTGACCGGTGGCGGTCGGTCCGTTCAGCACTTTGCACTTGCGGCGGTCGAAGCTGAAAATCTTATGGACGCCCCGCCAGTTCTGCCAGACCACGCCGTGACTGTCGACGGCCACCCCTCCGGAATAGGGCAACGGTATCGCAGACGGCGGCGGTTGATAGACCTCGGCCTTGCACGACTGCGGCGGGTTGGCGCCTCGCTCGATGCGAACGAGCGTCGTATCCTCGTGCTCGATGCCCGAGCACCAGATGCTCCCATCGGTCGGGCTGATGCCAATCGAGTAGCAGCCGAATTCGATCCGGTGGTCCCTCTTGGGATCGATCGGCTGATTCGGCTCGGTCCAGCCGGTGGAGATCCGACCGTCGCCGTTGGTGTCCACAACCCCTGGGCACCATGCCTGCGAGGCGGCGCCGTCATGGGTCTTGTCGAACGCCACAGTGTCGACCCAGCCGATCGTATTTTCCTGGCCGAAGACAAGCGCGTCGTGTTCGTCGAACAGGTTATGGTCGGCGGCAAAGCAACTGTCGATCGCCGTGAACTGCTTCGTCTTCGGGTCGTACATCTGGATCTGCCGTGCGGCCGGGCCCGGCATCGGGAAGTAGTTGGCGAACTTGTTCGTCGCCCCGTCCTTGCAGAACGCCGGCTGCTGCTGTGGCGCGCGAATCCGTGCCGCAACCCACACGCGTCCTTTGCCGTCCATTGCCACGCTGCGAGGGTCGGCTTGCCGTTGCCAGATCTTCTCGTCCCCCCACACCGGAGAGCGCGGGGTGTTGGCATCGAGCACAGGTCCGTTCGACGGAATCTTGATCTCCGTCGACGAGTTCGTCCGCGGATCGAGCACGGCAAGAATGTCGGACGTCTGGATCGCCCCGTAGATCAGCCCGTTCGCGTTCAGCGTTGGCGTGCGCTCGTCGGTGCCAGCCGCATCGCTTCGTCTGCTGGTCGGCAGGGCCCAGTCCCACATCGATATCACGAGGTTGCGCTCGACGCCCGTGGGACGCGGCGGCGCTTCGGGATAGGCGCCGGCGGCGATCCGATCGGTCCAATCGGCGAACGCCTTGCGCTGCGCCCCGAGGCGCTTGAAGACGCCGCTCATGTTGACGCCGTTGGGTCCCATCATCACGTGGTGATCCCAGGCATCAAGGGTCGAGGCAAACGAGCCAACGCCCTTCGACAGTTCACGAGTCGCACGGGTGCCCACCTGATGGCACGAGAAGCACGCTTTGGTTTCCAGCGCGAACTCTTTGGCGGAGTGTTCTCCCTCGGGAATCTCCAGCAGGCTGAGCCAGTAATTTGCCGGATACACCTGAGCAGCGGCGCGTGCGTCCGGCGCGACGACCGCCTTGAGGTCGAGGCGTTGTCCGAGTCCAGCGCGAACCCGCGGCGAATCCACCAAGCCGTAACCACGCACGAACACGTCGTATGTGGCTCGCGGCAGATCCGGCAGAGCGTAGCGCCCCTGATCGTCGGTGACGACCATCTTCGCGAACTTCGTCGGCAGCTCCGTGGTCTCGGCGATTACCCAGACGCCGGCTTCGGGACCTTTCGCGCTGGTGACGACGCCGCCGATATCATCCGAATCGAGCGCGACTGCGGCGCCGCTGCGCTGCTGTGCGTTGATCCAGGTGAACGACGTCGCCAGTGCGCCGGCCACGACCAACGAACCCAGTCTCAGATTCACCGGCAATTTCATGTGCTTCTCCAATCAGTTTGGACCGCTATGCGGCCCCAAACGCGAATTTTGTACTCGTTGTGAATCCGGCATAGCGGTCCTAGGCGCGCGGAGCGCGCCAAGAAGATGCTGCCAACCAGCCAAGGGCAATCATCACCGGGATATCAAGGGCAGGCCCTTGGCTGGTTCGCTGATGGCATTGACGATCTAATTCTTCTGCTCCTTGAGAAACGCCAGGGTGTGGGTGACGCACTCGTCCGCGTTGGCAGCGGCGATGTGGTACGCGTCGCTGCGAATGACGACGAGCCTCGAGTTCGGAATCTGCACCTGGCCGTTCCAGTCATCTGGACCAACTTTTTCTGCGCGGTGACATCGTGGTCACGACGTCCTCTTCTTGGCCGGAACCGGCACACCGGCGATCTTCACACTGACCATGTTCAGCGAAGACCTCGTGGTGAAATAGAGCGTCTTCCAATCGTCTCCGCCGAAGGCGACATTGGTCGTGGCGGGGAGGCCGTGCACGATGCGTCCGAGCTTCTTGCCGGTCTTGTCCATGATGTAGAGCCCGCCTGCGCCGCCGGTATAGACGTTGCCGGCCGTGTCCACTTTCATGCCGTCAGGTACGCCCGGCTCGGGACCCCCCATGTCGGCGAACAGACGGCTCGTCTGCTTCGCAACCGTCCCGTTAGGCAGAAGATCGTACGCCCGGACGATCCGGCGCCTCGCGTCAGTGACGTAAAGGACGGTTTCGTCGGGCGAGAGCGCAAGCCCGTTGGGCCCGATCAGATCGTCGATGATGAGCGATATGGATCCGAGGTCTGGCGAGACGCGGTACACGGCCGCCACCGTGACGTCGAACTGATCGGGCGCGAGTGGTCCTCCCGGATCGGTGAAATAGATCGTGCCGTCGGATTTCACAATGACGTCGTTCGGTCTGAGCAGGCGTTTGCCCTGGAAGTTATTGGCGACGACGGTGATGCTGCCGTCGGGATCCTCGCGTGTCACGCGCCGCGTCGCATGTTCGGCCGAGATCAAGCGGCCCTGGAGGTCGCGCGTGAGTCCATTGGCCTCGTTGGTCGGCGTCTTCGCGACGACGACGCCCTGGCCCGGCGTGTACTTCATCCGGCGGCTGGTCTGGATGTCGTTGAACAGAAGATAGCGGCCTTCGGCGATCCACACCGGGCCTTCGGCCGGGCCGGCGTTGCCGCCGAAGCCGGTGGCCAGCTCGCGGATGGACTGTGACGTGTCGATGATGGCATCCAGTTCGGGCGCCAACCGTTCGATTCGTTGTGCGCTTTGCGCCCACGCGCCGCGTGCGCGGCCCAGGAGTGTGAGACCGCCTGCCGCTCCAACTATCTCGAACATGCGCCGGCGGGAAATCCTGTCACCTACGTGCATGACGATCCTCCTGTGCGAGTGTGCGCTCGATGCCGAACCGTGCGTGGTACCCGAGGCCAGCGTGGCCCTGGTGTGATCTGGTGCGACCTAGGAGGTGTCCGAAAACGGCCGTATGGTAACTCAAACCGAGCATGATCTATTCAGCCGTTGAAACTGTGGTCGCGCGCAAAGACAATCGCCTGCGCGCGCGACCAGACGCCGAGCTTGTCGAACAGGTGCGACAGATGATTCCGGACCGTCTTCTCGCTGATGCCGAGCCGTTCGGCAATTTCTGCGTTGCTCAACCCCTCGGCCAGCAGCGCCAGCGTCTCGCGTTCCCGGCGCGAGAGCGCCTCGAATGCCGGGTCGGGGCTGGGCGCCGACGCCGCCTGTCCCGTGAACTCGAGGACCGCGTCCTGGAACCGCGTCCACGCCGGCTCGTGTTCCAGCAGCACGTGATTGCGCGAGTCGAGCTCGGCGAACTGCGCCCCGGGGATTTCCGACGCCAGCAAACGGCCCTCGGAGAGCGGCGCGATCGCGTCGTCGCGCGCGTGCAGGATGAGCGTCGGGGTCCGGACGCGCGTGAGCAACGCCGTGACATCCGTATCGGCGCGCGCGCGCAGGAGCGTGCCCGCCAGCGCCGGTGACGTGGTCCTCCGGCACAGCTCGTTGAACCAGCGCAGCTGCTCCTCGGTTCCTTCAGGAATGAAACGCGACGTGAACACCTGGCGAAACGCCGGGTTGTCGCTCCCCCACAGGCTGGCCAGATCGACGATCGCCTCGTAGACGCGCCGCGCCTCGCCGTCGCCGCGGCGCAGCGCGCCGCGCGCGAAGCCGCCGCACAGCACCATCTGCGCCACACGCTCGGGATGCCGGGCGGCGTAGGCGATGCAGACTGATGCCCCGTGCGAGATGCCGAGCAGCACGAAGCGATCGGTCAGGCCGGCCACATCGATGACGGTCTCGAGATCCAGCACGCGGCGCTCCAGCGACAAGTCGCGGATGTCCCAGTCGCTCATCCCGCAGCCACGCTCGTCGTACCGAACGAACCGGAAGTGGCTGGAGAGAAATGCGATCCAGTGCCGCCAGACGGGACTGTCGAGATCGTATTCGAGATGCGTCAACCACGTGGCGGCCTTGACGAGCGGTATCCCGCTCCCCGATTCGGCCCAGCCGAGGCGCACTCCGTCCGACGCCTGGACATACCGGACCGTCTGTCGGGTTCTGACGGGCATCAGCCCACCTTCCGCGCGCCCGTTCCGGGACATTCGTCCCATGGGAGCACGCGCGATTGTAGCGGACTCGGGACATTGATCGGATAGCGCCGCGCAGCGTCGCGGCGCATCCTCAGGACCTCAGAGCAGGAGGTCCCATGGTGACACGCATAGCGTTCTTCGTTTACGGTTCCCTCGCGTACGTGCTGTTCCTCGCCACCTTTCTGTACGCGATTGCCTTCGTTGGCGGATTCGCCGTGCCGACGCAATTGGACGGCCCGGCCACGACCCCGTTCGCGACGGCGCTCGCCATCGACACGGTGTTGCTCGGCGTGTTCGCCGTGCAGCACAGCGTCATGGCGCGCCGCTGGTTCAAACGGCGGTGGACGCAGATCGTGCCGTGGGCGATCGAACGGTCCACGTACGTGCTGTTCGCCAGCCTGGCGCTGGATTTGTTGTTCTGGCAATGGCGTCCGCTCGGCGGGCCCGTGTGGACGGTCGATCACCCCGTCGCACACGCGCTGGTCTGGACAATCTTCGCGTGGGGATGGCTGCAGGTCCTGGTGGTGACGTTCTACATCAACCACTTCGACCTGTTCGGCCTGCGGCAAGTGTGGCTGCACCTGGTGGGACGTCACTACACGCGGGTTGGCTTCGCCACCCCGGCGCCGTACCGCCTCGTCCGGCACCCGCTGTACCTCGGATTCCTGTTGGCGTTCTGGGCGGCGCCTACGATGACGGCGGCCCACCTGGTGTTCGCCGTCGCCACGACCGCCTACATCGTGCTGGCGATTCAGTTCGAGGAGCGCGACCTCGCGCACGAGCACGGCGCCCCGTATCAGGACTACCGGCGCCGCGTGCCGATGCTGCTCCCGAGCCTGCTCGGACGGTCGGTGCCAGAGAACGCGCCGGAACAGGCCTCGATGAGGTGACCTATGCGGATCCTCTACGTCTTTCCGCACCCGGACGACGAGTCATTTGGGCCGGCGCGTGCCATGGCGGCACAGCGACGTCAGGGGCATGAGGTCTATCTCTTGACACTGACCAGAGGCGAAGCAACGAACGTACGGCACAAGTTCGGCTGGACGTTGGAAGAGATGGGCCGAGCGCGCCATCGCGAGATGCAGGATGTGAAAGCAACGCTGGAGCTGGCGGATATGCGGGTTCTCAATCTTCCAGATGGCAAATTGAAGGAGCTCGACCCCTGGAGCGTTGAGGAGGTCATCCGGGAAGAAATACTCCGCGTCAAGCCGCATGTCGTTGTGACGTTCCCGGTGCACGGGATCAGCGGATTCCACGACCACATCGTGACGCACGCTGCTGTCACGCGCGTCTACCTCGAATTACACGGTCTGGAGCACCCCTGGTTACAGCGCTTGGCGTTCTTCACTGTCGTCGCGGCGCCGGCCACTTTTCCGTGGCACGTGAACATCACGAAGCCGGAGGAAATCGACTGCGCCTTCGACGCGTCGGAAGCTGACATGGAACGGTTTCACAAGGCACTCGACTGCTACGTGACGTACGTGGACGTCATTGCTGCGACGAAGATTCACGAAGTGTTCGGCAAGGACATTCATTTCGAGATTTTCAGGGAGGATCACAAGCCGCCGTTGAGGGATCTCTTCGACGGCCTCCAGGATGGGTAACGCTTGGACCGCTTGGAATAATCGATAGCTATTTCTGTTCCGCGTCTGTTTTCAGCAGCCACTTGTCCGGGGGCATGTTTCCCTCCCAGCACGCTGATTCCAGGGGCTCCTCATCCGGTCGGCGCTTCTCCACGACACGCATCGTCCAGGGGCGGGTAAACACCGTCGGATCGTCGATTGTCGCTTCGTAGTTCATCGTGTCCGCATCGACGAATGCGATCCGCTCGACGATATGCACGTTATCGCTGAAGAAGTCCCCGGTGAAGCTGAGACGGGTTCCTTTCACATTGGTTGTATCGACAACCAGCGTGGTCCCCTCCCAGTGGCCGCGCGCATCGCCCATCCAGAGCTTCACATCGGGTGCGATATGCGGCCGGCCGTCGAGAGGAATGACGCGGTAGGCGTGATATTCATCCCAGATGAACACGACCGCGCCCGGCGGCTGAATGATCCTGAACGTCGGAACGTTGGTGTAAAGCCGCGGGATGCCGCCGAGCAGGCACCGGTGCTGTGTGTCGATGTGCTCGGGCTTCGTCGGTTTGTCGTACACGGCCTCCTGCTGCTTCTGTCTCGCGGCCGCCCACGGCTGATACGGCACGAGGCCGTCGGGAGGATCGATGATCCGACTGGGAAGGCGGATATCCTTTCCGGTGATCCGCCGTTGCAAATCCGCGCCCCCGCTGATCGGGTTGCTCAACGAGACCGACCCGCCGGCCATGGCCGCCCACACGCCTTGTACGTCCGGCTGTCCATCGGCCAGCCGAGCCGGCGGCCATGGCCTGGACACGGCAGGCCGGTTGGCGGCGCCCTGAGCGTCCTGTCCGACAGCAGGCCCCGCCGTCGACAAGAGGACGACGCTCAGTCCAAGGGTCACGATCGTGCGTCCGGTTCGCATGTGCGAGCTCCTGGTGCGGGATGGCCGGGACCAACTGAATGTGACGCTACAACGTAGGGCAGGTGTGGACGGCTGTCAATGGGACGGGGTAGGCTTCACGCCATGCATCGCAACCTCGTCCTCTGTGCGACGTCGCTCAGCACCGCGGTTGCGGCGATCTGGGTGAGCGTCGGCGTCGTGACCGGGCAGGCGCAGGAGCATGCGGCCGTGCCCAGATTTCAATACGATCCGACATTTCCACAGCCCCTTCCCGACACATGGGCGATCGGCGCGATCGGCGGGATGGCCGTCGACAGCCGCGATCATCTCTGGGTGCTCCATCGGCCCGGCCCGCTGAAGACCAACGACCGCTTTTCGGGCGCGGGCGCGACGCCACCGAAGGCGGAGTGCTGCATTCCGGCACCGCCCGTGCTCGAATTCGACCCGAACGGCCGGCTGATCTCGTCCTGGGGCGGTTCGGGCGCCGGGTACGAGTGGCCGCAGATCGAGCACGGGATCTTCGTCGATCACAAAGACAACGTCTGGATTGCGGGCAGCGGGGACAAAGACGCTCAGGTCCTCAAGTTCACACGGCAGGGCAAGTTCCTGGCGCAGTTCGGCCACCAGGGCCGGAGCCGGGGGAGTGCCGACACGGAAAACCTCGGGGGGCCCGCCAACCTGACGGTCGATCCGGGAGCGAACGAACTGTACGTAGCCGACGGTTACCGGAACCGGCGCGTCATCGTGCTGGATGCGGATACGCTGGCGGTCAAGCGGCTATGGGGGGCGTACGGCAACACGCCCGACGACAAAGATCTTGGTCCGTACGACCCAGCGGCACCCCCGGCACAACAATTCCGCCTGCCGCATAACGTGGCGGTGTCCAAGGACGGCCTCGTATATGTTGCTGACCGCCCCAACGATCGCATTCAGGTCTTCAGAAAGGACGGCTCCTTCGTCAAGGAGGGATTCATTGCTCCGAGGACCTTGCTGGCCGGTTCTGCATCTGGTCTCGCATTCTCGCCGGACCAGCGTTTCCTCTACGTGATCGATGGGGCGAACCACCATGTCTGGATTCTGCGGCGGGATACCCTCGAGGTCCTCGATCGCTTCGGCCAGCAAGGTATTTTTGGCGGATCACTGAACGTTCCCCACGCGCTGGCGACTGACAGCAAGGGGAACGTCTACGTTGGTGAGAACTTCGACGGGCGGCGATTCCAACGATTCTTGTACAAACGCATGGGCGCGTCGACGGGCAGACTGCTTCCGCCCGTCCGGCCGTAATTCAGTTTGTCTGGTCGTTCGGAAACACCAGGGTGTTGGTGAGGCGGCCTCGAATTCGGAACTGCACCAACAGCCTGCGGATGGTGAAGCAGGGCAGAGGGGTTATCGAGTTTTCGGGTTGTGGGGTTTCAGTGGTGGCAACCGGCCGGTCTGATTGACATGCTGACGGGTGCGCTCAATATGGGTGCGGGGGTTGCGCCGTCGTACTTTCTCGAGGGGCTCCTCTGCAACGTCCCGAACGACAAGTGTGGTTCGAGCTACGAGGATACGTTCGTTGCCGCGTACAACTGGATGATTCAAGCTGACCAGACCCAGTTTGTGTGCGCGAATGAGCAATCCTACCTCTTGCGCGACAACGACCCAGTCACCTGGCCCACAGCCAACGGGAAACAGCTTCTAGACGAGCTCGCAACCTTCTGGCGCGATTGGAACTGAACCCGTTCCGTTCCAACCGCTCGGGATGCTAGCAGACGTGGAGGACGTACACGGCTTTCTCGAACCGAACCGTATACACGGCTCGACACGCGTTTCCGTCGTGCGACTCGACGATCTCCAGCACGCCGGGACCAAGGCCCTTCCACGGCTTCGCCGTCGGCGCGGTTCCGCCAAACTGCGCGATACCGAGAGCGTTGCCCATTTCCTCCTTGACCGCCGCGGGAAAGCTCAAGACGTCGCGCTTGGAGGACCGGACCCAATGCAGCGGCTTCTCGTCCGCGGCCAGGACACGTCGCACTGCACGAATATCCCACTGGGATAGTCAGGCAAGCACGCCTTTGTCCAAGGTCGGGTCACCAATCGCGCCCCTGATGGTCCGGCTGTTGGCTGCTGGCGGTGGCGATCACGCCATACTTGCTGGCCAGTCGATGCGCGCTACGCGCCCCAGCGGCGACGATACGCGTCAAGCACGCCCCGCTGGGGCCAGCGGCGATCCTATGGTGGTTTCGTCTTTGAGCGCACGTGTCGCTTCGACCAGTTCTCCACCCTCAGGCCTTTGAAGCGAGCGAAATCCTTGTCGTGTGTGGGAGGCCGCGCTTCAACTGCTCCCACGATTCCGCGCCGCCTTCGCGCTGTGAATCCTCTTCGAGCCACGAGTCCAGCAGGTCGATGACGGATTCGGCAGGCACCCGCGCCCGCGAGAGCCACGCGTCCTTGGCTTCTTCCAGGGCAGCGACGGCCTGATCCTGGGTCACGGTCGGAAAGTCGGCGAGGAACTCGGCAAGCGACCGACCGCGTTCCAGGTACTCCAAGAGCGTCTGGGCAGGCACACGAGTGCCGGCGAACACCGGGGTGCCGCTCAAGACCGCCGGATCGACTTCGATGACCGTCGCACCTCTCTTCACAATGTTCAGGATACACCCTTCGTCCGGTCAACTGTCAGGCGGCGGTGCGGTAGAATCTGCTGTGCTTCGACTTCGAACCGCTGGCGCCAGACTCGACCCGTAGGCACAGCGCCGATTGGAATCATCGCCCCCATGCTGCATGGATACCTCGAATGGAACCTCGAAGAACTCCGGGCCGCGATGCATCTCAATGCTGAGGACGTCCTTGCATACTTCACCGACGGCCGCCGGGTTTCGTTCATGCTTGAGCGGCGAATTATGCGAGAGGTCCTGGGCGGGCAACTGGCGGCTTCCGAGGGCGACGATCACGATCTCATCGATGCGCAAGGGCGCAAGTGGGAGGTTCGATCGATGTCCGCAAGCGGAATTTACTTCCGTCCCAGCTACATGGCCGGATCTGGACGCCGCTTTGAGTGTGACGGATTCCTGCGAAAGCTTGGGCGGATTCACGGGTATGTGATCTCTGACATCACGCAGTTCCCGAGGATCCCGTACTGGCTCGTTGAGGCTGGCCTTGTTCGACAGTGGTGGGACCGAGGTCAGCTTTTGACGGCGAGTAAGATTCCCAGGGCGCGTGCCATCGACCTGCTACGTACGGTGCCATGAACTCGAATCAACTCGCGCTATTTGAAGACGACACCCCATGTGCTCCGCGGCATTCGAGCGCGGTGACGCTCCTTGACGAGCTGCGCGCATTCAAGTGGGAAGGCAAGGAGACGCTCGTCGAGAGCACGACCGCTGACTTGAACGGGCATCACGTATCGGTGCCTTTGCTCGTCAACGAGTTCTGGACGAGTCGTCAGCGCGCGGCGCACAGTCTCCACGAGGTGTCGTACCGGGCGTGCTTCAAGCCCCAACTGCCGCGGTTCTTCATTGAGCGTCTCACGGAGCCTGGACAGACCGTGTACGATCCTTTCTCGGGACGCGGCACGACCGCGCTCGAGGCCGCACTGCTTGGCCGCATCCCGGTCGCGTGCGATGTCAACCCTCTGAGCCGAGTCCTTCTCGAGCCGAGGCTCTTCCCGCCGTCTCTGACGCAGATCGCATCGAGACTCGACGAGATTCCGTGGTCCCGCGTGGAGGGCCTTCGAGACGACCTCTTGGTCTTCTACCATCCAGACACCTTGGCGGAGATCTGTGCGTTACGGACTTACCTGCTGGAGCGAGAGTCATCCGGCGAACTCGACCTTGTGGACCGCTGGCTGCGGATGGTCGCGGTAAATCGTCTCACCGGTCATTCGCCGGGATTCTTCTCCGTTTACACGCTGCCACCGAATCAAGCGGTGTCGATTGATGCGCAGGCCAAGATCAACATTCAGCGCGAGCAGACACCTCCGCGACGGCACGTGGCTCGTCTGATTGTGGCGAAGTCTCGCGCCCTCCTGAAGGACGTTTCGGCTGATTTCGGGCGGCGTAGCCAACGCGGCGGTACAGGCGGCTTGTTGGTTACAGCGCGTTCGTCGTCCACGCCCCAGATCGCGTCGAGTTCTGTGGATCTGGTTGTCACGTCACCGCCCTTTCTGGATGTGGTTGACTACGCTGGCGACAACTGGTTGCGGTGCTGGTTTTGCGGGATCGATCCTCGGGAGGTGGCAATCACGATCGCGAAGCGGCCCGGAGATTGGCAGGCGGCCATGCGGGGCGTGTTCAATGAGCTGTATCGTGTTGTGCGTCCTGGCGGGTCCGTTGCGTTCGAGGTCGGCGAGGTCCGCGGCGGCAAGCTGAGGCTGGAGGACTTGGTACTACCGGCCGCGTTGGGTGCCGGGTTTGAAGCCTGCCTCGTTGTCGTGAACGCCCAGAAATTCACAAAGACTGCCAACTGCTGGGGAGTTACGAACAACCAGAAGGGGACGAACAGCAACCGGATTGTAGTTCTGCGAAAGCTAGTGTAAGTCCGGCGCTGCTGCTACGGAACCTCTTCATGACGAAAGCGAGCGTCGATTCTGGTGTTGAAGTAAGCACCCTTGGATGGCGCCACCATGAACCCACGGTGCAGGAATTCTGGCACGTCGAAGTAGCGGTAGACCCTGCCGTTGGTGAACTCCACTTCGAGGGTTCTGCTCTGTGGATCGAAGCCACGGAGGCGCTCCGAGGCCTCATCGACGCTATCGTCCTGATCCCAGACCAGGGCGCGCTGAGAATCGAGCTGAAAGGGAATCTCGCGGCCATGCTGTCGGCCGCCACAAATGCGAAGAGGTCGCCCGAAACAGGCGACCTCTCGCTGCAAGTTCAAATGGTTGCGGGGGCGTGCAGCCATCGCTACTTGCGGATGTGGAATGGGGCGGCTTAGGCTCCACGCATCGGCTTCACGCACCAACGAGCCTCTGGCTCCAGACGAAAGTCCCGGCCACATCTCAGCTCGAATACCACCGGCTCATCGCCATAGACCTTCGTGACGCGCAGAACGGAGGCCTTGCCGGCGACAAGAAGATCGTGACTCGCCTGGGAGGACACCTTGAGCTGTTGCCATGCGATGTTGCAGGCTGCAGTCCCTTTCACCTCGAACTGCATCGGGTCGTTCCCATCCAGCAAGACCGCCAGATCTGCCCCGCGAGCGGCAACGACAAACTGACAGCCTGGGTGCGTTCGACGAAAGTGGGTCTTGACAATCTCAAGGGCGCGCCCGCCGATCTGATTGCTGCCCTCGCTTGCGGGGAAGCGCAGGTTGAGATCCGCGAATTCGTCCGGACTCAACTTCACTCGAAAGGTATCCATGCTCGTCGTGTAGCCCAGGTCAGGCGCCGGAATTTGGACTCACTTTTGACTCTGGGATCCTCGGCCACGGTCGTGAAGTGCGTCTCGCGACTCTGCAGGCGTCCACTGAAGGTCACATCCTTTGCGAAGTCGAGCCAGCGCTCGACGCCCGGCGCTTGCAAAGGACCCGCGCCGTCGAGGACCGGTCTTGCGTTTCAGTGCCATTGGAACCTCAAGCCGCGACAACGCTGATTCGAGCAGCTTTCCGCGACCGGGGCTTACGCCGAATCACGATCTCGACGTCCTGGTCGAGCGCCGTCAGCAGATTCATCAAGCGTTCGACGGAGAAGCCCGCGAGCTTGTAGTGACGAAGCGCGGAGACCTTCGGCTGCGTGACTCCCAGCACCTTGGCTGCATCCGCTTGCGAGAGCTTCCGCTCCTCAAGCACCTGATTCAGCGCATACGCGAGGCGCAGCTTGGCCTGACGCTCTGCGGCATCAGGAAAGCCCAGGTCGGCGAAGACGTTTCCGGTGCCGCGGGTGATCGCCTCCCTCTGTTCAGCGTTTCGACTTGCCATAGTGCTCCTCATAGTCTCTTTCGGCGGTCTTCAGCCGTTCGGCGACCAAATCAACATCGCGCTTCGCGGTTCGAATGCCCGACGGCGACTTCTTCTGGAACGCATGGAGGACGTACACGGCTTTTTCGAACCTGACCGTATACACCGCTCGATACGCGTTTCCATCGTGCGACTCCACGATCTCCAGCACGCCGGGACCGAGACCCTTCCACGGCTTTGCTGTCGGCGCCGTTCCGCCAAATTGCGCGATGCCGAGCGCGTTGCCCATGTCCTCCTTGACTGCCGTCGGAAACGCCAGAAAATCGCGCTTGGAGGCCCCCACCCAATGCAGCGGCGTCTCGTCGGCAGCCGGAACACGACGCACCGTCCGATTATCCCAGTTCTGGGATAGTCAATCAAGCGATCGCTCACCAGAACCGCGTTTGATCATTGGCTTGCGCCTGCCGCCATTCTTCCAAGCTTGCGCGAGATCGGCTGACCATGACGCGGCCAAATCGTGCGAACTCGAAGGGTCCGGCAGCGAAGTAGTCGTCAGGCGAACGCTCTCTGGGCTTTCGCTTCCGGTGCTTTGTTCTCTTGGATCGTGAGCTCATACCGGCCCGCCGGTACCGCCTACTCGTCCATGTCGCGCAAGTCAGTACGGTCGACAACCGTTAGCTCTTGGAGATCGACGCCAAGAAGAGCCCGCAGTCGATCCGTGATGTCCGGCCGCGCTATCAGATCGGTGCCCTCACACATGACCGGCTCCGCGTCGACAGCCTCAAGGGAACGATGAACGCGCTGTTCCTGAAGGACCTGGCGGAGAAGACGCACCGGGGGCTGCGCGGACGCGTGGAAGCCGGCAAGGCCGGCGGCGGGCTCTGTTACGGCTATCGAGTCCGTGCGCACGATGACCGGACCCAACCGTATCGACTGGCGACCGCGAGATCGAGCCGACGGAAGCCGCGATCGTCGAGCGTATCTTCCGCGAGTTCGTGTCGGGACAATCGCCGAAGCGAATTGCGAAGACGTTGAACCAGCAGGGCGTCGCTGGCCCGTTCGGTGGCAAGTGGAGTCCAAGCACTCTGTACGGAAACGCGAAGCGCGGCACCGGAATCCTGAACAACGAGCTGTACGTCGGCCGCATGGTGTGGAATCGCTTGCGGTACGTGAAGAACCCCGACACGGGCAAGCGCGTGTCGCGGCTGAATCCGGCATCGGAGTGGATCACGACTGCCGTTCCGCCCCTGCGGATCATTCCGGACGAACTCTGGTCGGCCGCGAAAGACCGGCAGAAACACACGCGACATGCAATCACGACGACGGGCAAGCTCTCGTCGAGGAGTTGGTTCGCGAGGCGATCGAGCGCCTGATCGAGTATGACGACTGGTTCGTTCGGGAGGTCAAGAAAGGCCTAGCGCAAATCGATCAGGGTCGCACGCTCACCCAGGAAGAAGTCGGCGCACGTCTGAAGAAATACCTGACCGATAAATCGCCTCGTTGATGACGGCGGTCGGCCAATACGCCTCGCGCAAATCGCAGTCACTCTCGACCAAGCTTTCCAAGCAACCGCGCGACCTCACGCAGCTTCAGGAACTCGCCTGGCGTTACGACGCGAACCGACTGGTACGCCTTCCGATCGAAATGCCCCGGAGCTGTATTGACCGTGATGATGTAGTCCGCATCCGCAGCCAGAGCGCATTCGAGAAACCGGTTGTCAGGCTCATGCCGAATCACGCTCAATTCCGTCAACGGGTAGCAAGGAAGAAAACTCTCGACAACTTCGGCGACCAGCTCCGGGTAATCGCCGAGAACGTCGGAGTATTCCTCGAGAATCGAGGGCGTAACCCACGCCTCAATCAGGTCGGCGTGCACCAGCTCGTAGATGGCCGCTGACGCGTTGTTATTGCTCGGGAATGTCGCGAGCTTCAGAATGCAGGTGTCAAGGACGACTCGCAAGGTACGGCCTCGCGCGTCGCAGCGCCCGCGCACGTCGCTTGGCTTCGACGAACGCAACAGCCTCGCTTTCAGTCATGCTGTTGCCCCGATTCTGGCGATGCGCTTTAGCCAGAGCCGGCGAGAGTTTGAATCGGATGACTTTGCCTTCGACAACAGCTGTCGCGTACATGACACAAGCGTACGCAAAGAACGCAAGCCACACAAGCTCGAAACGACCACGTTCTTGAACAAGCCACTCGGGCATCAGAGGCACAGGATCCGGCAGTTTCACGCGCCTGTATGCGGAGGATGACGAGCAACCGATCCATTCGCTCCGGTCAGTCATTGTGCGGAATCGCTCGGGCGCGTCAAGGGTTCGCTTCGCCGCTCCAATGCATTCCGCTAGTCGCGCCCTTGACCCGCCCTGCGCGCTTCCGGATCAATGGCTCTTACCGGAGCGATGGCGCGCACGATCCATCTCCGCCCAGCGATCTTCGCGGGGCATTCGGATTGGAATTTGCACACCCAAATTACGAAGCGCATACTCACAGGAAGTTTGTGACGAACACCGCCAAGTTGTTGAAGAGTGGCGCGCGTCAGATTCGGCGTCAGCCGAGCGCGCGGTCATGGGCTCGGCTCATTGATAGTCTGGCGAAGTTCTCGAAGGACTTCATGGCCGATAATCGGCTTCAACCGTCGGCGGAAGTACGGCGATTCACGAAGGGAGGCAGACAGAAAACCAGTACTAAGCGGGCCGCCCGCGTGCGCTAACACGCGAACGACCCTGACCAGCCTGTTGGTATTAGCAACCGGCGTGGCTGTCGCGGATCATGCCACAGCCCGCCATGCAGAAAGGCGGCTGACATGAACGACGATGTGAAGGCGGCGATCGATGAGATCGCCAACTCATTGCAGGTAATCAGTCTCCTGTCGACACGCCTGCGACAGGACCTCGGCGAGTCAGCGCAAAACGCGATTGATCTCGAAGGGGCGACCGCTCGTGCTGTTCGCGCGATGAAGCGCCTGCAGCCGGATGGAAAGAAGAAACGCTAACGACCTACCGCAACACGAACGCAGCTCTGAGAATCGGGACTGGCACCCTGCCTTCGCCTACCCCAACAGACACTCTCGTTCCGCTCTGGATCGTGGGCTGCCTCTTACCAGCCGTGAGGCGAGAGAACGCGTCGCTGATCTGTCTTACGTCGAATGCTGCTCCCAGGCTTCGATCAGGTCGAGCAGCTCCGTCACGCTGAGCAGAGCATCCTCATAGGTTGCAGTCCGCTTTTGGCGCGTGCCGCCGGAGTCATGCTTGAGTGTATTCACCTCGCCGTGGACCGTGCGGATGTTGGAGTTGTTCCAGGTTCTTTTCGTCCATTGGGTGTAGAGGGTCTCGGCCTTCGGTCGCAGTTTCCAGACGTGTTCATCTGTGTTTGGTTTGCCCAGGACGATTTTTAGGGCGCGGTGGTACACGGCGGAGATGCGTACCAAAGCTCCGTTGAAGAGGAATCCGGCGGACCATCCGCCGCGCTCACTCAATCGGCCACCGCCGAACTCCTCGGCGCGTTTCAACACAACGCCGGCGTCAGTCTTCGTCTTCGTTCGATTCTGAAAGTTCCGTTCTTTGGCGAGGGCAAGGGAATAGATGACGCCGACGAAGTAGTCGAGCGTGTCAATCACGTCGTCGTTGGCCGTGACTTTGCGCGACTTCAGTAGCATCGCGATCCTACTGCCCGCCGCAGTCAGCGCACGCTTGTCGGCTGCTCTCAGGCGAATGTTTCTGTACTTTGCCGGGCCAGCCGCAGCGTTTTTGGGGCGAGGTGTCGTCATGGTTTGGTTCAGAATGCAGCCGGCATTCCGAAGCTTGGTTCCGTCGGCCATCCTTCGACGCGACACGTGGTCACGTGGGTGTTTCCATCGGCGCGTTCAGCCATGCGGTCGTAAAAGGTCAGATCGCCTGCAGCCGGGTAATGGAGAACATACCGGCCAAACAACACTGCGTACCCACCGTGCGATTGTGGCTCGAGGACCGTGGCGACCACTCGACGGGTAAATGGGTAGTCCTGCGGGAGCTCCGACGTGAACGTGATCATCTTGCGCTCGTCGCACTCGATGATCTGACGGCGGACGATGTCCATCGCCGGATCCAAGGGCAATTGATACCGGCGCTTCGCATCATCAACAACGAGCTGTGGGATCGAGCGAAAGAGCGACAGAAGGCAACGAGGCGCGCTGTCGCGGACGGCGGCAACATGGGACGAGCGCGGCGCCCGCAGTACCTGTTCTCGGGGCTGACGAAGTGCGGCGTGTGCGGCTCGGGCTTCATCATGGCCAGCGCGAACCGGCTGTCGTGCTTCGGAGCGCGTTACAAGGGCATCTGCGACAACCGTCTGACCATCCGTCGCGACGATGTTGAGGCCCGTGTCCTCGAGGCCCTGCAAGAGAAGCTACTGAACCAAGAACTGTTCGAAGAGTTCTGCGAGGAGTTCACGCACGAGATGAACCGGCTTCGGATGGAGCAGCGCGCCAGCCTGAGTTCGGCCAGGCGCGAGGTCGCGCGGATCGGCACGCGCATCAAGAAGCTGCTGAACCTGATGCTGGACGACGCAATCGCGGTGGACGAGGCAAAGGCCGAGATGAACGCGCTCGACGGCCGACGAAAGGAACTGGAGGCTCAGCTCAAGACGGCGGACGAACCGCCGCCGCTCCTACACCCCGAGATGGCCCACATCTACCGCACGAAGGTCAGGGAGCTGGCCAAGGCACTGGAGCAGCCTGGGGGCCGAGTGGAGGCGACCGAGGCTCTACGCGGCCTCGTGGACGCCGTCGTGCTGACCCCTGCGGCGAGCGGCGAGGAGCTCGGCATCGAACTTCGCGGCAACCTGGCCGCGATGCTCGGAGCGACCGTACAAACGAAGAGGTCGTCAGAATCTGACGACCTCTCCCTGCAAGTATCTTTGGTTGCGGGGGGGGGATTTGAACCCCCGACCTTTGGGTTATGAGCCCAACGAGCTACCGGACTGCTCCACCCCGCGTCATTTTGGCTAGCTGGTAGTTGGACTCGGTAGTGAGTAGCAAGACCTTCCATAACTACCAGCTACCGGCTACCGACTAGTGCTTACCGACTCCCAGCTACCAACAGGAAGACTACCAATGTAACACGCGGTTCTAGTGGGCGTAAAGGCACGGCGCGCGTTTTTCAGCGGCGATCGCGCGATTCGACGTCCTTGATGATGAAGAGCTTTTCGCCGGGACGGATCAGCCCAAGCTCGCGCCGGGCGATTTCCTCGATGGCCGTGGGATCCTCGCGCAGCCGACGCGCTTCTTCGCGCAGGCGGGCGTTGTCCGAGCGGGAGGTCGCAAGCGACTGCTCCAGATCGCGGTAGCGCGCGCGCGCCTGCATCATCGCCAGCAGACCTTTGTCGCCGACAAGCGCGTCAATCAGCAGCACGCAGCCGACCGCCAGGAGCAAATACTGGATGGTGCGGCGGTGGCGCTTGCGCGGCTGCAGCCCTTCTGAGTCACGAGTTGACGACGGTTTCTTCACTGTGCGCCTTCTTTCCGGAAGGCGAAAGCCTTCCGGCTACCGGGAACGAGGGCTTCCGCGTACCGTGTGCCACAATAGCGCGTTTCGATCGTGAGTACAACAGAAAAATTGCGAGCGGGCGCAGATTTCGACGCCGTGATCGTTCTCACCACCCTCGGCGCCGACGCCGACGCGGCCGCGCTGGCGCGGACGCTCGTGGCGGAGCGGCTCGCTGCCTGTGTGAATGTTCTTGCAACGATGACGTCGGTCTATCGGTGGCAGGGACGCGTCGAACAGGACCAGGAACGGCAGCTCGTCATCAAGACCACACACGCGCAGGTGGGGGCGCTCGAACAGCGCCTGCGGCAGCTGCATCCGTACGAGCTGCCGGAATTCCTCGTGCTCCACGCGTCAGGCGGCTCGGCGGCCTATTTGCGGTGGGTGGGGGAGAGCACCACGCCGGCGGGCTAGACCGAGCGCGCCGGCGGCGGCGACCCGCGCCGATGTCGCACGTACTCGAACACCATCGGGAGCACCGAGAGGAGCACGATGCCGAGCGCCACGAGCGAGAAGTTCTCTCGGATCACGGGCACGTTGCCGAAGAGGTATCCGGCGCCGACGCAGATGGCGACCCAGCCAAGCCCGCCCGCGACGTTGTACACCGCGAACGCGCGATAGGGCATCTCGGCCACGCCGGCGACGAACGGCACGAAGGTACGCACGATTGGCACGAACCGGGCGAGCACGATGGCCTTCCCGCCGTGCCGCTCGAAGAAGTCATGCGCCCGCGTAACGTAGGCGGGATTGACCCACGTGCCCCAGCGCTTGTTCGTACGAGAGAGGTGAATGATCCGCACGCCAGCCGAACGACCGATGGAGTAGTTCACCGCGTCGCCCGCCACTGCCGCCACGGCGAGCAGCAGCGCCGCGAATCGGACGTCGAGGGCGCCCGCGGCTGCGATGGCGCCCGCCGCGAAGAGCAGCGAGTCGCCCGGGAGAAAGGGCGTCACCACCAGACCGGTTTCCGCGAAGACAATCACGAACAGAATCGCGTAAATCCAGACTCCGTAGGTCCCCGCCAGCTCCAGCAGGTACCGATCGACGTGCAGGGCGAAGTCAATGAGCTCGGCCACGCGTCTCTGTCCTCAGTGTATGAAAAGGGCCGCCCGAAGGGTTACGCACGCGAGAGGAGGTCGAGCGCCTGCGCGAGATCGTCCTTGAGGTCCTCGATGTCCTCGATGCCCACCGACACGCGCACCAGGTCGTCGGTGATGCCAACGCGCTGGCGCTGATCGGCCGGAATCGAAGCATGGGTCATCGTGGCGGGGTGACTGATGAGGGTTTCCACTCCTCCGAGGCTCTCTGCAAGCGACATGAGACGCACGCTGTTGAGAACGGTTCGCGCACGCTCGAGCGATCCGAGCCGGAACGAGATGAGGCCGCCGAAGCCGCGCATCTGTCGTTTCGCCAGCTCGTGCTGCGGGTGGGATGCAAGCCCAGGGTAGTACACGGCGGCGACCTGCGGATGCGAAGCCAGATATTCGGCAAGCGCCATCGCGTTCTCGTTGTGCCGCTGCATGCGGATGGGCAGCGTCTTGGTGCCACGCAGCACCAGCCACGCGTCCATCGGACCGATGATGGCGCCTTCCGCATTCTGTACGAAGCGGAGCCATTCGATGTGGTCGTCCCGAACGGCGATCACGGCCCCGCCGACGCCGTCGGAATGACCGTTCAGAAACTTCGTGGTGCTGTGAATGACCAGATCGGCGCCGAACGCAATCGGCCGCTGCACGTACGGGCTCGCAAACGTGTTGTCGACCGCCACCGGAATGCCGTGGCCGTGGGCAATGGTGCACGCCGAGGCCAGATCGGTGAGGCTCAGCATGGGATTGGTCGGCGTCTCGAGAAAGACGAGCCGGGTCGTCGGTCGGATCGCCTGTTCCAGCTCGCGCAGCTGCGAGGTGTCGACATAGGTGAAATCGAGGTCGTACTTCCGCAGCACTCGCTCGAACAGGCGGTACGTGCCGCCGTACATGCCGGCGGTCGCAACGACGTGGTCGCCGGTCTTGAGCAGTGTCATCACGGCGCCGGTTGCCGCCATGCCGGAGGCGAAACAGAACGCCGCCTTCCCTTCCTCGATCGCGGCAAGGTTCGCCTCCAGCGCCGACCGCGTCGGGTTGTGCGTGCGCGCGTACTCGTACCCTTTGTGCACGCCAAGCGCGTCCTGCACGTAGGTCGATGTCTGGTAGATTGGTGTGATGATTGCGCCGGTCGAAGGGTCGGGCGCTTGTCCTGCGTGGACGCAAATGGTGCTGAAGCGGGCGTTCTCGCGCAATTTCACGATCAGACATTCTATTCTGCAATCCGCGTTCACCCTTCAGCAATGAATCTTCCTTCTGCGGTCCGCCTTCCGCACCACACCGAATGGAACCCGTAATCGTCTTCGCGACCCGCTCCGACATCGAAGCCAGCGTCGTCACCGCGCTGCTCGACAGCCACGGCATCGTCAGCTTTCGCGTGTCCGGCAATCCTCAAGCCATCTGGCCGATGGCGGTGAGCCCGCTCGGTGAGATCAGGATTGCGGTTCCCGGCGACGCGGCAGACGAGGCGCGGCGGGTGATTGAAAGCCACCGCGAGGACGTCGGCACGCGGGTGATTCGGCTCCGTGACGAGTTCGATGAACTGCAGCAGCGTATTGGGTACCGGTTCAAGGATCGGGGACTGCTGGAGCACGCGCTCACTCACAAGTCGCGTGCCGCTGAGGATGTGTCGGGCGGCGTGTACGACAACGAGTCGCTCGAGTTTCTGGGCGACGCAGTGCTGGGACTCGTGGTCGCCGACGCGCTCTTTCGACGATATCCCGGTTACAACGAAGGGCAGAAGTCGAAGATCAAGGCGGCGGTCGTCTCCACGCAGTCGCTCGCGCGACACGCCGAGGCGATGCACCTGGGCGAGCACCTCCTGCTCGGCCGCGGCGAAGAGAAGACGGGCGGCCGCTTCAAGCAGGCGCTGCTCGCAGACGCCTACGAAGCGCTGATCGCGGCCGTGTACCTCGACGGGGGATTGCCTGCAGCCGCGGCGTTCCTGGAACGCGAGCTCAGTGCTGCGATTGCCGCCGGCGCGCAGCAGGATGTGGTGGGCATGGACTACAAGTCCGCGCTGCAGGAACGGCTGCAGGCGTCAGGCCGAGGGCTGCCCGAATACCGTGTTGCGGCGGCGTCCGGTCCCGACCACCGCAAGGTGTTCACGATTGAAGTGGTCGTGAGCGGCGAAATCCTTGGCACCGCTACCGGCAAGGCGAAGAAGGAGGCGGAGCAGGAAGCCGCACGGATGGCACTTGAAAAAGTGGAAAAGTAGAGAAGTGGAAAAGTGGAAGAAGTAACTTTCAAACTTACTTTTCCACTTGTTCCACTTTTTCCACTTTTCCACTTGATCTAATCAATCTCAATGATCCCCCAGCTCTTCCTCTCCTCCGGCGTCGCCTCGATGGCCGCCCCGGCAAAGGCAAGGGCCGGCGTCGGCTCGCGTGGCGGCACGCGCGCCGCGGCGTAACGCTGGACCTCGCGCGCCACGTCCTCCTCGGTTGGAGGCGTTGGACGGCAGTGCAGTCGCACCCACAGACGCAGCAGCGGATCGGTGAAGCTGTATCGCTTCTGCCTGGACGTGACGAGATCCACGTCCTCGAGCCACGACAGATAGTCCTTTGTCGAGCCGGGCGTGCGATGAAGCCGCAACGAGATTTCGGTCAGCGTGAGCGGCTCTTCTTCGGCGAGGATGTCGAGAATCGCCTTCAGCGCGCCGTACCCCCGTGCGCGGTGGAGTCGCAGCTCGTAGCAGAAGCGGCACCAGCGCTCGAGGACGTTGCCGGGTGCAAGGAGCGCCGTAAGGGCGCTGATCGGATCGGAGCCTCGCCCCATCTGCCCCATCGTGTCGGCGATCGCGCGCACGTACACGGTGCGCCCGTCGGTGACGCCCTGCACCATCCGCACCAGATAATCCCGGTCGTCCGTCGGCGTCTGCTCGTAGCCATCGAACGCGGGTGCGAGCAGGTCCATGATGTCGGCCGGTGACAGCGACGGGAGGTGCATCACCTCGAACCGCGAGGTGGCGTCGCGCAGCAGCCGATGCGTGCGCGCCACGTATCGCGTGGTCAGCACGAAACGATTGGGGCTGGCCGACAGCGCCTCGAGCAGGTCGCGCAGCACGTGGCGCAGGCCGGGGAAGCTCTCGAACGTGCGGAGCTCCAAGACCTCGTCGAGCAGGAACGTGCACGGCGCACCGCCGGGCGCCCGCGTCGTGTCGAAAAAGCTCAGAAGCATGTCGAACGCCTCACGCGCGCTGGCCGGCGCTCGGTCGGCGCCATGCGACGGGAACGGCGACGAGGAGATCACCGCGTGGAGAAAGCGCTCCGGCGTGGTGGCGCATCGTTCCACGTCGACGTATTGCGCTGCGCCGCGGCCGACGCGGTCGCGCAGCCGCTGCAGCAGCGATGTGCGGCCGGTGCCGCACCCTCCTGGAATGACAGGAATGCGTGATGGTGACGCCTCCAGCGCGCCGAATACGCGCCGGTCGAATCCCGTATGCGGACCCGTCATTCCTCGTACCCCGCTTCCCGGGCCGGTTATCCCCGGCCCTGTGATTTGTCCTGCGGCACCGGCTCACGCATCGGGAGCCTGATGCCATGTGATTTCGCCGTCGCGAGCGCCTCGGGATATCCCGCGTCCGCGTGCCGCGCCACGCCGATGCCCGGGTCACACGTCAACACACGCTCGAGCTTCTCGTCGGCCTCTCGGGTGCCGTCGGCTACCACGACCATGCCTGCGTGCAGCGAGTAGCCGATACCGACGCCGCCGCCGTGGTGCACCGACACCCATGTGGCGCCAGCCGACGCATTCAGCAGCGCGTTCAGCACCGGCCAGTCGGCGATCGCGTCGCTGCCGTCGAGCATCCCCTCTGTCTCGCGGTACGGCGACGCCACCGAACCGCTGTCGAGGTGATCTCGGCCAATCACGATCGGCGCCTTGATATGTCCCGTGCGCACCAGCTCGTTGATGCGACGCCCGAATCTCGCGCGATCCCCGTAGCCGAGCCAACATATTCGCGCCGGCAGCCCCTGAAATTTCACACGCTCGCGTGCCATCCGAATCCAGCGGCACAGCGCGTCGTCGTCAGGAAACATGTCGAGCGCAGCGCGATCGGTCGCGAGAATGTCGTCGGGATCTCCTGAGAGTGCTACCCAGCGAAACGGACCTTTGCCCTCACAGAAGAGAGGACGCACATATTCCGGCACAAAGCCCGGAATGTCAAACGCGTTTTCGACGCCCGCGCGTTTTGCTTGCGCTCGAATGTTGTTGCCGTAGTCGAACGTGACAGCGCCGCGGGCGCGCAGCACCAGCATGGCTTCCACGTGACGTGCCATCGAGGCCATCGAGTATTCGATATACCGTTCAGGCTGACGCTCGCGCAGTAGCGTGGCCTCCGCAAGTGGCATGCCATGAGGCACGTACCCGTTGAGCGCATCGTGAGCCGACGTCTGATCCGTCAGGATGTCCGGCACCACGCCACTGCGGAGAATTTCCGGCAGCACGTCGGCCGCGTTTCCCGCGACGCCAACCGAGCGGGCGGTTCGAGTGCGTCGCCAGGTGTCAATTTTGTCGAGCGCCTCGTCCAGATCGGTTGTGGCTTCGTCGAGATACCCGGTTGCGAGCCGGCGCGCGATCCGATCCGGGTCGACCTCGATGATGAGCGCCGCGCCGCCGTTCATGGTGGCTGCCAATGGCTGGGCGCCACCCATCCCGCCCAGACCGGCGGTGACGACGACCCGCCCCTCGAGCGACCCCCCGAAATGACGCCGGGCGGCGGCGGCAAACGTCTCGTAGGTGCCCTGCAGAATTCCTTGTGTCCCGATATATATCCAGCTTCCGGCGGTCATCTGCCCATACATGGTGAGCCCGCGATGCTCGAGATCGCGAAAGTTTTCCCATGTGGCCCATGCCGGCACGATCAACGCGTTGGCGATGAGCACGCGTGGCGCGCCAGGGTGCGTGCGAAACACGCCAACCGGCTTGCCGGATTGGATGAGCAACGTCTCGTCGTGATCGAGCCGGCGCAGCGTCGCGACGATCGTGTCGTATGCCTGCCAGTTGCGGGCTGCCTTGCCGGAGCCGCCATACACGACCAGATCGTCGGGACGTTCCGCGACGTCCGGGTCGAGATTGTTCATCAGCATGCGCAGCGCAGCTTCCTGAGGCCAGGCCTTGCACGACAGTGCAGAGCCACGTGGCGCCCGAATCATGCGCGTAGCAATTGTCATCTCCGGCTGAAGAGGAGCTGGGGGTCCGAGAGCGAAAGATCAGAAATTAAGAATCGCGCGTCTGCTTGTCAAATGAATTTCACAAAAAAGTTTCAGTTGACTTTCAGGTCGCACGCGCGTTCGAGCTCGCCCGATACAATCATGTTGGAAATAGTACGAAGATCTGGCGAGAGCGAACGATCGTGCTCGATTGCCGGCACGCGCTCGCGAATGAAATCATGAACGCGCATGAGCGATGACGACGACGCGAGCGGATGCAGCAGGTCGATGGCTTCGCAGGCGCACAGTACTTCGCACGCGAGCACGTGAGATGCGAGCTCGGCGGCGCGCGCCGCCTTGAGTCCGGCGGCCATGCTCATGCTGACGTGGTCTTCGCGGTTACCCGAGGTTGGAATCGTGTCCGCGCTCGCTGGATGGGCGAGGGTCTTCATCTCGGACGTGAGCGCAGCCGCGGTCACCTGCGCCATCATGAGCCCCGACTCCAGTCCTCCGTGCCGCGTCAGGAATGCGGGAAGCCCGCTGAGCGCCGGATTGACCAGCCGTTCCGCGCGCCGCTCGCTGATTGTCGCCAGTTGCACGAGGGCAAGGCACACGACGTCGCTGGCGATTGCCACGGGAGCGCCGTGGAAGTTGCCCCCCGACACGATGTCACCCGAATCGTGGAACACCATCGGGTTGTCGGTGGCGGCATTTGCCTCGATCTGAAACGCTCGCCGCGCAAAAGCGAGCGCTTCGCGCGCAGCGCCGTGCACCTGGGGGGTGCAGCGCATCGAATAAGCGTCCTGAACGCGGCCGCAATTGGCGTGCGACGCGTTGATGGGACTTCCGGCCATCAGCAGTGACAGGTTCGCTGCCGACGCCTGCTGCCCGAGGAAGCCGCGGGCCTGATGAATGCGGGCGTCGAACGGCCGGGTGGAGCCGCGCAACGCGTCGATGCTGATGGCGGCGACGATATCGGCGGCGCGCGCCAGCCGTTCCGCGTGCGCCACGGTCAGGCCGAGGAGCGCCGCCGAGGCCTGTGTTCCGTTGATCAGGGCGAGTCCTTCCTTGGCCGCCAGCGTGGCAGGCGGCAGCCCGGCGCGACGCAACGCCGTGGCGCCAGGCTCTGTCTCGTGACCCTGCCACGCCTCACCCTCGCCAATGAGCACCAGCGCGAGGTGGGCGAGCGGAGCCAAATCGCCGCTCGCGCCAACCGATCCGCGTGACGGGACGACGGGGTGGACGCGGCGATTGAGCAGCTCGACGAGCAGCTCGAGCGTTTCCAGCCTGATGCCGGAGAAGCCTTTGGCCAGCACGTTCGCACGGAGCGCCATGGTGGCGCGCACGACCGGAATCGGCAGCGGATCGCCAACGCCCGCGGCATGGCTGCGAAGCAGATTCACCTGGAGCTCCGTCAACGAGTCGGCGGGAATCTTGACTTCCGCGAAATTGCCGAAGCCGGTATTGATGCCGTAGGTCGGCTCGTCGCGACGGGCGAAGTCCTCGACGAGCGTTCGTGCGGCGCGCACGCGCGTGCGCGCGCCGTCGGCGATGCTCACCGGCGCGAAATCGCGCGCGATCGCCTCGAGGTTCTCCAGCGTGAGCGAGTTGCCGTCGAGATGAATCATTCCGAGTGAATTACGATATACCCGAATGTCTGTGAATATCGCAGTGCTTGGCGCGCAGTGGGGTGACGAGGGCAAAGGCAAGATCGTCGACATGCTGACGCCGCGTTTCGCAGCGGTCGCGCGATATCAGGGCGGCCACAACGCGGGTCACACCGTCTACGTTCAGGGCAAGAAGTTCGTACTCCATCTCATTCCGTCGGGCATTCTGCATCCCGGCGTCATCTGCATCATCGGGAACGGAGTGGTGATCGACCCGCAGGCACTGTTCAAGGAGATCGACGAGCTCGGGCGAATGGGCGTCGTCGTCGACGGCCGGTTGCGTATCAGCGAGAAAGCCCACGTGATTCTCCCGTATCACCGTGAGTTGGACGTGCTCTCGGAGGCCAGGCGCGGTGAGCGCAGGATCGGCACCACGTCGCGCGGCATCGGGCCGGCATACGAGGACAAGATCGGACGCCGCGGCATTCGAATCTGCGACCTGCTCGGCGACCGCTCGGCGCTCGCCGACGAAGTGCGCGAAAACGTCGCCGCCCGCAACCGCATCATCAAGGACTCAACGCTCGACTGGCAGCCGCTCCACGAGCAGCTCGTGTCGTTCGGCGAGCGGATCCGTCCGTGGGTGGCCGACGTCTCGTTGCTCCTGGCGCAGATGATGCGCGACGAACGGTCGGTGATGTTCGAGGGGGCGCAGGCCACGCTGCTCGACATCGATCACGGGACCTATCCGTTCGTCACCTCGTCCAACGCGTCGGTGGGCGGCATCTGCACCGGTCTCGGTGTGCCGCCGCGCGCCATCGGCGGCGTGCTGGGCGTGGCGAAGGCGTACACCACGCGCGTCGGTGAAGGGCCGCTGCCCACGGAGCTCGAGGGCCCGCTTGCCGAGCGGCTGCGCGAGGGCGGCCAGGAGTACGGCGCGTCGACCGGGCGTCCGCGGCGCTGCGGCTGGTACGACGCGGTGGTCGTCCGCTATTCGGCGCGGATCAACGGTCTCGACGCGCTCGCGCTCACGAAGCTCGATGTGCTGGACGGACTGCCGGAAGTGCATCTGTGCACCGGCTACCGGACGTCACAGGGCACGCTGGCCGAGTTTCCCGCGGATCTCCGAATGCTGACAGGCGCCGAGCCGACCTACGAGACGATGGCCGGCTGGTCGATGCCGACAAAGGGTGCGACCCGGATGGAACAGCTCCCGACCGAGGCGCGGCGCTACATCGCGCGGCTCGAAGAGGTGAGCGGCGTCGAGTGCGCCATCATATCCACCGGCTCCGATCGACAGGAGACGATCGTGAAGCCCGCGTCAGCGGTTGCGAAGTGGCTCGGTGTCTAACGCGCTTCCTTGTTTCGGTCGATGAATCGCGTCATCGCCGCCTGGTCGGCGCCGAAAAGCTGGATTCCGGCGCGATAGCGTGAGAGCCCCTGCGGAATCTCGAAGGATGCCCAGACGACTGCGGCTTTCAGGCGTATCGGTGGCTTTGTGGTGGGCACGATGAAACGGACGCGCTGGTTCGGCTTGAGGATGGTGGCTGACACGACTTGGGCCCCGGAGACGGACAGGTCGACCAGCGTCGCCGGGTTTCCGTCGATCTCCACCTCGATGCCGCCGACAATCTTGAAGCGCGGGGCGTGCCGCGTGCCGGTCTGATCGAGCACCGCGGCCGGAGGGCTCGGCATTTCTTCGACGACGAGCGCGGACGCTCCGCTGCCGCCCCCAGACGACAGTCCGCTTGTCTCCTCCGCTCGGTGTGACGCAACGTGCGTGTAGCTGCGGTCGTCCTCGACGATTCGGATTTCGCAGGCACCGAGAGACGGGTCGGCCTTGATGCGGTTGATGAGCGCGGCGCCCCGCGAGGTGCCGGCAAACTGCCGGTCGAGAAGCACGATGTCGGGGCGCTGACGGGTGATGACGTCGAGCGCTCGCAGCGCCTCCGCGTCGGAAAACATGACGGCGTCGACAAGCTCTTCGCGCTCCTTCAGCGTGGCGAGGTGTTCGGCAGCGGCAATGAGGACTGTGGCAGGCACGGATCGAGTCTAAACCGAAATACAAAATTCAAAATGCAAAATGCAAACACGATCTGGCGCACCGCTTCCGAATCCTGCATCTAGTTTTTGCATTTTGCATTCTGCATTTTGAATTACACAATCTCCTCTCGTGAGCACTTCTCCCGCCGTCCGCTGTGAGCAGTTGAAGAAACGTTACGGCGATGTGGTCGCCGTCGACGGCCTTTCGCTGACGGTCGAGCGTGGCGAGTGCTTTGGGCTGATCGGCCCGAACGGCGCGGGCAAGACGACGACGATCGAGATTCTCGAGGGGCTGCTCGAGCCCGACCAGGGAGACGTCGAGGTGCTCGGGCTGAAGTGGCGGACCGACGACGCGGAGCTGCGACAGCGCCTCGGGATTCAGCTTCAAGAAACACGTCTGGCGGAAAAGCTCACCGTCGAAGAGACGCTGCGGCTCTTTCGATCCTTTTATCACCGCGGGCCGTCGGTCGCCGATCTGCTGAGGCTCGTGGAGCTCGAAGGAAAGCGGGCGAGCTGGGTGGGGAAGCTGTCGGGCGGACAACGGCAGCGCCTGGCCGCCGCGTGCGCGCTGGCGGGCGCGCCAGACCTGCTGTTCCTGGACGAGCCGACCACCGGCCTCGACCCGCAGTCGCGTCGCCAGTTGTGGAGCATCCTCGAGCGGTTTCGCGCCGACGGTGGAACGACTGTCCTGACGACGCACTACATGGATGAGGCCGAAGCGCTGTGCGATCGTGTCGCCGTGGTCGATCGGGGCCGCATCATCGCCCTTGGCACGCCGGGCGAGCTGATCGAGTCTCTGGGGGCGCCAAAGATCGTGACACACCGCGGTACTCTCGAGGACGTCTTCATGGCGTTGACGGGCAGGCATCTCCGTGACGACTAGCGAGGCTCCGCCTGAGAATGTCCAGACTCCGCCTCGCTAGTGGCAGTATCTACTTGCCCCGCTCCGCGGGGCGAGACATCGTGAAAGGCCAGAATCCTCACCAAATGAGTCAAGTCTTGCGGCTGGCCTTTCACGATGTCTAACGGCAGGAGCGAACGGGGCCGACGTCATTACGACCGGGGCGGTGCCAGCCACCCGCTCGTCGAGCTGACGAGCGCGCGCTTGCGCGAGTTCGTCCGCGAGCCCGAAGCGATTTTCTGGGCCGTCGTGTTTCCAATCGTGATGTCGCTGGCGCTGGCCGTCGCATTTCCGGCGCGCGGGGCGCAGCCCGTCCGCGTCGGCATGGCGCCGGGACCGCAGGCGGAGGGTGTGCGCCGGGCGTTGACTGCCACGCCGGGTATCACCGTTCGCGACGTCGGGTCGGATCAGGAGCGCGCCATTCGCGAGGGCGAAGTGCATCTCGTCGTGGTGCCGACTGCGCCGCCCACGTACCGGTTCGATTCGGCGCGCGATGAGAGCCGTGTGGCGCGCGCTGTCGTGGATGACGCGCTGAAAAAAGCAGCCGGCCGTGCTGATCCGTGGACCGCCCGTGAGGAGGCACTGGAGGTGCCGGGATCCCGGTACATCGACTGGCTGATACCAGGCATCCTGGGCATGAACATCATGAGCACGGGCATGTGGGGAATCGGCTTTTCGATCGCGCAGGCCAGATTGCGAAAGCTGCTGAAGCGGCTCGTGGCCAGTCCCATGCGCAAGCGCGAATTTCTGCTGGCACAGGTGATTGCGCGGCTGGTGTTCCTTGCGCCTGAAGTTGCGGTGACGCTCGCGTTTGGCGTGTTTGCGTTCGGCATGCCGATCAACGGCTCGTACGGCGCGGTCTGCGCCGTCTGTATCCTCGGCGCGCTGTCGTTTGCCGGGCTGGGACTGCTCACGGCGAGCCGCGCTGCAAGCATCGAAGCGATCTCCGGCATCCTCAACTTGTCGATGCTGCCGATGTGGGTACTGAGCGGCGTGTTCTTTTCGACGGCCAACTTTCCCGACGTCCTGCAACCAGCGATACAGGTGCTGCCGCTGACCGCGCTGAACGACGCGCTTCGGGCGGTGGTGCTTGAAGGAGCAACATTGAGCGCGGTGGCCGGTGACATCGCACTGCTCGCTTCGTGGGGTGTTGTGCCGTTTCTACTAGCGTTGCGGCTGTTCAGATGGCAGTAGGCAGTAGGCAGTGGGCAGTGGGCAGTGGGCAGTAGGCAGTAGGAAGGCACCCAAATCTCATCAGTTGGTTGGCCCTTCGCTTGCACCCGAACAGCACGCGATGTCAGTACTGGGTGTTCATCGTGTCATCGAGCGTCAGGTGCCGGTGCGGGGCGAGCAGATTGCCATTGCCGCCGCCGGCGACGGCCTGACGTACCGTGATCTCAACCAGCGCGCGAACGTTGTTGCGCGCCACTTGATGGCGTGCGGCCTTCGCCGCGCGTCGCGCGTGATCGTCAAGACGGAGCGGTCGCCGCAGCTCGCTGTCTTGCTGCTGGCGGTGCTGAAGGCGGGCGCCGCATATATGTGGATTGACGGCGACGACGGTGGTCGATGGCCGGAAGGCATTTCGATTTCGAGCCGGCCGAACGGAGCTGACGAAACGCTCATCGTGATCGATACCGCCTCGCTTCTCGAGATGTCCTCACGGCCCGCGCCGAACCTGCCCATCGTCACCCGGTCTGACGACCTTGCCTGCGTGCTGCCGCAGCGGAACGGCCTTCCGGGCATCCTGGTGCCACACGCGACGATCACGGCGCTGCGGTCGCATCCCTTGCCGGACCGGGCGCAGTGGGCGGGTGACGCGGCCGCACTCGACTTGTGGCTTCCATTGATGGCAGGGGGCATCGTCACCGTCGCGGCATCGCCGCCGCAATCGGCCGCGGCGTAAAGTCACGGTTTGCCGCGGAACTCGACCTCATCCTCGGTGCTGGCGGGTCTTGGATCCGGATTGGTCCCTCCCGGCAGCGCTTGCTGTGTTACGCCCGTCGTGGGCGCGACCGGCTCTTCGACACCTGATCCCGGTCACCCCAATACCACGAGCCCTCGTAGTGTCCGGCTTCAGCCGGACTACTGCCTTCGGAAAGCGCTCAGGCGCTCGCGCGTGAGGCGCTGACGGCACGACCAGTAGCCCTTCCACGGATCTTCAGCGAGGCGTTCGAGCCGCGCCGGCACGGTCATCATCGTGAAAAGGCCCGGCTCGCGCGATGCACGCAGCTCTTCCCATCTCAGCGGCACGCTCACAGGGGCGCCGCTGCGTGCACGTGTCGAATATGCCGCGATGGACGTATTCGTGCGGTTGTTTCGCAGGTAGTCGATGAGGATCTTCTTCGCGCGTCCGGCTTTGGCGAACTCGGTGGTGTAGCGGTCCGGGCTCTTGCGTTCGAGCGCTTCGCTGAGGCCGCGGGAGAATGCGAGACACTCCGACCAGTCGGCGTGCGGCCGGAGCGGCGCGACCACATGAAGTCCGCGGCCACCCGTCGTTTTCACCCACGATTCGAGGTCGAGCGCTTCGAGCGTGGCGCGCACCAACCGCGCCGCGGCGATCACCTGGGGCCATTCGACCTCGTCGCCGGGATCGAGGTCGATGACGATGCGATCCGGCCGCTCGACTTCGTCAAAGGTCGAGTTCCACGTGTGAATTTCGAGCACGCCCATCTGCGCCAGACTGACGACGCCGGCGATATCGTCCGCAATGAGATATTCGCCGACCTTCTTTTTCTCCTGGATGCGGACGCGACGCAGTGCCGCGGGCGCCCACGCCAGCGAATGCTTCATGAAGAAGCATTCGCCCTTCAGCCCTTCGGGGCAGCGGACGAGCGTCAGGGGACGGCCGGCGACGTGAGGCACGACCCAGTCCTGTAACGATTCGTAGTAGCGGGCGACGTCCAGCTTCGTGAGCCGAGGGGATGGATAAACGACTCGATCGGCATGCGAGATGCCCACGCCGACGACGACGGGGCGCGAGTCGGATTTGTCCGCGCTCGTATGGCGCGTGCCTCGCGGGCTCGTCCCGGGCTTCTCTCTGACGACCTCGCGCGGTTTCTTGTCGGCCCTGAGTCCTTGAAACGACGGGTGCCGGATCTTGCCGTCGGCGGTCCACTCCGTGAACGTGACTTCGGCCACAAGAGCGGGTTTCACCCAATGCGCCCTGCGGACCGGTACGTAGTGTCCGGCTTTAGGCGGACTCGTCAAACCCGTGGGCGGATCGAATGGACTCGTTCGCTGCTCGATGGCTTCGAGCCGTTGCCGCAGCTCGAGCGCTCCTTGATGACTGAATCCGGTACCGACCTTTCCTGCGAAGACGAAGCGGTCACCCTCGTAGTACCCGACGAGCAGCGCACCGATGCCTGCCCTCGTTCCTTCCGGATCCGTGAACCCGCCAATCACCAACTCCTGGCGCTGCGTGCACTTGATTTTCAGCCATCCGCCGTGTCGTCCCGTGGTGTAGGGAAGATCGCGTCGCTTCGATACGATCCCTTCCAGCCCGGCGCGGCACGCCTGCTCGAAAAACGCCTGCCCTTGCCCGCCGACGTGGTCTGCGTAGCGGATGCGCCCTGTCTTCCGATTGCCAACCAGTGCGCGGAGGCGTGCCTTTCGCTCCTCCAGCGGCAAGCGGTCGAGACGTTCACCGTCGAGGCGCAGCAGATCGAACGCGAAGTACACCAACGTATCGCGCGAGCCCATGCGGGAAGAGGCGTTCTGCAGCGCTTGAAAGCTCGTGCGGCCGTCGGGCAGCACCACCACGACTTCACCGTCGATGAGCGCATCGCGCGCTGGAAGATCGAGCGCAGCGCTGGCGATTTGAGGAAACGCCGCGCTCCAGTCGTTGCCGTTGCGGGTGATGAGCGTGGCGCAGCCGCCATGGATCAGACATCCGATCCGGTATCCGTCGAACTTGATTTCATGAATCCACTGGTCGCCGGCGGGGGGCGCGTTCACCAGGATGGCGAGCTGCGGCTGGTAGGGCGACGGCACGCCCTAATGGTAAGTTGATTATGCCGGCCGGCGCGTGATGGCGGACGCGAACCCGCGTTGCTTGCCCGAGCGCAGTTTTTGCAGCGCGCGGCTCTCGATCTGGCGGACGCGCTCACGCGTGACCGAGAGATGGCGGCCGATCTCCTCGAGCGTATGCTCGCGGTCGGTGCCGAGCCCGTATCGGAGGCGCAATACCTCCTTCTCACGCTCGGACAGCGGCGCCAGCGCGCGCTCAAGCTCGTTGCTGACGTCGCTCTGGATGACCGATTCTTCGGGCGTCCGCGCCGACGTATCGCGGAGCAGGTCGCCGAGCTCCGTGCTGTCATCCTCGCCTACCCGCATGTCGAGCGAGTATGGCGTCCGCCTGGCGTCGAGCAGTAGACGCACCTTGCTGGTGGGCATCTTGAGACGCTCGGCGAGATCGTACGGTGTCGGCTCGCGCCCCTTCTCGGCGCGCAGCGCCTTGCGTTCTTTCTCGAGCCGGTTCAGCGACTCGATCACGTGGACCGGTAGCCGAATGGTACGGCCTAAATCTGCAACGGCGCGGGTGATCGCCTGGCGAATCCACCATGTCGCGTACGTCGAGAATTTGAACCCGCGGCGGAACTGAAAGCGATCGACCGCTTTCATCAGTCCGATGTTGCCCTCCTGAATCAGATCGAGAAACGAGAGCCCCCGATTCAGATATCGCTTCGCGATCGACACGACCAGGCGCAGGTTCGCCTCCATCAGCTCTCGCTTCGCTTCGCGAACCGTGTCCTCGGCGGCCTCCGCCCGTCGGAACCGCGTCTCGAATTCGGCGCGCGGAAGCCCAGCCCGCGCCTCGAGCTCGGCCAGCTTGGCGTTCAGTTCAAGCCGTGGCCGCGCGTCGAGATCGTGAAACGCCTTGCCGATTTCCCGCAGCTCGGTGACCACGTCGTCGATGAGCGAGGGGCGAATGGGCTGCGCCGCCAGCTCGCTGGCGAGCGCCTTCTGGCCGCGATCGATCTGGGCTTCGAGCTGCCGCCTGGTTCTAACACCGTACCGCGGGTTCGTCAGCTTCCCGCGCAGCGCCTCCAGCGCGGTGCGACGCCGCTTGATTCGCGCAAATGCCTTCAGCACCGGGGCGATATGTTCCTGGCGAAGCTCACCGCCTTCGGGCAGAAGGATGAGCTCCGCGGCTGGATCGCCCTCCGCCCGAATCCGGTCCGCAAGGGCGACGAGCGTCTGCACCGCTGCTGGAATGTCGCCGAGCGCGGCGACGAGATCGCGCTGCGCCGTCTCGATTCGCTGCCCGATGGCAACTTCCTCGTGCGCTTTCAGCAGGCGGCGCTTGCCGATGTGCTGCAGATAGACGCGCACCAGGTCGACGTCTTCGCGCGAGAATCTCCCCCCTGGCTGCTCGATCTCCTCCTCTTCACCCTCTTCCTCGACCGGGAGAGGTTGGTCCGTAAACGCCTCTGGCTCATCCTCGCGCAGCATGCGCTCGGGGGAGACGATGAACGGCCGATCTTCCTCTGTGTCCTCGCGTTCGTCGACGTCGAGTCCGAAACCGTGGGCACGTTGTCGCCAGTCGAGGACGTGCGCCGGGCGAGACGGATCGTCCCACTCAATCAGCGATTTGCGCCGACCTTTCGTGCGGAATGCAAGAGTATTTGCCTTGGATGAAGCCTTGTCCGTCATGGTGTCCGCTGCTGGATTTGCAAGGGTGCTGCCTGTACTAATTAGACGCGGCGTTACGTGGAAAAGTTCGCCAAACGGCCGTGGTACACTCGGCTACCGACTAGCTATGACCGGGTAGCTCAGTGGTAGAGCAGCGCACTTTTAATGCGCGGGCCGCGGGTTCGATCCCCGCCCCGGTCACATCCCTCGACATTTCCGCAGCTCAACCGGAGAGGAACTCTGTATGCGCCGATCCATCGTCATTTTGACCCTGGCAATCCTTTGGGCTACATCCCTTGCGGCTCAGGCGCCGGCGGGCTGGCAGGTCCGCATCGACCGGAGCACCAGCGCCGCCGATCCGGACGATGTGCCGGAGATAAAGGTGGGCACCGTCGGCAAGGGCTTCCGGGTGACCGGCGGGCCGGCCGGCACGTTCTGGAACCCGGCCAATCGCGCGAAGGGCAGTTTCGCGGCTCGTGGCTCGTTCGTCCTGATGAAGCCGAGCGGCCACACCAATTATTACGGCCTGGTGTTTGGCGGAGAGGAGCTGGGAGGCGCAAACCAGCGATACATCTATTTCCTCGTCGCGCAGGATGGCACCTTTATAATCCGGCAACGTACAGGTGAGAAGGTCACGGACGTCCATCGGGGCACGCACGCCGCCGTGCGGCAGCCGGGCGCCGGTGGGACCTCGACAAATGCGCTGGAATTACGCGTGGCCGGCGACCAGATTTCGTACGTCGTGAACGGCATGGTCGTGCACACGACGCCAAGGAGCGGGCCGACGGCCCGGACCGACGGCATCGTCGGCGTGCGCATCAACCACCTGCTCGACGTGCAGGTGGACGGCTTTCAGGTGCAGCAGCAGTGACTGAACCGGAGTTCCGCTCATCGAGGGATCGATGAACGATGATCTGATCATCGATCGCGTCATCGATGAACGGATGGACAAGTGAATGAATCGATGATCGATTGAAACAATGGACACATCGATTGTTAGATCATCGATCATCGACCATCGATGATGTGTTCTGTCACAGAGGGGGTGATGTGATGCGGTTTTCAGCCTTGATCGGTGCCCTGCTCGTTGCTGCTGGCGCGGTATCGGCACAGCAGGGGCCGGCGCAGTTCTCAGACGCGTGGTATCAGCAGTTCCGTGGTCCCTACAGCGCGCCCGTGGAGCCGTTCCGGATCGTCGGCAACATCCATTACGTTGGCGGCGCGAACATCTCGTCGTATCTGATCACCACTCCACAGGGACACATTCTCATCGACACGGGCATGAAGGAGATGCACGAGGTGATCAAGAACAGCGTGGCCAAGCTTGGCTTCAAGACATCGGACATCAAGATCATGCTCTCCAGTCACGCGCATTTCGATCACATCGAGGGTCATGCGGCCATGAAGAAGTTGACCGGTGCGCAGGTGATGGCGATGGCCGGCGACGCTCAGGCGCTCGAGGCGGGTAAGGACAACTCGGCGCTCGGCGCCATTGGCTGGGAGCCTGTCAAGGTCGACCGGGTGCTGAAGCATGGCGACACGGTGTCGCTTGGCGGAACGACGCTGCGTGCGCTGCACACGCCTGGACATACGCAGGGAGCGACGACCTGGATTACGACGGTGCAGGACAAAGGTCGTCAGTACGCGGTGGGATTCCTGGGCGGCACAACGCCGAACGGTGGCGTTCCACTGTTCGACAATCCACGCCACAAGGCGGTCGTCGCGGACACGCAGCGCACGTTCAAGACACTGAAGGCGGAGAAGGCGCCCGATATCTATCTCGTGGGACACCCGCAGGCGATGTTTGCCGGCAAGGTGGAGCGCATCAAGGCGGGCGAGACGCCGCATCCTCTTCTGAACGGCGACGCATGGACGAAGCAGATCGTGGACGGGGAAGCGAACTTCGAAAAGCGCGTGGCGGAGGAACGCGCAAAGCTCAGACGGTAGCCCTAATTTCTTTGTGTCGCGGGTCCCGCGCGCATATGATGACGGCGTTTGGCCGCCCTCGCCCCAGGCACCCGCCTCGGCGCCTACGAAGTCACCGCGCAGATCGGCGAAGGCGGAATGGGCCAGGTGTACCGGGCAACGGACACCAGGCTGAAACGTCAGGTCGCCATCAAGATCCTGCCGCCATCGCTCGCAGGCGATTCCGATCGGCTGGCGCGTTTTCAGCGCGAAGCGGAAGTGCTCGCCTCCCTGAATCATCCGCACATCGCCGCCATCCATGGGCTGGAGGACGCCGACGGCGTCACGGCGCTCGTTATGGAGTTGGTCGAGGGCGACGATGTGTCTCAGCGGATTGCGCGCGGCGCAATTCCCCTGGACGAAGCGCTGCCGATTGCAAAGCAAATCGCCGAGGCGCTCGAAGCGGCGCACGAGCAGGGCATCATCCACCGCGATCTCAAGCCTGCCAACATCAAAGTGCGGCCCGATGGCACGGTCAAGGTGCTCGACTTCGGTCTGGCGAAAGCGCTGGAGCCAGGGGGGAGTGGGCAGGCGACGGGTAGCGTCCCGCTGTCGATGTCGCCGACGATGATGAGCCCCGCGATGATGACCGGTGCGGGCATGATTCTCGGCACGGCCGCCTACATGAGCCCAGAGCAGGCGCGCGGAAGGCCGGTTGACCAGCGTGGAGACATCTGGGCCTTTGGTTGTGTGTTGTACGAAATGTTGACCGGTCGCCGCGTGTTCGAGACGGGTGAGACGGTCTCGGATGCGGTCGCGGCGATCCTCACACGTGAACCCGATTGGACTGCGCTGCGGCCGGATGTTCCCCTTTCGATTCGCGCGCTGCTCCGCCGCTGCCTGCAGAAAGACCCCAATCGCCGCGTGCACCATATCGCGGACGCCCGCCTCGAACTGGAGGAGGCGATCACCGGTCCATCGGAGCCTGCGAATGACATCGTCCGAGCGGCGGGGGCGCCGACAGTATGGATGCGTGCGGTCCCCTGGGCGGCGGCGGCGCTCGCGGTGATTGTCGCGGTCTGGGCGCTGTGGAGTTCATCCCCTGTCCGCCAGTCAGGCACGGCACCGGTCAGGCGCCTGGAGCTGAACCTGCCGGCTGGTGTCGAGCTGTTTACGGCTTCAACCCGCACCGTGGCTGTGTCTCCAGACGGCTCACGCCTGGCGTTTGTCGGCATTCTCGGCGGAAGTCGGCAAGTCTACGTCCGCCCGCTCGATCAGTTCGAAGCCACACCGCTCCGGGGAAGTGACGGCGCCACCGCGTGCTTCTTTTCGCCGGATGGTCAGTCGATCGGACTCGTGACCGCCGCTGGCGTGTTGAAGACCGTATCGCTCGCTGACGGCCTGGTGACGACTGTCGTCGGCGATGCCAGCCTCCTCTACGGCGCCGCGTGGACCCTCGGCGATCAGATCATCTTCGTTCGTGCCGGCGCCCTGTGGCAGGTGCCTCGAGCGGGGGGCACGCCGCGTTCGCTGACGATGTTGGGCGGCGAGATGCACGACACGCTCCACGCCTGGCCCGTCATGCTTCCAGACGGCAAGACGGCGTTGTTTGGCGCAGCCTCCGGTGATCGTTGGCGTATCGATTCGTTAGTGCCGGCCACCGGTGAGCGGCGCACCGTGGTGGAGCAGGGAACCCTGCCGCTCTATGCCGCCAGCGGGCATCTGGTGTTCTTCCGGAATGGCGAGCTGCTTGCCGCGCCGTTCGACGCGGCTCGCCTGCAGGTAACGGGTCCCGCGGTTCAAGCCCTCAACAATCTTCCAGCGTCTGTCTCCGGCGTTCCCGTCGTGGACGTGTCGTCCTCGGGGACGGCGGTGTATGCGCCGACGAACGCTGTGAGCCGTCTGGTGTGGGTGTCGCGACAGGGTGTGGAACAGCCGCTGAACAACACGCTCCGCAGCTATGCGAATCCCCGTCTGTCGCCCGACGGTACGCGCGTGCTCGTCCAGGCGGGTGATTTGTGGCTGCAGGACCTCGCGCGTTCGACGTTCACGCGTCTCACGTCGAGAGACGCGGTGACCAACGGATTCCCCGCGTGGGCGCCTGACGGTCGCCGCGTCATGTATCGGACGCCGAACGGCCTGAGGGTGCAGGACACCGACGGCGGGGGCGAGGGAGAAGTGATCGCGGAGACATCGGAATTCGATTATCCCGGCTCGTTGACCCCGGATGGAGAGACGTTAATCTTCCTGCGCAGCTCACAGGAGACCTCGTTCGACATTTTCGCGCTCCCGCTTCGCGATCCGTCCAGGATGCGGCCGCTGCTTACCACCACCGCGTACGAGGGCGGCGCGCAGCTGTCGCCCGACGGCCGGTGGCTGACCTACATCTCGAATGACACGGGACAGAATGAGGTCTATCTGCGTCCATTCGCGGGCCCTCAGCGGCAGTGGCAGATCTCGACTGAAGGCGGCACGCAGGCGATCTGGAACCCCAACGGCAGGGAGATCTTCTATCGCAACGGCGACAAGATGATGGTGGTCGAGATCTCAACCACTCCCGACGTGACACTCGCGCCGCCGCGAGTCCTCTTCGAGCAGCAATACGCGTTCGGCGCCGGCATCACGATCGCCAACTATGATGTATCGCGCGACGGGCAGCGCTTCATCATGGTCAAGAATGAATCGAGTGCTGCCCGGTTGAACGTGGTGCTGAACTGGTTTTCCGATCTCACGCGCCTGGCGCCCGTGGCTGGACGTTGAGTGAGTCGGCCCGTCCAGCGGCCCTGCCGCGACCGAAGAGGCGCACATTCTCGGTCAACGAGATCCGCGCCTCATCGTTCGCTATACCCTTTCGGTGCGGCGGCTTCACCGCCTGCTGCGGGGCCTAGACAACCCTGACGTTCTCGCCTCTCGGTCCCTTCGGACCCTGTCCCCGCTCGAAGGTGACGTTTTGTCCTTCGCGAAGCTCATCGAATGGTGTCTGAGCGCAGGCGGAGTTGTGGAAGAAGTACTCGTTGCCGTCGCTCGCCGCGATGAAGCCGAAGCCTTTGTCGCTGATGAGCCGTTTGATCGTGCCATTCATAGGTGCCATGCTCTTTCCTTCCAAGTCGAACGGATTACTCAAATGCGCGTGACACTGTGGCGACGAACTCGTCTCTGATGGTGTCCGACGCGCGGCCGAAGGCCGGTCGGCGCTAGACAAACGCAGGCAGGCTCAGGTCTTGAACGAATACTGAGTATACCCCTTGATTCCTCCCTGCTCAATAGCTCGTGCGGTCCAGCTAAGACGCGGCTCGACGGGAGTCCGCTCCCTGAGCGCCGACAGACGACGCGTGCGGCTCCTCTGATGAGATGCCGACGCCAAGCACCGCCACGATCTCGTGGGTTTGGCCGTCGTCAACCAGCGGGATAGCCCGTGGGTCCACGGTCAGGCCGTCGACCTCTACTGATCGGACACCGCGGCACTGGCGCTCTGGATTCATCACGGTCATGTGATAGGTGCTGCCTCCGTGCTTCAAGTCAATCGAGTACTGTGGCCACATCGCCGGGATGCACGGATCGATCGTGAACGTCTCGCCACTGCGCCGCAGGCCGAGGAGGCCGCCGATTGCGACCTGATACATCCACGCGGCAGAACCCGTGTACCAGGTCCATCCCCCGCGTCCGATGTGCATCGGATGCGCATAGACGTCGGCGGCGACAATGTACGGCTCGGCGCGGTACCGGTCGAGACCCTCCTGGCTTCGCATGTGGTTGACCGGATTGATCATGTGGAACAGTTCCATTGCTTCGTCGCCAAGGCCCAGGCGCGCGAGCGCGAGGACCGTCCAGAGGGCTGCGTGCGTATACTGGCCGCCGTTCTCTCTCACGCCGGGTAGATAGCCCTTGATGTAGCCCGGATCGTGGGTCATGTGATCGAAGGGCGGCGTCAGGAGCAGCACCAGTTGCGCATCTCGGCGGACGAGATGGGCGCGGACAGCCTGCATCGCGCGTTCGGCTCGGCCGCGGTCGCCCGCCTCCGAGAGCACGGCCCAGGACTGCGTCAGTGAGTCCAGCCGGCATTCGTCGTTCTGTGCAGAACCGAGCGGCATCCCATCGTCGAAGTACGCGCGGCGATACCAGTCACCGTCCCACGCCAGTTCCAACATGCCGATCAGCCACCCCGCCTCGCCGCGATATCGCCGGGCGAGATCGTGACGGCCCCGGCGTTCGCACAGCGCCGCGAAGGTGTTCATGACGACGACCAGGAACCACCCGAGCCAGACGCTCTCGCCGCGTCCCTCGTGCCCAACGCGGTTCATCCCATCGTTCCAGTCGCCCGAGCCCATCAGCGGCAAGCCGTGAACGCCGTACCGCGTGCTGCGATCGATGGCGCGGCGCGCATGCTCGAAAATCGTGGCGCGCTCCTGCGACGCCGAAGGCAGGTAGTACGCCTCGGTCTGTCCGGGCTCCAGAAGTGGCGCCTCGAGGAACGGGACCTCTTCGTCGAGGACCGAATCATCGCCCGTGACGTCAACGTAAGCGGCCAGCGCGTACGGCAGCCACAATAGGTCGTCCGAGCAGCGCGTTCGTGTCCCGCGTCCGCTCGGCGGATGCCACCAATGCTGCACGTCGCCTTCCGTAAACTGTCGCGACGCCGCCCGAAGCAGATGCGCCCGGCTGATGTCCGGACGCGCGTGCAGGAGCGCGAGCACGTCCTGAAGCTGATCGCGGAAGCCGAAGGCACCGCCAGGCTGATACGGACCGCTGCGCGCCCAGATTCGGCAGCTCAACGTCTGATATAGCAGCCACCGATTGACCATCAGGTCGAACGAGTCGTCGGGCGTGCGGACTTGAATGGCGCCGAGCGTGTCCTCCCAGAATCGGTCCGAGCGCTCGAGCGCTGCCACGGCGTTACCGACCGTCGAATAGCGCTTCGCCAGATCGACCGCATGGGTAACGTTGAGTCCCTGCCCTAACACGAACGCCACGCGATGGGATGCACCAGCCTCGATCTCGAGGCCAAGCTGAAGGGCAGCGCACGGGTCGAGGCCGGCGCCGGCACGCCCCGCAAGCCGGTCGCGGAAGAGCGCCGCGGGACGGGCGAGCGTGCGATGCCGTCCGATGAATTCCGTGCGATCGCACGTGTACGAACGAGACGCCTCGGTGGCGTGCCAGAACGCTACGTGTTCCTGGAACTCGGTGTTGTACCTATTCCGGGCGAGGATGGCGCCGGTTGTCTCGTCGATCTCAGTTACGACGAAGCGCCGCTCGCCCGCGCGGGGGGGACCCAGGCACCATTCGACGTACCCGTAAACGCTGAGGCGCCGCTTCGCCGACGAAGTGTTCGTGAGTGTCAGGACCGCCACCTTCACCGGATCGTCGGGCGGCACGAATACCACGAGTTCCTGGTCCAAGCCGTCCACGCCATGCTGGTAACGTGTCACACCTGCGCCATGACGTATCACCCAGCGGCCTCCGTCAGGCTCGCGTGGGAGCGGCCCCGGCGTCGCTCCCCAGACGGCGCCGGAATCCTCATCGCGCACGTAAATCGCCTCACCCGTGGGATCTCGAACCGGATCGTTGGCAAAGGGAGTGAGCCGGTTCTCGCGGCTGTTCGCGTTCCAGGTGAAGGCGGAGCCGGAGCAGCTCACCATGGTGCCGAAATCCGGATTCGCAATCACGTTCGACCAGGGAAGCGGAGTCTCGCGTTCGCCCTCCAGCACGACGACGTATTCCCGGCCGTCGGACGTGAACCCTCCGACGCCGTTTTCCATCACGAGTGGCGGAACCGTAACTGGCGTAGCGGCGGGGCCGGGACGGCGCAGCTTCGCGGAGGGTGGCACGTGGTCTTCCGAAGAGATCCACGGCGCCTGACGATCGAGCTGCCGGGCCAGATCACCCAGGTCATCGCGCAGCACTGCCCGCGCAACGGCCGCCAACAACCGGCGATCGGGCCCGGGCATTCCGTCGGTCCTCAGCAGAAACATGCCGCCGAGCTTGTTCTTCCATCCCGCCCATCGCGCCTCGTCGACGAGATTGGTAAGCATCCCCTGCACTTCGTCGAGATACTCCACAGGATGCTCGTTGAGAATCACGAAGTCGGCGCGGAGGCCTTTGACGCGCCAGTACTCCTGCGCATGCAGCACCTGCCGCACCAGGGGGAGCCCGCTCGCCGCCGTCACGCGAACGAGGACGATGGGGAGGTCGCCGGAGATCCCGTAGCCCCACAAGTCCGCCTGTCCGAGCGTGTTGAGCGAGAGGTCCTCCGGACTGGTGCATGTGATGTCGGGGCCAAAAACGCGCGAGGCGAGCCGATCGAAGAGGATGGCGTAATCGTCGGTCAATCCGAGATGCTGCAACGTGATGTGCACGTGCGTGAACGCCATCGAGAAGGCGCGCGCCGCGGCGCTGCCGTCGCGGTATTTTCGCAGCAGCGCGAGCGCAGTGGCGCGGTCCGGGGCGACGCCGGTCGCAAACGTGACGCGCACGAATGCGCCGGGCGCCAGCCGTACCCGCTCCCGGAGCGCCGCTACGGGATCCAGCACCGCTCCGGTCGTACCCGACAGCGCCCTGTCCTCGAGGGCGAGCGGGGCGGCAACCGACCGCCCGCGGCCGAGGAAGCGTGCACGATCGGTTTCTCGCTCGACGGCGCCGCCGAGCCGTCCGTCGATGCTCAGCACGTGGAACGCCCAGACGGGCGCTTCGCCTGAAGCCCGCGGGCGCCGACTGAAGAGCAAGCCCGCACTCTGGGCGTCGTACTCCGTCTCGATGAAAAGCTTACCGAACGCTGGGTGTGCCAGGTCGTCATCGGGGTGTGCGAGCACGATCTCCGCGTAGCTCGTGACCTCGATCTCGCGCGGCCGATCCCCCCGGTTCGTGAGCGCCAGACGACGCACCTCCACGTCGTCTTCCGGCGACACCGCCACTTGGAGCTGCGTTTCGAAATCACCGTCGCGCCGGCGAAACGTCACTTTATCGAGCTCGAGCGCGGCTTCGTACTCGTCCGGTTCGCCGCAGACCGGGAAATACGTGGGTGACCAGACCTCGCCCGACCACGCGTCGCGCAGGTAGACCACGTGCGCGCCAGCGTCAGACGTGCGGTCTTCCCGCTGTCGGGTGACTGCCAGCCCGTTCCACATGCTGTAGCCGCCACCAGCATGCGTCAACGCGGCGGTATATCGGCCGTTCGAGAGGAAATGTGTGTGCGGATTGGCGGTGTGCGGTGATCGGAAGCGTCTCAATGCCAGCACGGGGATCGCCGCTGGCGCCGTCGTACCTTCCGCCGGCCGCGGCTCCGAGAGGATTGCCTCCCGGGGCACACGCTCCTGGAGCAGGAGCTCGGAGGCCTCGACGCGCGGGTCCGCGTGAAAGCGCGCGACGAACGCGTCGCCGCACACCACGTTGGCCAGCGCCACGAGGGACATTCCCTGATGGTGAGCGAAGAACGCGCGCACCACGGCCGGACGCGCCTCGGTGCCGCGTGGCGTCGCGTCGGAGTCGATCTCGTAGCGTGGCCTGAAGTCGATCGCTTCGTAGAAACCGAATCGGCCGTCGAGCCCCGCGCGCGTCAGACGCAGGAGGTTGGCTGCCGCGGCGGCAGGATCGATGAGGCTCGCAAGCACCGTGGCATAGGGGGCGACGACGAGATCGTCCGCCAGTCCGCGCTTCAATCCAAGGCTCGGTACGCCGAACGCCTTGTATTGATAGTTGCCCGCGCGATCCGTCAGCGCGTAGGCGGACTCGGAGATCCCCCAGGGGACGCCGTGCTGCCGTCCGTAGTCGATCTGACGCCGGAGACTGGCGCGGCAGCTCTGGTCCAGCAGCGTGCCCGGAAATCCCCGCATCAGCAGCAGGGGCATCAGGTACTCGAACATCGTTCCGCCCCACGACATGAGCGTCGCGCGGCCGTTGATGTTCGTCACGAGGCGCCCGAGGTGAAACCAGTGGTCCTGCGCGACGTCGCCCTTCGCGATGGCAACGAAGCTCGCCAGCCGAGCCTCGGACGCCAGCAGGTCGTAAAAGGCGCCGTCCAGACGGCCGGGACCGTCGGCGTCGGCGAGGCGATAGCCGATCGAGAAGATGCGCCGGCGACGGTCATACAGGAAATCGAACCGCATGGCGTCAGCGAGCGTCGAGGCTCGCCGCGCTAAGGCATGGAGCCCGGCGGTGGGCGGAGCGGCCGGGTTGCGCAGCGCGCGCACGGTGTCGACAACGGCCAAAGACCAGAATGCGATGTCACCGGCGCTCTGGCGTACGTTCGTGTCCTCGAACACGCTCGAGGCCGTCTCGAGCTCGCGCGCCAGCGATTCGAGCCTGGCCGCACCATCCAGCGCTCTGGCGTCGAGAGCAATCGCGCGGGCCAGTCGCGCGATGTCGCGGACCGCCTGGCGGCGTCCGGCATCCGCGTCGGTGTCCGACGAACAGGCGGCCCTCAACAGATCCGCGGCATCGATGAGCCCGGCAAGGAGTCGAGCCGGGGGCTGCGGCTCTGCGGCCAGACGCTCCAACCCGTGCGCGATCGTTATGAGGGATGCCGCCAGGTTGCCGCTGTCGACAGTAGAGACGTACCGCGGATGAAGCGGTGCGCGGGTGACGGTGTCATACCAGTTCAGGTAGTGCCCCGCGAACCGTTCCAGGCCTTCGAGCGTCGTCAGGGTTGCATCGAGCCGTCGGACGAGCGCGTTCGTCGTGAGATAGCCGAGGTCGTGGGCGGCGAGCGTGGAGAGAAGGCCCATGGCGATGTTCGTCGGCGATGTACGTCGCGCCAGCTTGGGCTCGTCTCCGCCTTCCTGCCAGTTGTCCGCCGGCAGCCAGCCGTCGGCTTCCGTCATGAACGTCTCGAAGTACCGCCATGTTTTGCGGGCCGTTCTCCTCAGCAGGGCACGTTCGCGGTCTCCGAGCGGTCGCTCGCGCGGTCCCGTCGGCAAACTGAGCCAATACGCGATCCCGGGGGCGAGCGTCCACAGCAGCAGAAAGGGCGCGGCCGTCGAGAGCGCGCCGCTGTTGGTCGAGAGGATGATCAGCGTTACCGCGACGGCAATCATCGGGCTGGCGCCCATGCCTGCACCAAACCGCAACAAGCCGCTGCGGCCTGCGATTCCGCCGGTACGGGCGGCCGACGTTGCGGCGGTCTCCCATTCGAGCAGCCCGTGCCTGGTGACGAGGAGACGCGCCAGCGTCACTCCGATCGCATGGGTTGCATCCCACGCGTAATAGGCCAGGAACGTCAGGCCGAGGAGCACCTGCGCCAGCGCCGTCGCGGCGTCTTCGCGCAGGTTGCGCCAGAACACTGGAAACGACTGCGCTTTGCGCGGCCCGACGAGCAGCCGCGCGAGCAGCGGCAGGAGCTGCGAGGCGAGCACGACAAGCACGGCGGTGTTCCAGAACCAGCGGGGACCGGGCAGCACGATCCAGCCCGCCACGAGCATCGCCAGCAGCGCCGGCGTGACGAGGCTGCGGCGCAGGTTGTCGAGGATCTTCCAGCGGCTGATGAGCGGCAGCGTGTTCCGCCTGATACCGTGGCGTGAGGGGACGAATGGCAGCAGCCACAACAGGATCTGCCAGTCGCCACGAATCCACCGGTGCTGCCGCCGCCCGTGGGCCAGGACGCTCGACGGATACTCGTCCACGAGCTCGACGTCGGACACGAGGGCCACGCGGGCATGCAGTCCTTCGAAGAGATCGTGCGACAGCAGAGTGTTCTCTGGGGCGATGTCCTCCAGCGCCGCCGCGAAGACATCGACGTCGTACAGTCCTTTGCCCGTGAAGATTCCCTCGCCGAACAGGTCCTGGTACGTGTCGGACACCGCCGTCGTGTACGGATCAACCCCGGTGTGGCCCGAGTACAGCCGGGCGAACAGCGACCCCGCGGCACTGCTGAACGTGACGCTGACGCGCGGTTGCAGGATGCCATAGCCGTCTGTGACCCTGCGGGCGCGCGCATCCATCGTGGGTCGGTTGAGGGGATGCGTGATGATGCCGATCAGTTGCCGTGCCGCCTCGCGGGGCAGGCGTGTGTCGCTGTCCAAGGTGATGCAGAAGCGCACGTGCGGCAGGATCGACAGATCGCCGACGGTGTCAACGAAGCTCGTATGAGTTGCGCCGCGCAGCAACCGGTTGAACTCTTCGATCTTTCCGCGCTTCCGCTCCCAGCCCATGAAGACGCCTTCCCGTTCGTTCCACTGCCTCGCGCGATGAAAGAGAAAAAAGCGGGTTGTTTCACCCGCGGCGTGCTTCGCGTTGAGGGCCTCGATGCCGGCCTGCGCTGCGGCGAGGATCTCTTCATCGCCGGGCATCGTCGCCTTGGGCGCGTCGCGGAAGTCGCTCAGGATCGCAAAGTGGACGTGCGGGTCGACGTTGCCGACCGCTTGTACTTCGATGTGCGCCAGGAGATCCTGCACACCCGCCACACTGTCGATGAGCGTGGGCACGATCACCATTGTTCGGGCGTCTTCCGGCACCCGATCGAGGTCGAGCCGCGGCAGCCGCCGGGGCGGGATTACGTTGTTGATGACGCGCTGCAGGATCTGGATCGTCAGCTCGCTCGCAGGCACCACCGTCAGCAGGGCGACCGCGACAAGGGCCAGACCCCGCCATCCGTACAGGTAGGCGTAATTCACTGCCGCGAGGACAAACGTCAGGGTGCCAGCGGCGATGGTGCCGAGATAGCCGGCGGTGGCATACCGGAAGAAGAACCGGTGCATTCGAACTCGCGGGCCGGGCACCCAGCCGATGCCCTGCTCGAACTGGCGGCGGCCGCCGCCGACCAGGTAGTAGCCGACGTGCGCGCCACGGGCATCGGGCGTTCGCTCGGCAACCTGACGTGCGCGCTCGACGCTCTTCCGCGCCACGCGCACCTGGCCATCACCGGTCGGCTCCGCTACTTCTTCCACCGCCTGTCGGTAGCGATCGCGGCTGCGGAAGTCCATTCGGCTGTACACGCCGGCTGGATCGCGCTGGAGTACCTGTTCCACGAGGCTGACGCTCTCGAAGAACTCGCTCCAGTCGAACCAGGAGATGAGGCGGAGGCTGCCGATCAGATTGGCGACGAACGCCTGCTCAGCCGCTTGATGCTGTCCTTCCGCACGGATGGCGTCTTCCACGGACTGCCCCTTGGCGGCGAGGGCAGCGTCGAGCTGATGGCGCACCGCTGCCGCGGCCGTGCCGTGCTCACGCGATCGCTGGAGGAGGCGGATCACGAACGCGGGATGTACGTGGAGGGGCACTCCAGAAGACCCCTCGGCGCGCTCGAGCGCGAGCGCAAACCGATCGGCATCGAGGCGGCGGGCACGGTTGGTGGCCAGGATATCCGCCCTGGCGCGCAGGGATGCGATCAGCGCCAGCCGGAGCGCAGTGGGCCACGCCCAGAGCTCCCCAATCGTCAGTGGCGTAATGGACTGAAAAGCGGTCACGAACCGTTGCAGCCGCTGGGCATCGAGGCGTCCGGCGCTGCATCGCACCAACTCGGAGGCGATGACGCAAATTCGTGGCTCGCCGGTGAACTCGTCGGCCGTCATGCGGGGGAGCCGGCGGTAGAAGGAAGGCGGCAGGTCGTGGCGAATGTCGCGAACAGCCGCGGAGATGATGTGAAAGTTATCGAGAAGCCATTCGGCGGCGGGTGACAGCGGCTCGCCCCGGCGGGCGTCGTCGGCTAGCGCCGTGTACACGCTGCGCAGCATCCCCGCGTGACCGTCGAGACGACGCAGATGCACGTGGCCGCCGCCTCGCTGCCGCTGGGCCAGAGATAGGAGTGCGGCCAGACGCCTGGCCTGTTCTTCCAGCGGCTCGATCCCGAGCAGTTCCGCCTCACCGGTCGCCGACTCGCGGGTGCCCGCGAACTCCTGTACTGGCTGCGCCATGTGTCTGTCCGACCGACCGCGGGCACTCCGGCTCTCCGCGCCGCTCTACTTCACGAGGCGGAGACACGATCGTACATCGGCGCGCGTGACGTCGGTTGCTGCAGACGGTTCAGCTTGCGCGATCCCGTCTTCTAGCAGCGGCTTCCTCGCTCGACGCTCGAAGTCGGCTTACTTCAGATGCGACGCACGGTGCTCGGTGAGCCATTGCTCGCTCATCCACCCGAGCTGTCGGGCGTTCACGCCTCCTGGCACGCGTACCCTGCGGATGATCCCCGCGACCGTCAACGTGAGGAGAACGGCGATGGTGAGCATCATATAGTTCACACGTGGGCCGCCATGCCGTGGCGGTTGCTTCAGCGTCCTACATCTGCCGGAGCGTTGTCTGTGCGGTTATGCACATAGGGTGACCGCTGCAGCTGTGATATGTTGCCTACATCTTTCCTGACGTTCCTGCCCAATTCGGACAGTAGCCTCACTAAAGCCACCGTTCCAATACCGCGAGGTTACATGGCGGCCGAGTTGTCATCTCACGCGTTTTCTCGATCACCGAAACGGTCCGGACGCTGCCCGCGCTGTCGAGCGGCATCTGGTAGTGTGACGTTGCTCACATCATTGGTCTGCTATTTCGCCTGCGATGGCTGCGGCCACCGTTGGCAGTCACCGGTGACGGTCGAGGCCGAGGTGCAGCGATGCAGCCCGTAAGCCAGGAACCGCCACAGCGACCCGCTGCGTGCCCCTCGTGCGGCTCGAAGGCTGTCGGTACGCTCGCGAAAGTAATCACCATCGATACGGCGTGGCGGTGCCAGGCCTGCGGTGAGGTCTGGAAGGTGGCCAAGCCAGCCCCGTCGTCCTGGTGAGGGCTCGGTCCCTGGACGATCCTGACGATCCTTGAATCGTTTCAGCGGGCGGCGGGCAGCCTGGCTGCCTCGGACAATTCCTCCGGCCGTCTCAAGTCAGTGCCACCCACGGGAGTGTGACGCACCTCTTCGTGCTCGAGGGCCCACGAGGTAAATGCGGCGGCCGTGGCCAACCGGAGATCGTCCCATCGCTGCCCGCAGCGGGCACACTGCCATCCGGCGCCCGTGCTGAGCGCGCCATCGGTCAGCGCCAGGGCGGCCGTACTACACAAAGGGCACGTCGGGAACCGCGGGCGTTCCGGTGCGGCGTCGAGCATCGTGATCGACGGGCGGGCGCGATCTGGAAGCATGAAGACCTCTTTCCGATGACGGCTGTTGGCGTCTTGCTTCAGGGACATGTCATGCACGCCTATCTGTCGCGCGACACCGATGAGGACTGACATACGGGAGGGCTCAGGGCTCAGGGCTCAGGGCTCAGGACGCAGTGTGTAGAGTGTACGCCTACGGAGAAACGATTGATGTTCACTTGTGGACAGTCCGGATACCGAAAACGAATAGAAGGCCGGAGCCAGGAATATCGCGTACACTGATTAGTACCTTCCTTGAGCATCCGCGTGTCGTGGGTTTCTCATTCAAGGCATCCCAGCCAGAGAGAGAGCCACTCATGCAGCCCCGACGAAACGACAGTCCTCTCCCTGACCCGTTTGATCCCTGGCGCAGGGGACGATGCCCGCGGTGCGAGCGTGCGGCGGCCCGGCCGCTGCAGCGTGCAAGTGTCGCTGATGCGTTGTGGTGTGAGTGTCGCACCTGCGGGCACATGTGGCTGGCTGCACACGCTGACCAGACCCCGCACACGCAACTGTACGGAAGATCGTGAACGTCACGACGTCTGCCTTGATGGACGTCACTCGACTCGACTGCCGGAGTCGCGCTTGATGCGCCGCCAGATCTTCACCGCACGTCCCACGCGCGGCGACTACATCCTCGGCTCAACGGGCGTGTCATGGCACGTTGATCGTACTAACGGGGACGGCGCGGTGATGAGGATTTCAGCCGGCGAGCGCAATAGGAAGATTGCCCTTGCGTCGCTCCTGTCGTTGGCGGAAGGCGACAAGGCGGATGCGTGGGAACCTTTCGGGAACAATTCCTACCGGCTGATCGAACGGCATCGCCCGCGCTAATTTTAACGGTCGCCGGCGTATCGACCCGATCGGTCGGGCGCATGGCTGCAGGCACGGCGTTTCCCGGTGCCTTTTGCTTCCGGCCGTAAGTATTCGCCATTCATTGACGGCACTCTTATCGAGGCGGGACGCCAGTCCCGCCTCGACAGGATCGTGAGGCCTACCAGCGAGACCCGGAGTGGCGTCGATGTGACTCATCGCCATCGGATCGGCCGACGTATGCCAGCTTTGGACGCGCCTCGTTGACGGTGAGGCCGCGGCCCCCGAGTTGATACGCGTTCAACTCGCTGATGGCTTTCTGGGCCTCCTCGTCCGTGCTCATCTCGACGAACGCGAAGCCGCGCGCGCGTCCTGTGGCGTTGTCGCGCACGACGTTCACCGATTCAACGGTACCGGTGCGCGCGAAGAGCTCCTGGAGCTCAGTTTCCGCGGTTTCGTAGGGAATGTTGCCAACGTACAATTTTCGACTCATGAACTGACTCCTCTGTCGCAGAATGTGACCACTCTCGATCGTCCAAGATGGACGTCGAGTGGGATTTCGTCTCGTAGCTAGGCTGAACTTCAGGAGGAGCGAGTCAGGAGAGGCTCGTTACGCCCAGAGGCGGCACACCACGTGGCAAGATCCGACGCGCGATGATACCACGGACGGCGAGAGTGCGAGCGCTGGCACGACGCGTACCTTGACCACACCAGGGCGTCGCCCAATGCAGATTGCAGGCAGAGTCGTTGCGCCGGAAGTGGGCCGCGCTACGGAGTTGCACTGATTCAGCATTTACAGCAGGCTCCGCGAACCTGCGATGGCCGAGGAAGACCCGACAGAAGTCGCCCGATGGGCGTCGGACGAGGCACGGCGCGAATACCGCCGCGACCGCGAAGTGCAGATCGCGGCGCAGATGACGGTGCGCCGTCGCGTTGCCGCCGAGCTCGTCACGCTGGATTCACCGCTGATGCGACTCGCACTGCACCCGCACGTCGTCGCAGCCGCGACCCGGTATCTCGGAGTCGTCCCGATTCTTCAGTTCGTGAACGTCTATTTCTCACGCGACTCGGGCGAGGAACTCAGCAAGAGTCAGCTGTATCACTGCGGCAGCGATGATGTCGAGCAAGTAAAGGTCTGGGTCCTGGCCGAACCCGTGACGCCAGACACAGGACCACTCACATTGTTGTCAGCGGCTGAATCAGATCTCGTTCGAAAGACGGTCGGCTATCAGTACGACATGCTCCTGAACGACGAACAGGTGTCGGAAATACTCGGCGAGGTGCACGTACAGCATCAATTCCTCGGATCGTCTGGCACTGTCGGTTTCATCGATACCAGCCCGTGCTTTCACTTCGGCAGCCGGTTCATTGATCCAACGGCGACGCGCCTGATTGTGATGCTCCAGTACATCACGCCGCTGTCCGTTATCCTGCCGCCGGAATACTGGGAGCACGCGCGATACCGGGAGTTCGGACGAACGCCGGGTCTGGATGACATTTCTCAAATGATCCTTGGGACGATTTGACCGCAAGCGCCCCACGCGCGAGCGGACGACGCTGGCCCCTATGATCATCTCGGCCGTCGGCGACTCCTACACTCCGGTTTGAAGTCCACCGCTATTGCAGCCTGACGCGCAGGTCTAAGCGCCGAACTGCCGAAGGTGGTGATCCGTGTGAAGGTAGGCCCACCTGAGCCCGGCCTTCTGCGACATTCGCCCGAAGATCGGATGTGCTGGGCAAGTGGTCCTGCCCTGCGCGGCCATGAGATCCAGTAGCGATTCGACCTGGGCGACGTCGCTGGCGAACTCCGTCGGCTTCGTACCGCCGGCCTCCTGATCGATCTCTGGCCGCGTGAGGATTCCGGAAGGCCATGGCACCGGAAGGTTCAGCGCCATCCACTTGACGATCGTCCGTTGCAGAAGGCCTGTGGCGGGGCTCACAGATCGGGAGTGCAGCAATTCCCACGCTGGCGCCGCGGCGGGTGAGTATTGATTCGAACCTATTCACAAAGCCAGAAGCGGAGCAGACGAATCAAACTGACACCAGAACTGCCCCCGGGAGGTTGGCGTCACTGAAGCCGCAGAGCGGGAGCGTCGATTAACCTCTTTTGGTCGAGTAACATACCGTCCACGCGCCCGTAGCTCAGTTGGATAGAGCACCGGCCTTCTAAGCCGGGGGTCGCAGGTTCGAGTCCTGCCGGGCGCGCCAACTCACTTCGTGAGTTGGCCACGCCTACCAGCCCTCGGGAAGTGCGGCGACTCGCGTTCGCTCGTCGCCAACGGTTCCGAGCCCTCCGGGCGCGCCAATATTTTCGGAATCATTCAGGACATCAACGGATCGGGCTTCCGTCAGGGTCCTTCACACCCCTTCGGGCTCCGTCATAGGCAGCCGCAAGAAGGGTGAGACGCTATGCCGAGCGTTTATGTGGTCCGCGAGAACGGATCAACCGAGGAGATGTCTCGCGTCCGGTGCAAGGATGAAGATCGCGAGCTGCAGCGCATCCTTGAAGGGAATGCGGATCTCCTTCCGCGAGACCAGATCGATCCAGACGATCCGAGGCGCCGCATACGGTCGTCATAGCCCCGATCTCCCCCGGGGATTGGTCATGAGCGAGGGTCTCGGACCTCGAAGACCCCTTGGACGTCCTATCCGCGATCGGAATGCCTCACTCGCAGGATCCCTTGCGGCGAACATTCGACGCGCATTGGCTGGCTACGCGGCGCGCACGAACGCTACCTAGGTGCGCAACTTGAGACCGCCGGGCGCGCCCCGGAATCGACCGTCATAAAGGCCAAGACCCAAGCGTGCCCGACAGCATCTGGAAGCGCTGCTTGAGCACCAGCTGACTCACGGGTCGGATTCCATCCGTGCAACAACGTCAGGTTCGACTACACTGAAGCGCAAAGGAGAGCGCGATGGGTAGCAGTGCGACAACGAGGATCCTGGTTGGCGTGGCCGCAGTGCTGATCATGGCTTCAGAGGCCGTGGGCCAGGAGGCGGCATCGCGCCGGTCCATTGAGCCGGTCAGCGGCGGCGTCTACACGGCGACCAACAACAACCACCGTACCGTGTTCCTGGTCACCTCAGAGGGCATCGTTCTGGCGGACCCGATCAACGCCGACTTCTCGAGATGGCTCAAGGGGGAGCTCGCCGCACGTTTCAAGGTTCCGGTCAGATACGTCGTCTACAGCCACCACCATTGGGACCATGCCTCCGGCGGGGACGTCTTCGCGGACACGGCCCGGTTCGTCGGCCATGCCAACATGCTCACGCACCTGGCGATGCCGCCACCGTCCACCAAGCTCACGCAGGTGGTCGGGGACTTTGCGCCGGTGGCCAAGCTCGATGCGAATGGCAACGGCGTGGTTGAAAGGGCCGAAGCGCCGGCGAACGTCCCTTTCGACGCGTACGACGCGAACCGCGACGGCGTGCTCAGCGGCGCGGAGGTCATGCGCGGACCCGTGAGCTTCGTCCGCCCTCCGGACGTCACGTACAAGGACAAGCATCAGATCCGCCTGGGCGGCAAACGGGTGGAGCTGAGCTGGGTCGGCGAGATGAATCACTCGATGGACTCGAGCCTCATTACGTTTCCCGACGACGGCGTGCTGTTCCTCGTCGACTTCGTATCGTTCCGCCGGCTGCCGAACCGGGAGATGGACTACGAGCTCGGGCACTACAAAGGATGGAGAACCGCGATCCGAAACGCGGAGAAGCTGGCCGCCGGTTTCAAGTTCGTGGTTCCGGGCCATGGACCCGTGGGCACGGTGAAAGACGTCACCGCGTGGCGCGTGTACTTCGACAAGCTCCAGGACGCGGTCGCCGCCGGCCTTGCCAAGGGCCAGACGCTGGAACAGATGCAGCAAAACATCAAGATGTCGGAGTACAGCCAGTGGGAAGGGTTCGATTGGGTCCCGCTGAACGTTCTCGCGATGTACCACTTCCTCACCGACACACCGTAGGCCGGCGTTGGTGCACGGTTCTTACGCCCTGCCCCCTTTGTTATCGACTGCTGGCTCGCCCCCGGGTGGCGCTGACGACACAATGAGAAGATGAAGTCGCGGGTCCATCCAAAATTCAAGACGAGGTATCACGTTGGTCGCCGCTCCATCATGGGAGCGTCCCCTTCAGTTCTTTATACATTCGTCGCAGAACAACTTCCCTCTGCGCGGCGAATGCATACAGCTTCGCGTACTGATCGAGCTTGACCGCGGCGACTGCCTGATCTTCACTCGCGCCCCGCGCAATCTCATTTTGGAGTCCGTCTCGTGCTTCCACGAGGATTTGCCGCATGCGGTCGAGCGCCGCTCGAGTCTGCTTCGGATCTTCAGGGATTGGCCCATGACCCGGTATGAAGATCTCGGCGTCGAGCGCCTTCACGGCATCCAGCACCCGAATCCACGAGACGCCATAGCCCCCTGCCATATTCGGAAATTCTTCGTTAAAGAACACCTCGCTCAGGTACGCGATCCGGTCTTGGGGAACGAACAGGATAGCGTCCCCTTTCGTGTGCGCGGAGCCGAAATAGAGAATCTGAATCTCCTTGCCGCCGAGGTGCAACGTCATTCGATCGCGAAACGTCGCGTTCGGCATCCGCGCGCGCTGCTCTTCGTCCGGCAGGCGGCCGCGCTGCATCTGGTCGAGCAAGCCGGCACGGTAGGTTTCGTGCCCGATCTTGAACACATCAGCGTAGACGATATTTCCCTTGCTGAACGGATCGTGAAACACAGAGGAGACCAGATAGCGAACGGGCTGTTTGACGACGTCGGCAATCGCTTGCCGCTCGGCGCGCGCGATCGCTTCCGAGTCCAGAGCGTCGAAGACCACCACGCCCTCGCTCGTGGCGACGACACCGCTATTGAAAAGTCTGCCTTCGTTGTTCGTCGTGAACACGTAGTGACCGGGAATGATCTGCCTCAAGCTTCCCGGATTCGCCGCCCGATCAGCGGACGGCGCCTGCGAAGCGGTAGCGGTCTGCAGCGCAAGGAAGAGCACAGTGATGGTCGCAAGCTTGGTCATCATGGGCGTTATGCTAACGCCAAAACGGTCCAGCAAGATTCGCTCTTCGCGCAGGCGGTATGATTGACGCATGTCGACGACACCCATGTCTCCGAACGGCCGGGTTGTGATTCCGCGTCGTCTGCGAGAGAAGCGCCGCCAGACACTTCTGCTCCTGTGTGTGCCCTTCCTGTGCGTGGCCGGCTGCACTCCCTCGCCAGGCAATCCGAAAATCCCGGCTGGCGCCACCAGCTCCGGTGGCAAGCATGCGGTCATCGAAACCGAGAAAGGCGCGATCGAGATGGAATTGTTCGAGGCGGACGCCCCGAAAGCTGTCGAGAATTTCAGGTTGCTGGCCGAGCACGGCTACTACGATGGCCTGACGTTCCACCGCGTCGTGAAAGGATTCATGATCCAAGGCGGCGATCCCTCGGGCGACGGCACCGGCGGACAGAGTGCGTGGGGAGATCCCTTCGCTGACGAGATCAACCCGCAGTCGGTTCTCTACGTCGCCGGCTACCGCCGCGGCTTCGTGGCGATGGCCAACGCCGGCCCCAATACCAATGGCAGCCAGTTCTTCATTCTTCAGGAGGATTATCCGCTCCCGCCCAACTACGTGATTTTCGCGAAGGTCACAGGAGGCCTCGAAGTGGTCGACGCGCTCGCCAACACGCCGACAACCATGGGCCCTGGCGGCGAAGTGAGCCGGCCGGTTGCACCGCTCACGATGAAGAAGGTCACGATTCGTCCCTAATCGGCAGCGCGCTTCGGTTCCTCCACCCATGCGACCTTCCCAGCCTCGGCGAAGGCCACGAAAACAGGCCGCAGGGCACTGTCAACTTGTTGAGGGCAGCACGCTCTTGTCGCGTGCAATCGACGACCCGTGCGCTGTCAGCAGGCGCACGTCACCCGTAATATCCCACAATTCAGCTGAGTCTATCAGGCCGCGCGCTCATAGGAGTTGAGCAACCCACACAGCCGCAGGCGGCGTTGCACGTGGTGGCGGGGCGTGAATTGTCGAGTTCTTCGACATCAACACGAACTCACAACGGACTCGCGTGGCACGACCGCGTGGCAGGCTTTGCAACCGATTGCCTTGGGCGTACTTAGCTCACAGGAATTTGCCCTTCTAAGCCGGGGGTCGCAGGTTCGAGTCCTGCCGGGCGCGCCAACTCACATCGTGAGTTGGCGGCGTCCGCCAGGCCTCGCGGGAAGCGCCGCAACTCGCATTCGCTCGTCGCGAGCGGTTCCGAGTCCTGCCGGGCGCGTAGGCTGCGGCGCATCCGACGCACGCGTCGTCTGACGCAGACACAGCTGGCCACGACGATCGGGGCAGCTGGCAAGGCCGTCATCTATCAATGGGAATCCGAGGAGCGCCGACCGTCACCAGTACTCTGGAAAGCAATCGAACGCCTTTTCCAAAAGAAATAGCTGCGAAGGTCTTGATCGCTGATTCTGCGCGAAGCACTCGGGTTACTGGACAGGTCGCTTGACTCAGCTGCCTTTACAACCACCGTCGTACTTGTCTTGTATATAAGTCGTATTCGGCACCGAAGCGGCGCCGCATGTAACTCTCCTCGCGGTCAATCACGTAATGCCGGATGATCACAAGTGCCGGGATGAGCAAAATAATCGGCCACCACGTGTTCAGCCATAGTCCGAACGCGACCGTCAGCAGCGCCGCCGCAACGTACATCGGATTCCGAGTGTACCGATAGGGCCCAGCAATGACGAGGGTCGTCGCTGGCCGAAACGGAAGAAAACTGGTCCTCTTGCGACGGAACGTACCAACGCTGCTCCCCATCAGAAACAGAAAGCCTGCGAACAGGAGCCATGCAAGCGCGGGACGAAAAACGCCCTCACGAATCGGAAGACTCCGGCTACGTTCCAGCAAGAGACCTGCGATGACTGCCGATGCATAAATGAGCGGGGGAGGGAACCGCACGCCGGGATTGTCAGCAGGCTCGCGCATGTTCACCTCCGAGTTGTCGCAATAGTGGACCGTATTGACCGTCCGAGTCGCAGCATGGTGTTCAGCGCCGCGAGGTCGATCACCGCGGCAGCATAGCCCAGATCCAATCAAGGGTTGGCGGAGTTATGGGAGAGTACGGGCTCGGCTCAAGTTATGGGACGGTACGGGCTCGACCGAGTTCTGAGACACTACGCGCCCCCTTTACGACGCGCGCGAATCGATGGAGAGTCACACGAACTGAATCACACAGTTCCTGTGGAGCCTCGACACGCGTGCATGACCCTTGCTTTGGCCGCCATGCGCGACGCTTCGCCCGGCAACGGACCGCACGCTGACGTTCGCGCATGACTGAGTACACCATCCGAGGGGCGACCTCACACTCACACGACCGCGACCTTGACGTTGTGGATCGGGGGCAGCGAATCGAACAGGCAGTCCCACTGCTCACCGCCCTCCCTCCCGATCCAGAGCTGACCAGTCGTCGTTCCGAAGTAGAGCGCGGGTGTCTTCAGCCGGTCAATGTCCATCGCGTCACGCTGGATAGTGAAGTAGCTCTGCTTCTTCGGTAGCCCACGCGCGAGCCGACTCCACGAGTCGCCACCATTCTCGCTGCGCCACACCGCGGGAGCGCCGCCTGGGCAGGTACGCGTCTGCGGCTCGAGGGGCATGACGTACACGGTGTCGGCGTCGTGCGGGTGGACGACGATGGGAAACCCGAAGTCTGAAGGCAATCCTTTGGCGATCGATCGCCACGAGCGGCCGGAGTCGTCGCTGCGCAGCACGCCGATGTCCGGCCGCGGTCCCCCGGGCCCGGTCCAATCTGCCCATCCGCCGTGGTTCTGCATGTAGAGTCGGCCGGGCGCGTCGTCGTGCCGCGCGATCTTGTGCACGCACTGACCGAACTCGGGATAGGGATCGGGCGCGAAGCCGGCGCCGACGCCTTGATTGGACGCCCTGAACGTTTCGCCACTGTCCTCGCTCAGATAGTGACCGCCAGTCGAGATACCGAGGTGCATCCGATTCCCGTCGCGAATGATCGTGTGCATGCAGAGCCCGCCGTTACCGGGTTGCCACTTGCGCGCGTGCTCGTGGTTACTGATGCCGGGCACCATCTCCCAGGAATCGCCACCGTCATGGCTCCTGAACAACGACGCCGGTTCCACACCGCACCATAGTTCCTTTTTGCCGCCGCCGGCTTCGAGGGACCAGATGTTGACGAGCGCGCGTCCGTCCTCTTTGGGGAATGCCGGCGCCGACTTCGTCTCCGTGAAGCTTTTCCCCATGTTCGTCGAACGCAACACCTTCATGCCAAAGAACGGATTGCAGCTCGAGGCATACAGGCGCGGTGTACCGCGTGTGTCAATCAACGTCGAGTACACAGGGACGCCGGGACCGAAGGGTCCGCGCAACGCGAAGGTGCGCCTTGGCTTCGCGGCATCAGCGACGAATACGCCCTTCTTGGTGCCGATCGTGAGAATCACTCGATCCGCCATTCACCCTCCTGAGACAGCCGGCAGGATCGTGACCACGTCCCCCGGCGTCAGTATCGTGTCGACCCCGTCGAGATCGCGCACATTGTTCGAGTTCACGAAGACGTTCAGGTGTCGGCGCACCGTACCCGTTTCGTCACAGACATTACGGTACAAAGCGGACTGGCTCCGCTCGAGGTGCTCGAGTGCGGCGCGCACGGTGTGCGCCGAGATCGAGAGCTCCGTTGCGCCCGCGCAGTATGCCCGTAGCGGACCTGGGACATGGATCGTGATCGTTGGCGCTACGGCCATGGTGTGAGACGTTATCGCTGTCTGTTGGAATGATGCAACCAGGGCGGTTCTGGACATATGTCACAAAAGCACTTGCTCGGACCCATCTGGCTCGAACTCGGAGTAGGCACGATTGTTGCCCCTTTTCCCCTTGACATCGCACCTTGACAGCGTATTCTCGCGTATCAGTCGGACGCTGACGCTGCGGTTTTCTGGCCACGTTCTAAGCAGATGTGAATGAGAAATGTGATCCATCGATGATCAGATGGCTGGAGGAGGTGTCAGGTGAGAAATCGATTCTTCGATGCCACGATTGCGTCAGGAGCCGTCCTGGTGATGGTCTCTTCGCTGGCGCCGGTCCCCCCCGCTGGCCGAACTCCGCTCGTAAGCTTCGTCGCGGTCGCCGAAGCCGCTGACGGAGGCGCCCAGGCGCCGACGGCCGCCGGGAAGGCATGGAATCCGCCACGCACCGCGGACGGCAAGCCGGATCTCCAAGGTATTTGGACTCCCAGCGTCGGGGGGCATACCTTCGAAGAGGGGGGCGACCCGGAGGCGGCCATCATTCAGGGGGACGATCCGCCCACCGGAGAACGACCCACAGTGATTGTCGACCCGACGCCGGATGGAAGAATTCCTTACCAGCCGTGGGCGGAGGAGAAAAGGAGAGAACACCTCAGAAACATTTTTGCCCCGACGGAGCCGGCGCACGTCGAGCCCGAAGACCGCTGCTTGCTCAACGGCGTGCCGCGCAGCAACTTGCGTGGCCAACTGCGGATTGTTCAGGCTACCGGATACATGGTGATGCTGTACGAATGGAACCACGCGTACCGCTTCATCCCCCTGGACGGGCGTCCGCATGTCGCAAAGGGCATCCAGCTGTGGAACGGGGACTCGCGCGGCCGGTGGGAAGGTGACACGTTGGTCGTCGACGTGACCAATTTCGCCGTCGACGCGAAGAATTTCAACAATCAGCCCTGGCTCGATGGTCACGGGAGTTTTTATAGCGATACCTTGCACGTGGTCGAACGCTGGTCGCTGGCCGACGCCAACACGATCAATTACGAAGCGACAATCAACGACCCGAAGGTGTTTACGAGACCGTGGACACTGGCGTTCACCATCGGCCGCAACAGGGACAAGAGTTATGAGTTCTTCGAGGTGGCGTGTCACGAGGGGTACAAACCCGAACTCGCGCTGGGGGCGGGAAGAGCCCTCAGAGCCGCAGGCAAAACCGGCATCCATGAGCACACCAAGGGTTTTTACGGGGGGAAATAGAACTGCGTAGTGAAGGTCGAAGGCCATCACAGAATCGGTTGAACTCGCCGAAGTCGACGAAGTCCTGCCACTTCTTGACGTCGGTGTGACCCGTGATCACCGTGTCGACGTTCTTGATGGCGGTGGCCGCTTTGGCGATGGTCTCGCCGTACTCGATGCCGCTGCCGCCATTGTTGACGTCGATGAGCGGCTGAGCCGTGTTGGCAAATACGTCGCCCGCATGCATCACGCGCCGGCTGCGAAACACCACAAACGTATCTCCATTGGTGTGTCGATTCTCGCGAACGACCTGCAGCGCTCGGCCTCGTTCTATCAGAGCGTCTTCGGGATGACCCCCGTGACCGAGGACAAGCCGAATCAAAGCCTCCGTCTGGGCATGAAACGAACGATTGTCTCGCTTCGCCACGAGGGTCCCTCGGGCGTCGTCGATCACTTCGCGATCAGCGTGGAGAACTTCAACAGGGAGGCGGTCACCCAACAGCTGAAGCAGCACGGCCTGACGCCGCAGCAGAATGTGCAGTTCGGCTTTCATATCAAGGACCCGGACGGCGTCGTCGTGCAAGTCGTGTAAAGCCTGGGTCGCGATGGTCAGAAAATCCCGCACACGGAGGGCGCCGACATCTCGCGGAGCGCTCAGGTCGATGCGCGTGACCGACGGATTTCGCGCGTTCGTTCTCGAGCAGCTGGCAGGCGTCAAGTCCGTTCGCGCGCGGGCGATGTTCGGCGGCGTCGGGCTCTATGCCGACGATGTGTTCTTTGGTATTCTCGCCGCCGACACCTTGTACCTGAAAGTGGATGACAGCAACCGGGGCCAATACGAAGCCGAGGGCATGACGGCGTTCCAGCCCTACGCCGGCAAGCCCATGAGCATGTCCTACTACCAGGTGCCGGCACGCGTCCTCGAGGATGGCGACGCGCTGACGGCATGGGCTCGAGCGTCGGTTCGTGTGGCCGCGGGCGCGACGGCCCGCAGAGCGCGTCGTTAGTCTCAGGTTTCGTGAACAGGGGACTGTCTGATCCGGTTTGACAAGCGGGCGAAGACGAAGCCGCCTAACAGGGTCACGAATCCAAACGCAATCAGGAGCAGCGGCCAGCTGACGCTCCTCGCGAAATGTCGTTGGGCGTAATCGACGGTAAATCCAAGAAGACCGAGAATCGCGGCTGCGAGCATGGCGCGGCTGCGTAGCGCCAGCGCCGCATAGATGGCGAGTGTGGCGACAGCGGCGAACAGGGGCGCACCCGCCGTGTCGTACAGCATGCCGTACGCGCCTCCCAATCCGATGGCCGTTCCAACGAACAGCCAGACTGGTGACGCTGAAATGAACGAGGACCGGCTCAACCAGTGCCCCGCCAGCGCAAGGCTGGCGCCGGTGAACATCGCGGTCAGTTCGTAGTGGTGGCGCTGATAGGTGCTCCACCTCCACCAGCCTCCGCCAAAGTCATCGAAGAAATAGCTGGCGACGTACAGAACTGATATCACATAGAGCGTCCTGCTCTCGGATAGGACGGCGTGCATCAGGAACCCGAAGCTCAGCGCCAGCGCCAACGGTTCATAAATCGTCCCGCCGACGTGATAAGACAGACCGGCGAGCATCAGTCCCGAACCGAGGGTGAAGAAAAGCGGCGTCAGCTCGCGGTAGGCGTGCTTGTGATGCATGTCGACGCTGAGGAGATAGAGGAACAACCCACAGGCCAGCGCCGAGACCCCAAAATCGAAATCAAAATGTACTGTCGCGGCGCCGGCAAAGCCATACGTGAACAGCAGCGTGAACAGCAAGAGCGATGGGCGTTTGAGGGCTAAGAAGGTCAGAAACTGCTGAACCGCCAGCGGGCCGAATACGATCATCGCGCCCAGCGCCGTATCGTTCCCGTGGAAGAATTCATTCAGCAGGACGAACATGCCCACCGGCTGCATGACGAACGCCACAATGTGCGAGGGCGTGGCGGCACTCTCGAGATCCTTGTTGCGCGCGAAGATGACGCCGAGGAGATACGCGACAAAGCCCGGCCCCAGCGTGACCAACACGCGCTGAAGACTCGTCAGGTCCCGCCAGACGGTTCCGATGTAGATGCCCAGGCCCGCAAAGACAAGCGTGCCACCAAGATAGTAAAAGACGCGCAGAACAAGTGGGCCCAGCGTCGCGCGCCGGCCGCGATCCTCGAGCGAAACGTCCTTTCGGGTCGCCTTGGCCAACTCACGGAGATCGGCAGCGTCGAGGTTGTTCGCCTCGATGATCCGCAGGATCTCGGCGATCGCCTGTGCCTTCGTGGAAGACGGCGTTTCGGTCATTGGTCTTTCGCGATCCAGCCGATGAAATGCGCGTTGTACGCGCTGTACGGGGCGCCACCAAGGTTTCGGACAGGCACGACGCGGCCATCCTTCACGATGGCGTGGACCTGTTCGCCGCGACTTCCTGTGCCGAACAGTTCTCTCATGAGGTTGCTGTTGTAGTAGTCATACGACTGCTGAAAGGTGTAGCCATCTGGCGCCGGTTGTGTGCTGAGGACCTGTAGGTCGCTTACGCCCGCGATCTCGATTGGGACCCGCTGGCCGTCAGCGTTGTCCTGGCCACGTGGCGGGGGCACCAATGGAATCTCCTCGACAGTCATCGCAGGTACCCGCACGCGCCACAGGCGAGAGATATTGCCGTTCTGGTAGTTGCCGTTGACCCGAACCGGGAAGGAATAAGAAATCTTCAGCCGATTCTGTACAACATCGAAATAGAACGCTTCGTTCGAGCCGCCGTAGAAGTTGGTCGCGATCAGAAAGTCATACTGCGGGTCAGCCACGACCCTGCTAATGACCAGACTCGACAGGGCGAACAGAGCAACGAGGACCAGTGGCAGGACGATGGCAGCGACGATGGCGAGATTCTCTTTGACGAATTGCTTCATGTCGGTGTCCCCTGGCGGTGATCGGGCTGATCCACGGCCAGCTCGCAAGCCGGCTTGACTGTCGGCGGTGAGGCAATAGTAGGCCCGCGTCGGGGTTCGACCGAAGCGACTTTATCGCGCGCCGCGACAAGGATACATTCCACCTGATCGCGCCGTATTTGCGAATCGGCGTGTGCGCTCGCTGGGTGCGGCTTCCTTCGCTGCCACGCGAGGCAGACCACGCGCGTGGCACGTCCGCGTGGCAGTCCCGCAACCTGCTGATGAGACAGTCACTTCCGCTGAAGGAACGCGCCCTTCTAAGCCGGGGGTCGCAGGTTCGAGTCCTGCCGGGCGCGCCAGCCTTCGCTCGCAGAGAATCCAGGCGAGCTTCGGCTGGCAGGCCATCCGAGCGCGCCGAAGTTCCAGATGATCCAGTGAACGAAGGCGGGCCGGGCGCGCCATTTCAGCCAGAATTCGCGGATATTCGATCGGCGCCGGACGAGCACACGCTGGAAGGCCCACCGGTCTGTGACGATCACAGCGAAATACTCTTCGCAGCATTCCCGGCAATTCTGCGAGTAGTGGCGATGAGCCCCTTCCACTGAAGTTGACTTCACTTCGTTTGGGTGACGTTCCGGCAGTATTGAGTCCGGCTCGAGCCGGACACTACTTACGCCTGCTGGCATTGTGCAGTCTGTGACCGAACTTCGGGAACTGCGATACGCGAACCCTCGCTGTGGCTTGACACTCCGACGACGAGCCTGCTACACAGAGCACCCGGGAATTCGCCGAGCCGGTGGCCCGACTCCAGGCCGGCAGTCCACACTAGGGCGCACGGGACGTGCGCTGGTGAGAGTGGAGACGAGCGCAATGAGAAAGAGCTCGACGAGGACGGTGGCCGTGGTCGCCGGCTTGTTCTTCGGTGCGGCCCCTGTATTCGCCCATCATTCCGCCGCGGTGTTCGATCCCAACAAGCGCGTGACGGTGACAGGTAGCGTCACGGAATGGTTCTGGGCGAATCCGCATTGTCTCCTGAGCCTCGATGTCAAGGGCGCCGACGGCCAGGTTGTGCGGTGGGTGGTCGAGACGCAGGCACCGCCGAACATGATTCCGTACGGCTGGAGCCGGCAGTCCTTCAAGCCCGGCGAGGAAGTGACCATTACCGTAGAGCGGGCACGGACCGGCAAACCGGTCGGCCGTCTGCTCCGGGCGCAATTCCCAGACGGCCGCACGCTGTTGCCCGGCGGGAGCGCTGGTGCCGCCGCGGCCGGAGCGTTGCCATGACGAGCCGGGGTGCGGCCGCGGCTGCCGGGATTGCGGTGGCGGTGTGCGTCGCGTCGGTGCGCGCGCAGCAACCGGTGGAGGATCCGCTGAATCGGCAGCCAGGCGCGGTATACGACTCGGATTTCCCAGGTGAGCGGCCCGGCCCCGCGTCCCGTCGCACTCTCGCCGGGATCTGGGAGTTCGCCGAGGGACGAAACGTGGCCATTCAGGCCAACGGGGCGAAGGCGATGCCGTCGGACGGGAGGCCGGAACACGAGCTGCCGTTCACGCCAGAAGGTCGGGCCGCGTTCATGGCCAACAAGCCGACGTTTGGCGTCACGCAGGTCCCCTCGGCACTCACCAACGATCCGATGCCCGGCTGCGATCCGCAGGGGTTTCCCCGCATCGTCCTGCACAACGCCCACGCGGAACAGATTCTCGAGACCTCGACGCAGGTGGTCGTCCTGTATCAGTTCAACAAGAAGTGGCGCTCCATCTGGACCGACGGCCGCGCGCTGCCGCAGGATCCGGAGAACCCGGGCTGGGCGATCAAGGACGCGCCGCCGCCCGAGCCGCGGTGGTGGGGGTATTCGGTGGGCCGCTGGGTGGATGACCACACGTTCGTCGCCGAGTCCAATGGATTCGACGATCGCACGTGGCTCGACAATGCCGGTCGCCCGCACAGCACCGCAATGCGCGTCATCGAGACCTATCACCGCATCGACGCGAGCCACATCGAAAAGACGATTGTCGTCGACGACCCGAATTACTACACACGTCCGTGGGTGGCGATCGACCGGCTGCGTCTCCGGTTGCAGTCAAGCCAGCCTGGACATTCCCGAGCAGGAATGCGTCCCTTCCGAGACGGCGAAATACAACAGGCTGTTCGGCGACCTCGTCGGGGGTGTCGACGACGGGGCCAAGTAGGTGCGTGTGGCCTCATCCGGTGGAGGCGTGCTTCCCATGACACGTTTCGCGATTGTGCTGGCGATTGCCGTCGGGCTCGCGTGGGGCGAGGCCGAGGCGCAATGGATTCGATTTCCGGTGCCGGGCACCCCACGCACGGCGGACGGCAAGGCCGACCTGAACGCCCCCGCGCCGCGGACGCCCGACGGACGGCCCGACATCTCGGGTGTCTGGCAGCGCATCGTACCGCCAGAGGCGCGCTCGCCGTCAGTCGGACTTACGGACCAGAACCTCCGGCTGCTGTTGCCGCCGGGCGAGAGCGTGCCCTTTCAGCCGTGGGCGGCCTCGCTCTTCCAGCAGCGGTACGCGGCCGATGGGGCGGGGTCGCCGTCGGAGCGCTGTCTGCCGAAAGGCATTCTTGCGCCGATGCTGCCGCCCGTCCCGTTCAAGGTCGTGTACGGCGCGGGCGTGGTCGTCATCCTCTTCGAGGAATCCAATCGGTATCGCCAGATCTTTACGGACGGTCGACCGCTGCCGCGCGACCCGCAGCCGGCTTGGTGGGGATATTCGATCGGGAGGTGGGAAGCCGACGCCTTCACGGTCGAGTCGGCGGGGTTCAACGACAGCACGTGGCTCGACAAGGCGGGTCACCCGCACTCCGACGCACTTCGCACGGTCGAACGCTTCCGGCGCACCTCGTTCGGGCGCATGGACCTGCAGGTGACGATTGATGATCCAAAGGCGTATACGCGCCCCTTTACGGTGACCCTCCCGTTGGCACTTCAGCCCGACACCGATCTGATCGAGGACGCCTGCGAGAACGAGAAAGACGCCGATCCGATCGCAGCCGTAGCCGGCGAAGCCGCGGCCGGGAAGAAATAGAGGAGGAGGTCGGTGGACATGCGACACGGTTTTATCGGCTCGATTCGGATCGCGGCGTTGGTCTTACTGGCGCCCATCACCGCCGCTGCGCAGACCGGCGCGCCGCGGACGCCGGACGGCCGGCCCAATCTGCAGGGTATCTGGCAGGTGCTCGCTCCCGCGGTGTGGGACATCCAGGACCACTCCCCGCGGCTGGGCGTGCCCGCCGGCCAGGGAGTCGTTGAAGGCAACGACCTCCCCTACCAGCCCTGGGCGCTCAAGCGGAAGCAGGAGAACTTCGCCAATCGGGCGACCGCGGATCCCGAGTCGAAGGGCTATCTGCCAGGCGTCCCGCGCATCATGTACATGCCGTTTCCGTTTCAGATCTTCCAGACGCCGACCCACGTGGCGATGACGTTCGAGTACGCCCAGGGTGTCCGGATTGTCTATACGAACGGCACGCCGCATCTGAAGGGGCCGATCGAGTGGTGGCTCGGCGATTCCCGCGGCAAGTGGGACGGTGACACGCTCGTCGTCGATGCCGTCCACTTCACGGCCCAGACGTGGCTCGATCGCGCCGGCAATTTTCACAGCGAGGCGTTGCATCTCGTCGAGCGTTATACGATGACGGGCCCCGACCACATCAACTATGAAGTCACGATTGAAGACGCGAAGGTCTTCACACGGCCATGGAAGATGAGGATGGTGCTGTACCGTCGGAAGGAACCGAACATCCGGCTCCTCGATTACGTGCCCGGCCTTCTCATGGAGGAGGAAATCGGGGAGCAGGAACGTCGCAAGACGAATTAGCCCAGGAGATTGATGTGAATTCTCGTGTTGTCCTCGGGGTGATTGCGCTCATGGTGTTGGCGGTGGCGCCGCGCGTGGCTGCGCAGACGCCGGAACGGCCGCCGATCATCGCCGGATGCCCGACCGAAAACCTCGCGTGGCATACCTGCGCGCTCCAGCAGGCGAAGTCGTTCAATCCTCCCCGGACGCCGACCGGCAAGCCCGACTTCCAGGGATACTGGCGCAGCCGGCTGACGCAGTCGTTCTCCGTCGAAGGCGTCGCCGAGGACCATCCCTTCGTCAAGGATCCCAGCCAGCGGTGGGACGTCGGGGCTTCGGAGATCGTCGAGCCGCCGGACCGGAAGATCCCGTACCAGCCGTCGGCGGCGCGAATCGGCCGAGAAGGGACGAACTTTCGTGAGTACATCGACCCACGCACCACGTGCTCGACCGCCGGCGTCCCGCGCCTCGCGTTGCAGGATCCCAGCCAGATCCTGCAGCCGCCAACCGACGATCATGTCCTGTGGCTGCATGAGGATCACCACCAGTTTCGCGCGATTGCGATGGATCAGCGCCCACCCGTGGGGAGAAATGTCACAACCTGGAACGGGCTGTCACGCGGTCGTTGGGACGGCAACACCCTCGTCATCGAGACGGCCAATTTCAACGGCTACGCTTGGATAGATGACTCGGGCAACTTCTATACGAACAATGCGCGCGTGACGGAGCGACTGACGATGGTCGATCGCGACACCATCCATTACGAGGCAACCATCGAGGACCCGACCGTCTACACCCGGCCGTGGAAGGTGGCGTGGGCATTGGTGCGCGACACCACGCCGGG
>DATCJA010000022.1:0-102496 GCA_036507475.1 Vicinamibacterales bacterium
GGATTGAACCAGGTGCCGGCCTGGCGAGCCCGTCCCTGGGCGGCGGTGACGCCGGTCATCGCCTGGCGCAGCGTCGGGTTGTTGTCGAGCGCCATCCGCTCCAGATCCTCGAGCGCCAACGGCGCGGTTGGAGTCGCTCCAGCCTGTCCCGGCTGTGCCATCACGGAGGCTGGCACGAGCATCCACAAGAGGAATAGCCGCAGCGCGATCATCATCGTGCCACCGTGCCGGCCTGCTCGGCCCTGAGTGCCTGAATCTTGTCGAACAGCTCGGGTTCGAGCACGCGCATCACGGTCATCATGCCCATCGTTCCGCCGCTCCAACCGGGACGCATGCCGTAGGTTTCGGGTTTGGCCACGACGTTGTCCATCGCCATGAACATGTCCTGTGGGTAGCCGGGAACCATGCCTTCGTTCGGAGCCGTCGTGCGGCCCACCTGCGTGAACGGCACCTGCGGCATGCGAGGAAGGGGCATGTTCGCGACCGCGCGCTCGGCTTCTGCACCCACGTTGATGGTCCGCCCGAAGGCAGGCGACGCCGCATCGCCGAGCGCGCCACCCTCGATGATGCCCATCCCCGCCGTCATTGAGCCCGGGCGCGGCGCGTTCGCGTGGGACATCATCAGGGGCCCAACCATCGACGCCATCTGGTTCATCATGTGATGCGGCAGATGGCAGTGAAAATGCCAGTCGCCTGGATTGTTCGCGACGAATTCGATGTCGCGGGCCTGGGCCACGCCGACGAGTACGGTGTTCGCCGGTTCGACGGCGGCTGTGCGAATACGACCGCCCTCGCTTCCAGTGACGTAGAACTGATGACCGTGGAGGTGGATGGGGTGATGGTCCATCCCAAGATTGACCAGTCGGATACGCACCCGCTCACCGAGCTTGCACAGCATGGGCGTGATCGCCGGGCCCGCCTTGCCATTGAACGTGATCCAGTTGAACTCCATGGCCAGCGAGTTTGGGACCGTGTTGTTCGGGAGGATCGCCCATCCCTGCAGCACGATCGCGTAGTCGCGATCGACCTGCGGCGTGTGGGCCCGGCGAGGATGGATGATGAACAGGCCGATGAGGCCCATCATCTCCTGCATCGCCATATGGGAGTGGTAGAAGAACGTCCCGTTCTGGTGAACGGTGAATTCGTACCTGAACGAACCGCCGGGCGGAATCGGATCTTGCGAGATGCCTGGCATGCCGTCCATGTTGTTTGGCACTTCCAGGCCGTGCCAGTGCATCGAAAACGATTCCGGGAGTCGGTTCTCGACGATCAAGCGAACGCGATCGCCTTCGTTGACCTGAATCGTCGGCCCCGGCACGCTGCCATTGAACCCCCACGCGTCGACGATGCGGCCGGGGATGAACTCGGTGCGCACTGGTTCGACGGTAATGTTGAAGACTTTCACGGCGCCGTCGAGTTGCCACGGCATGTCCGGCACGTCAGGTGTCATAACCGGAACGACACCAGCGCCGTATCTGCCGGGCGGAACAGGCGGAGCCGGAGGCGCCGCTGTCGGAGACGCCGACCGCGCGTCTTGCGGCGACTCGTGGACGTGCTGCGCGTACGTGGTCTGTGCGCTGACGGCACCAGCCAGTGTGGCGACACCTCGCAGGAAGTTTCGTCTGCTTCGCTCCATACCCTCCAACTCCAACAGCAAAAGGTTGCCCGCGCGCACGCGCGCGCACTGTGACACGGGGAGACGGCCGTGCAACAAGCGAGAGGTGGAATCAGATCCGGAGAGGTGCGGGAACGGACGAGACGCGAAAAGGAACCGACCGCGGTGGACTCGCCGAGGCCAGCAACAGATCGAGCACGGCTTGGGACCTGCTCACCTGTGCGGACGTTGACAGCGCGGCGCCCGGCACGCTGCCAGCCTTTCCCAACACGCGATCGGCGAATCGCGAGACCAGCGCCGCGTGATCACAGTGATGATCCGTATGCTGCAAGCCCGTTGAGCCTGTTCCAGAAGGCTCGTGACACCCGGCGTGAGTCGACGCAAGAACCTCCGCGCCTGATGTGTTGGGCCGGCACGCCAGCTCACACGCAAGGCCTGACAGGGGCGCAATCGACAACCCGGCAGCGATCGCGAGAGCTACAAGGCGCACTCGCATAGTGTGCCCCCAGTATACTCGTCTCCCCGACGCGCACAGATTAACGAAAGTTAATTGTCCTTCGCGCGAGCCAATGTGATCCTGTGCGAGTCGGCGGACATCATGCGGCTCCTTCTCGTCGAAGACGACCCGAAGCTCGCTCGCTCGATCCAACGGGGACTAGCTGCGGAGTCCTTCGATGTCGAGGTGGTTGGGACCGGAGAAGACGGCGTGGATCGTGCTCGATCCACCGCCTACGATCTCATCATCCTCGACATCATGCTGCCGCGGATGGATGGCTTCACGGTCTGCGAGCAGCTTCGCGCGATGGGACTTGATGTGCCAATCTTGATGCTCTCCGCGCGTGGCGTCGTCGAGGATCGCGTCAGAGGGCTACAGACGGGCGCGGACGACTACCTCCCCAAACCGTTTTCCTTTTTGGAGCTCACGGCGCGGGTCGACGCCTTGCTCAGACGGCAGAAGCGGTCCGCCCTGCGGCTCCTAAAAGTCTCCGACCTCACGCTCGATCCCGTCACTCGTATCGTCAAGCGCGGCGAGCAACGCCTCGACCTGAGTGCCAAAGAATTTGCGCTCCTCGAGTACCTGATGCGCAACGCCGGCCAGATCCTGTCGCGAACGATGATTGCCGAGCAGGTCTGGAACTTCAGTTGGGAACGCCTGACCAACGTCATCGACGTCTATGTCAATCACTTGAGGCGCAAGACCGAGGCGTCCGGCAAGCCTCGGCTCATTCATGCCGTTCGCGGTGTCGGATACGTGATACGCGATGGCGAAACCACTGATTAATCTCAGGAACCTTCGTGGGCGGCTCATCGGCTGGCATCTGTTCATTCTGGTGGTCAGTCTCGCGTTGTTTTCCGTGTTGCTCTACGCGTTCCTGTCGCGAAGTCTGTATGAACACCACGACGCCGAGCTCGCGATCGAAGCCGGCCGGTTGACGCGCGCGCTTGCCGGTTCCGATTTCACTCAGGGGGCAACGACGTCGGCACTCAGCCCCTCACAAATCTCGGAAGAGTTTGTGATCGTTCGGAACCCGCAGGGCGAGCTGCTGTACCGGTCCCCTTTGCTGCAGCTGACCGAGCCGAAGATCGGAGAACACGAGGCGCTTGTGCACGCCGCTGCGCTCGGTGCGACCGTCCCTCAGTTTTTCACCGCGCAGCTCGAACGCACCGGACCCGTACGTTTCATCTGCGTGCCGATCGACACGCCTCCCCGGGCCTACCTGCAACTGGGACGGCCGCTCGGCGACGTCCCTGAGACCCTGCGTGCGGTGGCCCTCGCCTGTGCCCTGCTCGTTCCCATCATCCCGGTGCTCATGAGCTTCGGCGGCTGGGTCATCGCCGGCCGCGCGCTGGCCCCGATGCGAGCCATAAACGAAACGCTGCAGGCCATTCAAGCCACGGACTTGTCACGCCGGCTCGACGTGCCCGCAGATGCGGAGTTGGGCGGTCTTGTGACCACGCTGAATCGGTTGCTCGCGCGACTCGAGAAGGCTTTCTCGTCGTTGAAGCAGTTCACGGCGGACATTTCCCACCAACTGCAAACACCGCTGACCGTCATCAAGGGAACCGTGGACGTGGCCCTGGGATCGACCCGTACGCCGGCGGAGTATCAGGGTGCACTGGACGACATCGGGGAGGAAATCGATGAAATGACCTCCATCCTTGCCGATCTGCGCGCGTTGAGCCTGGCCGACGCAGGGCCTGGCGCCAGCGAGCATGGCGCCGTGAACCTCTCGGATGTCGCCCGGGAGGTCGCCGAGATTCTCGAGGCGCTCGCTGAATCGAAACATATCTCGGTCGACACGGCCATCGACCCCGGCCTCACCGTGTGGGGCAGCGGCGTTGGATTGAAACAAGTACTGCTCAACCTTGTTGACAACGCCGTCAATTACACCGGCGCTGATGAGGGCCGGATTCGGTTCCAGCTCCGCGCGGAGGCACACGAAGCGGTTCTGACGGTGTCCGACACGGGCGTCGGCATCGCGCCCGAGGATCTGCCTCGCGTGTTCGATCGCTTCTATCGCGTGCCTGGATCCGACGCACGTTCCCGCGGCACCGGGCTCGGCCTGGCTATCGTTAAGCGAATCGTGGAGGCGCACGGCGGGTCGGTGACTGTCGAAAGCCGCCTGGGCGAGGGCTCCACGTTTACCGTACGGCTCCCGCTGGCTCGTTGAATCCGGCGAGTCCTCGGCTGGAGCGGAACGAGGCGGATCAGCGCAGCGCGTCGCGCAGGACCCGCTCATCCGGTCCGCGCCCCGCGCAGCACGCCGCCAGCTTGCCGTCGACGACGACCGCTGGAAGGCTCCGAATACCGAGCTCACGCGCTCGAGTGACCGTCTCGCCGCGCTGCATGTCGAGCACTCGCACGTTCTGTTCTGCCCCCGCGAGTCTCTTCACCAACTCGATCGTGTCTTTGCACATCGAGCAGCCGGCGCTGAAGATTTCGATCGTGTGTGACATCGTGAATGTCCCCTTTCGCTCCCGCGCGTCACGCCGCGCAACAGGAGAGTTTCTTGACGTCCTTCTCGAAGGCCTGTGCGGCGAGTTTGATCCCCTCCGCGAGCGTCAGATACGGATGAAACCCGGAGGCGAGATCGTTGACGCGGATACCATGCCGGATCGCAAGCGTGGCCTCCTGGATCATCTCACGTGCCTCCGTCGCCAGAATGTGAGCCCCGACCAATCGAACGTCACCAACAGCACCGCGAGCACGACGACAATCCACAGCACGGCTCGTGCGGTGCGCTGCGATGATGGCGTGCAGCTCCCGTCTGCGCACGCAGCCGGCTGCGTGCGATATGACGTCACGAACGCAACGCCAAGCAGGGCGGCCGTCAGCGCGAGGAACCAGGGCCGGTACGGCTGTAACCGCATGCTGGCGGCCCCGAGCGTGCCCGCCCCTATGAGCGCGAAAACACGAGAGGGCCAACGCAGCACGCCGAGGCGCCCATCGCCGCCACGACCGATGCAATGGCGGCTTTCATCACTCGCCGTCTCCCCGGGTCGTGCGTGCGACGCGTGAGGTTCCGGGCCTTCTCCGTGGCGAGGCCGGGCCTTCATCGTCGAGCGCTTCCAGAATCGGACAGGTGCGCGTGGCGCCCTCTGTGACGCACGAGTCCACCAGCGCCCGCAGCGCGTGTCTCATCGCGCGAAGCTGCCGAAGTCTTTCGTCGATGTCCGCAATCTTCGTGTTGGCCGCGGCGCGTACCTCCGCACAACTGGCGCGCCGGTCCGTCCGGAGTCGCAACAACTCTTCGACCTCAGCCAACGTAAACCCCAGCTCCTGCGCGCGCTTGACAAATCGGATCACGCGAACCGCGTCGGGTAGGTACTCCCGGTATCCTGACGGCCGGCGTTGAGGGGAACCCAGCAGGCCCCGTCTTTCGTAGTAGCGAAGCGTCTGGGCGTTGACTCCCGCCTGAGCGGCGATTTCACCGATGCGCATGTTCAGTCTCAGTCCTTTCTCAAGGTAAACCCTGTACGTAGGTACAGAGTCAAGCCCACACAGACGCCACGCCGCCAGACCCTCGGGATGCCAGAAAACTTCTCGCAGACCTGCGTGAAATCTCACACCGCAGGCATCGCCGCTCGCATGTCTTGGGCGCGATCACAAGCCGCACCACGCGAAACATCCGGCATGGGCGTTGCTCCGCAGCATGTTCGAGGAGTTTCTATGCGAACGCATTCATTGGCCCTCATCATTGGACTGCTTTGGACGTTGCCGGCAACGAGCGTCGAGGCACAGGCACCGACGGATCCGTCAGGTGGAGCGACAGTCATTTCCGGCACGGGCGGTCTTACCGCGGGTATGCACGGCACCGGAGCTGTACTCGGTGGATCGGCGACGTACGACCTCAACGACTGGTTCACCGTCGAAGGCAGCGGCGCGTACTTCGATCGAGGATCGGGCGCCGATGCCATCAGCGCAAACGCCAGCCTGCTCGTGAACGTCGTCCCATCGACCCGTAAGACTGTGCCGTACTTCGCCATTGGGGGCGGTGTCTACCGGGCGTCGTTCGACCTGGGCAACGGGCGCTTCTTCGGCGCCATGGGCCAGCAATTCGCGTCAGGGACGCAGCTCGTGCCCGTTCGAGGAATGGGCGGATTCGGAATGATGACGGGACCCTACTACGGCCCTACGGTCTGGGATGGTGCATGGAACGGTGCGACGTTCACGTCGCCGCACATGCCGGCGTTCTACGCCAATCGGATGGGCGTCATGACCGTACCCGCGGACGGACGCTGGGGCATGCGCTCGTTCACCGATCCTACACTTGTGATTGGTGGCGGCGTCCGCCTCGGGCTCACTCCGCATCTTTCGGTGAGGCCGGATTTTCGCGCGATCACGGTATTCGGTGGTGGACAGATGAACACGCTTGGCGCGTTCTCGCTCAATTTGGGCTATCGATTCTAGACGCGGAGGAGGGGCGCCGAACGCGCGCAGACGCTCGGAGCGGAATCAATGAAAGAGCAAGCTACAGCTCAACGCAACATCTCCTGTTCGTACGGGTTTGGCCGTCGCATCGAGGGAACCCTCGCGGCCGCGATCGAGAAGGTAACCGGCGCCCTCAAGAACGAGGGGTTCGGTGTCCTCACAGAGATCAACGTCAAGGACACGCTCAAAAAGAAACTGAACCTCGACTTCCGTGGATACGTGATTCTAGGCGCCTGCAACCCGCCGCTGGCGCACAAGGCGCTCGCAGCGGAATCTCAGATCGGGCTCCTGCTGCCCTGCAACGTCGTGGTGCAAGAGGCACCGGAGGGCGGCGTCATCGTAACGATCGCCGATCCGCGCGCCATGTTTTCGCTCGTAGACAACCCCGGTTTGAAGCCTATCGTTGATGAGGCCGAGCGCCGTCTCCGGCGTGTCATCGAAACGCTCGCCTGATTCCGTCGCCCATTCCGGCGAAGCCGCATGCCAGGCGGCCGACCGCGCCTGCGATCGGAATCGCGGGCGCAAACAGATCCGCCGCGCCCGAGAACGACAGTTGGCTGTGCCTCGTGTACAGGAAGGCGGCGAACGTGGCACCGAAGAGACCGCCAAAAAACGCGAGGCCACCCTCCCAGATGGCGAGAATTCGCCATGGCTCACTCAAATAGCCGGCGGGACTGTCCTGGACGACGAAATACAGGCGGGCGCCGGCCAGCGACCCTACGAGGGTCCACAGAAGAAGCGCCTCGACATGCTCAAGTGACATTCCTGTCCGTGGTGCCCAGCGACGAACGAGTGACGCAGCGACGAGAAATGCGGCGCCCCACCCGAGGCCGTACCAGTTGATCGAAACGGGCCCGAGATGGGCGACAGGATCCCAAGTAATTTCAATCATCTTTTCGAGGCCCTTTCAGAGATCAGCGGATCGCATTTCTGGGTGGCGCCAATACCGCTCGAACCAGGTCCGGCATCAGGCCGTCCATCATTACGAAGTACATAAGCGATGGCGACGCCCGGCGTCCCGACCCGTACTGTGCCTTCCGAGGCAATCGCTCGGAAGACAGCACGTCACCCGTCGCTCCATCGATCAAGACGATGTCTGTCTCGAGAAAGAACCCGGGCTGCACGTCGTACATGCCGGCAGCGCCACCTCGCTGGGATACTTTTGGCGGCGCCCGCCTCAGTTTTACCGAGCCAGTGACGATGAGCGGTGCCCCGTGTTCTTCACCGACGGTGCGCCAGTACGCGACGTCATGAAGCGCGGCTTCACTGGTCAGTTCCACCGGATCTGCTTGAATCACACCAAGCGCGCCTTGTCTGCGGAGTTCGGACCGTAAGAGACGTACAGTCTCGCCGTTCACGTCGACCGGACCTTGAGCATCGGCGACAAACCCGGCCACTAGAATGCGTTGGAGCGATGACACGACAACGTTTGTGACTTGTCGCGGCGGAACACGCGCGGTCGCAGTCGCACACCCGACGACCACAATGAACAGCGCGAGGGCACGAAGACCGTCGCTTCTAGAGACGTGGCACAAATTCCTGCTGCGATTAGACATGTGACTCTCCTGCAACTCGCTACCGCCGCGCTGCACCAGCGCCCATCACCACCCCGGTCATCCCTTTTGGGTGTCGTTACCTATGTGTCGCGAACACGTGAGAGCTGCCGTTCTTCTAGAACGCCATTACGTCGTACGGTTGCGCTTTGACACCCGCCACCTCCATCCCGGGCGATCCGATCGCCATCCTGGCGACCGCCAACTCGGCAATCGCAGGAGGTTTCTTCAGGAGCCGCTGCACGTCGAGGCCGTTGGCACAGACTTGTACCAAGGCGCAAGGAGGTTAGATCAGAAAGGACGCGAGAAGGACGTACCTGGGCGGAGAAGCCGCTTTCAGCACGGTACTATTAACGTCGAAGGCGGAAGCGTAGGTGTCCGGAGGGGCGTCGGGCGCGGGAATCGTGCTCGTGACCAACGCAAGCGGCGCCACCGGCCGCTGGGGCTGCTGAAGCAGTAGCGCCTGATCACCTCGCTCGCTCTGGCAACAATCTTCGGCCGCCGCTGCCGCGCCACAGTCGTGATCGGTGGCCGCACAGCACGCCATCTGTGCCGTCGTCATCTCCTGACCCACGAGACACTGCGCCCCAAGTGACAGCACGAAGGCTATCATCAGCACCAGACTCGTCGACCACCGTACCCTTGGCATCCTTTGTATTCTCAGACCCTGGATCAGGTCTGTCAACTGTTTGGGCGCACCGCCGACACGACGCATTCCGTTTGCGCTCCGAATCCGCGGACGAGCTGACAGATCAGGAATTTCGCCCACCGCCGCACTCGGGCAAAACAACCAGCCGGTTTGTACCAGAACATTTATGTCCCTGCATCTGGCCATAGAGACAAATTTGTCGAAGCCATGCCGATTGGCATCAGGCCTTGGGGCTCTGCTTCTCGGGTTTTCGAACATTATTGTTCCATGTCATGAATCATGTTACGAGAATGTTGCATCAACGCTGGTGCCTAGCGGCCGAAGCCTATCGTTTTTCTTCGGAAAATAACGGGTTCCCGAAGAAAACCCTGCGGCTGGCTGGCCGGCATCTTGCTGAGGCGCGAGCGGGCTCGGAGCTTCTTCGTACTTGTGTGCGCGGTGCACGACGGGTCCTTTCCGATTACTGCCGGCGGGCAGCATCGCATCCGGAGATTCCCATGCCGAATGAAGCGAAAGAGTGTTCCCTCAGTGGTAGGACCCTCTCGGTGGCATTGCTCATGGCATTCGTGCTGTTCACGTTGGTGCCAGCGCAGGTGGACGCACAGAGCGCCACGCAAGATCAGCAGGACGCAGGGTTCCTGAATTTCTTCAGGAAGACCGAGGTGGCGGGTACCCTCGACACGTACTTCCATTACAACTTCAACGAACCGGAAACCGGGACGTTGACGCCGTTGCGGAATTTCGATTTCGAACACAATCAATTCAGCTTCGCGTTGGCGGAACTGGCGCTGAGCAAGGCCGCCACTGCTGACGATCGCGTCGGCTTCAGGTTGGACCTCGACTACGGGCCCGTGACCGATTGGGTACACAGCGTCGATCCTGCCGGACCCGAAGTGGTCAAGCACTTTCAGCAGGCCTACATCAGCTACCTGGCGCCGGTGGGGACCGGCCTCACCTTCGACGTCGGCAAATTCGTCACGCAGCACGGCGCAGAAGTGATCGAGGCGAAAGACAACTGGAACTACTCGCGCTCCCTGCTGTTTTCATGGGCAATTCCGTACTACCACATGGGAGTACGTGTTGGATACGCGCCAAGCGATCGGGTGACGCTCGGCGCCGCACTCACCAACGGTTGGAACAACACGAAGGACAACAACTCACAGAGGACATACGGCGTGCAAGCGGTGATCCGGCCGACCGCGTCGCTCTCGATCGTCCAGAACTACATGGGCGGTCCAGAACAGACCGACAATACCGACGATTGGCGACACCTCGCGGATACAACAGTCACCTACGCCGTGACTGACACCCTTAGCGTGATGGGCAACTACGACTACGGTCGCGACGAGGTTGACGGCGCAACCGTGACGTGGCAGGGCATCGGACTGTACGCAAAGGCGCAGGTGAATCCGGTCTTCGCGGTCATTCCGCGGTGGGAGTACTACAACGACGAAGACGGGTTCACCACGACCACCGCGCAAAATGTGCAGGAGTTCACGTTGACGGCAGAAGTGAAACACAGTCAGGGCTTGATCATGCGTGTCGAATACCGGCGCGACTGGTCGGACGTGAACTTCTTCTCGAAGAACGGCGTGTCCCGAGACAATCAGGACACGCTCTCGGTGGGTTGGGTGTACGCGTTCAGCACCAGGCAGTAACAACCGTACACGGTGAAGGTGAAGGAGGCCGACCAGACGCCACCAGTTACGGGGCGTCGGGCGTCCGACCTGTCTGTGTCGTGTCTGCCAGACGGCCGGACGGCCAAAACACCGGCTCCGGCGCGGTCATCGAGTCCGCTTGCCTGATCGCCACGCGTGGATTGGAGAAAAGCATCCACGTCCCAACAAGGATAAGGATCAGCGAAACCAGATGCGGCAAGTGGCTGCGGAACAGCCACAGACCGACGAGCGCGCCGATCGCCACCAGCACTCCAAAGGTGGTCACCTCGAAGGAGCCGCTCCGAAACAGGACGGGATACACGTCAGGCCCCGAGCAACGCGGAAAGGAAGTTCCGCACCTCTCCAAGGTGGTCTCGGAGGGGGCCTGGCGGCCACAGAACAACTCTGAGGGGTGACAGGGGCAATTCAGGGACAGTCAGGGACACTGCAGCCGACGGGATTACAGCTCCGCTCGTCTGAGGCGCAGCGCGTTGCCAATCACCGACACCGAGCTGAAGCTCATGGCTGCAGCCGCGATGATCGGTGATAGCAGCAGCCCGAACACCGGATAAAGCATGCCGGCGGCAACCGGAACACCCGCCCCGTTGTAGACGAACGCGAAGAAGAGGTTCTGCTTGATGTTGCGCATGGTGGCCCGGCTCAGTCGGCGCGCCCGGGCGATGCCGCGCAAATCGCCTTTCACCAGCGTGACCTGTGCGCTCTCCATGGCGACATCGGTCCCGGTGCCCATCGCGATGCCGACGTGCGCCTGCGCAAGCGCTGGTGCGTCGTTGATGCCGTCGCCCGCCATCGCCACAAACCGACCTTCAGCCTGCAGGCGCTTGACGACGTCCACTTTCTGCTCGGGCAGGACCTCCGCTATCACGTCGTCTATGTGCAGCTTGCGCGCAACGGCCTGCGCGGTCGTCTTACTGTCGCCGGTCAACATGACGATTCGAACGCCGTCACGGTGGAGGGCCTGAATCGCGTCCGACGTGCTCTCCTTGATCGGATCTGCAACGCCGACGATGCCTGCAATGGTCTGCCCGATGGCAACAAACATCACGGTCTGCCCCTGAGTCCGAAGGGCTTCAGCCTTCTCGCCCATCGCACCGACATCGACACCGAGATCATCCATGAGAGCGCGGTTGCCAAGAGATACTCGCCGACCCTCGACGGTGCCGGTGACGCCCTTACCAGTCAAGCTTCTGAAGTCGCTCGCAGGATCGAGAGCCACTCCGCGTTCCTGGGCGCCGCTGACGATGGCAGCGGCAAGCGGGTGCTCACTCCCCCGCTCGATGCTCGCTGCCGCATGCAGGAGCGCGGCTTCGCTGTAACTGGCAGGAAGAACCGTGAAGAGGCGCGGCTTCCCTTCCGTCAACGTGCCCGTCTTGTCGACGACGAGCGTGTCCACCTTGCGCAGGACCTCGATCGCCTCCGCGTTCCGGAAAAGAATGCCCATGGTCGCGCCTTTGCCGGTCGCGACCATGATTGACAGCGGCGTCGCCAGCCCGAGAGCACACGGGCACGCAATGATCAGCACCGCAACCGCGTTGACGAGCGCGTGTGCCAGCCGCGGCTCCGGACCAGCGATCCCCCAGACGACGAAGGTTGCAACTGCGACTGCAACGACAGCGGGGACAAAGTACCCCGAGACGACGTCCGCGAGCTTCTGAATGGGCGCGCGGCTTCGCTGCGCTTCGGCGACCATCGCGACAATACGAGACAGCAGCGTGTCGGCGCCGACCTTTTCGGCTCGCATGACCAGCGTGCCGGTGCCATTGATGGTGGCGCCCACCACACGGTCGCCGGCGTGCTTTTCGACAGGGATCGGCTCCCCAGTGACCATCGATTCGTCAATCGCGCTCGAACCGTCAACCACGACGCCGTCAACGGGAACCTTTTCGCCAGGCCGTACGCGAAGCCGCTCGCCGACATGCACCGCTTCGAGCGGAACGTCTTCCTCGGTGCCGTCCTCTCGGATCCGACGCGCAGACGTGGCCGCCATGCCGAGCAGTTTCTTGATCGCAGCGCCGGTCTGGCTTCGCGCGCGCAATTCGAGCACCTGGCCAAGGAGGATCAGGGTGACGATGACGGCCGCAACCTCGAAATACACCCCGACGTCTCCCGATTCGTCCCGGAAGCCCGCAGGGAAAAGAGCCGGCAATACAGTCGCCACGAGGCTGTACCCGTATGCCACCGCGACGCCCAGTGCGATGAGCGTGAACATGTTCAAACTGCGGTTGACGATTGAATGCCAGCCACGGACGAAGAACGGCCACGCCCCCCACAGGCATACAGGAGTCGCGAGCGCGAGCTCGATCCATGTCATGGCACCTGGCGCCAGCAGCCCTTCGAGGGGACGGCCGGGGATGTAATCGCCCATCGCCACGACGAGGAGCGGCGCCGTGAGCGCGGAGCTCGTCCAGAATCGCCGCGACATCTCGACGAGCTCCGGATTCGCCGCTTCATCGAGCACCACGTTCCGCGGCTCCAGCGCCATGCCGCAAATCGGGCAGGAGCCGGGCGCATCCCGCACGATCTCGGGATGCATCGGGCACGTCCACTCGACACGCGTCGCGGGGGCTGTGGCGACCTCAGGCTCGAGCGCCATGCCGCATTTCGGACACGCGCCGGGCCGGGCCTCTCTGACTTCTGGATCCATCGGACATACGAACGTCGCGCCTGGCGCAGTCTCAGACGCGGGAGGCTTTGCGCCGCCGAGGAACGCTTCCGGGGTGGCGCGGAAACGTTCGAGGCAGCCTTCGTTGCAGAAGTAATACGTCTGACCGCGGTATTCGACGTGGCCTACCGAGTCTTCCGGCGCGATCGTCATGCCGCAGACCGGATCGACGACTTCACTGACGGGGGTAGTCACTTGATGTACTGAGACGGATTCGCGTCGAACTTGATCTTGCACGCCTTCGAGCAGAAGTAATACGTCCTCCCGTTGAATACGCTGCTGGCCGCCGCCTTACTTGGATCGACCTGCATGCCGCACACCACGTCCTTTTCCATGGCTTCCTCTCTTTCCACCAATGTAATCGCACTCGTGCCTGAATATGACGCGTCGGCAATTTCCCACAGCTGCCCCGAGAAATTGCACAGGTGCTCGCGTGGGTTTCAGCGCTCAGGGTCCGGCAACCGCAATCAACCTCCACTCTCACTTGGTGCGCTCCTTGCCTCTCGTATAGCGCAAGGCAGCGGCGTGATTCGAACAGCACCACGGCCGCCCGTTGTCTCCAACGGACGGCGACGCAAGGCGCGCCGAGGTCGGGGACGCATACGAGTGCGACAGAGTGCTGCAGCATATGCCTTTCGTCTAAGAGGATCTGCAGCAGGTCGGCTCGGAGTCCGAATCGGATCATGCCGCTGCGCCGCGTCAGTACTGTGCGCACGCAGTGTCCAGCTTCAGCCGGACCAGCCGCTGGCTCAGGATCGCATTCCTTGTACGGCCATTGCTGCGCCGAGCATCGCGAGCACGACGGCCACAATGCGTCTGAACGACTGTTCCGGGATACCGGCGAGCACGCGATTGCCGAGCACAGTCCCTGCGATAACGCCCAGCGCCGCCAGTACGACCAAGGCGCCCAGCTGCACGATCTCGTCACTCAGGTACCAAAGGTAGACGGGAACGCGCGCGGCATCCACCATCAGGCCGACCGCCGTGGCAGTGGCAACAAACGCCTGCTTTCGCAGATCCACTCCCAGGAGCGCCGCCGATCGAATGCCACCCTGGTTCCCGACAAGTCCTCCGAGCAGACCGGACGTAGCTCCAGCGATCCATGCGAACACGCCTCCGAAGCGCATCCGACGGCCCAGTCCGGTGAGCTCAGCGGCGGCGGAAAATAACAGCAATCCTCCAAACAGCAACAGAAGCGCCGGTGTGCTTGACTGTCCCTGAAGGAGGGCGCCGGCGAGCCCACCCGCGGCGCTCATCACGCCGAAACTCCACAACACGCGACGATCCACGCGTCCGCCCAGCAGCCAGAATCGAAACGCCGTTCCGATGAAATGTGGAATGGAGACGGCGGCGACGGCGAGCCTCGTGTCCACCTGCCAGGCAAGTGCCGGAGTCACAAGACTCCCGATGCCAAAGCCGGTGACGGACGCAACGAGGCCGCCTGCGACGGCCGCAACAACGACGAGCGCTTCGAACCACACGTCCTAGACTCTAGCCCGTTATGCGGCCCCAGACGCGAATTTCGTACCCGTTGCCCCAGCCGCATGACGGCTAGGCGCGCGGAGCGCGCCAAAAAAGATACTGCCGAACCAGCCTAGGGGCACGGGGATGGCAAGGTGGCGCCCCTTGGCTGGTTCATCGCGGCTCGAATTCCTCGTCCTCGACCCGAGCGATCTCGTCTGGTGTCAACGGGTGCACCGGCGGCGAAAACCACCGCTGCGCGATGATCGTCGGCACAATCGCCGAGCCGATCACGGCCCCCAGGAGAATGGTGAACTGCTGGCGGTCGATGATGCCAGCGTTCAGCCCGTACAGCGACGAGATGGTCCCGAACGTCAAGCCCGTGCTCATCAGCAACGTCGTGAAGATCGCGTGCGGCCGAACGTACCGAAGCGCCGGCGGCAGCACGCCGATGAACTTGGTCGCCACCTTCACCACCAGAAATGCAAGGAGCAGCCATATGCCAGCCGCAAGCTGGCCTGCGTCGACGTTCAGGCCGCCCTTGAGAAAGAAGACGGGCGTCAGGAAAGCAAACGCCACGACACGAAACCGCTGCTGCTCTTCGGGATGCCGCTTGAACACATCGGAAACGGCGAGCCCGAGCAGAAATGCGGGCAGCACGGCATGCGATTCGGCCAAGTCGGCAACCCACATGAGCAGGAACAGCGCGAGAAACGCGCCTTTGATCTCCGGTTCAATCACCCGACCGCCGTACCGCGCAAAAAAAGGACGTTGCAGGACCGTCATCACGACGATGACGAGTATCGACACCACCACGAACAGGGCGAGATAAGGACTCGGCTGGACGAAGAGCACCGACAGCGCGATCGCGGTTCCGAGATCGGTGACAAAGGTAGCAGCCATGAGAATCTTCCCCAGATCCGTCGCCGTGAGGCCTGTCTCCACCAGCACCGCGTACACCACGGCGAGTGAGGTGGTCGACAGCGCGATCCCGGCAATTTCAGACTGGCGGAGATCCCAGCCGGCAACGTAATAGGCAAACAGTCCGGTACCGGCGAACGGCAGGAGGAACGAGAGTCCGCCGATCAGCAGCGCCGGTTTCCACTCTCGACGGAGCAGCGATCGATCGACCTCCGCGCCGGCCAGAAAGGTGAGAACGATGCCGGCAAAGCTCCCCACGAAGTCGATCCATGGAGTTGGTTGAAGTCCGAACAGGCTCGCGCCCGCCACGCCGAACGCAATCTCGATAATGGCAACCGATACGCCGAATTCGACGGATACGATGGAGGCGGCGAGGATGAGGGCAGCAAGAATCGTCGCAATGGCCAGCTCTGTCATGGACCTGCTCCTTTGCAGGAGTCATTGGCCACGCGGCGACGGCGTGACGGTTGAAGGCGAACTCCACCGCCTTGGGACGATCGAGGCAATTATAGCCACCGATGGTATGCTGACCCCCAAATCGCCATGCCAACGCGAACACTGACAGCCGCGCCGATCGTCGCTGCCCTCGTCATCGCCAGCCTGTCGTGCGGCAGGACCGAACCGGCTGCGTGGACCGTCGCCGTTCAACGCATCGCGTCTCCGGCCGGGCCGAACAGCAGCGAGCCGCAGATCGTCGACTCGGGACGCGGGCGCATTCTCAGCTGGGTGGAGCGTGCCGGCACCACGTCGCACCTGAAGTTCGCGGAACGCAGCGGATCGGGATGGTCGACGCCCGTCACGGCCGCGTCGGGCAGCGACTGGTTCCTCAGCTACGCCGACGTGCCGTCCGTCATGCGCCTGAATGACGGCACGCTCGTCGCCCAGTGGTTGCAGCAGGTCGACCCGATCATGGAGGCGTACAACCTGCTCCTCTCGCATTCGAAGGACAACGGCAAGACGTGGGCGCCTTCGTTCATGCCGCACCACGAAGGATCGAAGACGCAGCATGGCTTTGCGTCGCTCCTCGAGATGCCCGGGAATACCCTTGGCGTCGTGTGGCTCGACGGACGCAACAGCCCGTTCGACTTCGACAAACCTGACACGGGCACGATGACGCTGCGCTACGCGGCGTTCGACTCCAGCTGGAAGCAGAGCGCGGATGCGGAGATAGACCACAAAGTGTGCGAGTGCTGTCCCACGACGGCCGTCGCCACATCCGACGGCGTGCTCACCGCATTCCGCGATCGCAGCGACGACGAGGTGCGCGACATCGCGGTATCGCGACTGGAGAACGGCAAATGGACCACCGCCACGCCCGTCGCGAGCGACAACTGGAAGCTTGATTTCTGCCCGGTCAACGGTCCCATGCTCAGTGCGCGCGGGCGCGATGTCGTTGCCACATGGTTCACGGTGAAGAACGATCAGGGGCAGGCATATGCCGCGTTTTCGACCGATGCCGGCCGGACATGGGGGATGCCAATTCGCCTGGACGACGGCGGATCGCTGGGACGGGTTGACGTGGAGCTCCTCGACGACGGCTCTGCAGTCGCTTCGTGGGTCGAGTATGCGGAGGGGCGTTCTGATTTTCGGATCCGCCGCATCGAGCGATCAGGGGCGAAGTCGGCGCCAGTCGGTGTGGCCGCCGTCTCCGGCGGCCAAGCGAGCGGCTACCCGCGCATCGCGCGTGTCGGCGACGAGCTGATCTTTGCGTGGACCGACAGCGCCGCCGATGCGAGTGGCGCCTTGCAGTTGCAAACTGCCGTGGCGCAGCTCCCCTAAACGAGAAACCCCAATCAAGAGTTAAACCACGAAGATCACGAAGATCGCGAATCTGATTTAGTACTACTTCTGATGTTCGTGATCTTCGTGTGCTTCGTGGTTTCTGGCCACAACCTTCGACTTGGGCAGAACTCTTCAGTTGTTCATCATTCGGTCGGGCGGGATCTTCCAACCGAAGCCGTCCTTCGGACGCCGCAGGCTGACCATCCGCACACGATGATCGGTAGGGTTTCGTCCCGGCACGCCGCTGATGACGACGTAGTCGCCGGTCTTCAACGTCGCCGCCGTGACGCCCTGGCGGCTCAGCTCACTTGCGCCGACCCATTCCACGGCGTAGCGGACCACCGACCCGTCGTTCTCCTTCACCATCAACTGCACGAATGAATGCGGATTGCGGAACAGAATCTGGACGAGCTCGCCCTGAATCGTGATGGTGCGGTCTTCGAGGTAGGTGCCTGGAAACGAATGATGAGCGTACGCGTGCCCTCCGAGCAGGCACGCACAGGCCGCCAACAGCGCAGCCATACGACGCTTCATCCGATCCTCCTGGCAGCGAACGTCTTCGCTAGACGATCGTAGCCGACCTGCGCCAACAGACGACTGAAGAGTACCTGAATTCTTTGTCAGATTCGTGCGCCATTCCTGGGCTTGAACCACATATTTCGATATTTGTGGAAATGTGGTATAAATCTGGACATGCCAGCCGGCGAGCACGCCCACGTCACCCGTTACGCCGACATGCTCGGCGCCATGGGCACCGAGCCCCGGCTTCGCATCGTCCGGCTGCTCCTTGCCGCGCACCCCACTGGGATGATCGCCGGCGAAATCGGCAGCGAGCTGGACATTGCTCCATCGACGCTCTCGCACCACCTGGAGCGGCTCAGACGCGAGGAAGTCGTCAACGTGCGACGGGATGGCACGTTCCTCTGGTACACGGCGAATGCCGAGGCTCTCGAGGATCTCCTACAGTTCTTGTTCGCGGAGTGCTGCACGCGCTGCTGTGCGGTGGATCCCACCCGCCTGACGGCGGAAGTCACAAGGCACAAATCACAAGGCACAAATCGCAAAATCGAGGAGTCGTCGTCATGAACACAGCTATCAGCGACACCGTCCGGGAAAAGTACGCCGAGGCCGCGCGCCGCGTCGCCAATGGCGATGTCGCGGCATGTGGATGTGGGCCTTCGGCCACGGGCGCGTGCTGCGATCCGATCACGTCGAACCTGTACGGGAACGATGACGCGGCCGCGGTGCCCGACATGGCTCTGCGGGCGTCGCTCGGATGCGGCAACCCCACCGCGCTTGCGCAGCTCAACCCGGGTGAAATCGTGCTGGATCTCGGCAGCGGCGGCGGCATCGACGTCATTCTCAGTGCCAGGAGAGTCGGACCGACCGGCAAGGCGTATGGTCTGGACATGACCGACGAGATGCTGGCGCTGGCCGAGGACAACAAGCGCAAGGCCGGCGTCTTCAACGTCGAGTTCCTGAAGGGTCACATCGAACAGGTGCCGCTGCCGGACAATGCAGTCGACGTGATCATCTCGAACTGCGTGATCAATCTGTCATCCGACAAAGATCGCGTCCTGCGCGAGGCGTTCCGTGTGCTGAAACCGGGGGGCCGCGTGGCGGTATCGGACGTGGTCGTTCGCGGCGAGATCCCTACGGAGGTGCGGCAGTCGATGGAGCTGTGGGTGGGCTGCGTGGCGGGAGCGCTCACCGAGGCGGAATACCGGCGCAAACTCGAGGCGGCCGGCTTTACGAACGTCGATCTCGAAACAACGCGCGTATACGAGCTCGAGGATGCGAGGGCGTTTCTCGCGGAGTCGGGCCTGGATGTCGATGCGCTTGCGCCCCTCGTGAAAGGGCGCGTGACCAGCGCGTTCGTGAGGGCGCGAAAGCCCCAGGCGGCGGCCGCTCGGAGCTGCTGCGGCCCGACGTGTTGTGCCTGACCGAGACAAGTCTATGGGACGTCAGGCGTACGTAGTGTCCGGCCTTCAGCCGGACCCGCGCGGGAGCGCCGAATCGCGGACTAGTCGGTGGCCGCGATCAGGTTCGCGGCCAGGCGACGCCCTGCGACCTCGGTACGGTACCAAGTCCCTTGTACACGAACTTCTGCAGGCGCTTGCCCTCGTAGGTTTCCGTCGTGTACAGGTTGCCCTTCGAGTCGATCGCAATGCTGTGCACGCCGAAAAACTGCCCCGGGTAGCGTCCACCATCGCCGAAAGCGGTCAGTTCCTCGAGCGTGTCGCGCCGGACCACGCGAATTCTCTGGTTACGCCCGTCGGCCATGAAGATGTACGTCTGCTGCGGATCCCTGGAGAAGGCGATATCCCACACGGATCCGTCGGCAAGGCTCCGCCTGGCATAAAAGCCTTCCTTGACGAACTTCCCTTCCTTCGTGAACACCTGCAGGCGAGTGTTGACACGGTCGCAGACGTAGACGAACCCGTCATTCGACACATCGGCGCAGTGCACCGGGTTGCGGAACTGCTGCGCCGGCGGGGCGTCCGGGTTGTAGGGGCCGAGGTTCCTGTCGTCCGGCTTGTTGCCGTACGCGCCCCAGTACCGCTTCATCGCGCCGGTGTCGGCGTCGAGCACCGCGACGCGCTTGTTCAGATAGCCGTCGGCGATGTACGCCTCGTTGTCGCGCGCGTCGACAAAGATCTTCGCGACGCGGCCGAAGTTCTGCTGGTCGTTGCTGTCGCCGGCATAGGTCGACAGTCCCTCCGCGTTGGTTGGACCGCGGTGCACGCCCGCCTTCCCGTACTGCGCGATGAACTTGCCCGTGCGTGTGAACTTGAGGACGTGCGAATCGCCCGCGCCATTGCCGCCAATCCACACGTTCCCCTTATGGTCGACAAAGATGCCGTGGTTGGACTGCGGCCACTCGTAACCCTGCCCCGGGCCACCCCACGACCCCACGAGGCTGCCTTCGGCGTCGAACTCCAGCACGGGGGGCGCGCCCTTGCAGCACTCGCCGGTCGGCGGGTTCAGCTCTGCGCCTTTCTCGTTGTTGTTCAGCGTCGCCGAACTGCGATGGATGATCCAGATGTGATCGCGCTCATCTACCCACACGCCGATGGCGGCGCCGAGGAGCCAGTGGTTCGGCAGCGGCTTGGGCCAGAAGGGGTCGACCTCAAAACGAGGCGCCCGCACCGTGCTGCCACCCTGCGCGGCGACTGTGCGCTGAAGCAGGAGGTCGGTCGCCAAGAGCCCAGCCAGGACTGCAACGAAGGTTGCGCCGATCAACAGATTCCGTTTCGCCATACACCTCTCCTCGTGTGGGCTAGAGCCTAGCACCGTAGGAGACGTTCGCCAAGCCTGATTTGAGCTTGATTTGAGCTTTTGACCCTACCTTTGACCTTTGACTTTTGACTTTTGACCTTTGACTTACGTATCTGCGTCTGCCCCGTCAGGACCGGGGCCACACGGTGCCCTGGCTCCGCGGCACTGTGCCAATTCCGCGGTACACAAACTTCTGGAGGCGCTTCCCCTCCCACGTTTCCGTGGTGTACAGGTTGCCCTTCGAGTCGATCGCGATGCTGTGCACGCCGTAGAACTGCCCCGGCTGCCGCCCACCGTCGCCGAAGCTTGCCACGACTTCCAGCGTGTCCCGCAGGACGATCCACACCCGGCTGTTCATGCCATCGACCACGAACAAGTACCGCTGCTGCGGATCGCGTGAGAACGCGAGGTCCCACACCGAGCCTGACGCGAGCGTTCGTCTTGCGATGAACCCTTCCTTGACGAATGTCCCATCCTTGCGAAACACCTGGAGTCGGTCGTTGGCGCGATCGCAGACATACACGAGACCGTCGTTGGACACGTCGGCGCAGTGCACCGGATTGCGGAACTGCTGGGCCGGTGGCGCGTCCGGATTATAGGGACCGAGGTTCGTGTCGTCCGGCTTGTTGCCGTACGCGCCCCAGTACCGCTTCATCTTCCCCGTGTCCGCGTCGAGCACGGCGACACGCTTGTTCAGGTAGCCGTCGGCGAGATAGGCCTCGTTGTCGCGCGGGTCGACCACAATCTTCGCCACGCGTCCGAAGTTCTGCGGGTCGATACTGTTTCCGGGGTAGGTCGGCTGCCCCTGCGCGTTGTTCGCGCCTCGGCGCGCGCCCGCCTTCCCGTACTGCGCGATGAACTTGCCGTTCCGGGTGAACTTGAGAACATGGGAATCACCGGCGCCGTTGCCGCCGATCCAGACGTTCCCCTTATGGTCGAGGAAAATGCCGTGGTTCGACTGAGGCCATTCATAACCCTGGCCCGGCCCGCCCCACGATTGAACGAGATTGCCGTTCGGGTCGAACTCGAGCACGGGCGGCGCGCCCGTACAGCATTCCGCCTCCTTCCGCTCGGCGCCCTTCTCCTGGTTCGCAAGCGTGGCCGAGCTACGGTGGATGATCCAGACATGGTCGCGCTCGTCCACCCAGGCCCCGATGGCCGACCCGAGCACCCAGTGATTCGGCAGCGGCTTGGGCCAAAACGGATCCACTTCGAATCGAGGCGCCCGAACGGAGCCCCCGGTCTCCTGCGCCTCGACGGCCTGCTGCAGAATGAATTCCCCGACCGCCAGGATCGCAATCGCGACAACGAAGATCGCCCCAATCAGTTGGTGTCGTCTCGTCATATGTGGCCTCACATCAGTCAGTCCGGCTGAAGCCGGACACTACGACCCATCACTAAGGCGGACACCACGACCCATTTCTTCCCGTACGTAGTGTCCGGCTTCAGCCGGACCAGAAGCATTCCCTTCAGCCGGACCAGAACGTTCTCTCCTCAGCCGCGCGAGAACGCGCGCGACCCAGAACACAGCCGCCAGCGCGACTGCCCCCATCGTCCATCGGACCAAAGCCAGCAGCAGTTCTGCGTCAAACGCCGGCAATGGAAACTGCAGCAGCTGGCCGCCTCGTTCGGTCAGCCAGTGCCACGCGGTATGCGCCACGATTGCAGACAAGATGATCGTCCCTATGCGCTCGGCGACGACGAACCGGAACATCACGTTCAATGCGGGCACGACCGCGGCGAGCACGACCAACTGCCCCAGCTCGACGCCGACGTTGAATGACAGCAGCGCCGTCAGCAGGTGCGACCCCGCAAACTGCAGCGAGTCGCGCAGCGCAAACGAGAACCCGAAGCCGTGCACGAGGCCGAACGCAAACGTGATGATCCAGCGCCGCACCATGCTGGCGCCGACGATGTTCTCGAGCGCCATGTAGACGATGGACACGGCGATGAGCGTTTCGACGAGCGGGGGAAACCACAGACCGCCTGGCGCCATGTCGTACGCCGAGGCGATCAACGTGATCGAATGCGCGACGGTGAACGACGTCACCACCACCACCAGCGTGCGCATCCGCCGGAGCGGGATCACCAGACACAACAGAAACAGCAGATGGTCGATGCCCTCGAGGATGTGGCCGAATCCCGATCGAACGAACCTGGCCGCGGCCTGGTGCCAGCGCGGATCGAGGCGCACGATACCTGGGTCGTCGTGCAATTCGAACGCGCGGTCGCGCCCGTCCGGCGTCAGGAGCCGCAGCACGATCGTGACGCGCTGGGCGAGCGGGCGAAGACCCGGATTGATGGCGAAGCGGGATCGATCGGACGCGATCGGGTACTCCATCCAGGCATCGAGGAATACTTGCTCCCACGGAAGCTCGTTGTCGTCGGTGAGCGGCGGGCCCGTGATATGCGCGAGTGCGGTGTCGTACGCCTGGAAGGACCGGTCGGACGGCAGCGACATGCGCACCGCGACGAGCTGCGGAACGGGTAATCGCGTCTCCTCCTCGTACAGCGCCACCTCGCGGGCGATCCACACGGTGGCGGCGTCCCGCAGCGCATCTTCGGCGCGCGCGATATCGATGAAGCCGGGCCGCCGCTGCGGGATCTCGATGTCGCGCATCGCCTGGAGAGGCACGCGCACGAGGAAGCGCACGCGCTGCCCTTCGGGCTTCAGGAATGCCTGAACGATGATGTCGTTGGGGATGTCGTGCGCAACCGCGCGCACGGGTAGCGCAAGGACCAGTGGCAGTGCGATCGCAGCAACAACACGCACAAAAGCTACCGACCCTAACGGAGCTGCGCGGTCGTCGTCGCTTCCCGCGGCAGGCGGAACGCCACGAGCTCGCTGCTGTAGTTGCCGCCGCCGATCGCCACGATCAGATACTGTCGCCCGTTCAGCATGTACGTCATCGGCGATCCGGTCTGCGGGGCCGGCACATACACGGCGCCCACTTCCTGCCCGGTCGCCTTGTCGTAGGCACGCAGCATCGCGCCGCGCTGGCCAGAAGGCGTCGTGAAGAATCCGCCCTCGCCGGCGATCAGCAGCGACTTGGTCGCGAGCACGCCGATGCGGCCGATCCGGCCGGTTCGCGGGATGTTCACCCCTTTGAGCGCGGGATGGTTGCGGATGTTGTCCGGCGTCTCGCCGTGAGCGATCTGCCAAACCATGTCGCCCTTGTTGAGATCGATCGCGGTAATGCGCCCGTACGGCGGCTTCACGAGGGGAAGCCCCTGAACCGTCAACGCCGGAGGTCCCGCCTCTTCGCCTGCGGCGCCGGCAGCCGGCAGCGGACGTGGCGGAGCGGCCGGATCCGACGCGGTCCCACGGACGTACGCCATGTCCGAACGTTTCCCGTCCGACGCCACGAGACCAAGCTGCGCAATCTGCGTAATCGAATAGACGTAGAGGACGTTCGTGTCCGGATCGAGCGATCCGCCGTACCAGTTCACGCCACCGGTCGTCGACGGCATCATCAGCGTCGCCAGCGGGCCCTCCCACCGGCTGACTACGGGAGGCGTGAACAGCGGACCGATCTTGTAGCGCGACACCATCTTCACCGCTTCCGCGCGCAGCTCGGGGGTGAAGTCGATCAGATCGTCGATCGTCACGCCCTGCCGGTCGAAGGCGGGTGGTTTCGTGACGAACGGCTGCGTCGGGCTGGTCTTCTCCATCGGGATGATCGACTGCTCCACGGCGCGCTCTTCGATAGGCCAGACCGGCTGACCGTTGGTGCGATCAAGCACGTATATCCAGCCTTGCTTGGTAGGCTGAGCGAGCGCCTTGATCATCCGCCCGTTGACCACGATGTCGGCGAGGATCGGGGCGCACGGAATGTCGAAATCCCAGATGCCGTGGTGGACAAGCTGATAATGCCAGCGCTTCTTTCCCGTTTTCAGCTCGACGGCCACGATGCTCTCGCCGTAGAGCCCGTTACCGGGCCGATGGCCACCGTAATAGTCACCGGTCGGCAGCTCGACTGGCAGATAGGCGAGCCCCAGTTCCTCGTCGACGCTCATCTGGGCCCACACACCGGCATTGCCCGAGGTGGCAGCAGACGTCCCCTCCCAGGTCTCGACACCGGCCTCACCCGGCGTCGGGATTGTATGGAAGATCCACAACCGCTTGCCGGTCCGAACGTCGAAGCCGCGGACGTAGCCGTTGTCGTTGTCCCGGCGCCGGGGAATGCTGCCGGGCAGATGCGCCGCGCCGATGATCACCACGTCGCCCGCAATCACGGGCGCTGCGTGCAGGCCGATCTCGCCGGTCACGGGATCCATGTCCTGATCGTCGTCCAGCTTGAGATCCACGATGCCGTTCCTGCCGAAGCGCGGGATGGGCCGTCCGGTCTTGGCATCGAGCGCCATCATCTGGTAGCCAGGTGTCACGTACACGATCCGCGCTTCGCGTCCGTCGGTCCAGTACGCCAGGCCGCGGCCCGAGAGCTGACGCGGCGCCGACTCGCCGCGCTTGCCTTCGTTCAGACTGTGCATCCACAGCATCTCGCCGGTCGCGGCATCGAGAGCCACGACGGCACGGCGGGTGCCGCCGGTGCTGTACAGCACGCCGCCCACCATGAGCGGCGTCGACTGCAGGTTGAATTCGGGCCTGGGCCCCAGCGCGTCAGTCTTGAAACGCCAGGCGACTTCGAGCTTCGAAAAGTTGTCCTTGTTGATCTGATCGAGCGGCGCGTAGCGCGTGTTCCGCAGGTCGCCGCCGTAGGTGCGCCATTCGCCGTTCGGCGCCCCAATTCGCGCAGGAGCATTCTGCTGGCCGAACGTTGAGATGGATCCAACGGAAAGTACCGCAATAGCCAGCGCCGAGCCAAAACGGCCCTTCGTCATGACGTCCTCCTCGCCACTGGAATTCCTACGGCGCCGATTCTACGTCGTTTTTCGAATCCTGACGCGTCCAACCTTGTTGACGCCGCTGTAGGCCAGCAGGAGACTGCCGTCCGGTGCAGTGACCATGTGCCGCACCACGCCTCCGCCGTTCGGTATATTCCACTTCTGGAACGTCCTGGTGGCAGGGTCGAAACGCACCAGCGTATTCGGCGAGATACCGGATTCGCTGTACCAGACTGCACCGTCTGACGTGGTCGTGATGCCGTACGGCAGCGACGCCCGTCCGCCCGGCGACACGAACTCCTGCACCTGCTTGGTCTTCAGATCGAGACGCCCGAGATAGCCGCGCGAGAAGTCCGTGTACCACACGATGTCATGAGCGTCCACGGCAATCCGCCGGGGCCGCGCGCCTTCCGGCAGCGTGTACTCAGTGATTTCCATCGTCTTCGGATCGATCGTGCCGATACTGTTCCGACCAAACAAGTCGAACACCGGCGTGCCGTTCGACAGGACGACGATGCCGTACGGAGCCGCGCGTGGCCCGGCCGGTTGCTTGAGGGTGACAACGCCCGTCTTCGGATCGAGCCTTCCGACGAAGTTGCCGCCCTGCACCGTAAACCACAGGACGCCGCTCTGGTCGAAGATCGGCGTGTGCGGATCGCGCGCCGCCGGATTAGGCATCGTGTACTCAGTGACCTGTCCAGTCTTCGGATCGAGCTTCCCAATCAAGCCAGCCGCGTTGCCCGTGTACCAGATGTTGCCTTCGCGATCGGATACCAAACCGTGGGGACCATGTTGTCCGGGCAGCGGAAATTCGCGAACCTGTCCCGTGTTCATGTCGACGCGCCCCAGAGTATTCGCCCGCTGGCCCGTGTACCAGAGACTGCGGCCATCGACACCAAACGCCGGGTCGTGTGGATGCGCATTGGGCGTTGTCGTAGCCCATTCGGTGAACTCCACGTCGACTTTTCCCGCGCCCTGCCCTTGGAGCTGTGGCGACACGACCGTACACCACGCCGCAGCAACAGCGATCCACGTGAACCGGTGTAAACGGATCATGACTCCTCCTATTGGCGCTACTGCGCCGTTTCTGCCAGCAACTGTTCGGCCGTCACGAAGCGCGGCTCGATGTCGACCGGCACAGCCTTCAGCCGGTCGAGCACTGTCTGCACAGGGGGTCTGACCACGGCGAGCTTTTCGATCATCTGCGTGGCGTCGGTGTAGCCGCCGAGCGCCTGGAGCGTCAGGATGTCGCGCGTCAGGCTGTTCACGTTCTCGCGAATGCGCGTCGCGTTCACGGCAAAGGTGCCGTCCGGCGCAACCATGACGCCGCCGTTGTCCAGAAAGTAGTTGAGCTGCATGGCCACGCCGCGGCCGTGGGCCTCGTTGATGCCGAATCTAATCGATCGGAACATCGACGCCAAATAGGTCGTGTACATCGTCTGTCCGAGCGCCTTGTCCAGCTTGCCGCGATCGACGAGGAAATGGAGCGCAAAGAGGCCGGAGACATCGGCCTTCGCTTCTTCAATCGCACTGTACGTTTCTTTCAGCTCCTGCCGCACGGTCGTTGTGCGGCTGCCAACCGTGATGTTGTGCGGGCCGAGGCCGTGCATCAGCTCGTGCATCAGGATGTGCGTGAAGAACGCATCGAAGGAGACATTCGGTTGATCTGCCGCTGCAAGGGCTACCTTCGCGATTGGCTGCAGCACCGTGCGAAACTTGGCTTCCTGGTTGTTCTTCAGCATCACGCGCTTGCTGCCCTTCTCGGCAATCACGCGCTCGTCGTTCGGCAGGTTGAAGGCTGCGGTCTGCACGCCGCGGTTCGCATCGCCTGAGGAGAACACGGTATTGACGACGCGGATGGGCGCCATGGTCCCGAGCTTCGGATTGCGGTGTTTCGGGTCGATCGGCAGGTTGTTCTCGATGTCTTGCAATTCGGACCCGAAGCGTGCCAGCTTGGCGGACTCGGCCTCGTCGCGAACCGTAATGAACGCCTCGAATGCCGCCTTGTAGTTGAACCACTCGTCCTCGTACACCTCGTACGGACCAATCGTCGGCTCGATGCTGGCATCGAGCTCCATCCAGGCGACGTCGCTCGCATAGTAGTCGTTCGTGAGCAGCGCGTCTGCGCGAGCGTCGAGGTATTTCTTCAGCGTCGGCTGCGTCGTCAGTGCCGACGCCTCGCGGAGGAGCGCTGCGACCTGTCCGAGCTCAGCCTGATACTCGAGGCTGTATGGCACCGCGGTAAGACGACCGTCAGGTCCGCGCCGGATCGTGGTGAAGAAGCCAGTGGCACGCGCGCGCTCGGCTGACGGCAACGCGCTGATCCACCTCTCGATCTCTTCCTTCGTGGAGTCAGGAGGATAAAAGCTGCCTTGCGGCGGCTTTGGCGGGGCTCCGGGAACAAAGGATTCGTTGTGATCGAGACGCGACCAGGGCCCCTTGTTGACGAGGAAAGAGTGCAGTCGCGCCTGGCCGAGCTCCGACAAGTCCCGAGCCAGCGTGAGGAGCATCGATTCGTTGCCGGCCCATGCCTGCCGCAGGAACAGCGCGTCGAATAACTTTGCCGCTTCAACCAATTTGGCAAGTGCCTGCCGCTCGTTCGTCGGCAGCGGCGAAACGTCGGCTGTGAGGTCGACCGGCGCGAAGCGCGCGGTCATGGATCGAAGCTGCTGTGCCATGGGATCCGTCTGAGGTTGTGCACTCCGTTGGGCCTGCTGCTGGCCACGACACGCGAAGCCCGCCAGAGCCGACGCGAGGGCGATGAATACGACGACTCTGCGCATCAATGCACGCCGGAGCTCGTCTGAAACGCGGCTGGATCGGCGCCGAGTCGCCGGATGGCCGTTTCCCACATCTCTTCCGGCGGCACGCCGAAAATGAGACCGGCGTCGACGTCGGTGGTGAGCCACGCTGATTCGGCAAGCTCCTTGTCCAGTTGTCCCGGTCCCCATCCCGCGTATCCAACAATGACCCGTGTGCGCGGCGCCGGCGGCGCCTGAAGGAGCTGCAGCGTGAGCTCGTGGGATACCGACAGGAGCACCCCGGGACAAATTTCGCGCTGCTCGTCATCAGGTCCCTGTGCGTCGGACATGAGCACCCACGCACGCTGAAGATCAACCGGTCCTCCCATCCAGAGCCGGAGGTCCGGGTTGACGCGAATCGGTGGCTTGGTCTTGATCAACTGCCAGGCAGGCTCCGGCAACCGTCGGTTGACAACGAGCCCGAACGCACCCTGATCCGTGTAGTCACAGAGCAGCACAACAGTGCGCGCGAAGTTGGGATCGGCCATCTGTGGCATCGACACGAGAAGGATGGGTGCGGTATCGCCGGCCATAAGGAATGTTACCTCGACGCGCTACTTTGCATTTTGCATCTTACATTTTGAATTCCGTTCCGTCGCCCAGCGGACATGTTCGCGAACCATTGGATCGCGAGCTGATGGGCGTTCGTCGCTCCCCTCGACAAGTGCGGCCACGGCTGCGGTCTGGTGAGTATTTCCGATGGCCACAGCGAGATTGCGGCGCAAGCCGATCAGTTTCGCGCGCGTCATCGCGCTTCCTTTCGTGAGCGCACGCAATTCGTTGTCGGACCGCAGCCAGAGATCGACAAGCCGCGGCATGTCGAGGCCGGGTCGCGGCTGCCATGCCGTCTCATCCGACTGGGGCGACGCTTGGTTGTACGGACAGACATCCTGGCAGATATCACACCCGTACACGTGGTTCCCCAGCATCGCGCGAAATTGTTCGGGAATTCCGCGCTTCAGCTCGATGGTCAGGTAGGACACACACCGCGTTGCGTCGAGCACACCAGGCTCGACCAGCGCTCCAGTAGGACACGCGTCGAGGCAACGGGTGCAGGAGCCGCACTGGTCGACACCGGGAGTGTCGGGCTCGAGCGGCAGCGTGCAGATGATCTCGGACAGGAACAGCCAGGAACCGAGGTCCTGGTTGATGAGGCAGGTGTTCTTGCCGATCCATCCCATACCCGCGTGCTGCGCATAGACGCGCTCCTGCACGGGGCCGGTATCAACATACGCGCGGGCATCGAAGGGGTGTGGTGACTCCGCACGCATCCATGACAACAGCAGGTCCAGCCGTGCCTTCAACACCTCGTGATAATCGTCACCCCAGGCATATCGGGAAATGGACGCGTTGTCATCGGCCGGTGCATCGGAATACGGGGGAACCGTGTTGTACACGGTGCCGGTCACGATGACGCTCCGCGCGCCTGGCACGACGGCTCGCACGTCGGCTCGGCGATCGGCCGACCGTGCCATGTACGCCATTTCGCCGGCGTACCCCCGGCTCAGCCATTCGCGAAGAAACGCCAGCTCGGGAAAGCTTTCAGCGGATGCAACTCCACACAGATCGAATCCGAGCTCGCGCGCTTTGGTCTTGATGGCGGCGGACGTCAGCGCCATACCGTCACAATATCAACTTCCAACCACTCCCCAATGGGCCATGGAGTCACGGAGACACAGAGAACACTTGGGCCGCTGGATCTCGAAGCGGGCCGGTCGGGCCATCGGTGTAAGATTCCCACGCTCCGCGTCGCATGATCGGCACGCAGCTTCTGCACTACGAGATCGAGGCCCACCTCGGCACGGGCGGCATGGCGAAGTGTACCGCGCGCGACACGCGACACGCGGCTCGGGCGCCAGGTAGCCATCAAGATCCTTCCCGAGCTCTTCGCAGCCGATCCCGACCGCGTGGCCCGCTTCGAGCGCGAAGCGAGGCTTCTGGCCTCGCTGAACCACCCGAACACGCCTCGCTCCACCGCCTCAAGTCGTCGGAGCAACGGCTCTTCCTCGTGATGGAGCTGGTCGAGGGAGACACGCTCGCCGAGCGCCTGTCACAGCTAGGGCGGGTTCCGCCGAGCAGCGGCGAAGGTGTGCGAGGCGGACCCGCCGAAGTCACCGGCCTCCGGATCGACGAGGCGCTGAGCTACGCACGTCAGATCGCCGAAGCGCTCGAGGCGGCGCCACGAGAAGGGCGTGATCCACCGGGACCTCAAGCCGGCGAACGTGAAGGTCACACCGGACGGCAAAGTGAAAGTGCTCGACTTCGGGCTCGCCAAAGCACTCGAGGGCGAGGCGGCCGCCGCCAACGTCTCGAACTCCCCCACGCTCAGCGTAGCCGCCACGCGCATGGGCGTGACACTCGGCACCGCAGCTTACATGGCGCCCGAGCAGGCCAAGGGGAAGGCGGTCGACAAGCGCGCCGACATCTGGAGCTTCGGCTGTGTGCTCTTCGAGCTGCTCAGCGGCCGGTCACCGTTTGGCGGCGAGACGGTGTCGGAAACGCTGGCCGACGTCATCAAGTCCGAGCCTCCGTGGGACGCGCCGCCGCCCGGCCTCCCGTCGCGCGTCGCCACCGTCCTCAAGCGATGCCTCGAGAAGGATCCGAGCCGCCGCGTGCGCGACATCGGCGACGTGCGTCTGGCGCTGGACGGCGCCTTCGACGCGCCGATGGAGGCAGCGCAGGCGCACGCCCCCGCGGCGCGCCCGGTGCCGTTCTGGCGGCGCGCCCTCCCGTTGGCGGCCACCGCTCTCGTCGTTGCGGCGATCTCCGCCGCCGTCGCCTGGGGCGTGCGTCCAGCACCTTTGCGTCCATCACACGCTTCTCGATTGTGCTGTCCGATAGCCAGCAGTTGACGCGAACCGGACGCCACAACATCGCCGTGTCGCCCGACGGCCAGAACATCGCGTACGTTGCGGACAGTCAGCTCTATCTCCGCGGGATGGGCGATGTCGAGGCACGGCCGATTGCGGGCACGAATCAGGACATCAACACGCCGTTCTTCTCGCCCAATGGCCAGTGGATTGGGTTCCAGGCCGTGCCTGAGGGCAAGCTGAAGAAGATCGCGATCACCGGCGGCGCGTCGGTGACCATCGCTGACGTCACCAACCCATTCGGCGCCAGTTGGGAGCTCGACGATCGGATCCTCGTCGGCCAGGGCGGGCAGGGCATCGTGCGCGTCTCCGCCAACGGCGGCACGCCGGAGACGATCGTCAAGGTCGAGGCCGGGGAGTTCGCCCATGGACCGCAGATGCTCCCCGACGGCGAGCACGTGCTGTTCACCGTGGCAAAGGGCACCGGCGCAACGCGCTGGGATGAGGCGCAAATCGTCGTCCAGTCGCTGCGATCAGGTGGGCGCACGGTACTGATCAACGGCGGGAGCGACGCGCGCTACGTCCCGACCGGGCACATCGTCTACGCGTTGGGCACGAATCTGTTGGCGGTACCGTTCGATGAGCGGTCTGTGACCGTGACTGGTGGTCCCGTCCCCATCCTCGAGGGGATCGGACGGTCGCTGCCGAACAACACCGCAGCCATGTTCTTCAGCTTTTCACCAAGTGGGGCGCTGGCGTATTTCGTGGGCGTCGACCGGACCAATCGCAGTCTGGCGCTGGTCGATCGGAAGGGCGAATCCGTGGCGCTGCCGATGCCGCCGTTACCCTACGCGGATCCTCGTATTTCGCCGGACGGCAAGCAGCTTGCGATCGGGGTCGCGGAAGAAAACGAGTCGAACATCTGGATATACGATCTGGCCGGCGCACTGGCGCCGCGCCGGCTGACATTTGGGGGCACGAATTTCTCGCCCGCCTGGACGCCGGACGGCCGGCGAATCGCCTTCATCTCCAACCGCGACGACAATCTCAACGCCATCTTCTGGCAGCCCGCCAATGGCTCCGGATCGGCTGAGCGCCTGACCGACCCGAAGGCGGCACAACTGACATCTCTTCGCCTTTCGGCAGATGGAAAGATCGTCTATCGCGATGCGCGCGGCGAGGGCAGCATCTGGACGTTGCCTCTCGAGGGCGACCGGAAACCACAACTTGTCATCGATGGCCCGGGAAACCAGATCCACGCCAACCTCTCACCCGATGGATGCTGGATGGTCTATTCGTCCACTGAGTCCGGCCGTATCGAAGTGTATGTGCAACCCTTTCCGCCGACCGGCGCGAATTACCAAATCACGACGACCGAGGCCTTCGATCCGCTTTGGTCTCCGGACGGGAGACAAATCTTCTACCTGGAAGCACAAGGCAACAACCTTGCTGGGCTCACATCGGTTGATGTACGAACCGAGCCGGGGGCTTTGCCTACGCCAATCCCACTCGCGTCTCCGAAGCGGTGTCGCTCGTTGCGGGCGGAGCGTGGCCCTACGACGTAACGCCGGACGGCCGGCAGTTTATCGTCTTGCTTCGCGGCGAGGATGCCAATCAGGGGGCTGCGGCCAACCACGAGATCCGCGTGACGCTCAACTGGTTCGAGGAGCTGCGGCAGCGGGTGCCGCGCGGGGCCCGCTGACGTTGGCGCAAGTACTTTGAATTTGCCCAATCGATGATTGATGATGTGAGCATCGGTCGATTCATCGGGCCATTGATGCAATGCGTCATTCATCGAATCAACGTGTCGATGATCGAATCATCGAACCAATGCCTCGATGTTTGAACCAGCCAAGGGCTCGCACTTGATATCCCGATGAAAATGCCCTTGGCTGGTTGGCAGTATCTCTTTGGCGCGCTCCGCGCGCCTAGAGGACCAATACCTCGATGTTCCTATGACCACATCGATGAACAAGTCATCGATCATCGATGCACAGATTCAAGAGATGACCACGCTTTCTCCGTGTCTCTGAGTCTCCGTGGCTCGTCTGAGATCGCAGCACCGTGGTGGCCAGCCACGGCGCCCCGAGCTCGACTACTGGTCGCGCGGAGCGGCTTTCGAGAGGTACGCCTTCGACGCCGCCTCGTTCTTGAGCGGCGTCGCCTTGTCCGGGTCGATCCGCACCATCAGGTAATCGATGTGGTCGTCGATCTTCGTGAACCAGTGGCCGGTGCCCGCGGGAATCACCACGACGTCCCCGGTCTTGATCTGGTACGCGACGCCATTGCGAATCTCCGACCCGTTGTTGCCGGGCCCGTTGAATTCGCGGACCGTGAGCTGCGTGGCCGGCCGCCGCTGCCGGTTGGTGATGTCCGGCCCCAGCATCAGCGTGGCCGAGCCGTCGATCACGTGGTACACCTCGGAGACGAGGTCGTGCTCGGCCACCGAGTTCGGCGCGGGAGCGTCCAGCTTGCCGCGATGGACCATCCCGATGCCGACGTGCGCCTTTCCGATCTCGATGTCCCTGACTTGCTGATCGGTGAGCTTTTCGGCGATGGCTTTCTTCGTATACGCCGCGAGCTCACTGGCCGGGATGTAGTACCCGGGGCACATGCTGCAGGTGGGCTGCGGATCGGTGGGGTTGATCTTGGTCTGCGCCGCCAGCCCGGACACAATGCACGCGCCGAGCACGAATCCGATCGACGTCTTCTTCATATGAGCCTCGCTCCTTCGCCCGTTCATTTTTGCGAAACGGGATAGACCGGCACATCGCACCGCAAAACCCGAGCACCGCCCCATGGCAGAGGCGTGCCCGATGGGGCCCCCGGCGTCCGCGTACGGTGTCGCGTTGCAGGACGCATCGTAGCCTGATCGGGCGGCGCGGAGAAACGGAGAAACAATGGATGCAAGCGGCGCCGGCTATCTGCCGGCAAGCAGTTCTTCAAGCACCAGGCGTGTCTTCGGCAGCAGCTCCTTCTCGTCGAAGTAGCGGCCCACGATGGCGAGTGCTTCGTCGACGCTCGAGATGCCGAGGTGCCGGAGCAGGTAGCGCACGTCATCCACATCGTGAAATTCTTCGCCGAGACGCATCGCGGCGCACTTCATCGCCAACAGATACCCCGGATGGGCCACGAAGACCCGGAGGTGCGGCAGCTCGAGGAAGCGGTCGAACTCCCCGCGGGGACTCAGATAGCCCTTGACCGCGTCGTTGAGCCATGTATCAGGGACGCCCGCCTTCCTGGCGACCCGCGCGGCGGCCTCCCGGATGACCCGACTCGGCTTGAAGAATGCGTCGACGTCCCGTGTGGCGTCGCGCGCGCCAAGAGCGATGCACATCACGGCGCCGCCCACCACGTACAGCTCGCCTTCGACGCCTTCCGCCGCGAGCTCCGCATCGAGGAGCTCGAACAGGCGCTGGATATCATCCTTCGACAGTCGGGACATGCCGGATCCCTTACACCCGATCGCCGACCGACGAATCGACGAACAGGTTCCGCCGCTTGAACGCGACCGGCGCGGCGCGCAGCAGATGTGGACGCAGCCGGGGGAACGGCACGGCGAAGTACGGTTCGTTGACCGGCTCGATATCGCGCGCCCAGGATGGCGAGGGTTGTCCCTTGCGGCTCGCCGCCTGCTCGACCATCGCGGCCACATAGTTCTGGACCAGATGGGAGAGGCCCTGCAGCTCGACATCGGCGACGGCGTCTCGAAACTGAGCCGGCGACAGCCCGGTGAGAAACTCGTTGAGCTCGGCAAGCGCAAAACGCCGGTCCGCCTCGTACTCGAGCTCGCGGAGGATCGAGCGAAATCGGGCCCGAACGTCCGGCAGGGCGCGGGCGAGCACGTAGCTCGAGACGTCGAGGCCAGCCCTGCTGGCGAGCCGCTTGAGCGCGGCCTTCTGGGCCGGGGTGACGCGGATCTGGAGCTGGGCGGACTTTGCCAGCATATGCCAGGGTAGATCGGCGCGCGCGCTTACGTCAATACATATGTATTGACACAGATGGTGGATGAGCCTCTCTGACGCGGGTCGGGGCGAGTCGCCTAACCGTGCTCTCTAGTGTCACAGAGTCTCGGTGGCCCGTCGGATATGCCAGCGTCGCGGGTCAACCGCGGTCTTTGAGCGCGCGAGCCATCTGCGACACTCGCCGGCCGTGAGAGCGCGCATTCGCGATGGCGTCTTCCGCATCGGCCGGGGCCGGCACGACAATCAATCCCGCGCCTGCCGCCCGGGCATAGATCGACGCGAGCACCGACTCGCTCCGGCGCGATGCGAGCGGCGCGGCAATCTTGTCGGCCATCGAACCGAGGGAACGCAGCGAATCGACGTACCGCTCCAACTCGATTGAGGAATCGGCAGGCGTGGCAAGCACAATGACGTCGGCCCAGATCGGATCGGCTGGGCGAGGAGCCACGTAATCCATGTGCATCCGGTCGAGGTTCCGCATCCACTCCGGGTCGGCCTGAATCGTCTTCGGGTCGGCGACATCCGCGATCCGTCGCAGACGGATACCAGCCTTTGCCTGAATCGCGCCGACGCCAGCCGCGAGGGCCAGTTGTTCGGTCTTTCCGTAGCGCGAATAGAACGCCACGAGGACATTGACGTCTATCACGCGACCCACCCTACGCGAGATCGAACAGCAGAAGCTCGGCTCCTGCGCCCGTCCCTTGCAACGACAGCACCGGCTCGTCGCTCACCGCCACACCGTCACCCGTCTCGAGAGCCACACCGTTGACTTCGAGCTCACCTGCAGCGCACTGCACCCACGCATGGCGTCCTGCGGCGATCGGATAGTCGATCGCCTCACCGCCACCGAGCACCGCCGCATACATGCGGGCGTCCTGATGAATGAAGGCCGACGGAGGAGTCGTATTCCTGTCGGGACCCGCGATGAGGCGCAGCGCGCCGCGCTTCTCCGATGGGTCGTAGGCGAACTGCTGATACGAGGGCTCCACATCGGTCGTCGAGGGTACGAGCCAGACTTGGAGGAAGTGCGTCGCTTCGGTCGTCGACGCGTTGAACTCGCTGTGGATCACCCCTGTGCCCGCGCTCATCGCCTGGACCTCGTTCGGCCCGAGCACATGCGCTTCGCCCATGCTGTCCTTGTGCGCGAGCTTCCCTTCCATCACGTACGACAGGATCTCCATGTCGCGATGCCCGTGCGCGCCGAACCCTTTGCCTGCCGCCACGCGATCGTCATTGAGCACGCGCAACGCGCGAAAGCCCATGTGATTCGGATCGTGGTAGCTACCAAAGGAAAACGTGTGGTAGCTGCTCAGCCAGCCAAGATTGCTGCGGCCGCGGTCCGCCGCTTTTCGGAGTGTGAGCATCGCCTTCCTTCCCTCTCGATTTGCTCCCAAACGGGCCACGGAGTCACGGAGACACAGAGAAGATCTGGTTTCTCCGTGTCTCTGCGTCTCCGTGGCCTGTCTGAGCCGAAAGCGTAGCGCGCAGGCTTAAGCCTGCGCGCTACCTCTCATGAGCTGCCGGACGACGTACGGCAGGATGCCGCCGTGATGGAACGCAACGAGCTCCTCGGGAGTGTCTATTCGAGCGGCGGCAACGAACGTGGCCGTCGTCCCATCGGCACGCCGCGCGACGATTCGTACATCACTGCGTGGCGCGAGACCGTCGGCAACGCCAAGCAGATCGAACGATTCAGTGCCCGTCACCTTCAACGACGCGGCGCTGTGGCCCGCCTTGAATTCCAGCGGCAGCACGCCCATGTTGACGAGGTTGCTGCGGTGAATGCGCTCGAACGATTCGGCGATCACCGCTTTGACGCCGAGCAGCTGGGTCCCCTTCGCGGCCCAGTCGCGTGACGAACCCGAACCGTATTCCTTGCCGGCAATGACCAGCAGCGGCACGCCCGCCTCGCGATAGCGGACAGAGGCGTCGTAAATCGTCATCACCTCGCCGCCCGGCTGATACTGCGTCCAGCCTCCTTCGGTGCCCGGCGCCACCTGGTTGCGGAGGCGCACGTTGGCAAACGTGCCGCGGACCATGACTTCATGATTGCCACGGCGAGCGCCATACGAGTTGAAGTCCGACGGCTTGACGCCTCGCTCGATGAGGTACCGGCCTGCGGGACTGTCGGCTTTGATCGAGCCGGCAGGCGAGATGTGGTCGGTCGTGATGCTGTCACCGAGGAGCGCCAGCACGCGCGCGCCAGTGATGTCTTTCGGTGGGGACGGCGTCATCGTCATCCCCTCGAGGAACGTCGGCTTCCGGATGTACGTGGACACATCGTCCCAGTGGAAGCGGTTCCCTTCAGGAACAGGCAGCCCTTGCCACCGCGCGTCACCCGCGAACACATCCGCATAGCTCTTTCGGAACATCTCGGCGTTGACGGCGCGGAGCATCGTCTCCTGCAGCTCGTGCTCGGTTGGCCAGATGTCCTTCAGGAAGACCGGGTTCCCCGCGGGATCTTCCCCGAGCGGCTCGGTTGTCAAGTCTTTCGTCACCCAACCGGCGATGGCATAGGCGACGACGAGCGGTGGAGACGCCAGATAGTTGGCGCGGACTTCCTGCTGGATGCGGCCCTCGAAGTTGCGGTTGCCGCTCAGAACGGAACAGACCACGAGATTCCGATCGCGGATCACCGCTGATACCTCGTCAGGCAATGGACCGCTGTTGCCGATGCACGTCGTGCAGCCATATCCGACCAGATTGAAACCCAACTCGTCGAGGTAGCGCGTCAATCCGGCTGCGTTGAGGTACTCGGTCACGACTTTCGAACCAGGCGCGAGGCTGCTCTTCACCCACGGTTTCCGCCTCAATCCTCTTTCAATCGCCTTCTTGGCCAGGAGACCCGCGCCAATCATGACGCTTGGGTTCGACGTGTTCGTGCAGCTCGTAATCGCAGCGATGACGACCGCGCCATGATCGAGCCCATCGAGCACCGGGTCGGCGACGGCAACACCCGACTGCGCAACGGCGCTCGTTGCCGTGGCAACACCTTGCCTCGCGCCCCCGGCATCCGCCGGCCTGGCCGACCTCGGTGGCGATTGCATTGTCGGCAGCGCCGAGTAGAAGGCCGTCTTCGCGCGCGTGAGCGACACACGGTCCTGCGGCCGCTTCGGGCCGGCGAGGCTCGGCTCCACGGTCGAGAGGTCGAGCCCGATCACCTCCGTATACCTCGCCTCCGGGCTGTTATCCGTGCGAAACAACCCTTGGGCGCGGGCGTAGTCCTCGACGAGCTGCACCTGCGCGTCGTCGCGACCGGTGAGGCGCAGGTAATCGAGGGTCATTTCGTCGATCGGGAAGATGGCGACCGTCGCGCCGTATTCCGGACACATGTTGCCGAGCGTCGCCCTGTCGGCAATCGTCAGGTGCCGTAATCCTTCGCCGAAAAACTCCACGAACTTGCCAACCACGCCGTGCTTCCGCAGGGATTCGGTGATTGTGAGCACGAGGTCCGTGGCCGTGGCACCCCTGGGCAGCACGCCCGTCAAACGGAAGCCGAGGACCTGCGGGATGAGCATCGAAACGGGCTGGCCGAGCATGGCTGCTTCAGCTTCGATGCCTCCAACGCCCCACCCCACAACTCCGAGCCCGTTCACCATCGTCGTGTGCGAATCGGTTCCGACGAGGGTATCTGGATACGCCACGGTCTTGCCGTCGACGGCGTCCGAAAAAATGACCCGGGCGAGATATTCCAGATTCACCTGATGGACGATGCCGGTATCAGGGGGGACCACCTTGAAGTTGCGGAATGCCCGCTGTCCCCATCGCAGGAACGCGTACCGCTCGCGGTTGCGCAAGAACTCCAGTTCCGCGTTCAGCGAAAATGCGTCCGCCCGACCGAAATAGTCGACCTGCACGGAATGATCGATGACGAGCTCCACCGGTTGCAGCGGGTTCACGCGGTCGGGATTGCCACCGAGCGCGACGATCGCGTCGCGCATCACCGCGAGGTCGACGACGCAGGGAACACCTGTGAAGTCCTGCAGGAGGACCCGCGCCGGCATGAAGGAGATTTCTTTGGACGGGGCGCCGGCTGCGTCCCACTCCGCAACCGCGCGAACGTCGTCTGCCTTGACGAACGCGTTGTCCTCGCGTCGCAGCAGATTCTCGAGCAGGATCTTCAGCGAGTACGGGAGCCGGGAGACACCGGCGAAACCGGCCCGCTCGAGCGCAGAAAGGCTGTAGATCTGCACCGGTTGTCCGCTGCTCCGGATCTCGGTGCGCGTTCCGAAACTGTTCGATGTGGACATGGGGTGTGTTGGTTGAAGGCTTTAGGCTTTCGACTCTGGGCTCTTGGCCTCTCGTCTGGGCCTGTTCTGCGATGAGCTGCTTCGTCACCGCCTAGAGCCTATAGCCCAGAGCCCAGAGCCTAGAGCTTTTGATCATACTCCCCGGTCCAGCTCGTCGAGAAACGCTGCGACGACGGCTGCGGGGTCGAGTCGGCGTGCATCGACGGCGTAGTTCATCCGTCGCATGGTGTCTGCAGTCACTCGTCCGCTCACTCGTCCGATCGCCCTGCCGATTTCAGGGTGCCGCAGCAGCGTTGCCGAGTGAACCACCGGGACCGCGTCGTAAGGTGGGAAATACTGTCGATCGTCCTCGAGCATCGACAGGCCGAGCGCCTCGATGAGTCCGGCCGTCGCGTCGCCAGCGACGACGTCAACCTGCCCCTCGGCGAGTGCGCGATACACCAGCGTCAGATCCATCACCCGCGGCTGTTCGCGAAAACGTAACCGGTAGGTGTCGGCCAGGCCGCGAAAGCCGTCTGGCCGCTCGAGAAACTCATAGCCGAATGCGGCTCGCCACTTCGGCGCGTGCTCGGCCAGCTGCGACAGCCGCGTCAAGCCCCGCGCGCGCGCGTCGGCGGCCCGAACCAGGATCGCAAATGTATTGCTGAATCCGAGCGGCATCAGCATCGACCTGCCCGAATCGGCATAGCGCTCTCGTATCTCGTCGAGAACCGCCCTCGAATCGCGTTGTATCGGTCGCTTGAAGACCGCGTTCAGTGCCGTGCCGCTGTATTCGACATAGAGATCGATATCGCCAGTCTGAATCGCACGATCGCAGATGAACGTCCCGCCAAGATTGAGCCGCCGATCGACGGGCAGCCCGGCATAGCGCTCGATTGCCTGCGCCATCAGCTCACCCAGGATGACCTGTTCGGTGAAGTTCTTCGATCCGACGACGATCCGCTCAGTGCGTGGAGTCGCCGCCAGCGCGACAGCGGCCACGCCGGCCATCATGGTTGCCGCCGTGAATGCCGCTCGCATCGTGCCCGGAGCACGGCGTCGCGCGGACAGCGCTCGCTCGATCATCAGCAGTCCGCCGTCAACGAGCATCGCGAGCGCGGCGGCAGGGACGGCGCCCGCCAGGATGACGGTGGCATCGACCATCGAGAGTCCGCGATAGATGTATTCGCCGAGGCCGCCAGCCCCAATCGCGGCGGCAATGGTCACGGTGCCGACGCCGACGACTGCCGACACACGCACGCCGGCGACGATGGCTGGCAGAGCCAGCGGAAATTCCACGCCCATGAGCCGCTGGCGCGAGGTCATTCCCATCGCGTCCGCGGCTTCGAGGATGGCGGGATCGATGGATCGGATGCCTGCCGCAGTCGTGCGGATGATGGGAAGAAGCGCGTAGAGGATCAGCGCTGCCAGGGCGGTGCGCGCACCGACACCCCCGACGAGCGGCAGCGGCAGGAGAAAGCCGAAGAGCGCGAGGCTTGGGACGGTTTGAACGACGCTCGCGGCGGCGGCGATCGGGGCGCCCACGCGGGGCCGGCGCGCGGCGATCACGCCGATCGGCACTCCTGCGGCGACCGCCGCCGCCGTCGACACCACCACGAGCGCAACATGCTGACCGAGAAGCGCCCACAGCTCGGAGGCGTGCGACGACCAGAACTGGAATAGCGAGATCATAGCCGTCAGTTGAACGCGGATTCGACGAGCGTTCGCACAGTCGGGTGCGTCGACGTCTCGAGTGCCGAACGGGGGCCGCACGCTACGAGCAGACCCGCGTCGAGCACACCAATGCGATCCGCCAGGGCGAATGCCTCGCGCATGTCATGTGTCACGAGCACAATCGTCTTGCGCACTCGGCGCTGAATGCGTCCGAACTCGCGGTGCAATTCCGCGCGGGTGATCGGGTCGAGCGCGCCGAACGGCTCGTCCATCAGAACGACCGGCGGATCGGCGGCAAGCGCCCGAGCGACACCGACGCGCTGCCGCTCCCCACCCGACAGCTCATCCGGCCACCGCGCGGCGAACTCACCTGGCGGAAGTCCGACGAGATCGAGGAGCTCGCGTATACGCTCCCCTACACGCTGCGTTGGCCATCCCGCAAGGGTTGGTACGAGACCCACGTTTCGCGCCACCGTCATGTGCGGAAACAGCCCGACCTCTTGAAGCACATACCCAGTCTGACGCCGCAGCGCCGTAGGGTGCCAGGTGCGTGTATCACGTCCGTCCACGAGCACCCGTCCGCCACACGGCTCGAGCATTCGGTTGATGAGCTTGAGAAGCGTGCTCTTGCCGGCGCCGCTGCGGCCGACAAGCGCAACCGTTTCGCCGCGCTCCACCTGAAACGTGATGTCGCGGAGCACGGTGCAATCGCCGCGCTGGAACTGCACGCCCTCGAAGGCAATCACCACGCGACTCTACAGCACACGGCACCGTGTTTGCCAAAAGCAGCCTGGATTTTGGATGAAGGGCTAGAATCCGACGAAGACGCTGCCCGAGATCGCGACGTGCGATCTCGGGTGGTCGTCGAACGATACGCCACCACGCATCAGATACGCTCGTGCATCGCCCCGCACACCGGCTGTCCGCACTCTCCCCGTTCTCCGCGTCAACAGCCAGTACTTGAAGCCCCCACCGGCGTGGTAGACCTCGCCCTGTTCGACTACTGTCTGTCCCTCGTGTAACTGGCGCACATACCCGCCGCCCGCCGCCACGAAGGGGACAAGTCGAGCGCCCATTCGCAGCTCGTCGAGCATGATGAGCAGGCTGCCGTCGATGAAATACTGATCGACTTTCTCGGCGATCGTCACCGGCGAAGCCCCCTCCGCATCCGACGTCACGGACACACGAACGTCCGGGCTGCTCTTCGTCAGCGCTCCTTCGAGCAGCAGACGACGAGTCAGAGCGAACCCGACGCGCGCATGCCAGAGCGGCGCCCGGGCAAAGTCGCTGCTGGTGGCGAACAGGCGGAAGGTCTGACGAGTCGAATCATTCCCGCGCAGATTCGCATCGGCAGCACCGAGGCCGGCGCCGCCAAGCAGGCCACCTCCCACGGCCGCCTCGATGCCGCCGCTTGGCCGGTCGGCTGCGGTCTGTGCGTGCAACGACCCAGGCGTCGCGGTGAGCGCCGCACACACTGCGATTGCGATTCGCACGTTCATCACTTGGGCTGCACGGACACGGTGAACCGCTCGCCCACGCCCCCGCTCGGGGCGACAAAGAGACGATCGTGGAGCGTCACGCGAAACGCAATGTCGATCGGATCTCTCGCGTCGAAGAAGCTGTCGAGGTCCGCGTCGTCAAGCGGCTCCACACGGATGACGTGCGGACCGGGCGTGAGCCCCACGATCTCGAACTCGCCGCTCTGATTGAGCGTAAAGGCCGCAATCACCTGACCCGTTTCCGGATTGAACGCAGCGACATGCGCGCCGAGCACTCCCGCCCCGCTGCGCGTCACGCGTCCGCGCGCGACGCCGGTCTCACCCCGAAAGCCTCCACCGGGATAGAGATCCGACACGCCGGCAATATCGTCGGGCTGCAGCTCGCGATCGCGTGTGACGCCGGGCCCGAGAGAGATCGGAAACATCACGGCGCCCGAGGCGAGGACGCGCCGGTCCCCGTCGGCATGGACCTCAGTTTCTCCGAGCGCCGAGTGGCCAAGGCCGAGAAAATGACCTATCTCGTGGACCGCAACCGATTCGAGGTCGAATCGCGACGCCGTCCCAGCCGCCGCAGTGGACCATAGGAACGCGGTATTGAAAAAGATGTCGGATTCGATGATTTCGCCCGTGACGACGTCGATCAGGAATGCCGTCGCGCCGAGCACACGATCCATCCCGGGCTCATCCTGAAACCCGAGCACCGATACGCCATCGTCGGTGAACGGCTCAGCGCCGGTGAAGCCAGCGAACTGAAACGAGATCGAGGCCGTGGGCACGGCCTGCCATGTGGCGAACGCTCGGGACATCGCAGCCTGAAAATCTGACGCCGCCACCCCCGGTACCCCTCGATCCCGTGCGAACCACCGAAGCGGCATGCGTTGCCATTTCAAGACGATAGATTGACCGTCGTCGTTCGCCCTGAAATGAAGGTACGCGCTCGCCGGCTGCGAGAAAAGACCAACGGCGACAATTGCCAACAGCACGGATCTCATCAACGGGTCTCCAGAATCGTGTGTACCTGGCGAACGAACGCCTCGACCGGCATGGGCCGGCGCGCCGAGTCGCCGCGGACGACACGTTCGGCGCCGGGCCCCTGGGCTGTGACCGGCGCGGGCGTCACGATTGCGCGTGCGGCGGCATCGCGTGTAACGCGGTATACGCCCTGACTCAAGCCGAACAACGTGGGTATCGCGGGCCCCCGCACGCGCAGGAAGACGACGACCTCGTCGCCCTGAGCGAACTCGGGGGCGCCGACGACCACCCGGCGATATCTGCCGACCTGCCCGTTAGGAACACAGAAGGTCACGTTTGCGCCGGCCGACGGAGAGCCCTTCAACGCCTCGATCACCTGCACGGTCACGAGGCTCTCGATCGCCCGCTGCGGCCCCGTGAGCGCGGAACTCGTGTGAATCACCCGGCCGTGGACGATCATCCCCGCTTCGGTGACGACGGTCGTGAAATCGGCAGGAAGGAGGACGGTGGCTGAGGCGGGCCGGGCGATCGTCATGCAAAATGCAAAATGCAAAATGCAAACAACGCTGAAACACCTCCGATCCACCGTTTGAATTTTGCATTTTGCATTTTGCATTAGCTGGATCCACCTCTCTCTCTATGCAGAACTCACGCCGCGCGGCGCTCGCCGCGCGACATCGAGGATGGCGTCAGCCGCGCGCCCGCTGGCACCCGGAGGTCCGAGCCGCTCGCAGACCGCTCTGAGCGCGTCGCGCGTGCGGGCATGGCGCTCGGTGTCGGTCAGCAGCAAGATCGTCTCCTGAGCGACACGTTCAGGCGTGAAGTCGGTCTGAATCAGCTCAGGAACAACACGCCGGCCCGCCACGAGATTCACCATCGCATACATGTCGACGCGGACGAACGGCTTTCCAAGCCGATACGTGAGTGGTGACAGCCGGTAGACCACGACCATGGGCTTCTCATGGAGCGCCGCCTGCACCGTAGCCGTTCCGGACGCCGTAACCACGACGTCCGACGCCGCGAGCACGTCATCGGTGCGGTTGTCGACGACAACAACATCAGAAGGAAACGGCGAAAACAATTCGTCACCGAGATTCGGTGCGCGGGCTACCACAAACTGCACGCCGGGCAGTCGAGCGCGAATGAGCGGTATCGCCGCGGCCATGTCGGGTGCGATGCGCCTGAGCTCGTTGGGACGGCTGCCAGGCAGCAGCGCAACCGTCGGTGCGTCAGGTCTCAGGCCGAGGTCGGAGAGAAAGGCGGACCGCGGCTGCACAGCCCGCGCGAGATCCACAAGAGGATGTCCGACAAATTGGACTGGAACTCCGGCGCGTTCGTACACACCAGCTTCGAATGGAAAGATGACCAGCACCTTGTCGACAAATCGCTTCATCGTTTCGATGCGTCGCGGCCGCCAGGCCCACAGCTGAGGGCTGACGTAGTAGACGATGGCGATGCCCAGACGCCGCAGGGCCGCTATCAGGTGGAAATTGAAGCCGGAAAAATCGATCGCCACGAACACGTCCGGCCGCCGCGTCCGAGCGTCGTTCACGAGCCGGCGATACATCCGCCAGGATTGCGGCAACACCCGTACGATCTCGGTGAGCCCGGTCACGGTCAGGCCCGTGAAGTCGCCCGCCAACGTCGCCCCCGCTGCCTGCAGCCGTTGTCCGCCAAAACCGACGATTTCGACGGACGGCGCACGCGCATGCAGCTCCGCGGCCAGAGCGCCGGCGTACAGATCACCGGACGCCTCGCCGCACGAAATCATGATTCGCATCGCGCGCTACTGCGGCTTGATGAACAGCTTGTCGTCGAGAGGAGTGTTGAAGGCGACCTTGGTGAGCGTTCGCGAAAGGATGAGATTTCCACTCCGGCGCACATCGGCCCTGAACGGAACCTGCACACCGTCGACGGCGCGGTAGTCGAAAAACAGTTCTTCAGCCTCTATCGGCCGGCCGTCGGGTCCCGGCGTCTGAAAAATCTGGCGGACGACGAGCGCTCCGGCGTCCACGTACAGCTTGACCGGTGGCAGCTGCGCGCCGCTGATCTCGAGGACCTTGAGCACCTGTCCACCGCCCCCTTCTTCCGGGAGCAAGCGCATCGCCAGCCGTCCTTCAGCCGCGGCGACGAGCATCGGAATCATGTCGCGACGCACGCTGGCGGCAAAGTCGTCGCGCATTCCGGGTGGGGCCTCATGGACACCACCGGGATCGCGTGCCCAGGCGTGGCCACCGTTGTACACCTGCACGACCTCTGCGCCGGCCACAGTGGCATCGACGCGAAATTTGTCCGGGTAGACGACATAGGTGCGGGTCGACGACGCCAGCGGCTGGTCGCTCATGTGAAAGGTGGTGTCAGCTTCGGCAACGACCGTGCGCACCTTCTTCAGCACATCGAGGCCGCCTTTGGCGTCGATGACACGTTTCAGAACTGCACTAGCGTTCGGATCGCTCGGAACGTTCGGAGCGTTCGAAACGTTGGGGTTCACCTGCGACCTCGTGTACGCCAACTGACGCGAACGAAACGATTCGAACGACTCGAACGGCTTGAACGATCCGAACGGTCCGAACGGTTCGTTCGTCTGTGCCCGCCGCGTCTCGCGCCTGAGCGTCGCCGACATCAGGTCGAGATCCTGGATGGGGATAATCTCGACATCAGAGAAACCCACGCGGCGCAGCTGTGGAACGAAGGTTGACGCATCCCCAACGAGGACGATCGACAGGCGATCCGCCCGGACATACTGGCGCGCGACGCGCTGGATGTCATCGGGCGTCACCGCCTGCACGCGCTCCCGAAAAGTGCCGATCTCCTCGACCGGCAGCTCGTAAAACACGACGTTCAACACTTGCGTGGCAATGTCGTTTGGCGTCTCGATGGTCAGGGGAAAGCTGCCAGCGAGGTACGCCTGAGCGTCGGACAGTTCCCGTTCGAACACGCGTTCGCGCTGCAGCCGCGAGACTTCTTCCAGCGTCAGACGCAGCGTCTCACCCGTCGTCTCCGTGCGCGTGTTCGTCTCAGCCACGAAGTGACCGGACTGCTTGCGCGTTTCGGCATCGGCCTGGGCCCCGTACGTCAGCCCGCGCTCGGAACGCAGCACACGGTGCAGGCGGTTGGCGCCCTCGCCGCCAAGAATCTTCATGGCAAGATCGAAGGCCATGTAATCGGGATGCTTCCTGGGAATAGCAAGCTGGCCGACGCGGATTTCCGTCTGCACCGCATCTGGCTTGTCCACGACCACGACCCGGCGCGTCGGTTGCGGCGGATCGACGACCTTCACCGCGGGCACTTCTGCACGAGGCCAACCATCAAACACTCGCTCGGCCGCGGCGAACGCCTCGTCGCTTGTCACGTCGCCGACGACCGCGAGAACCATGTTGTTGGGAACGAAGTGGCGGCGGTGATACTCCTGCAGATCGGCTCGGGTGATCCCCGCAAGCGTCTCGGGCGTCCCACTATTCGGCAGCCCGTAGGGGTGAAACCCGTAAACCAGCCGCTCGAAGAGCACGCTGGCGATGTAGTCGGGGTCGTTGCCGCTGACCTGCAGACTGGAAATGGCCTGCTGCTTCTGACGCTCGATCTCTTCAGCAGCGAATGCGGGGTTGCGCACGACGTCCGACAGCATGTTCATTCCGACGCCGAACGAATCCTTCATCACGATCACATTGACAAAGGTGAGGTCGGAACCGGATCCGGTGCCGAGCGCGCCGCCGATGAAATCGATCTCGTCCGCGATCTGCTCTGCCGATTTCGTGGTGGTCCCCTGGTCGAGCAGCGCGGCAGCCAGGCTGGCGACGCCCACCTTGCCGGGCGGATCCTGCACCGACCCGGTACGCACGAGCAGACGCATGCTCACGGCCGGCTGCTCATGATGCAGCACGGCAATGACCTGCATGCCGTTCTGCAGTGTGCGTACTTCATAGGGCGGGAATTTGACGTCCCGTGCGGACAGCGGCCGTGGGGGGCGTTCGGTCGGCCACAGAACGAACCGGCCGTCCGGCATGCGATCGACCTGCGCGCCCAGCAGGGCGCCGCACAGCAGCACCGCCAACATTCCAGCTCCCGACCTCCGAAGCAGCCGGGAGTACGCGCCATTCGAGCCAGCCGTCGGGAGTTGGGCGTTCATCATCGGGCCCCCTTGGGCAACACGTGGAGGACCACGCGGTTCGACTGATTGAAGTGGGAGCGGGCCACGCGCTGCACGTCGGCAACCGTCGTCTTCATGAAGATGTCGAACTCGCCGTCGGCCGTCGTGATGTCGCTATGAATGACGGCGGCGTGCGCCAGGTGCAGGGCTTTGTCTTCGTTCGATTCCCGGCCGAGGATGTAGTCGCGAGCGAACTGGTTCTGCGCCCGCTGAAGCTCGTGCGGCGTGACGCCTTCGATCTTCAGCGTCTCGAATTCGGCAATGAGCGCTTTTTCCGCTTCCGCTGGAGTCCGGCCGGGCTGGACGATGCACACGGCGAAGAACAAGTTCGGGTGTTCGGTGATGTTGCCGCTGCCAAACGCGCTGAGACAGAGGCGCTGGGTGTAGATCAACTCGCGCGAAATCCTGGCGCTTTGACCGTCTGAAAGAATCTTGGACGTGATGTGCAGCGGATACGCGTCTGGATGTCCGTCATACGGCACGTGGTAGGCCACGACGACCGCGGGCAACGGCCACGCCTCTTCCACGACCACGCGCCGCTCCTGTGTCATGGGCGGTTCTTTCGGGATGTCGCGCGGCACCGCGCGCGGCGCCTTCGGGACGCGGCCGAAATACTGGCTGACAATCTGCAGCGCCTGTGCGGAATCGAAATCGCCGACGACGGTCACGGTCGCGTTCTCGGGCACGTAGAACGTGCCATGAAAATCGCGAACGTCGCCGATCGACGCTGCCTCGAGATCGGCCATGCTCCCAATCGTCGGGTGCTTGTAAGGGTGCGCGACGAATGAATGGTCGTAGATGATTTCCTGCAGACGGCCGTACGGTTGGTTCTCGATCCGCATCCGGCGTTCTTCCTTGACTACTTCCCGCTCGCGCCTGAACGGCTCGTCTTCGACTCGAAGCGTGGCCATCCGATCGGCCTCGAGCCATAACGCCAGCGGCAGATAGTGCGCCGGAAGCGTCTGCCAGAACACGGTAACGTCTTCGGTGGTGTACGCGTTGCTGCGGCCGCCAACGCTCGAGACGATTGACGTGTGCGCATCGGGCTCCACGTTCTTCGAGCCCTTGAACATCATGTGCTCGAAGAGATGCGCAAACCCGGTGCGGCCGGGTCGCTCGTTCTTCGATCCCACGTGGTACCAGACGGAGACGTGCACGATGGGCGTGGAATGGTCCTCCGAGAGGATCACGCGGAGCCCGTTCGGCAGCGTGGTGATCTGGTACTGCAGCTTCGGCGGACGAACGGCCGCGCTCACCGGCGTGAGCGCAATGGCCGCAACGGCCGACGCGGCGAGAAACAGTGCGGCGCGAGAAGAAAGGCGCATGGCTCCTTCGATTATGGCATCATCAGCGGCTCACGAGGCGAAAGCCTGTCGTAAGCCACGTCGCCGTAGAGAATTCGAGCTGGTAGGGATCGATTCGCCGTTCGGCCGCGGCGAACAGTTCGAGGGCGGCCGCGGGTCCGTCGAGCCGGATGGCCCCGTCGGTGCGCCAGCCGTACTGGTCGCCGCGTTCGCGCGAGCCATCGACTCCGACGACGCGAAACACCCCGAGCGCGACGAACGCCACTCGCGGTGTGAGCCGTACCTGGGCTCGGGCGTTGCCATCCATCTCCCACTGGTAGTCCACAAACGACTTCTGGATCACGCCACGAAGGTCTAGCTGACCCCGCAGCTCGGTCCGTCCTCGAACGAACCCGGTGCGGATGCGGCCGCCGACCATGTTCCAGTCCACCGGAAAGCGCTTGGGACGGTCGCTGAGATGCCGTGAAACGTGATGAAACACGCCTGCAACCTCGACGACGCCCGCCTGCACCGACGCCGAGCCGCCAAGCGTATAGTTGCCCTGGTTGGGATCGAATTCCCGGAACTCGTCACCCAGAATCGTTTGATACGCCGCGACAAAGATCAGCGCTCCGGGGCCATAATCAATCAGATCGAGCTCCGCTCCCCAGTGCGCATCCCACTCAAACCGTGGATCGTCATCGAATAGATGCTCGATCCCGACGTGGAAGGCAAAGCGCGACAGGAAATCCGGGCCGCCCGTCTGGGGCGGTGTCGCCTGATTCGACGCTGTCTGCGCCGCCGCGGGCATCGCTGTCATGAGCGCCATCGTCAGCGCCATGGCGACGGAGCAATTCACTCCGACGACTCTCCAGACGCGCCAAGCTGCCTGGCAAGCGCCGCGAGCCGCTCCTCCAGTTCCTCGATGCGACGCTTCAACTCGGGCAGTCGCTTGAAGATCACCGACGCCCTCCGCCATTCGTGGCTCTCGATCGCGGGATACCCCGCCACCATCGCGCCCGGCCGCAGGGACTTGGTCACGCCCGACTGCCCGACAGCGACGCTGCCCCGGCCGATCGTCAAGTGGCCACCCACGCCGACCTGCCCCCCGAAAATGACGTCATCTTCGACGTCGGTGCTGCCAGCAATGCCGACCTGAGCCGCCATCAACACGTTGCGGCCTACGAGGACGCCATGTCCGATCTGGACGAGGTTGTCGATTTTTGTACCCTGACGGATGCGTGTTTCCCCGACTGCCGGACGGTCGACCGTCGTGTTCGCCCCGAGCTCGACATCGTCTTCGATGACCACTGTCGCGATCTGAGGAATCTTCTCGTGGCTGCCATCGCCACGCCGGACAAAGCCGTAGCCGTCGCTGCCGATGACGACGCCGTTCTGCAGAATCACTCGGTTGCCGATGACGACGCGCTCGCGGATGGCGACGTTCGAGTGGATGACGCAATCGTGACCGATTCGTGCCCCCGGACCGATGGTCACGTTCGGAAACACCACCGTGTTGTCCCCGACTGTCGCGCCTTCCGCAATCGCGACAAACGCACCCACTGAAACGTTGCGGCCGACCTGTGCATCCGCCGCTATGGCAGACAGCGGATGAATCCCCGATGCGGGCCGCCATGGCGGCGCAAACAGCCCGACAGCTCGTGCAAACGCCAGATACGGGTCGGGCGTGCGCAGCATCGCGCAGGGCGCAGGCGGGGCGTCATCGCGCAACAGGATTGCGGAGGCGCGCGTGCTCGCCATTAGTGATTCGTACTTTGGGTTGGCAAGAAAGGTGAGGTCACCTGGCTGCGCGTGCTGAATGCCCGCCACACGAACGATCTCGACGTCCCCGTCGCCTTCGAGTCGGCACCCAAGGCGATCAGCCAAGTCCCGTAGTTTCACAGTGTAGGAACAGAATCTATCACCTGTAAGCCCGGTCGGCCCTTCGCCGCGGTCGCATCGCGCATTCGTGAAGGCGCCGCTACGCGTGTCGCACGGCGACCCGCTCGACGAACGTCGTCAGATGGGGCAGCCTCAGACGTGAAGCAATGTCATGTACGCGGGCATCGCGCGCCGCCGACTCCATCAGAACCACATCGCGCAGCTCCGTCAGCGGCGGGCATGGACGTCCCGACCACGCAACGCGGTGCAGACCCTGGACGGCACCGCGCATCGAGAGCCAGTGACCGACGACGCGAAACGCAAAGTAGTACGCGACCAGGTTCGGCCCGGGGACGAGCGCGAGCGGACCCGAGATGACGAGGCCGAGCGTGTCGATGACAAGCCAGATGCGGTGGCGGTCATAGTCACGTTGCAGCGTCCGGCGAATGAGCGTCAGTACTTGATCGAACGTCAGATCCGGCGGGTGGACTGCTATCGAGGACGTCTGGCGACGAAGATTCCAGAGCAGCCGCTGTTCGGCAATGCGCTGCGCGACCCAGGAGAGGGCTCGATTCTGGAGTTGCCCAAACCAGCTCCGGGATGCCGGCGCTGCGTCACGACGATGCCGATCCTCGGCCGCGCGCAGCATGATGCTGAAGCGCTGCCGCAGACGGCCGAGCAGACCCGTCGCAGGAATTCCCTCATCGGCCCCATCCGAGTCACCTGACGGCTCGCAATACAGCTCGTACCGATCGCGACCGATCGGGATGACGAACACGTCCATCAGACTGACGATAGCAAATATCGAGCGCCCTCGGTACGAAACGCGCCTTCGCACGTTTACACCATTGAGCACACCATCGCACGTCGCACTGCTCGTCCCGGCGCGCCTCGAAATGCTCAAGACGATTTCAAAACCGTAGGGCGGGCCTTCACGGCCCGCCTGGCGCGGCGTAAAGCCGCGCCCTACGTGAGTTTGAAACCATCTCTAAACAATCGTCCGTCTGCCGCTGATCAAGTTCACGAGAAACAGCACGACGGCAATCACCAGCAGCGCGTGAATGATGCCGCCGGCCACGTCGAACGCGAAGCCGAGCAGCCAGAAAATCAACAGCAGGACGATGAGCGTCCACAACATGAAATTGCCTCCTCAGGCGGCGCCTCATGCGTTCACCCACGGACGTTGAGCCGCAATTGGAGTGCCAGATGTGGCGTTATGGGACGCGGCGGATACGGTCCAGTGAGCCTGCGGCTACAGGCGAGTGCCGCGAGAAGTAGTCGGCGACCACATCGACGTCGACCCCGACCGTAACCGGCTCGGTTCCCCGGCTGAGCCCGCCGAGATCGTCTCCCCCGGTCCACAGGAAACTGTTCGTGGCGACCCGATAGCGTCGGGCCGGGTCCAGCGGCGCGCCGTTGATACGCACCGACGATCGGTCGATGCGCTGGCCACGGGGACGCCCCGTGTCGTACGCGTAGATGAAGCCCTTTGACACCTGCATGATGCGGGTTCGCTCAGAGCCGAACTGCTGCTCCAGCACCTCGACCAGCGCGTCACCGGTTAGAGATTTCACGATGACTTCGTTGCCGAATGGCAGGACGGAGAACAAGTGCGCGTACGTGACGGGCGACGGCCCCATGGAGTCGCCAGCGACGACATCGGCGCGGATGCTGCCTGGGTTTGTGAATGCCAGCTCTGCACCACCACCGGGCGTTTGCCCCGCCTCGAGGAACGCATCGGCCACAACGTTGCCCAACGGAAATTCGCCGGCATCGCTGGCCCCTCGCAGCAGGCTCGACACGATCGTTCCGACGACACGATTGCCGACCTTTTCCGCGAGCGGACGGTAGCGTGCAATGAGCGCCGACTGGCGGGAGTCCTTGTCAACGTCGCGCGTCACGACGACATTGCGCGCCCCCTTGGCAACCACTTCCCCGTCGGATCGCCGGAGACGGAGGTCGATGTCGGTAATCAGCCGGCCGGTGGATGCTGCGCTCGTCACGAGCTTGCCGTCGATCGTGCAGTTGTAAGCCTGGTGGGAATGGCCGGATACCACAACGTCGATGTCGTCGGACATGCGGCTCATCAGCTCGACCTGGTCCCGCGACATACTGTCGCATCCGTTGATGTCGCTGCCACGCTGGTCGCCCCCCTGGTGCATCAACACGACGATGGCGCGGACCCCTTGCTCGCGCAGGACGCGCGCCGCATCGTTTGCAGCCTCGGCTTCGGGACCGAACGTGAGTCCGCGAATGCTCGCGGGAATGATGACGGTCGGGGCTGCCTGCAATATGAGTCCAATAAAGCCGATGCGAACGCCGTTGACCTCGCGAATTGCGTACGCGGGGAGCAGCGGCCTCGGCTCGGTGCCCCGTACGTCCGCCAATTTCAGAAACTGTGGGTCGGCCTTCTGCGGGTCGAGCGTGACATTGGCCGCCAGATAGGAAAACGACGCTCCGGAAAAAGGCGTACCGTCCTGGCAGCCATCCACCGGATGACAGCCACCCTTCTGAATGCGGTACAGCTCCCACCATCCTTCATCGAGCTCGTGGTTGCCGAGCGCCGACACCTGCAAACCGGCCAGGTTCAACGCCTCGACTGACGCCTCGTCATGAAAGAGGCTCGACAGGAGCGGGGTGCCACCGATGTTGTCGCCTGCCGACACGATGACAGTGTTGGGATTGGCCGCTTTCAGTCGCGCAAGATGTGCCCCGAGGTACTCGATACCACCTGCATCTGCGGAGGCAATTCGCCCGACGCCGCCCGATGCGGGCTCGAGCGCGCCATGGAAATCGTTGATGGCGAGCAGCTGCACATCGACGGTCGCCTCCGGCGCCTGCGCGAGTTGTACGGCGGTCGCGGTCACGATCGCCACAGCACAGGCCACGACACACCGTATCCAACGCGTCACGATCGAGAATGATAGCTGAAACATGCTTCGCATAGGCGCGCACATGTCGATCGCGGGCGGCGTTTCCCGGGCGGTCGATCGTGCACTCGTCCATGGATGCGAAGCGCTCCAGATCTTCGCAAAGAACGCCAACCAGTGGCGCGGCAAGCCGCTCGATCCTGCCGACGTCAGGACGTTCCGCTTGCGCATCGAACAGACGGGCATCACGCCGGTCGTGTCGCACGCCAGTTACCTCATTAACCTGGCCACGACGTTCTCCATGCTCCGCGAGCAATCCATCGTCGCGTTCGTCGACGAACTCGATCGCGCCGACGCGCTCGGGCTTCTTGGCGTGGTCATTCATCCAGGCACGTGCACGGCGGGCTCTGAGGAGGACGCGCTTCGTCTGGTTGCCGACGCGATCCGGCGAGCATTCGAGGCGCGGCCGCGGCGCAGGACCATGGTGATTCTCGAGCACACAGCCGGTCAGGGACGAACGCTCGGCTACCGGTTCGAGCACCTCGCGTCGATAATCCGGCACCTCCGCGGATCGGCGCGTATAGGGGTCTGCCTCGACACCTGTCACCTCGTCGCGTCTGGTTACGACATACGAAACGAGCAGGGTTACCGGGACACGTTCGAGGCGTTCGACCGTATCGTGGGCGTCAAGCGATTGAAAGTGTTCCACGCGAACGACTCCAAGAAGCCGTGCGGGAGTCGCGTCGACCGTCATGAGCACATCGGGTGCGGATGTCTCGGAGAGGAGCCATTCCGCCGCCTTCTTCACGACCGTCGCTTCGCCGGTCTGCCGATGCTGATCGAGACGGAGAAGTCGAGAAACTACGAGAAGCGCGGTACCATCGAGGCTGACCCGCTTGACATGCAGAATCTGGACACGCTCAGACGGCTGCGCGGCGGCAACACCCCTAGTCCTCTGTCCGTCCGCCGTCCCTGACAACCGTCGAGGCTTCGAAGCGCGCTGGAGTCTGCCCGGCGAAGCGCATGTCCCCGACCGTCACGCGCGTGCCGCCGGAGGTTGGCGTCAACGTCCAGAACGGAAACCGTGACCAGATCAGAAATCCACGGATACCTGGCGCTTCACGCGCGCGTGACACGCGCGGATCGGCGTCATTTTTCGGGACCGTCGCCCGGTCGAACGTGACGCGTGGCGGCAACCATTGGAACGTGCCTCTCTCGTAATGCGGCCCCGCGTCGACGACGACATCCCGGCTGAACGGCGTGACGGGCATGGGACCGACCATCACGGCATCTGGATTGCGCCCGTGCTCATTCCGCCAGGCGTCCACGACGATGTCTCGTGCTGCGCGCGCCGCAACAACCATGGCGACAATGTACATCGCAGCCACGACGAGCGCCCGCCGCGCCGGCGCAACGGCCAGGCGCCTGCGCGCGATCCAGACGCCGACACCAAGCGTGAGCCACAGCCACGGGTCGATGATGAAGAGCGTATCGCCGTAGAACCAGCGCCAGTTGAACGGCGCCAGGATCCGCAAACCGTAGGGGTTGAGGAGGTCGAGCAGTACGTGCGACAACACGCCAACATACGACAACAGCAGCAGCCGTCCCGCGCGCACCGGCAGGCCGTTACCGCGAGCCGGGTACGCCCGTGCAATCAGGAGCGCTGCGGCGGTCAACGCGATAGGCAGCAGAGCTTGAGCGACTGGGCCATGCGTCCAGCCGCGACGGAACGCGAGCGAAGGAGTGAATGTCGCGAAAACCAGGACATCCATGTCGGGAAGATTGGCCGCAATCATCAGCGTCGCGTTGCCGAAACGTGTCCGCTTCTTGAGGCCCGCCTCACCAAGTGCGGCACCGACGAGCGTATGACAAAGGTTATCCATCGCGGTGTTCCATTATCATCGGGTATCCACATGGCACGACGGGTGACACACATGGGTCTGTTCAAAACAGTCGGGCACGCGACGGTCATAGCAGCCGCTGCGGTTGTTTGCAGCGCGTGCGGTCTTTTCGACAAAGACGAATCGCCAACCGCGCCGTCGGCGCCGGGCGCTCCAGCCGCGACTGCCCCTGTCCGGTACGCCGCCATCGGCGCTAGCGACGCCGTTGGCGTTGGCGGGAGTGCGGTGTGCGTCCCATTCGCGCCGTGTGAGGCGGGCACCGGCTATGTGCCCGTGCTCGCGCGACGGATCGGTGCATCTCGCGAGGTAACCCTCACGAACCTGGGCATTCCGGGTTCCGTGCTCAGCCCGACCATCCATCAGATCGCGCAGGCGCACGGGCGCGACGTCCCGGCGAATTTCATCGATCGCGAAATGCCGTTCGTGCCGTCCAATGCAACGCTCGTGACAATCTTTGGAGGGGGCAACGACACGAATGCCCTTGGTGACGCCGTCGAACGGGGAGCCGGGGGCAACGACGTGCGCGGATACATCGCGACGCAGGTTCGCGCCTTTGGCGCCGACTATGATCGGCTGGTTCGCGGGGTCCGCTCTCGCGCCCCCGACGCATTCGTCATCGTCCTCAACGTCCCCAACATGGCGGGATTGCCCTATGCGGCGGGCTACTCACAATCACGCAGGCAGGTGCTTCAGGCGATTTCGCTCGGCTTCGCCCAGGAGGCGAACCGCCAGGCGAGCGCCGGCGTCGTCGTGCTCGACCTCCTGTGCGACTCGCAGGTGTACGATCGCGCGCGCTTTTCGTCGGACGGGTTCCATCCGAACGACGCCGGCTACGCGCACCTGGCCGAGCGGCTGCTGGCCGTGGTGAATGGCGCAACGCCGCAGGTTGCCGCGTCCTGCGGCCAGATGACTCTGGTGCCCGGACTGTAGATCTCAGGCCTGACTGAATTCGCTGAAGACCTGGGCCTCGAAGACGAACAGGCGCGCGCCACGGAGCCATGCATCCGGCGCCAGCGCCGCTTTCCTGCACGTGTGCGACGCGAACGTTTCGCGATCCCAGCCCTGCTCGGCCGCGACCTGCGGGAGCAACAGGCCGCGTCGATGGCCCTGCTCCACAATCAGGCCGTGACGCCCCAGCTCGATTTCCGTGATCGACCGCACCTCGCGCTCCGGGGTGAGGACCGAGATCTCGATGTCGATCTCGTGCAGTTCAACGGCTGCGACCGGTTCGAAACGAGGATCGGAATCCGCCACCGACCCGGCAAGATGCAGGATTGTTTCTGCGAGCGGCGCACTGGTCTCAATGCGTCCGAGACACCCGCGAAGCTCGCCGTGGTAATGAATCGTGACAAATGCCCCGCGCGGCAGCCCCAGCGCGCCGCCGCGCGCCGCCGCAGGCGGTGGGGGCTCTCGTCGAACACGCGCCTCGAGTGCCCGACGTGCAAGCATCAGTAGATGCTGCTGATCCTCCAGGCCGATCATGTCAACTCGCAGGTCTGACTCGGAATCCCATCATTCATCACCAGATCGCGGCCGCCATGTAACCAACGACGGCGGACTTGTCGCCCGAAACGTCTCCTGAGTCCGCGTAGCAGAGCACGCGCGACTGCGTGCACCCGAGCTGCGCGGCGGCATGCAGGACCGATACCATCGGGCCGCCGCCGCATGCGTGTCGCGGCTCGCGTTCGAGCGCATCCATCAGCGCTTCAGCGTTGAGTTTCTCGACGCATCCGAGCACGACGCTGTCCAGCTTCGACGCCGTGTCGGCGTCTTCATAGTGCGATAAGTCGCTGCTGGCGACGAGCAACACCTCGCCATCGCTGTGCGCTTTGACGGCGCCAGCGAGCGCATCGCCGAATCCCATCGCGGTCGCACGGTCCTGGTACCCCATGACAAGCGGAACGATTGGCACGCGCGGCAAGACCCGAGCGATGAACGGCAACTGCATTTCCAGCGAATGCTCGCGGCCGTGTGCGGCTGGATGCTCCGTGACATCCCTCGACCGGGCAACGATGCCGAGAGCGAGTTCTTGGGCAACCTGCACATTTCCAAACGGGCTCTCCCATGCACCGCGGGGCCAAATCGACACGCCGCGAAAGCTTACGTAATGCGAGGGGCCGACGAGCACGGCTGCTGAGTATCGACATCCGCGTACCAGCGCGTACGCGTACGCCGCGACCGGCCCCGAGTACACGAGGCCGGCGTGGGGCGCAATGAGCGCGCGCGGACAGGGACGACCGGGTGCAGGCGCAACCGCGGCGAGGTGCGCATCGACAGCGGCCTCGAGCTGCGCCTCGCTGCCCGGATACCAGCTGCCTGATACAGCCGCGGGCCTCACGTCGCGCATGGCGTCACCTGGACCGCGATACGGCCCTTCATGAGAATTCTGTACCCGCTCATCACGAGCGGTCCAGGGGCGCGCGGAGCGCGCCAAGCGATACTGCCGACCGGTCATGAGCCCTGAGGGGACCGCACGGGCAGTGCCCACGACCGGCTAGCGATGATAGCATCGCCAATCATGTCTTCGGGCCTTACTGTCGCCGACGTCGAGCGGATTGCCGCGCTTGCACACCTCGAGCTCACCGAAGAAGAGAAAGCGCTCTTCACGCGACAGCTCGCCGACATCCTCGCGTACGCCCAGCAGGTCCAGGCCATCGACACGAGCGGTGTTCCAGCCACGGCGCACGTCCACGTCGACGAGCGCTCCGAACGCGAGGATGAACTCCGACCCTCGCTCCCGCTCGAGGACGTGCTCGCCAACGCGCCTGATGCGTCGGCGGAGGCTGGCCTGTTCCGTGTCCCGCGCGTCATTGGCTGAGATGCTGGAATCGAGCGCCCGTGCCATCCGCGACGAAGTCGCCGCCGGCCGCGTGTCCGCCGTCGACGTGTGCCGCACGTTTCTCGGGCGGCTCGACACCGTCAATGGAGCGCTGAACGCGTTCAATCTGATCGCGGCGGATCGCGCGTTGGCGCGAGCCGCGGAGCTCGATCGGCGCCGCGCAGCAGGTGAAGCACCGGGACCGCTGGCAGGAGTGCCGATCGCGATCAAGGACAACCTGTGCGTGCGCGGCATGCCGACCACCGCCTCGTCGCGCATCCTCGAACGATTCGTGCCTCCCTACGACGCGACGGTCGTGCGGCGCCTCGAGAAGGCGGGAGCGATCATCGTCGGCAAGACGAACTGTGACGAGTTCGGGATGGGCTCGTCGAACGAGAACTCCGCGTTCGGCCCGGTCCGTAATCCGTGGGCGACGGATCGCACGCCCGGCGGCTCGAGCGGCGGCTCGGCGGCGGCCGTCGCGGCCAGGTGCGTGCCGCTCGCCCTTGGGTCGGACACCGGTGGGTCCATCCGGCAGCCCGCCGCCTTCTGCGGCGTAGTGGGCCTGAAGCCAACGTATGGCCGCGTGTCCCGATACGGCCTTCTCGCCTTTGCCTCGTCACTCGATCAGATTGGGCCGATCGCCCGCACAGCAGCGGACGCCGCCCTGGCGCTCACGGTGCTCGCAGGCGCCGACTCGGCGGATGCGACGTCGTCGCGTCGGGCGGTTCCTGATTTCACAGCCGCCCTGACCGGCGATGTCGGAGGCGTCCGCATTGGAGTCCCCCGCACGTTTCTCGCCGCCGGCGTCGACGAAGGCGTCCGTGGCGCATTCGAAGCGGCGCTCGACACAATGCGGAATGCCGGGGCAACGCTCGTCGATATCGGTCTGCCGCATGCGAAGTACGCAATCCCCGTGTATTACTTGGTGGCGACGGCTGAGGCCAGTTCGAACTTGGCACGGTACGACGGAGTCAGGTATGGCCATCGTTCATCCCACGACAAGGAACAGGGACTCAAAGCGATGTACTCCCGCACGCGCGACGAAGGCTTTGGTGCCGAGGTCAAACGTCGCATCATGCTGGGCACGTACGTGCTGAGCGCGGGTTATTACGACGCGTTTTACCTGAAGGCGCAGCAGGTGCGGACGCTATTGCGGAATGATTACCAAAAGGCCTTTGAAAAGGTCGACGTCGTGGCGATGCCCACCAGTCCCATACCACCATTTCGCCTGGGCGAAAAAACGGACGACCCGCTCCAGATGTATCTGGCCGACGTGTTCACCGTGAGCGCGCCCCTCGCGGGACTGCCGGCGATCAGCACCCCGTGCGGCTTCGTCGAACGATCCGAACGCTCCGAACGTCTTCCAGTCGGGCTTCAGCTCACCGGTCGGATGTTCGACGAATCAATGCTGCTGCGTGTGGCTGACGCGTTCGAGCGGACGACGGACTGGCACACGCAGACTCCGCCACCTATTTGAAGATCGCTCTGAGCGCGTCGAACTGAGCGGGGTCCGTCTCGTCGACGCTCATCGGCGTGACTGACACAAAGCCGCTTTCCACGGCCCAGAAATCAGTTCCTTCGGGCTGCGGTGCACTCTTTCGCTCGTTGTACACATTCCAGTAGATCGTGCGGCCCGACGGATGCTTCATTTCGGCGAAGCTTTCCGTTCCCGTGCGCACCTCACCCTGACGCGTGATCATGTAGCCCTTATAGCCGCCTGCCGGCACACCCGGAATGTTTACGTTGAGGAACGTGTGTGGCGGCAGCCCGTACTGCTTGACTCGACGGGCCACCCACACGACCTCCTCGGCCGCAAAGACGAGGTCACGGGGAAAGGCCGCCCCCGACATCGACGCCGCGATCGCCGGAATACCGTGCGCGGCAGCTTCGCGCGCCGCGCCCACGGTGCCCGCGACGTGGGTCGACAGACCGAGGTTGTACTCGGTGTTGACACCCGACACGACAAGGTCGGGCCGCGGCATGACGATGTTTCTAATCGCGATATTGACCGTGCTGGCCGGCGTAGCCGTGAGGCCGATCGCCGGAAGCCCATTGGGCAACGTCAGATCCTGGCGAAACACCGGCTCGGTCGTGATGATCGAGTGCCCCTTCCCGGTCTGATTGTCGGCGGGCGCCACGATGATCGGCGTGCCGATTACCTGAAGCGCCTGCGCGACAGCGGCGATACCGGGCGCCCGCACGCCGTCGTCGTTGGTGACGAGGATGCGGTACGGCGGCGGTTGACGGAACTGCTGTGCATCGATAGGTGCCAGCAGGCAGACTGCGACCAGCAGAACGAGGAGCGTGCGGCACGTGTGCATGCCGCGAGATTATCAGATTAGGAGACGTCGTCGCTGCCCTGCGGCAGATCGTACAGGACGAGGCCCTGACGTACCTCCTCCATCGCAATGCGCTCGGCCTTGTACGGCTGGGGACGGTGGATATCCGCCGGGCCGTCCGCATCGAGGCGGGGCAGCGCGCCGCGCCGCAGCTGTTTCGCACGCATCGCGGCAATGTCGACGAACAGGAACCGACTCTCGATGGGGGGAGCCTTCGGACGTGGCCCAGGAGGGGCGTCGGATTCGGTGCTAGAACCAAGCACGTCGTTGGTTTCCATAAGAGGTGAGACTACATCAAACGAGCGGGATCCGGGACCCGGGACCTGGGATCCCGGATCCCGGTCCGTGCAGCCGATCTGGAGCCATCGGCGGCCCGCAAGGTTATGCGGCGACTTCGACGTTGACCGTTCGCGGCTTTGCTTCGTCGCGGAACGGCAGTCTGACCGCAAGGACACCGTTCTTGTATTCGGCGCTCACCTTCGAGGCGTCGACGGTGTTCGGCAGCGCAAACGAGCGGCTGAATACTCCGTACTGGCGTTCGACTCGCCGAAACTGTTCGTCTTTGACCTCGGTGGGCAGTTTCCGCTCGCCACGAATGGTCAGGGTGTTGTTCTCGACCGTCACCTCGATGTCCTCTCGAGTGAGGTCGGGAAGCTCTGCCTTGACCACAAGGTCGTGGGTGTCGGTTTCGTAGATGTCGACCGCCGGCACCCAGCTAGGACGCCCGCTCACATCCTCGTCCCGAAGATAGACGTCTCCGAACAGACGATTCATCCGATCCTGCAGTGTCGCGAATTCACGGAATGGATCAAGTCGTGTGATGGCCATTGTCTCCTCCTCAAGGCGGATCCTGAGGCCCGCCTCTGCGCTCGATTCATGCATCGACGACTTCGCCTTCCTTGACGTCGTCGCTTGTGTCTGCCGATGCCGCAGCATGCGCGGCGTTGGCCTCTGCCTGTTTGTAGAGCCGCTCCGCCATCGCGTGCGACGCTTTATGCAACGTTTCCGTGGCGCTGCGAATCCTCTGCACATCGCCAGCCTTGACGGCTTCCCGTACTCCACCAATCGCCTCGTCGATTCGGCTGACATCTTGGGCCGATAGACGATCGCGGTTCTCGTTCAGGGTCTTTTCAACCGCATACGCCAGCGTGTCCGCTTGATTGCGCGCGTCGATGAGCTCGCGGCGGGCGTGATCCTCGCTCGCATGCGCTTCCGCGTCCTTCACCATGCGATCGACCTCATCCTTCCTGAGACCGGACGATCCGCTGATCGTGATCTTCTGCTCCGTGCCGGTGGCAACATCCTTTGCCGCTACGCTCACGATGCCGTTTGCGTCGATGTCGAACCCAACTTCGATCTGCGGAAGACCGCGCGGTGCCGGTGGGATGCCCACCAGGTGAAAGCGACCGAGGGTGCGGTTGTCGCGCGCCATCTGCCGTTCGCCCTGGAGCACATGCACTTCGACGCTCGTCTGGTTGTCGGTTGCCGTGGAGAAGAGCTCGCTCTTGCGCGTTGGAATCGTTGTGTTCCGCGGAATCAGCGTCGTCATCACGCCGCCCAACGTCTCGATGCCGAGTGACAGCGGGGTGACATCGAGCAGTACCACGTCCTTGACTTCGCCCTTGAGGACACCGCCCTGGATGGCCGCGCCAACGGCCACCACTTCGTCGGGGTTCACCCCTTTGTGCGGCTCCTTGCCGAAGAACTCCTTCACGAGCTGTTGAATTCTTGGCGCGCGCGTCGATCCGCCAACCAGGACGACTTCGTCGATGTCAGACGGCTTCAGTCCCGCGTCCGCCAGCGCCTGCCTGACCGGCGCCATCGACCGCTGCAGCAGATCGTCGACCAGTTGTTCGAACTTGGCGCGGGTCAACTTCATTTGCAGATGCTTGGGCCCCGTCTGGTCGGCAGTCACGAACGGGAGATTGATCTCGGTTTCCAGCACGGTCGAGAGCTCGATCTTGGCCTTCTCCGCCCCTTCCTTGAGGCGCTGGAGGGCCATTCGGTCTTTGCTCAAATCGATGCCGTCGCTCTTCTTGAACTCCGCCACGATCCAATCGATGATGCGCTGGTCGAAATCGTCGCCACCCAGGTGCGTGTCACCGTTGGTCGACTTCACTTCGACGATGCCGTCGCCCACCTCGAGGATGGAAATGTCGAACGTGCCGCCGCCGAAATCGTAGACAGCGATCGTCTCGTCCTTCTTCTTGTCGAGGCCATAGGCGAGCGCCGCAGCCGTCGGTTCGTTGACGATTCGAAGGACGTTCAGGCCGGCAATCCTGCCGGCGTCTTTCGTCGCCTGCCGTTGCGCGTCGTTGAAATATGCGGGGACAGTGATGACGGCGTCGATCACCTTCTGGCCCAGGTAGTCCTCCGCCGCCGCTTTGAGTTTCTGAAGAATCATCGCGGAGACTTCCGGCGGTGAATGCTTCTTGCCGCGCACTTCCACCCAGGCATCGCCGTTGTCCGCTTTCACCACGTCGTACGGCACGCGACCGCGCTCTTCGGCGACCTCGCCGTGCTTGCGTCCCATGAAACGCTTGATCGAGAAGACCGTGTTTTCGGGGTTGGTGACGGCTTGACGTTTCGCGACCTGACCGACCAGCCGCTCGCCGTCCTTGGCGAATCCCACAACCGAGGGTGTCGTGCGGCCCCCTTCCTGATTCACGATGACGGTGGGTTCGCCGCCCTCCATGACCGACACCACCGAGTTGGTCGTGCCAAGGTCTATTCCTATGACTTTGCTCATGCTCAGTGACTCCAACCGAATGATAGCAATATATTAGTATGTGTCAAGCATTTAATATTAGTAATACACACTCAGATATAGTCTGAGAGACACCTCTCCCAAGCCGGATGAGTTAACAGAAGAGCTACGGAAACGGCCGCCCGGAACCGGGGGTAACTCACCAGCGACCGCGACCCATGTGAGATCATGGCGCTCAGCCTCCGATGGCAGCGTTTTCACTTATTCCGTCCGACGAGGCGACCGAGCTCGCCGATGACATCCACCGGCTCTTCGACGATCTCGCACAAGCGCTTCCGCCCGAACACGGCGTCTATTCGGGCGAGTGCCATCCGACGCTCGACGTTCTCGAGACCGAAGCCGTTGTTGAGATAACGGTGGATGTGGCGGGAGTCCGGATAGACGCGATCCGCGTGCTCTTCCGTGCCGGCATCCTGCTGATCGTCGGCGAGAAGGCGCCACTCCGAAGCGGTGGCGAACAGACATACCACCTGGTCGAGCGCGAGTTTGGGCGGTTTGCTCGCGCCGTGCGTGTGAACGGCGCGTTTGACGTCCAGGGCGCCCGCGCGACGCTTCGCGATGGCGAGCTCACGATCGTGCTGCCGAAAATGGCGGACCGGCGCGGCGCCGCCCATCGCATTCCCGTTGCGCCGTCCGAGCCGCGGCCATGAACATTCTGCTGATCGGAGATATCGTCGGACGCCCCGGCCGCGAGCTCGTTCAGCGCGGCCTTCGCGCACTCATCGACCACCACGGACTCGACCTGGTCATCGCCAACGTGGAGAATTCCGCCGCCGGCTTCGGCGTCACGAAGGATATCGGCGATACGCTCCTCGAAGCAGGCATTGACGTCATGACATCAGGCAATCACATCTGGGACAAAAAGGAGGTCCTCGAGTACATCGCCGCCGAGCCCCGGCTTCTCCGCCCCGCAAACTATCCGGCTGGCGTCCCCGGACGAGGAACCTGCGTAGCGCAAACGGGTGAAGGCCGCGCCGTCGGTGTCATCAACGCGATGGGCCGGGTCTTCATGCCGCAGATTGACGACCCGTTTGCGGTGGTGCTCCGCGAAATCGACGCCATCCGCCACCGCACGCGCGTCGTCATCGTCGACTTCCACGCCGAGGCAACCAGCGAGAAGATGGCGATGGGATGGCATCTCGACGGCAGGGTGACAGCCGTCATCGGCACGCACACGCACGTGCAAACGGCCGACGAACGGATTCTGCCCAACGGCACAGCGTATCTTACGGATGTCGGAATGACAGGACCTCACGACTCGATCATTGGAATGGAAGTGGCCCCTTCGCTCACGCGCTTTCTGACCGGCATGCCCTCGAAGTTCGAACCCGCGGCTGGCAACCCCCGACTGCATGGCGTCATCATCGAAGCGGACGACCGAACAGGCCGGGCGGTGCGGATTGCCAGGATTGGCTATTCGGAGGGCGAACTCGGGAAGCTGGCAGACCAGGTGGGCGCAGCGAAAGGTGCGCCGTTACGCGCATGACTTCTCTGTTCGATCTGCCCTTCGAGGAACCCGAACCGCACGCGCTCGAGTCCGAACGTGTCACACCGGCACCGCGGCGGATTCTCACCGTGTCCGAACTCACAGGACGAATCCGTGTGCACGTAGAGGAACGGTTTACGGATGTGTGGGTCGAGGGCGAGCTCTCCAACTGTCGCCTGTGGAACACGGGGCACATGTACTTCACGCTGAAAGACGGCGGCGCGCAAATCAAAGGTGTCATGTTCCGGTCGGCCGTTCGGGCGCTGCGCTTCAAACCGCAGAACGGCGTGCGCGTCGTCGCCCGCGGCCGCGTAAGTGTGTACGACGCGAAGGGTGAGTACCAGATCGTCTGCGAGCGTCTCGAACCCGAAGGGCTCGGCGCACTGCAACTGGCGTTCGACCAGCTGAAGCAGCGGCTCTCCGCGGAGGGCCTTTTCGATGAGCGGCGCAAGCGGCGGCTGCCCGCGTTGCCGCGAAAGGTCGGCGTGGTGACGTCGCTCGAGGGCGCAGCGGTTCGCGACATCATACAGGTGTTGCGGCGACGTTACTCCAACGCACACATCGTGATCCGCCCGGCCCGCGTGCAGGGCGAAGGCGCAGCGCTCGAGATAGCCCGTGCGCTGTCGGCCATCGGCAAGGTTCCTGGAATAGATGTCGTCATCGTCGGACGGGGTGGCGGCTCGATCGAGGACCTCTGGGCCTTCAACGAGGAGGTGACCGCACGGGCGATTGCTGACTGTCCGGTGCCGATAATTGCGGCGGTCGGGCATGAAACGGATGTGACGATTGCCGATTTCGTCGCCGACGTACGCGCGCCCACGCCGTCCGCGGCTGCCGAAATGGTCGTAGCCCGCAAGGACGACTTCTACGCGCGTATCGATCGGCTGGCGCACCGCGTCACTGCCTCGATGCGGATGCGGCTGCACCGGTTCGAGTCGCGTGTGCGGACGCTCGAGGCCCGCCCGGGGTACACGGGCATGCGTGGGCATGTGGCGCTGCGCGGGCGGCATGTCGCCGACCTGACACATGATCTGGGACACGCCATTGGTGGGCGCATGGCATTGCGCGAACGTGCCTACCAATCGTTGCGTCTTTCACTGGAGACGTTCGACCTGCGGCGGCGGCTCGCACACGTTCGCTTCAGGCTCATCGAAGCCGACGGACGGCTCTCCAGTGCCACCGCACAGGCTCGGCATCGGGCCGACGGCCAGCTTCGCGGCGCGGCGGCGCGCTTGGAGGCGCTCAGCCCCTTGGCCGTGCTGGGTCGCGGCTACGCGGTGTGCTGGAACAGCGAGCGAACGGCCATCATCCGCGATGCAACCACGATAGCCGCGGGTCAGCACGTGCGCGTGACGCTTGCGCGCGGCGAACTGGCGTGTGAAGTAAAGAGTTCGTAATGGACGACACGATCAAGGACTTCGAGGCGGCAATCGCCGAGCTCGAATCAATCGTGAAAAAGCTCGAAGAAGGCGACCTGCCCCTCGAGACATCTTTGCAGCTCTACGAACGCGGCGTGCAACTCTCCCGCTTCTGTCATTCACGCCTTGAGGAGGCGGAGCGTCGCATCGAAATCCTCAGCGAGCGCGGCCAGCTGAGACCGGCCCCGGACGCATTTGGCGAGGATGATGAGACAAAGTCGAAGGTCAAGGGATGAAGGTCGAGCGTGGATTCCTCGTTCAACGCATACATCCAATCGCGCCGCGCAGAAGTTAACGCCGCGTTGGCCGCCGCCCTCCCTGCTCCGCCCGACTGCCCCGCCGTGGTCGCCGACGCGATGCGGTACAGCATCACGGCCGGCGGAAAACGGCTGCGGCCGATCCTGTGCTTGGCCAGTGCCGAGGCAGTGGGCGGCGACCGCTCGGTTGCAATGCCCGCGGCGTGCGCGATCGAATTGATCCACACCTATTCGCTGATTCACGACGATCTGCCCGCCATGGACAACGACACGATGCGGCGCGGGCAGCCGACGCTGCACGTCGTTGTAGGCGAAGGGATGGCCATTCTCGCCGGCGACGGCCTGCTCACTGAGGCGTTCGCGCTGATGGCACGTGCGCCCGAGAGCAGCGACCCCATCACGCATTCACGCAAGCTTCGCGTCATTGGCGTGGTCGCCCGCGCCGCCGGCCCAAGCGGCATGGTTGGCGGCCAGGCTCTCGACCTCGCAGGCAGCGCGGCTTCTGACGAGGCGCTGCCGACCAACGCCGAGCGGCTTCGTGCAGTGCATGCCAAGAAGACCGGGGCGCTGATTCGTGCCGCCGCCATCGCCGGCGCCATCATGGGCGGCGGCGACGATGGTGTCCTCGCCACGATCGACGCGGCGGCGACGGAGTTCGGCCTTGCGTTTCAAATCATCGACGACATCCTCGATGTCGAAGGCGCCCCTGCGACACTGGGCAAGACCGTCGGGAAGGATGCGGCTGCGGGTAAGCCGACGTATCCCGCCCTGTACGGGCTCGACACGGCACGCCGGATGGCAGCCGAGTGCGTGGAGCGGGCAGAACGCAGTCTTCGCTCGGCGCGTCTTGCGGATTCACAACTGATGGGCATCGGCCAATGGATAGTGGATAGATCGAATTGACGAATTGACGGATTTGATTGACGACTTGGATTTGCGAATGGCCAACCCTCAATCCGTAGATCCGTAGATCCGTAAATTCGTCAATGTCCAAGGTCCGGCTCGATGAGTTAGTCGTAGAGCGCGGCTTGGCGCCTTCCCGCGAGCGGGCGCGCGCGTTGATTCTGGCGGCGCAGGTGAGCGTTGACGGGCGCGTGCTGACCAAGGCGGGTGCGCAGATCGAGCGTCATGCAAAGCTCATGTTGATTGCACCCGATCATCCATACGTTGGACGCGGCGGCCTCAAGCTGGCGCATGCGCTCGATACGTTCGGCATCGCCGTTGCCGGCCGCGATGCGCTCGATATCGGCGCCTCGACCGGGGGATTCACCGACGTGCTCCTGCAGCGTGGCGCCGCGCGGGTGGTCGCGCTCGACGTCGGACACGGCCAGCTCGACTGGAGCCTGCGAAACGATCCGCGCGTCGTGGTGATCGAACACTTCAACGCTCGGCACCTGACCCTGGCCGACCTGCCTGGATCAGTCGATATTGTCTGCATCGACGTGTCATTCATCTCGTTGCGCCAGATTCTTCCGGTCGTGCCGCCCCTCCTGCGGCCGGGCGCGGACGTCGTCGCGCTCGCCAAACCTCAGTTCGAGGTGGGTCGCGCCGAAGTAGGCAGCGGTGTCGTCCGCGAGGAACGCTTGCGCGCGCGCGTCATCGACGAGATTCGCGCCGCGGCCGCTGCGGTAGGATTGACGACGGCGGCGGTCACACCCTCACCGATTACCGGTCAAAAAGGGAACGTGGAATTCCTGCTGCATCTGCGCTCATGACCATTCGACGCGTTGGCATCGTCGCCAAGCACAATCTCGTCGCGGCAGCGGAACATGTGGCGCGGCTTGGCGCCTGGCTGGCGGCGCGTGGGGTCGAGGTCGTGTACGAGCGGGAGACACTCTCGCTGGCCGGGGTAGCTGGAGAGAACGTCCGGACGATGAGTCGTGACGCGCTGCCATGCGAGGTCGACCTGATCGTGGTGCTCGGCGGTGACGGAACACTGCTCGCGATGGCGGCCCGAATCGCCAAGACGGGCCGCGACATTCCAATCCTCGGCGTCAACTTTGGCAGCCTCGGCTTCCTCACCGAGATCCGCATCGACGAACTGACGCCGTCGCTCGAGAGCGTGCTCGGCGGCACCGCGACGTTCGACGAGCGTGCGATGCTTGCGGCCGAGCTGGATCGAAATGGCGTTCGGGTCGATTCGCGGGTCGTGCTGAACGACGTCGTATTCACCAAAGCCGCAATCTCGCGGATGATCGAGCTGTCGGTCTCGGTGAGCGGCGGATTTGTCACGCGCGTAAAGGCCGACGGTTTGATCGTTGCCAGCGCAACGGGATCGACGGCCTACAACCTGGCCGCCGGCGGTCCCATCGTGCATCCCATGGTGGACGCAATCGTGCTGACCCCGATTGCTCCGCACACGCTCACCAATCGCCCCGTGGTCATTCCCGGCGGTGCGGAGATCGAAGTGCGGCCGCACGGGGGCGCCGACGCCGACGAAGTCTTCGTGACCTACGACGGACAGTCGGGCTATGCGCTCAACGACGGCGACGTCGTGCGCGTGAGGAAGTCGGACCGGATGCTGCGGCTGGTAAAGGCGTCCACGCGCGGTTATTTCGAGGTGCTCCGCGAGAAACTAAAATGGGGCGAGCGATGACGAACTCGGGGCAGCCCTCGATGCCGCTGGCGACCCGCATCAACCATTTCTTTCAGCACCGATCCGAGCGCGAGCGCATCGTCTTCGAAAAGGTGAGGCAGACCTTGAGTCTGCCCACGATGCTTCGCAGGCGCGCGGCTGCGCGCGAGCTCATGGCCGATCCGCCGTTCACCATCGGGACCGTGTGCTTCGTGGACACGACGCAGTGCTTCCATTTCGGGAGCCGCGTGAAACACGGAGTAGCGCCTCGCCTCGTCACGATGATTCAGTACCTGACGCCGTCGTCCTTCATGCTGCCACGCGACCATCGGGCCGGCTCGCCGTACCGACACCTTGCGACGCCGGACAGGTCCCGAAGCCAGCGGCTGGTGTTGGGCGACCTCTGATGAACCTCAGATTTGCAGCCGCGACGGATCCAGGCCGCGTCCGGTCGCGAAACGAGGACTGCTTCGTCGCGGAAGGCGACCTCCGGTTCTTCGCGGTTGTGGACGGGATGGGGGGGCACACCGGCGGTGACCTCGCGTCGATCACGATCGCGGAGGCCGTCACGACGTTCATCCGCGATACTGCGCGCGATTCCGACAAGACCTGGCCCGACGGGCTTGACGCGCGGCTCTCAGCGCTGGCGAATCGTCTTCAGGTGGCGATCCGCAGCGCCAACCGCACTCTAGCGGCGCGCGCGCAGACGAATGCAGCGCTCGACGGAAGTGGCGCCACCGTGGCGGCCGCGCTGTTCGGCACCGACGATGTTGCGATTTCACATGTGGGTGACTGCCGAGCCTATCTGCTGCGCAACGGTCATCTCTCGCAGATGACCCGTGACCATTCGGTGGTGGCCGAACAGATGGCAATGGGCCTCATCGATGCGCAGGCGGCGCGGACTCATCCGCTCCGTCACGTCGTGACCCGGGCCGTTTCCGGTCAGGCCGGCATGGCGGTGGACACGCTCGAACTGAAGATCGAATCCGGGGACCGTCTGCTGCTGTGCTCGGATGGAATTCACAGCGTTCTGACCGATAAGGAGATTGCGGACATCGTTGGGGACCTGGAGCGGCCGCTCGACGAGCTCTGTCGCGCCGTCATCGACCGCGTAAACAGTCGAGGCGGGCCGGACAACTCCACGGCGGTGATGATAGAAGCAGACTGATCCCTGACCTTATAAACCGCAGACACTGCAGGGGTTAGTGGCAGTTTTCCCCTCCCGAATCAGCACCTTCGAGGTCATTCGCCAAATTGGCTCTGGCGGCATGGGCGCCGTGTACCTTGGCCGGGATACGGAGCTCAACCGGCCGGTCGCCATCAAGGTGATTCGGGAGGAGGTTCACGACCAGGAGGTCCTGGACCGGTTTTTCCATGAGGCGCGCGCCGCCGCGGCGCTGCGTCATCCCAACATCATCACGATTTACGCAAGCGGCCAGCACGAACACCAGCCGTACATGGTGATGGAGTTCGTCGATGGCGAGTCGCTCGGGGAAATCATCCGGAGCCGCCGCAACGTCTCGATTGGCAACAAGCTTTCCTACCTCGAGCAGGTCTGCTCGGGCCTTCACTTTGCGCATCGCGCGGGGATCATCCACAGGGACATCAAACCCGCCAATGTGATGGTGGATAAAGAAGGGATGGTTCGCATCCTCGACTTCGGCATCGCGCGCATCGAAGGGTCCGTGATGACGCAGGGCGGCGCGTTGATCGGGTCTGTGAATTACATGTCGCCGGAGCAGATGCTCGGGCGCTCGATCGATCATCGAAGCGACATCTTCTCGGTGGGTTCGCTCGCCTACGAGCTCTTTTCCTATCAGCAGGCGTTCAAGGGAGGACTGAACGACGGACTCCTGCAGCGGCTGCCTTACGAGCATCCGCCGTCGATCGGCGAGATCTGCCCCGGTCTTCCTGTTGGTGTCGAAGGGGTGATCGTGCGCGCGCTGCAGAAAGCGCCCGAAGACCGCTTCGAGGACCTCGCTGAAATGCGGACAGCCATCATCGATATTCAGCGCCGCCTCGATTCCACCGGGGATCAGAACACCATCATGATTCTGCGGGAAGCGCTGCAAGCTTCGCTGGGCGCCGTCGATGCTCCGCCTCCGGCATCGACGCCCTTGCACGTGGAACCCGACCACACTCCAGACCTGATGCCGCTCGAATGGGAGCCGGAGGTCGACGTCTTTCAGCCGGTGGACGTGCTCGCGCCGCCGGTGATCCCCGAACCACCTGTCCCCGGGCCGCAGACGTGGCAGGTCAAGAAGAGGTCTTCCGACACATCGGCAAGACGACCGCTGACGACAGCGACCCCCCCGTCGTCCGGGACGTCGCGGCCTCCGAGTTCACGGACGTCGAAGTCACCCACTGCCGGAACGTCCCGACCACCGAGTGCGGTGCTCCGGCCGGCACCCTCGACCGCTTCCTCACGTACGTGGATCGTCATGGGGTCCGCCGCGGTCGCACTGCTCATCGGCGTGGCGGTGGCGATACCGTGGCTCACGGCGGCACCGTCGGATCCACTCGACCACGAGCGACCGGGAATTGAAGCGGCGATGGAGCGCTTCCGAATCGGCTACCGGAACCGCGACCTGCGAGCGGTGCGCGAGGCCTTCCCCGCACTCCCGCGCGATGTTCAGCAGACGATGCAACGAACCTTCAGCGACTGTCTGGTGTACGAAGTGACTTTCGACCGGATGGCGGTCGCGCTGACGCCGGGGATTTCAACGGCGGCTCTTGCCGATGTTCGCAGCACGCATACCTGCACCCCGCAGTCCACAGGGCGGCAAACCACGGCTGTGCGGCACGACATCTACGCGCTTGGAAAAGAGGGAGACACCTGGGTCATCGAGGGTGTCGCGGCCGCGCCCGCCTCCTCAGTCGACCGTTCGCAGTAGCGCTGCTCGCATCGCCGCGGCGTCGGGCTCCAGGTGAAGCGCGGCGAACTCCCGCTCGACGGCGTCAAAGAGATCGATCATGTCCGGGTCGAATTGCCCTCCGCTCTTGGCGCGGAGCTCCATGGCGGCTTCGCCGGCCGTCAACGCACCCCGGTAGGGACGTTCGCATGTCATCGCGTCGTAGCTGTCGGCCACCGCCATCAGCCGCGCATGTGGATGGATATCGCTGCCGAACAGCTGATCCGGGTACCCGCTGCCGTCCCACCGTTCATGATGACCGCGCACGGCCGGCAGTGAGGCGCCGAGGAAGGCGAGCGATTCGAGCATCTGGTGCCCGATCATCACGTGGGTCTCGATCAAGGCGCGCTCGCGTGGATCGAGGGAGCCTGGCTTCAGAAGTACCGAGTCGGGAACACCGACTTTGCCGATGTCGTGCAACATCGCGGCGCGGCGGATCGTCTCGAACTCCGTCGAGTACTTGCCGCTGTGGCGCGCGAGCACCAGCGAGTACGCGGTCACACGTTCTGAATGGCCGGCGGTGTAATGATCGCGCGCGTCGATGGCTTTCGCAAAGGCCTCCAGCGTCGCGCGGAAGTGGCGCTGCCGATCGTCGTACAGCTGCGCCCGTCTCGAGCGCAGCAGCGGCGTGCCCGGCGAACGCGGCGGCGTAATCGGCGAGCTCCGGCGCGAACTGCTCAGCGCCGAGCTTGTCGGCATAGAGCGCGCCGATCGGGCCGGTCCGACCGAGCAGCGGCACGCAGATGACCGACCGAACACCCGCAAGGAGGACGCTTGCCGCCTGATGGAGTCGAAGATCCATCCGGATGTCGTGCACCACGAACACGTCGCGCGCCGTAAGCGCCTGTTTCACGACGGTGGAGCTGGCGAACTGCGATACGGACGAATACGGCGCCGGCGGGGCGCACCGCGCCTGGAAGCAGCGCGCCGGTCTCGCGGTCGATCAACAGAATCGCCGTGCGATCCGGTCTGACGATCGAGACAAGACGGTCGAGCACGCGGCACGAGGCGAAGGGGCGGCATCCCCCTGGAAATATCACCCAAGAAAGGTAGTTGTACGGGGCGGGCTATCGGCGGAAAAAGAGGACCTGAAACTCGCGGACGTTGCGATTGTGCTCGGCGAGCGTGTCAGAGAACACGTGTGAACCATCATTGCGGCTTACGAAATACAAGTAGCTGACGGAAGCAGGCATCAGTGTCGCTTCGACCGATGCCTTCCCCGGCGCCGCAATCGGGCCGGGAGGCAAACCGGCATAGCGGTAGGTGTTGTATGGCGAGTCGAATGCCAGGTCCGAGCGACGGATGTTGCCGTCGTATCGCCCGGCCTTCTGCAAGGCGTAGACAACCGTCGGATCCGCCTGCAGGCCCATGCCAATCTTCAATCGATTTCGGTACACCGCAGCGACGAGCGGTCGCTCCTCGGGTTTCCCTGTTTCCTTTTCGACCAGCGACGCGAGCGTCATGAGCTGACGCGTGGTCAGCCCCTGCACCTGCGCGCTTCGGCGCAAATCGTCGGTATATACGGCGCGAAAGCGATCGACCATCAACCGGACGAGGCGTTGCACCGATGTTTCCCGCGTCAGACTGTACGTCTCCGGAAACAGGTACCCCTCGAGATCGACAGCGCCGGGATCGAGATCGTGGATCAACGAGCCGTCGCGAGCGGCCATGAGAAAGCTCGAAGCGGATCCGAACCCGCGGTTTTCGTACACCTGACTCATCTCGTGGATCGTCAGTCCTTCGGGAAAAGTGAGCAGCCGCGCGTACACGTCGCCGCGCGCCAGGCGCCCGATGACATCCACCGGTGTCATCGCGCGATCGAAGCGGTACTCTCCAGCCTGCAGGTCCTGCGAGCGCCCGGTCCACCAGAGCGCGGCACGAAATGTGAGTTCATCGCGGACCAGGCCGGCCTCGATCAGGCGGCGTCCAATGGCGGCGGTGCCCATGCCCGGCGGTACTTCCAGAAACTGCTCCGCTGCATCGAAACTCTTGTAGGGTTCATGGATCCGCTGCCAGACGAATACGGCGGCCGCGCCCGCGCCCGCGAACAGGAGAAACAGGAGGACGATTGCCGGTGTGATGACCTTTCGCATCACAGCTCGGGCTCGGCGGCGAGCGACGCCGAAGGTCGGCGCTGCGTATCCAGGTAATCCTGAAGAATGATGGCAGCGGCCGCAGCGTCGAGGCGACGTTTGCGCAGCCTCCAGTCCTTTTCGGTGATTGCCAGGCGGCTTTCCGCCTCGCGGCTCGTCAGCCGCTCGTCCTGCAGAACGACTGGAAGACGCGTGATTCTGCCCAGCTCCGTCGCGAACGCGCTGACACGCGCGGTCATCACAGTCGCCGATCCGTCCAGACGTCGCGGAAGACCCACGACGATTGTCGTCACGCCGTCCTCTTCATTTGCCAAGCGCGTGATCTCGGCAGCGGCGAGGCGCAGCCCGTCGGTCTCGAGCGAAGTCGGCCGCAGGACGCCCACTGGACGTGCAAGCGTGAGCGTCGCGTCACTGACAGCCACACCGATGCGCCGCTCTCCGACGTCAAAAGCGACCATGCGCACGCTATAATTCTCTCACCCTTCCAACATGATCGAGCGCGCAGTTACGTGCGGTGTCGCCTTGTTCGCGCTGTCCGCCATGGTTGCGGCTCAGACGATTCAGCGCGCGCAGCCGCAAGCGCAGGCGCAGCGGGTCAACGAACGCATCCGCGCGCTGCAAAGCGAAGCCGATCGGCTCGCGGGCCAGTCGCGTACCCTGCTCGGTGATTTGCGTGCGCTCGAAGTCGAGCAGCAGCTGCAGACCGAGCGCGTGAAGGAGGCGCGCGACGCGGTCGCGCGCGGCCAGGCGGCAATCGAGAACCTGATGGTGCGTCTGCAGTCGCTCGAGGAGGAGCGCCTGGCGCAGTTGCCCGATTTGCGTGCGCAGCTCGTCGATATCTACAAGCGCGGTCGAAGCGGATACGCAAGGCTGCTCTTCGGCGGACGCACCGTGCGCGACTTCAGTCGGGCGACGCGCGCCGTCGCCGCGATCGTCCGCATCAACGAGCAGCGCGCGGCCGAGCATCGCCGTACGCTGGACGAGTCGCGGCGTGAGGGCGCTCAGCTCGACGACGAGCTTCGTGGGCTGCGGGCCCGCGAGGCTGGAGCGCTGAAGGCACAGGCTGCGGCAGACCGCGCCCTCGCAGCGCGCTCGGCACTCATCGCGCAGATCGATGCGCGCCGGGATCTGAACGCACAGTTCGCAGGAGAACTTCAGCTGGCGTACGAGCGGCTGCAGCAACAGGTCGCCAACGTCGCCGCCGGAGCCTCGGCCGAGCCGGTCGCCGTCCCGCTGGCCCCCTTCCGCGGCGCTCTCGACTGGCCGGCCCAGGGTCGTGTCGCGGTTCGTTTCGGTCAGCTATCCGGGCGTCCGGGCGATGCGACGAACAGAAACGGTATCGAGATCGTCGCGCCCGAAGGCGCCCAGGTATACGCCATCCATCCCGGCACCGTGTCATACGCAGATCCGTTCTCCGCTCTCGGCAACCTCGTCATCGTCGACCACGGACAAAATGCGCAATCGCTGTACGGCTACCTCGCGTCGATCGCCGTCTCGACTGGCACGTCCGTCGACGGCGGGACGGAGCTGGGCCGCGTAGGGTCCGCGCCCGCGGGGCCACCGGCGCTGTACTTCGAGATGCGCGTCGACGGCCGCTCTGTCGATCCCGTACAATGGTTGCGACCCCGGTAATGGGGTAGGTGGTAGTCGGTAGCAACTACCAACCTGACTGGGAGCTGACATGACATCGCGCAGTCGCGTATTCGTCCTTGCCCTTTCGACGCTGATCATGGTGTTTGCCTTTGTCGGCGGGTACCTCGGGCAGGCTGTCGCAAAGGACGACACATATCAGCACCTGCGCGTCTTCGAAGACGTTGTGTCGCTCGTCCTCAACAATTACGTCGAGCCCGTCGATGTGCGTCAGGCGATGCGGGGTGCGATGAAAGGCCTGGCCGACAGCCTCGACGCCGAAAGCGCGTACCTGACAGCCGACCTGGTGCGGAGCCTCGAATCGAACGACACGGGCGGGACGGCCGAAGTGGGCGTGGATCTGACCCGGCAGTACTACCTCCGGGTTGTGGCCGCACGCGACGGCACGCCAGCCGCAAAGGCAGGCCTTCGCGCTGGTGACTTCATCAGAGCGATCGACAACCGACCCACGCGCGACATGTCGGCGTACGAAGGGGCCCGACGGCTGCGTGGTGCGCCCGGGTCGAAAGTCGCGCTGCTCGTCATTCGAGGCAACGCCGCCGACCCGCACGAAATCGCTCTGGTTCGGGAACGGGCGTCGGCGTCCGACGTTTCCTCGAGAATGGCGAACGGAGCGACGGGGTACGTTCGCATCGCCGAGTTCGCCAAGGATTCCTCCACGGGAGTGAAGCAGGCGATCGACAGCCTCACAAAGAGCGGCGCAACTCGCTTCGTCATCGACCTCCGGAGCACCGCACGCGGCGATCTGGACGATGGCATTGCCGCCGCTCGCCTGTTCGTGAAAGGCGGCACCCTCGCCGTTCGTCTCACGCGAGGAGACACGCGCGACATGGTCTCGAGTGGTGCCGGCGACGGCGCCGTGACTGCGCCCCTGGCGTTGCTCGTCGACCAGGGCACCTCTGGAGCGGCCGAAGTCTTTGCCGCAGCACTCGCGCAGAATGATCGCGCCGATCTCGTCGGAGCTCACACACTTGGGCGCGCCGCGCGTCAGCGTCTCGTCAAGCTGCCCGATCAGAGCGGCCTCTGGCTGACGTACGTGCGCTACCTCGCACCGGACAACGATCCCATTCACGAGACCGGACTCGAGCCCGACGTCCAAATGGAGCAGCCGGAAATCGAGTTCGGAAGCCAGCCGCCGACGACCGACGCGGCACTGCAGCGAGCAATCGAGCACCTCACTCAGAAGAAGTAGCTGCGCTTTTTGTTATACTGGCGGTTCGGGTTAACGCCTGAATTTGCAACAGATAGGCGCGTAGCTCAGTTGGTTAGAGCGCCTCCCTGACACGGAGGAGGTCAGTGGTTCGAGTCCACCCGCGCCTACCAACCCTCGCTCACACGCGCCGGCCTGAAATCAGAAACCGGCGACGCGAGCTTCGGTTGGCAAGCCCGGAACGGCTTGTCCACCGTAGCGCGGAGCGCGAAGGTGGGCTGGCAAGCCAAGCGCGAAGGTTGCGCGCCGAAGCTCGCGCAGCGAGCGAAGGCGGGCCATGCGAAGTCCCGATAGCAATTCATGAGCGACGTCACCATCACGCTTCCGGACGGCTCCAGCCGCGTCGTCCCGGTTGGCACGTCCGTCCGAGACGTGGCCGCAGGAATCTCCCCGCGGCTGGCGAAAGCCGCCCTGGCAGCCGCCGTCGACGATCGGCTCGTCGATTTGTCGTTCCGTCTCGATAACGACGCGAAGCTCCGGATCATCACGCCGGACAGCGCCGAAGCGCTGCCTATCTATCGCCACAGCACGGCGCATCTGCTGGCGGCGGCCGTGACCAATCTGTTTCCGGGCGTCCAGTGCGGCATCGGGCCGGCCATCGAAGAGGGGTTCTTCTACGACTTCGTGGTGCCGCGTCCGTTCATCCCGGAGGACCTCGATGCCATCGAGCAGCGGATGCGGGAGATGGCGCAGCAGGATCTGGCCTACGAGCGGCAGATGTGGCCCCGCGAGGAAGCTCGAACGTTCTTCGGCGGCCGCGGCGAACCGCTCAAGGTGCAGCTGATCGACGAGAAAGCAGAAGGGCAATCCGAGGTTTCCTGCTACACGATCAAGGACCGCGACACGTTCGTCGATTTCTGTATCGGGCCGCACGTACCCTCGACCGGACGGCTCAAGGCGTTCAAGCTGCTCAGCACATCGAACGCATACTGGAAGGGCGACGCGCGCAACCAGCCGATGCAGCGCATCTACGGTACGGCGTTCTTCTCGGAAAAGGAGTTGCAGGCGTACCTGCATCGCATCGAAGAAGCGAAGAAGCGCGATCACCGGAAGATCGGCCGAGAGCAGAAGCTGTTCATGTTTCACCCCTGGGCACCGGGGGAGGCGTTCTGGCTCGAAAAGGGCACCATCATCTACAACACGCTCGCCGACTACATGCGGAGGGTGCTGGCTCCCGCCGGGTATGTGGAAGTCAAGGCGCCAATCGTCTTCAACAAGGCGCTCTGGGAAACGTCCGGACACTGGCAGCATTACCGCCAGAACATGTTTCTCGTCGAAAGCGAAAACGAGCAGATGGGGCTGAAGGCGATGAATTGCCCCGGCCACTTCCTGATGTACGCCAGCGAGGTGCGGAGCTACCGCGACCTGCCGATCCGTTTCCACGAGCAGACCCCACTGCACCGCAATGAGGCATCCGGCGTACTGTCCGGGCTGACGCGCGTCCGTCAGTTCAGTCAGGACGACGCGCACTGCTTCGTCATGGAGTCGCAAATCGGAGAAGAGGTCGAGCGGCTGCTGCGACTGGTCCAGCGCGTGTACGCCGACTTCGGCCTTATGCCCGAGATGAAGCTGTCGACGCGACCGCCCGAATTCCTTGGTACCGTCGAAACGTGGAATCACGCTGAGGCGGACCTGAAGCGCGCCCTGGAGGCGGCAGGCGCGCCTTATACCGTGAACGAAGGTGACGGCGCGTTCTATGGGCCCAAGATCGATTTCGACGTCACCGACGCCATCGGACGGAAGTGGCAATGCGCGACGATTCAGCTCGACTACATGCAGGCGGACCGGTTCAATCTGACGTATGTTGGCGCCGATAACGCGGAGCATCGGCCCGTTATCATTCACCGCGCGATCTTCGGCAGCTTCGAGCGATTCATCGCGTTGCTGATCGAGCACTTTGCGGGTGCGTGGCCGCTATGGCTTGCGCCCGTGCAGGCGGTCGTTCTACCGATTTCCGACCGGCACCTTGCCTACGCCCGCGCAGTGATGGGCCGCTTGGCGTCCGCTGGGCTGCGGGCCGAACTCGACGAGCGGCAGGAGAAGATTGGCTATAAGATCCGGGAAGCGCAGCTGCAGAAGGTCCCGTACATGCTGGTGACGGGCGATCGCGAGGCAGCCGACGGCACGATTTCGGTGCGCAGCCGGTCTTCGGGCGATCTGGGACCCCGCAGCGTCGAGGATTTCTTGCGGACCGCGCTGGATGAAATCGCGCGCAAGGATCTCGGCGTCAAACCGACTGCACACGTACAGACCGCCGAGGCCGCGGAGGCCTGAGGCTCAGGCCCCAAGGCCTGCGAGGAGGAGTTATCGCTTTCGACCGTTCGCCCCGCCGTGACGATCGCACACGCATCAACGAGCGCATTCGGGTGCGCGAGATCCGCGTCATTGATGAAAGCGGACAGCAGCTCGGGATCATGGCGCCTCCTCAGGCGCTTGTGATTGCCAAGCAGAAAGGGCTGGACCTGGTCGAGATCTCGCCGACTGCAGTGCCGCCTGTGTGCCGAATCATGGATTTCGGCAAGTACCAGTACCAGGAGCAGAAGCGGACCCGGGAAGCCAAGAAACACCAGCGCGTCATCGAGGTCAAGGAGATCAAGTTCCGGCCGAAGGTGGACGAGCACGACTACCAGTTCAAGAAGAAGCACATCGAGCGCTTCCTGGCCGACGGCGACAAGGTCAAGGCGACGATTTTCTTTCGCGGCCGCGAGATGGCACATCCGGATATCGGACAGCGCATCCTTGAACGGCTGATGGGCGAACTCGCGGATGTAGCGATGCCGGAGACGAACCCGCGGATGGAAGGCAACCAGATGCACGTGATTCTAAGTCAGCGCACGGGACGCAAAGCCGCGGCAAAGCCACGATCCCAGGAGGCAGCGCCAGAGCCTGCGGCGACGGAGGACTGAATTAGGCTTTCGGCTGTAGGCTTTGGCCAGAACCCAGAGTCGCCTTAAGCCTAGAGCCCAAAGCCTAGAGCCCAAAACAAATGCCCAAACTCAAAACACATCGCGGCGCCGCGAAGCGCTTCAAGAAGACCGGCACCGGAAAAATCCTGCGTGGAGCGGCATTCAAACGTCATATTCTGACCGGCAAGACCACGAAGCTGAAGCGCAAGATGCGCAAACTCCGGCAGGTCGCCGATCCGGACGCGCCGAAGCTGCAGCGGATGCTGCCCTACAAGTGACGCGCGAAATGCAAAATGCAGGATGCAAAATGCAAACACTGCATCGTTTGAAATTATGCATTTTGAATTTTGAATTACAGGATCGAGGACCATGCCAAGAGTAAAAAGAGGGACCGTCCGCCGCGCCAAGCGTAAGAAGCTCCTTGCGCGCGCGAAAGGCTTTTACCAGACCAAGAGCAAGCTGTATCGCGCCGCCAAAGAAGCGGTCGACACCGCGGGCAAGTACGCCTTCGTCGGCCGCAAGAACAAGAAGCGCGACTTCCGACGCCTGTGGGTTGTCCGGATCAACGCCGCCGCACGCGAAAATGGACTCACGTACTCGCAACTGATGCGTGGAATGAAGGCGGCAGGCATTGCGGTCGATCGGAAGATGCTGGCCGACCTGGCCGCTACCCAAGGTGCAGCGTTCGCAAAGGTGGCGGCGCAGGCCAAGGCCGCACTTCCCGCCCAGCCTTCCGCCTAGTCAATGCACAAGTCACAAGGCACAAAGCACACGTCACAAGGAACGGTGCGTTGTGACTTGAGCCCTGTGCCTTGTGACTTGTGACTTGATCGCATGTCGGACCTCTCCGTGATCGAGGCGCTGCGCGCCGATTTTCGCGCGCGACTCGCCACCGCTGGCACCGACCGCGATCTCAAGACGCTGGACGATCAGTTCCTGAGCCGGCGCAGCGGGTCGGTGACGGCGCTCCTCAAGCAAATCGCGACGGTGCCGGCCGGGGAGCGGCGGCAATTCGGCCAGCTCGTCAACGCGCTCAAGACGGAAATCGAAGCAGCGTTGGAGGAAAGACGCGCCGCGGTCGAAGCGGCGCACGCCCCCGCCGGCGCCATGGACGTCACCCTCGCGAGCCGTGAGATCCCGATCGGCCGCATCCACCCGTTGATGCGTGTGCGGCAGCAGGTGGAAGACATCTTCAGCCACATGGGCTACGAGATTCTCGAGGGCCCTGAAGTCGAGGACGATTACCACAACTTCGAGGCCCTCAACATGCCGCCGGATCATCCCGCGCGCGACATGCAGGACACGCTGTACCTTGGCGTCCCCATTGTCGGCGGCACGTGGGGCGCTCACGGCGGCACGCTGCCGGCAGCCCAGGTCCGGGCTGCGACGCTGCTCCGCACTCACACATCTGCGATGCAGATCCGGTACATGAAGACGTTTCCACCACCGATCCGCATCATCGTCCCTGGACGCGTGTACCGCCGCGACAACCTGGATCTGAGTCACACACCGATGTTCCAGCAGTTCGAAGGGCTCGTAGTCGGCCACGGCGTCACGCTGGCCGATCTCAAGGGCACGTTCGAGGCGATGCTGCGCCAATTGTTTGGCGACGTGAAGGTACGACTGCGTCCGAGTTTCTTTCCCTACACCGAACCGAGCGCGGAGGTGGATATCAGTTGTCAAAGCTGCGCGGGATCGGGCTGCGGCACCTGCAAACACACCGGCTGGCTCGAGATTCTGGGCAGCGGGATGGTGCATCCGGCCGTCTTCGAAGCCGTGGGCTACGACCCTGAACAGGTGACCGGATTTGCCTTCGGCATGGGGATGGAGCGCGTGGCCATGCTGAAGTACGGCGTCGATGACATCCGTCTGTTCTACGAAAACGACCTCCGATTCCTGGAGCAGTTTCCGCTGTGAAGGTTCCGCTGTCGTGGCTGCGGGAGCTCGTGCCGGTGCAGGAGTCGGCGGAAGCGCTCGCGCGGACGATGTCGGTGCGCGGTTTCGCCGTCGAGGGCATCGAGTACGACGTCGAGTCTTCTCCTCACTCGACGAGCAACGCCAGAGCCGGGGTGCCGGAGACGACGGGGCCCGACCCGGTGATCGATTTCGAGGTGACTGCCAACCGGCCTGACTGCATGTCGATGATCGGCATTGCACGCGAGGTTGCCGTGGCATACGGGCTGCCGCTCCTGCCGCCGGGTCGCCCTCCGGCCGTACCCGGCCTAAGTACCGATGATCGTGGGGCGGGTGCCGGTCAAGCGCTCCAATCAGTTTTTTCCGATGGGTCGCCGCAAGCCGGACCCGCCACCCCGCTCGAAATCATCATCGAGGACGCCGACCTTTGCCCCCGTTATGTCGGAGCGGTTGCGGACGTCACCATCGGCTCTTCTCCCGACTGGATGCAGGCGCGGCTCCGGGCAGCCGGCATCCGCCCGATCAGCAACATCGTCGATGTCACCAACTATGTGCTGCTCGAGATGGGGCATCCGATGCACGCGTTCGATCTGCCCAAGCTCGCCGGCGCGCAGATTCACGTGAGAACAGCCCGCCCGGACGAAATGCTCAAGACGCTCGATGGCCAGTCGCGGGCGTTGTCACCTGAAATGCTCGTGATCGCGGATGCCGAGCGCGCCGTGGCAGTGGCAGGTGTCATGGGCGGCGCCGATTCCGAGGTGACGAGCTCGACGAAAGCAATCGTGCTCGAGAGCGCGTACTTCAATCCCGTGTCCGTCCGCCGGACGAGCAAAACACTCGGACTCAAGACGGAAGCCAGCATGCGTTTCGAACGCGGCGCCGACCCTGCTCTACCGGTGGACGCGATGAGGAGGGCGGTCGCGCTGATTGAACTGATTGGCGCCGGGCGCGGCCGGGGTGCGGTCGTGGATCGCTACCCGAAACTGATCGAGCCTCGGATGCTTCGATTGAGACGGTCACGAATCGGCGCCTTGCTCGGCGCTTCGGTTCCAGATGCCGATGTGCTCCGCATCCTGGGCGGCCTCGGCTTCGCGTTGCAAGACGCCGATGACGGCTGGGAGATAACCGTCCCGACCCGTCGAGTAGACACCGTGCGTGAGGTCGACCTCATCGAAGAGGTCGCGCGGCACTACGGCTTCGATCGCCTGCCAGTGACGTTCCCGGCACTGACATCCGCGCCGCCTCCAGTGGATCCAACGATCGTTCGCGCCCGTCAACTGCGCGCGGTGCTGACGGCCGCCGGATTTTCGGAAGCGGTGACGTTCGGGTTCATGAGCGAGCCGGCAGCTATCCCGTTCGTCAGCACGGGCGACCTCGTGCCGATTGCCAATCCGCTCTCGGAGAACTTTGCGGTGCTTCGGCCATCGGTGCTGCCAGGTCTCATCGACGCCCTGGCACATAACCGCCGACGCGAACAGCGCGACATCCGGCTGTTCGAAATTGGCGCGCGGTTCACGCGGTCGGATGGCGAACGCCGCGCCGTCGCGTGCGCGTGGACCGGAATGGCGGCGCCCGAACATTGGAGCGGCTCTGGCCGTCTCGTCGATTTCTTCGACATCAAGTCGGTTGTCGAACGTGTCTGCGAAGCCGTTGGCGTCCAGGTTCGCACGGAGCCCTCCAGCCAGGCATGGCTGACGCCAGGACAAAGGGCCGATGTTCTGGCGAATGAAGCACGAGTCGGCGTCGTGGGTCAGCTCACCACCACCCTTGCTGACTCGCATGGGCTCCCGAGCAGCGATTCTGTATACGTCGCCGAAATCGACCTGGAAACGCTCGAACAGATCGCCGCCGGGCGCGTGGTGCGCGTGACGCCCCTGCCACGCTACCCGTCGGTCACGCGCGATATCTCTGTGGTGATCGAGAACAGCGTGACGGCCGCCGAGATCCGGCGCACGATACAGGACATTGCACGCGCGCTTCTCGTGCGGATTAGCGAGTTCGATAGGTACCAGGGCAAGGGAATTCCCGAGGGGAGGGTCAGTCTGTCGCTGCATCTGACTTTCCGGTCATCTGACAGAACTCTTACTGACGAGGAAGTGCAAGCCACGATGGATCTCATCATTGCGGCGCTCAAAGACCGCCACCGCGCGGTTCAGCGCTAGGATTGTGCTACCATCGGCGCGGCAAGACTCTCCCTACAATGTGAGGCGGTGGGATGGCAAAGCAGGCGGTCGCGCGCGCAATCGATCTCGACCCAATCGATCGACTGGAAGAAAAGATCAAGCTTCTCGTGAGCGTCGTCACGGGGCTCCGCGCCGATCAGGCGAAGGCAGCGGACGAGAACGGGCGTCTCATGCAGGAAATCGACGCGCTGCGCTCCCGGCTGGCCGACGCACAGGGTGCCAGCGTCGAGCTCGATGCACTCCGCGAGGAGCGCGAGGCAGTTCGGCAACGCGTTGCCGAAATGCTCTCGCATCTCGAGGCGATTTGATGTCTTTGGTCCCTGGTCTTTGGTCTTCGGTGAGCACGAGAGAGAAAAGACTAGAGACCAAAGACCAGACATATTTCCAATGAGCGGTGTTGTCACCGTTGAAATCGGCGGACAGCGGTACCCAATCCGAAGCGGTCTCGATCCGGCGTACGTCGGCGAGCTGGCCGCGTATGTCGATCAGAAGATGCGCGCCGCATCCGACGCCGCACCAACGACGGACATGCTTGGATTGGCAATTCTCGTGGCCCTCAACCTCGCTGACGAATACTTCCGGGCGCGACAAAATCAGTCCGCATCCAACGGAGAGCTCAACGAACGGGCCCTGCGGCTGGAACAGCTCGTCGATCAGATCCTGGGCGACTCCGGCGCAGGCCTCAAGGTCGGCAGCGTACGGCTGTAACGACCGCCTCATCTACTCATAACTGTTCTATTATCAACAATTTAGATGGCTTGACCCGCCCTCGGCCGCGGGCTAAGATTCGTAAAGCTCCTGCTTTGCTCGTGATGGTTCGGAGGCTCGTCTGAGCCAACGTCGTCACCCAAGTGAGCCGCGGGGTCGCGTGTTGTGCATGCCTCTGTGGTGAGGAAGCCTGAAACGCGGCCGATAACAGCGGTTCCACCTGCTTTAGCAGGTTCATTCGACCTCCCCACACGGCAAAGCGGGACTGATTCCCCCTTCTGAGTTGCCCACTCGCACCGTTGCCGACCTCGGCGAGCGCGCGCTCGTGCACCGCATTACGACGCGGCTCGCGACGCCGAACTGGGTCGTTGTCGGACCAGGCGACGATGCCGCTGTCGTGGAGCCGGAGCGCGGATCGCTCGAGGTGCTCACGACCGATATACAGGTCGAAGACGTGCACTTCGACCGTCGGTTCGTGGCGCCGGACGCCATCGGGCACCGCTCGCTCGCTGTCAATTTGAGCGATCTGGCGGCAATGGGCGCGCGGCCTCGCGCCGCACTGTTGTCCCTTGTGCTGCCCGACGCGCTCGACGTGGCCGTTGTCGACGGCCTGCTCGACGGGATGCTCGCGCTGGCAGAGGTTCACCGCGTCGCCGTCATCGGTGGCAACGTGTCGCGTTCGCCCGGGCCGCTCATGGTGGACGTCACCGCAACCGGCAGCGTGCGTCGGAGGCGCATTCTGACCCGCGCCGGCGCGCGTCCCGGCGACGGGGTGTACGTGACCGGCACGCTTGGCGATGCGCTCGTCGGATTGAGATCGTTGCAACGGGGAGGATCACAGCGATTGGCCGAACAGGAACGGCGATATCTGCGTCCCGATCCGCGCGTCCGCACGGGTTTCCAGCTCGCGGCGAATCGCGCCGCGTCGGCGTGCATGGACCTGAGCGATGGTCTTGCGGACGCCGTCCGTCAGATTGCGGAGGCGTCGCACGTCGGCATGAAGCTCGAGGCGAGCGCGCTGCCGATCGCGGATGCAGTGCGGCGATGGCACGAAGACGAAGGACATGACGCGGTCGCGTGCGCCCTTCGAGGCGGCGAGGACTACGAGCTGCTTTTCACTGTTCGGCAGGCCCATCAGGGACGACTTCGTGCCGTGCGGAGGGCAGCCGGCACCGTGCCGATGACGCGAATCGGCGTCGTGACCAGGGGGCCGCAGATCTCGATCGAGGTTGCGGGCGAGGAACGACCTCTGCCCGAAGGGTTCCAACATTTTCGATGATGGGACGCACACTCATCTCGCGGTCTCTTGGCCGGAAGCTGGCGGTCACCTTCATCGCCGTTGTCGGCTTCCTGCTGATGTACGAGGCCAGCATGTTCGACCTGCGCCAGGTGGGCCCTGCCGGCGTCGTCGATCCAACGTTGCCTGCTGCGGGTGCGCGGCTCGTGTTCACCGCGACCGCCTACTGCAAGGGCACGACGACCGCGGCAGGCGTCAAGGTGCGAACCGGGATTGCGGCCTCCGATCCCTCGATCCTACCCGTCGGAAGCGTAGTGAACGTCAGCACGCACAACACGAAGTACAACGGCGTGTACACGATCATGGATACCGGACCCAAAGTGCAGGGGCGCGAGCTCGACCTTTACATGTGGAGCTGCCATGAGGCGCTCGCGTTCGGACGAAGGCTGGTGGAGCTCAACGTGCTGCGCCTCGGGTGGAACCCGAGCGCCAGCACGCCAAGCTTCATCGACCGATTATTCCGGAGGCGCGACGCGGCACGAATCACGCCCCCGGTTGAGCAACCCGCTCAGGCCCCGAATGCAGCGGGGAACGACGACGGTGTGAAAGGCACGACGGCAGACTTCGAGGATGTCCCGGAAACGGGCACCGAATCGCCGGCCACGGCATCATCTTCCGATATCGCTGTCGGCGCGTCCGGCCCGACATCCACACCGGTCCTGCCAGCGACACCCGCCGCGTCGGTCGCATCCACGCCACAGACTTCCAACACACCGTAGACGCGCCTGCTCTGGCTTTCTCCCCGCAGCGGTTGGCCATGGAGGCTCGCTTCAGCGAAGGGTGACGGGCGAATCGAGCCGGATACGAACGATCGACCCTGCTGGAAGGTGGATATCCTTCCCTTCGGTAGCCACCACCGCGCCGCCGGCGCCGATCACCGCCCCGACAATGGCACCCTGCAGACCACCCAGAAGGCCGCCGACGACCGCACCGACGCCCGCGCCGGCACCCGCCGTGCCTGCCTCCTCACGAATGCCGCCGCTTTCGAACACCTGAGTCGCCAGAGCGCGCATCGGATATTGCCGACCCCGAACTTCGAGCTGATCGAACGAGAGCGTGAGACTGCCTCGCCTGTCGATTCGTCCGGGCCGCTTCACGTCAGCAACGACACCCCGAACGATGGAGCCCGCTGGGACGAGCTCGCGACCGTTCTGCATGAGATCGACAACCGTCGTTGCCTCGAACCGCTGCTCGACCGTGGACGTTTCCGAGCTCAGGCTCGCCTGCAGGCGCACGTCCAGTTCCTGACCCACAGGAATGACCCCGGTCTCGCTCGTATTCACCTGTGCCGGACCGGACGGCACCGTGGATGCCGGTTGTGAAGTGGTGGCCCCGCATCCCACGGCTGCCACCGCACAGAAAAGCGCGATCGTACGAGTCACTGTCTTCATGGCGGAACACCTCCCCCGGAGGTGCCAAGCAACCAGGGTGCCCGCCTGTTTATTGATGGGTTGCGGCTGAACGGGCGTGCGTGCTCAGCAGGTCCCTGACCTCCTCATCCGTCGTCTGCTCGAAGTCGAGGTACCACTGCCCGACGGCTGAAAACGGCTCAGGCGTGCCGACGCACACGACGTCATCGGCGATTGCGGAAAGCTCGTCACAAGTCTCCCGAGCGCCCACCGGAACCGCGACCACGACATGGGAGGGGCCCCGCTGCCTCACGGCCTTCACCGCCGCTCGCATGGTCGAACCGGTTGCGAGTCCATCGTCCACGAGGATCACGATACGGCCCTCGATGAGCACCGGGTCGCGCCCTTCTCGATACGTCGTCTCGCGACGCAGGAGCTCGCGCTCCTCCTCTCGCGCAACAGCCTCGATGTCGTCCCGGCTGATGCCGTACCACCGCACAACGTCCTCGTTGAGCACACGGACCCCACCGGATGCGATGGCGCCCATCGCCAGCTCCCGGTGTCCCGGTGTGCCGAGCTTGCGCACGAGAAACAAATCGAGCGGCGCCTCGAGCGCCCGTGCCACTTCGTACGCGACAGGCACACCGCCGCGCGGCAGGGCCAGTACCACCACGTCGTCGCGCCCTGCGTACTTCTGCAGCAGCTGTGCACCTAAGGCTCTGCCCGCTTCCCTCCGGTCCTGGAAGGCGCGATGCTCGTTCACGTCCATGCGATCTTCCTCATTCGCCAAGCCTATTCCTTCCCTCAAACTGCTGACGCGTGCAAGCGAAATGCCGCGCTACGCCGTCGAGGTCTCGCGAGTCTCAACCGCCCGGAACACCTCCGGCTGGAACTGCAGGCGGTACAGCCGATGATAAATCCCTTGTTCCGCCAGCAGCGCCTGATGGGTCCCGGATTCGCGAAGTTGTCCTTTGTGAAAGACCAGAATTCGGTCCATTCCCTGGATGGTGGAGAGTCGATGGGCAATCGCGATGGTCGTGCGTCCTCGCATGAGCACCTTCAACGCGTCGCGAATGAGCAGCTCGGTTTCCGTGTCGACGCTCGATGTCGCCTCGTCCAGGACCAGCACCGGACGGTCAAAGGCAAGCGCGCGAGCGAACGACAGTAGCTGCTTCTGACCCACGGACAGCGTGGCGCCACGCTCCGCCACCAGGGCGGCGAGGCCTCCCGGCAGGCGATCGACGAACGTATCCGCGTGTACCGCCTTGATGGCCCGTCGCACGTGATCGTCGCTGATGCCGTGGTGTCCAAGCCTGACGTTGCTCGCGATCGTTCCTGAGAACAGGTGGACGTCCTGCAGCACGAGGCCGAACATCGCCCTCACCTGCGCGAGATCGATCTCGCGAATGTCGACGCCGTCCAACGTGATACGCCCCTGCTGCACGTCGTAAAAACGGAGCAGCAGGCTGACGATCGTCGTCTTGCCGGCGCCCGTGGCGCCCACGATGGCGACGCGCTCTCCGGGCTCGATACGAAATGAAACGTCCCGAAGCACGGGCTCACCGTCTGCATATGAGAACGTGACGTGCTCGAAGGCGATCGCGCCGCGTCCCGTCACGGCCGTCGGACGGTGCGGCGACGTGATCTGCACAGGCGTGTCGAGCAGGCCGAAAATGCGCTCCGAGGAGGCCATGGCGCCCTGCAGCACGTTGAACTTCTCGGACATGTCGCTGATGGGCCTGAAAAACCGTTGGGCGTACATCAGGAAGGCGACGAGCGCACCGAGCGTCAGCGTGTCCTGTATCACCCAACCGCCGCCGACCCAGATGATCAGCGCCGACGCAAGCGCGCTGACGAGCTCGATGGCCGGATAGAACACCGCGTAGAAGAAGATCGATTTGACGTTCGCATCGCGGTGACTGCGGTTGATGCCGTCGAAGGCGGTGAAATCGCGCGCCTCGCGCCGGAACAGATGCACGGTGGCCATTCCGGTGATCCGCTCCTGGAGAAACGCGTTGATGCGGGCGATCCAGAGTCGAACGGTCCTGTACGACTCCCGGACGTTGACGCGAAACCACTGCGTGATCACCGCAATCAGCGGCAGTACAGAGAATGCGACAAGGGCGAGTCGCCAGTCCATCCATACGAGCACGACCATGATGCCAACGAGGGTGAACAGGTCGCCGAATACCGCAACCACACCGGATGTGAACAGCTCGTTCAACGCGTCGACGTCGGTGGTGATACGCGTCATCAGGCGTCCCACCGGGTTCCGATCGTAAAACCGTATGTCGAGCTGCTGCAGGCGCCCGTGAATCTGCATGCGCAGGTCGAACATGATCCGCTGCCCGATCATCTGCATTGTCGAGGTCTGCAGATACTCGAACGCGAACGAACCGCAGAGGGTCAGCAGAAACAACACCGCGACGACTCCGAGAGCCGACACATCTGCGGCCGGAATGTACTCGTCGATGACGAGCTTCGTCAGGTAGGGGGGCGCCAGTTCGAGCAGCGAATGCGCGACGATCGCGGCGACTGCCAGCGCAACCTGCGCGCGATATGGATCCAGATAGACGAGGAGCCGCCGCATCAGCCTCGCGTCGTACGCCTTGCCCAGGACTTCGTCTTCGTGCATCACGACGCCGCCAGCTCCTCTTCGAGAAGCTGCTTGCGGTACAGATCGGCGTACACCCCGTTGTGGGCGATCAGCTCGTCGTGAGTGCCCCGCTCGGCGATGTGCCCGTCATCGAGGACGAGAATCTGATCCGCGTGGCGGACGGTCGACACGCGATGCGACACGATGATCGATGTTCGCTGGCCCATGACTCCCCGGAGCCGACCCAGAATCTCTTCTTCCGTATACGTATCGACCGCCGAGAGCGCGTCGTCGAGAATGAGCACTTTCGGATCGATGAGCAGCGCCCGCGCAATGGCCGTGCGCTGCTTCTGACCGCCGGACAGCGTTATGCCACGCTCGCCGATCGTCGTGTCGTATTGTTTCGGAAACGCGAGGACATCCTTGTCGAGGCGAGCGACCTCGGCCCCCTGCTCGACATGCTCGCGCTTCCCCTGACTGGGGTCGGCGCCAAAGGCGATGTTCTCCGCAATCGTCGCCCCGAACAGAAACGGCTCCTGCGGCACGAACCCGATGGCGCCGCGCAGCACCTGGAGCCGAATCAGTCGCACGTCGACGCCGTCAAGGAATACCGTTCCGGGTGGCGGTTCGTGGAGCCGCGGCAACAGGCTGAGCAGCGTCGACTTGCCCGAGCCGGTTGCGCCGACGATGGCCGTCGTCGTGCCTGCCAGCAGCACCGCCGAGATGTCGCGCAGCACGGCGTGGTCGCCGTACGAGAACGTCAAGTGACGGATCTCGATGTCGCCTCTGACCTGCTCGACGGAAGCAATCTGCGACGTCGCGTTGGCGTCGGTGATGCGCGGCGGCGTGCCGAGCACCTCGAGCATGCGTTTCCACGACGCCATCCCGCGCTGCAGCAGGTTTGTCACCCACCCGAACGCGATCATCGGCCACGAGAGCATCATTAGATATGAATTGAACGCGACCAGTTCGCCTACGGTCATGCGGCGCGCGACAACCTCGCGGCTCCCAAGCCAGAGCACCAGGAGCGCACCGACGCCCATGAGCACACCCATGACGGGGTAGAAGAGCGACTGTATGCGGATCAGCATCTTGTTCCGTTCCACGTACTCGTCGTTGGCGTGTCTGAACCGTTCGCCCTCGAACGCTTCCTGTCCGTAGGCGCGCACGACGCGCACGCCCGACAGCGTCTCCTGCGTCATGGCGCTGATGTCCGACAGCTGCTCCTGGATGCGCTCGAACCGCCGATGGATGACCGCGCCGAAATACTTGACCGCGACGGAAATGAGCGGAAGCGGGAGCAGCGCGATGAGCGTCAGCCTTCGATTGAGGGACAGCATCAGGGCAATGCCGACGACGAAGGTCAGCGCCGTCGTGGCCGAGTACATGACCGCGGGACCGATCATCATGCGCACCGCGATCAGATCGTTGGTGGCGCGCGACATCAAGTCGCCGGTCCGGTGATGCTGGAAGTATGCGAGGTCGAGACGCTGGAGGTGCGCGAAGAAATCGTTGCGCAAGTCGTACTCGATGCCGCGCGACGCACCGATGATGACGCGCCGCATCATGAACCGGAATACACCGCCGACCACAGCCAACCCCACGACGGTCGCGCCGTAGAACCGCACCTTCGCTGCGTCGACCCCGCGCGTGAGGTCGTCGATGGCGAGCTTGAGCACCCATGGACCAGCGAGTCCGACAGCCGCTGTGACGACGACACAGGCCAGACCGACGAGGAACGCGCGACGATAGCGGAGAACGTAGCCAAGCAACCGGCGACCGGGCGACATCGTTCTCAGTATATGGTGCGAGCCACTAATGACCAGACGCCGGTCGGCCGATAACGCGCATATGCCCAGCCGACTTGTGACAGCTGCCTTGTGTCTGAGTGCTCTTGCCCTGTTCAGCACGCGCGCGGACGCCCAGGATCATGTCGCCGAGCTCGGCGTGATGCTCTGGAAGCCTTCTCCCCAGCTCACGCTGTCGACCGACACTCTTTCCGGCTTCAGCATCGATGAAGTGGATTTCGTCCAGGAGTTCGGCATCGAGGACAAGTGGTTCCCCGAATATCGAGCGGTCATCGGACGCAGCCACAAGTTCCGGTTCAGCTACGTGAAGTTCAGCTACGAAGCCGACGCCACAATCCAGCGGACGTTCACGTTCCAGGGACGACGGTTTACGGTTGGCGCGCCCGCCACAGCCGATATCGAGTGGGACCTCTGGAAGCTCGGGTACGAGTGGGACTTCGTCTCGACCGACCAGGGATTCTTCGGTGTCTTCACTGACCTGAAGATCAACCAGGTCGTGGCGTCGGTCGACAGCCCCGCGCTGCGGTCGGCTGCAACAACTGATGTCACCGCCCCGGTGCCCACCATCGGGGTCATCGGACGCGGGTACCTGTCTCCCCTCGTCGCCATCACGGGTGAATTCTCAGGATTAAAAGTAAGCAACGACGAGTTCGACGTGAAGCTCTTCGACTTCGACATCAACGGAACGATCGGCAGCAGGAACGCGGGCGCGCAAATCGGCTACCGCTCCGTCGTTGTCGACTACCTGGTCGATGCAGATACCGGTGACCTCAAGATGCAGGGAATGTACTTCGGCGGTTTCGTTCGTTTTTAGACGAACGTACTCCTATACGTCTTCCACTGCCCCGTACCACCGAGTCACCGAGACACCGAGAAATTCCTTCCAATTTGCCCTCTGTGCCTCCGTGTCTCGGTGTTCCGTGGAGGTGAAAAGCGGTCAGCTACATCGGTTTTCGTCCCACTATCAGCAACGAGCTCCCAAAGGGCATCGGCACACGGCGGGCCAGCGCCGCTTCCCTCCTGACCAGCCACGTCAGCGTGGCGTTGATCGGAGCGGCTGGAACCGCGAGGTCGGAATCGCGTTTCGGCTGCCGAAACGGGCGGAACATCGACTGCGCCTTTCGAACGGCCAGCATCAACGGCAGCAGCGACGCAAACAGATAGGAAATCCGCACCACCTCGAGCCCTGCGTCTGCGAGCAGGCGCGACGCGCGGGCGGTGTTGTAGCGGCGCTGTTCTCCCCACACGTCGCTGTGGTCGCCCCGCAGAATGTCCAGAGCGGTCGCGTTGAGCACAACGTGCCCGCCGGGCCGAAGTACCCGTGCCATCTCGCGCAGGGCCTTGCGGTCGTCGGGCACGCTCTGCACCACGTCGAATGACGTCGCCAGGTCGAAGCTGTTGGACGCAAACGGAATGTGCTCGATGTCCGCGCGGACGATCGGGCGCCCGGTTGTGCGCGCGCGCCACATCGAGTCCTCGTGGAGGTCGAAGGCGAATGTCTGCCCGTACGGCCGCAGCAGAACGTCGAGGTTGTAGCCGGTACCGCAGCCGCAGTCGATGATGCGGAGATCGCGACGCCGCCCGGCGATTTCCGCGATCACGGGAGTAACGTAGCTTCGGAGTCCGTGGAACCAGAAATGCGTGGGTTCGGCGAGCGCTGTCAGCTCGAGGAGATTGCCCATCGGTCAGCGGCGCGACAGGGTGGCGCTGAGAGCTCCTCCCCCGTAGAGCCGCCGGTAGTCGTCAGCCGTTCCGAGAATCCGCTTCACGTAGTTCTGAGTCTCAGGGAACGGGATGTCGTCGACGAATTCGTCCTGCTCGAATCCCTTGCGCTCGGCAATCCACTGGGCGATGCGGTGCTCGCCGGCGTTATAGCTCGCCAGGGCATAAGGCGCGCTGCCGAACCGATCCATGAGATCCCTGAAATAACGCATCCCCAGCCGAATGTTCGTTTCCGGTTGCGTCAGCGCGCGTGCCGAATAGCGGACGCCGACCTTCGCGGCATAGCGCCGCCCTGTCGACGGAATCAGCTGCATCAAGCCCACTGCATTGGCGGAGGAGCGTACGTCGGCCGTGAAGGTCGATTCCTGCGCGATCAAGGCGGTCATCAGGTACGGATCGAGCTTATGGGCATCCGAGTACTTCTTGATCAGCGGCCAGTAGTCCAGCGGAAAAATCACGCGGAGGACCTCCGGCGGCAGCTGTTCGCCTCCGGCGGCCATGAACTGCGGATAGGCCCGGCGCATGATCGTAATCGCGCCTCGCACGTCGGCAAAGCGGTCCGACGCACCTTCCTCGAGACCGCGGCGGTGGCGAATCCCGGCCAGCGTCGCCTGCAAAGGCGCCGAGTCTCCCCACGCGCGGCGGGCGTATTCCACTTCGTTGATCGCCGCGTCATACAGGGCGACCGCGACAAGAGCACGGATCACCGGGTCGTTGGGAACAAGGGGACGCACTGTGCTCGTCGGCGGCTCGCTGGCAACGATGGCCCGCACGGGCGGCTCACGTCTGTCGGCGAGCACGGCCGACGCAAGCCGGCCGTAATACGAGTTCTGGTAATCGGCGGTGACGACGCGATAGAGGGCATTGGCGGCACTGCGCTCGCCGAGCTGATCGTGCGAACGAGCGGCCCAATACAGCCACGAGGGGCGATAGTCAGCTCTGGGAAACGCACCAGCCGCGGCCTCGAATATGCTGGCCGCGTCGGCAAACTTATGATGCTTGTACGCCCACCAGCCGACTTTCCAGGCGGCCCGATCCGCGTAGCGGCCGCGCGGGAACCGACGTACGAGCTCACGCAACACCTCGTCGGCCGCCTCGTCGTCGTCTGCGTTGATGTAGTGTGACGCGAGATTGTTGAGCGTCTCTTCGGCCCAGCTGCTCTCAGGATGACCGGCAACCAAACCGCGCGCAAGCGTGACGTACGTGGCGCGATCTCCGAGCGCTCGCGTTGCGGTGAGATGGAAGAACCGCGCCTCCGCTTCACGTGCGCCCCCGCGCAGGTACGGGCGCAGCGCGTCCCTGCTCGCCCGATACCGATCGAGGTGATAGTCACACTCGGCAAGGCGCAACGCCACCAGGTCGGCATCGTCCTTCGTGACCGCGCGTGCGAGCGAGGCAAACGCCGCGCGAGCCTGCGCCCAACGGCGCCCTGAGAAAAGGCGCTCTGCGCGATCGAGCTCCAATCGGAGACGATCGGCGGGAATCGACGCCGGAGTCTGAAGCCGCTCGATACCCGCCTGTGCATCTGCAGACTGGGGACTGAGAGGGAACTCGTAGTACACCCGTTGATAGACCTTGACCGCCTCGTCACGGCGGCCGGCGGATTCAAGCGCGGCGGCAAGACGCAGGAACACGTCCTCGGGTGCCGTCAATCCCTCCTCGTCGCTGAGATCGTCGAGAATGTCCGCCGCCTCTTCCGCGTCCGCACGCTCCAGCGCTATTTCCGCTCTTCGGAGGGGTACGGCTTCCTCGAGATAGCCTTCCACCTCGTCTTCGATCGATTCGAATGCGGCGTCCGCCTCGTCTAACCGGCGGAGGCCGATGAGGGCCACACCGGCGTAGTACCCGGCGTAGTGCGCCAACGGACTGGATGTGAGGTCGGCGCTGTGGACGAGCGACAGGCCCGCGGCGAAATCGCCCGCGTCGATGAGGGCAGCCCCGCGCGCGAACCGCGCGCCGGGGGTGTCCGGCTCAGTCGCTTGTCTCCCCGCTGTCCGCGATACCGAAGGCTCCGGTACCAACCAGTAGAGCGAGGGGTGCCCGGGCAGCGGCGAATGGCTCGTCGTCGTGATGCCGGAGGGGGCCGTCGGGCGCGGACCTCCGGCTGTGGAATTCTGCGCGCGCACCCCCACCACGCAAAGAGCGAGCACCACGACGGCAATGAGCAGAAGTGGGAAACGGCTCAACGCGCGCCCCAGCCGTACCGCGCAAGGCGAGATACCTCAGCGTGAACACCGCACACCTCTCCGAGCGTACGGTCGAGCCCGTCGCGCAGACGACAATCGCAGAACACGATGTTGCCATTATACGGCACGGCAGATGCACGGTTTGATGTGCGGAGGCACCCATGATCAGAGCTCTGCTGCGTGTTGTCTTGCTGCTCATCGTTGTGGCTGCCATAGCGGCATTCTTCTTCGGCTATCGGATCGCCAATCGCGATGGGGCGAGCGAGCCGGGCGCTGTCGGCACGACCGGGACAAGCATCAACGTCGACCGAGCGCGGCAGGCCGGAGCGAAGGTTGGTGAGGCGGTCGCAGAAGGCGCGAACGAGGTGCAACGCGCTGCGTCGGATGCCGGGCTGACGGCCAAGATCAAATCGAAGATGACGCTCGATGACAGGATCGATGCAGCCGCGATCGACGTGGACACCAGCAACGGCGTCGTGACGCTCAGTGGATCGGTCGATGCTCCGCAGCAACGCGAGCGCGCCGTTCAGCTCGCCAGGGAAACGGACGGCGTCACGTCGGTGATCGACCAGTTGACGATCCAGTAGTACGTAGTGTCCGGCTTTAGCCGGACCGGTCGGTCGGCCTGAAGGCGCCGCGCAGTGTGCCGGGGATACAATGCGCGCGATGGTGCCAGTGCGCGCATGACCACCCCAATCGACTTCCCTCGCCGGAGGTTTCTCGTTGCGTTCAGCGGAGCCCTTCTTGTGTCGCGTCAGTCGCTGGCACAGTCGGCGGCGGAAGTGCTCGTTGCCGCCATCCAGGACGGAGGAAAAGTCATCTACGTCCGGCATGCGACCACCGATCAGCGCCAAGTCGACACCGGACGCCTGGGCGACCGCAGCGGCCAGCGAAATCTGTCGCCGGACGGCATTCGTCAGGCAGAAGCGCTTGGGCGGGCGCTTCGCGCACTCCGCGTCCCTCTCAATGAGATTCTCGCGAGCCCGGTATTCCGCGCCCGCGACACGGCTGAATTGGCGTTTAGTGACGACCTCGTCCGGGTAACGATGGATCTCGTGGCAGACGAATACGCCGGCGATCACCTGCGCACGATGATCGAGGCGACCAGAAGGTTGCTTCGGACGGTGCCGGGCCCGGGGATGAATCGCGTCCTCGTCGGCCATCGGACCCCGCTCGAAATGGTGACCGGAAGAATGTTTCCCGACAGCATGCTCCCCGAAGGCGCCATGGCGGTGTTCCTTCCCGGCGCCACCCCGCAATTGCTCGGAACGATCACGACCGAACGCGTCGTCATGTCGGCAGAATCACGGGGCGCTTTGCGCTAGCAGTTGAGAGATCTCCGCCTCCGCGAAGCCGGCGTCGCGGAGTATCTGCTCGGTGTGCTCGCCCAGTTGCGGCGCGCGGCGTCGAGCCATCGCCGGCGTGGCGCTCAGCTTGATAGGCGATCCGAGGGCGCGCATGTGTCCAAGGGTCGGATGGCTGACGTCCACAACCATCTCGCGCGCAACGATTTGGGGATCCGCGAATACCTCGTCGTAGCGGTTGAGCGGCCCGCTCGGAATGTCGCGCGCGGCGAAGGCGTCGAGCCAGTCGCGCTTGGAGCGATGCCGGGTCACCGACTCGATGCGCTCGGCGAGCGCTGCCCGGTTGCGCACGCGACTCGGATTGTCGGCAAACTCCGGCAGGCGCGCCCACTCGGGATGCTCCAGCGCCTCACACAACTGCCCGAACAACCGGTCGTTGGACGCACCGATGGTGACGAAGCCGTCCGCACACTGAATGGCTTGATACGGCGCCACCATCCTGTGCGCCGATCCCAGCGGTCCCGGCACGCCAACGCCCGCGAAATACTCGGTGGCTTCCCACACCGACAGCGCGACACCCGCTTCGACCAGCGACGTTTCCACATGCTGGCCGGCGCCTGTCCGGTTCCGGTGTGCGAGCGCCGCAAGAATTCCGACCACGGCGAAGAGCGCCGCGCCAAGGTCGGTCAGCGGCACGCCCGATTTCACCGGCCGGCCCTCCGACTCGCCCGTCACCGACATGATGCCGGATACACCCTGCGCGATCAGGTCCAGCCCGCCTTTGGATCGGTCCGGTCCTGTCTGCCCGTAGCCTGAGATGGACGCGTAGATGAGGCGCGGGTTGCGGGCAGCGAGCGCCGAATAGCCGAGTCCGAGATCGGCCATCACGCCTGGCCGGCTGTTTTCCGCAAAAATGTCGGCCGACGCCGCCAGCCGCGCCACCGCATCGCGTCCCGCCCGCGACTTCAAGTCGAGGACGACGCTGCGTTTTCCACGGTTGACGGCGTTGTACGCAGGCGTGTCCATTCCCACGCCGCCCGGCATTCGCCTCGTCATGTCACCGGCGGGCGGCTCGATTTTGATGACGTCCGCACCGAGATCGGCCAGGAGCATCGTGCAGAACGGACCGGCCATCACCTGAGTGACATCGACAACGCGCACGCCGTCAAGAGCGCCGCTTCTGGTGGACCCCATGAGAAGTATTCAACCACGAAGCTTACAGGTTGCAGCGAAGCGTGGTAAGAGTTACGCGTGACTGCCGCTGAAACGCTTTTCCAGATCGAGCCCCCACTCGCCGTTCTGACCTTCAACCGTCCGGAGGCGCGAAATGCGATGACGTGGGGAATGTATGACGCCCTGGTGGACGCGTGCGAACGAGTTGACCGCGATGATAGCGTGCACGTGCTCGTCCTTCGCGGTGCGGGAGGCAAAGCGTTCGTCGCCGGGACGGATATCTCCCAGTTTCAGCAGTTCCAGACACCGGTGGACGGGGTGAAATACGAGCGGCACATCACCGACGTGCTCGACCGCCTGGAGCGCGTGACGAAGCCGACGATCGCGCAGGTCCAGGGCTTCGCCGTCGGCGGCGGCTGCGCGATCGCGGTTGCATGCGATGTGCGAGTGGCGACGCCGGGATCGACATTTGGCGTTCCTATTGCCCGCACGCTCGGCAACTGCGTGACTGGCGCGGCGTTCAGCCGGCTCGTCGAGTTGGTGGGGCCGGGCCATGCGAAGGAGATGCTGTTCACCGGTCGTCTCGTTCCGGCGGCCGAGGCTCAGGCGATGGGGATGCTCAATCGTGTCGTGCCCGCGGACGCCATCGATCGGGAAGTACGCGAGCTTGCGAAGGAAATTGCCGCAAACGCGCCGCTCACGGTTCGCGCCACCAAGGAAATGACCCGGCGACTCATGGCGCTGCGCCGCATTGCGTCGGATGATGCCCGGGATTTGATCGAGACGTGCTACGGGAGTGCGGACTTTCAGGAAGGAGTGGCTGCGTTCCTCGCCAAGCGGCCTCCGCGCTGGACCGGACGCTGACACAAACACAAGGCACAAGTCACAAAGCACAAGTCACAAGGCACAACGCGCGGGGAACCACGAAGCGCGCGATGGTCACGAACGTGGATCAAATATTCGTGGTCTCGGTGTCTTCGTGGTCTCCGCCCGTGTGCCTTGAAGCGGGAGCCGGAAGCCTTTAGGCTTCCGGACGCGAAATCAATTCGCCGCGAAGCAGTAGAACAGCCCCGCGCCGCCCGTGCCCACCAGGTTCTCCTGGCTGCAGCCGTTGCTCATATGAGCCGCGTTCCACGACGAGTTCCCGCCGCCGAGCCGATCGTGGTGGCCGAGCAACGCATTTCCCGCGGCATTGCTCGTCCAGTTGTTGCAAGTGGTCACGTCCGGCCTGCCAATCACGGCCCGGCCCGTCGAGTCGGAACCCGTCAACATGTCGTGCTGGTTCGGCATGTCGCCGACGCCGTTGACCATGCCGCCCTTTTCGTTGAGCGCGGTGGGCTTCCGGATGTTGTTACGGTCGCGCTCGATGTCGCCGTGCAGATCGGCAATGTTGGCAGCGATGAGCTGCCCCTTGGCATTGAACCAGGGACCGGTGCCAATGCGATCCCGGGCATTGACCGCCGGGATATCGCCGGCCTGGGTCTGGCTCAGATAGGCGCGCCAGGTCCGGTTGCCCGCGCCGGCCGCCGTGGCCAGCTTCTGACAGTACGCGTCGGCGCCGGCCAAGCCACCCAGGTTGGCGCCGTTACCCATAGGCGTGCTCGTGATGAAGAAACTCATCGGCTGCGCCGGCGGCATCTGCGCTTGCCCCTGCCCCTGGACGGCAGGAGTCATCAGCACCGCAGACAGCACGATTACAGCGGACAGTACAAGTGTCTTTCGCATCGCTCTCCCCTTGTTGTATGTGAGTGTTCCTGAATGGAAGAAAAAAGCCCCAACGGACCAAGCCGCTCGCGGCGGTCACTATAGACCGCGTTGCGGGCAAAGCTCAACAAGTATCAGCGGGCGCCACCTTCAGCCGGCGGGGCCCCGGCGAACAGCCGTCGGCCATCGGAGAGCATAACCGTGTTCGTATTGGCCGTGGGACTTCCGCTGCGCGAAGCCCACCCCTCGACCGTGACGACCGTGCCCGCGGCAACATCCGCCGGGCGCCAGCCGCGCCGGTACAAAGCATTCGCCGGCTGCATCTCGAACGCCCAGTTCACCACCTTGCCGCTGTCGTCCTTCACATCGATGTAGATCCAGGAGTGTGGATTCGACCACCGCACTTCGGTAATCGTCCCCGTGAGCTTGATCGGCTTGTTGATGTCGAACTCCGCCGAAAAGGAATGATGCGCTCGCGCCGGCAGGTCCACAACCATCAACATCGCCAGGCCGAACACCGAACGCACGATCGCACCGCTCCACCCTTGCACCCTGGCCCCCATACGCCGTCGCACCGTCATCATCGCCCTCCGCTCGCCGCTCCTCGGGCCCGCGCCGCGTCCCGAATCTCCTTCAGATGCTGCAAATCCTGATTGTCTTCCAGACATGCGACCTCGAGCAGCTCACCCTTCGGGTCGCGCCGCAGCGGCATGGCAATCGTCCACGACCGCGTGTACACGACCGGATCGGTCACGGTGGCCTCGTACCGCATCGTGTTGGACTCGGTTGGCGTGAATCGCTCCACTATCGTCGCGGCATAGCTGATGACGTCGCCCACCTCGTTCAACCACGCCTTCCCGTTCAAGTTCCTCGTTTCGACGACGAGCCTGTCACCGTCCCAGCGACCGACGGAATCGCCCATCCAGAGGCGGATCGTATCCGGCAGAGGCGCGTGGCTGCCGAGTGGGATAATCCGCCACGACATCCGTTCGTGCAGAATGACGACGTGCGTTGGCGTCTGCAGAATATGGAACGGCGACGGCACGTAAATCGCCCGCGGCACGCCGCCGACGAAGCAGTGCGCCGTGGGATCGTCATACCCGCGCTCGGGGAGATTCCGGGTTCGCTTTTCCTCCACGGCCCAGGGCTGATACGGCAGCGTGGGCAGATCCACGAGGACACCGCGACCGCCCGGTGTGAATGGCTCGTTGTGCGGCTCGAAGCCCCAGTTGGCCCCGCCGGCGTCGGCCTGATAGAACCCGTTCAGATTGGGCACACGGGCTTGCCCTGAGCCTGGTCGAAGGGCCTGCCCCGAGCCCGGTCGAACGGCCGCGGCGGGCTGGGCGATGGTGACCGGCGGAGCCTGGGACTCGCGAGGCACCTCCTGACCGCCGGCAGCCGCCGAAGGCGCCTGCCGGTACCAAGTGCGTGGCTCGGGCTCGAAATCACCTCGTGCCTCTTCGAGCTCCGCGCGGCATTGATACTCGAGTACGCGCGCCATGTCTTTCTGGCGGTGCAACGGGATCCGGATCTTCCAGGGGCGCGTGAAGACCTTGGCGTCCTCGATCGTCGCTTCATAGTCGAGGGTGTCGGCGTCCACCATTGTGTAACGCTCAGTCACACGCAGCGCGTCGCTATGGAAGTTGCCGGCCATGTCGAGCCAGGTGCGGTCGTTGTGGTTCGTCACGTCGACGATCAGGCTGTCGCCTTCCCAGCGCCCGCGTGAGTCGCCCATCCAGAAGGGGATCCCCTCGGGCGGCCGGCTACCGTTCGTATAGATGAGACGGTAAATCTGTTGCCATTCGAACAGTATCGCGACGTGATCGCGCGTCTGAAAAATCTGGAACGGAAACTCCATATACATGATCCGCGGTACACCAGGCATGTAACACTCGGCGAGCGGATCGGCCGTGGCGCGGTTCGCGAAGTTGTCGAGCTTTTTCGCCGCGGCCCACGGCTGATACGGAATGGTCCCTCCCTCGACGACACTGCGTCCGGCTGGCATGCCGTGACGCGCCGCGTGGTCCTCGAGGTCGTATGCCGAACGGTTGCGCACCTGCCAGATTCCCTGCAGGTCGGGCCTGCCGTCAGCCGTGCGAGGCAGTCCGGCGCGGACCTGTGCGGCCGCGCTCGAGACCGTAGTGAGGGCGACCCCAATCACCAGGAAAGCTGCGATGCGCTTCTGAAAGCCACAGATCATCTGCTGACGTGAACTCCCGCACAGGATTTCAACACGCCATCTACGCAAGATCAAGCACGCGACGCGGCCTCCCGGCGGTCCAGCTGCGTCCGGCGGATCGGTCCCGGCACGATCGCGTACAATTGGGGACGTCGCGTCTGAACCGGCCATTTGGGGGCGAATTTGGTTTCGACGGGGGTACAGAATCGCGGGATGCATGCCGAGCTCCATTGACTCGTTAAACCGATGGAACATCCGTTAACTGCGGATTCTCAGTACGCACTCGCTGCTTAATAAGCAGTGACGTCTGCCCTGACCTCGCCTGGTGGTTGGGGGCCAGGCGCCATTAAACAGGCTGGCGACCAGATGGCGGCTCGGCGTCTGGTCGTGAGAATTTACCGGGTCTGGTGCCTGGCGGTTTTTGGCCGCTTCCTCACGCCGGGCATGAGATTTCGGAAGCGGACACGCATGTAGAGTCCTGCGGGGACGTGCTTTCGGACGCGGGTTCGACTCCCGCCGCCTCCACCA